>JBARJI010000047.1:0-23815 GCA_049800195.1 Candidatus Acidiferrum sp.
GCCTGGTCCAGTTTTAGCCCGCCGAATTCTTTCCGCCAGCGGTAGTAGGTCTGCGCGGTGATCTGCGTTTCCTTGCAGGCCTGTGGGGTGGTCTTTCCGTTCGCTATTTCCACTTCAATCTGCCGCAGCAGCGTGACAATCTGCTCCGGTTTGTATTTCCTTGTCGGCATACCAGCGCTCCTTCAGAGTGAATTCTCTCTCACTTCCGCTGGTACAAAAAATCCCGGTCAGGCATGGGGAGCACAGCACTCAACTTACTAAGACTAGCTAGGAGCATTTCTCTCTGGGACTCGGAGAGCTAGCTTGGCGCTGACGAACGGAGACTAGTTCGCAGGATAGTGTCTTAGGCAGATACAGTCCGCTCCCGTGTTTTGCAGATTCGGTACCTCATTGCTGGCCCATGCGGGGCGATGTTTCGCAGGAGCAGACGAACAGAGATTTCTGCAGTTTTAGCGCAATTTCTGGGCAAATGGCAGTGCAATTAAGGGTACAGGTTGCGAAGAGAACTGTTGGAGAAATCAACGCTGTCCTAATTCTGTTCTACTGGCCAGTATGAAGGCTCTGGTGTCGTTTGTAGACTCTCATCGTGATGAGGACGAAGGGCAACGTTGGCTTCAGCCGCTCCAAATTTTATTCCGGCAAGGGTTTACTTGCGCGCCGGCGCGAAACTTCATCTTTCAGCACGAGTGCATTTATCGCCGTGATGGTCCTGCTCCTTTCGGGGTGGGTGCTTACAGGCTGTGCGGGTTTGGTGAGTGCGTCTAAGCCGAGCGGCGGACCAACGATTGGTTCATTTGAGGCCAGCCCCGCAAGCATCAGCTCGGGTGCAAGCGCTACCTTGAGCTGGGCAACTGGTGGAGCGACCAGCATCAGCATCAGCCCAAGTGGCTTTACTTCGGTGGCCACGAGCGGCTCAACCACAGTGGCACCGACCGCGACCACGACTTATACATTGACCGCGACCAATAGCGGCGGTACGACGACGGCTACCCTGACGGTTACGGTAACAAGCTCGGCGAAGCCTACAATCACATCCTTCACGGCTACTCCGACGAGCGTCAACTCAGGCGCTAGCAGCACTTTGAGCTGGGTGACCACCGGAGCGGCGAGCGTTAGCATCACCCCGGGGACGTTTACTTCGGCGGCAGCAACTGGCTCGACTACTGTAGCGACCACTGCGACCACGACTTACACCCTTACAGCCACGAATGGCGTGGGATCGACCACGGCTACGGCAACCGTCACCGTGACAGCGCTGGCCAAGCCTGCCATTACTTCGTTCACGGCAAGTCCGACAAGCATCAACTCGGGCGCTAGCAGCACGTTGAGCTGGGTGACCACCGGAGCTACGAGCATTAGCATCACGCCCGGAACCTTTACCTCGGCGGCAGCAACTGGCTCAACCACGGTTACGCCTACAGCCACCACGACTTACACGCTGACGGCCACCAATAGCGCAGGATCAACCACGGCCACGGCAAGCGTCACCGTGACAACTTTGGCCAAGCCCACGATTACTTCGTTCACGGCAAGTCCGACAGGCATCAACTCGGGCACTAGCAGCACTTTGAGCTGGGTGACCACCGGAGCTACGAGCGTTAGCATCACCCCGGGAACGTTTACTTCGGCTGCGGCGACAGGCTCGACCACGGTGACGCCCACGGCGACCACGACTTACACGCTTACTGCTACGAACGGCGCGGGATCGACCACCGCCACGACAACCGTCACCGTGACAACCCTGACTAAACCTACGATTACGTCGTTCACGGCGATTCCAGGGAGTGTCAATTCGGGCGTTAGCAGCACTTTGAGCTGGGTGACCACCGGGGCTACGAGCGTTAGCATTACCCCGGGAACCTTCACTTCGGCGGCGGCAACTGGCTCGGCCGCAGTTACTCCTACGGTCACGACGACTTACACCCTGACTGCAACGAATAGCGCGGGATCAACCACCGCGACGGCAACTGTCACGGTGACCACCTTGGCCAAGCCAACGATTACCTCGTTCACTGCAAGCCCGACAAGCGTTGATTCAGGCACCAGTAGCACTTTGAGCTGGGTCACCACTGGAGCTACGAGCATCAGCATTACCCCGGGTGGTTTCATTTCGACGGCTGCCAGCGGCTCAACCACAGTAGACCCAACAGCCACAACGACTTACACACTGACCGCCACCAATAGCGCCGGGGCAACTACCGCCAGCGCGATACTCACCATCATAACCCTGGCCAAGCCTACCATTACGTCGTTCACCGCGAGTCCTACAAGCATCAACTCAGGCACTAGCAGCACTCTGAGCTGGGTGACCGCTGGAGCCACGAGCATCAGCATCACTCCGGGGACGTTTACTTCCACGACGGCAACTGGTTCGACCACGGTAACTCCCACGGCGACTACGACTTACACGCTGACGGCCACTAATAGCGCGGGATCAACCACGGCAACCGCAACCATCACTGTAACCACGTTGGCCAAGCCAACGATTACCTCGTTCACGGCTAGCCCCGCAAGCATCGATTCTGGCTCCAGCAGCACTTTGAGCTGGGTCACAAGCGGAGCTACGAGCATCGGCATCAGCCCTGGCGGGTTCACTTCCACATCGGCCAGCGGTTCTACCAGCGTGGATCCGTCGGCCACGACTACATACACTTTGACGGCAACGAATAGCGCCGGTTCCGCGACAAGCACTCTCACGCTGACGGTAATCCCAGTTTCGCTGCCTACGATTACTTCGTTCACCGCCAGCCCGACGAGCATCGCTCCAGGCGCGAGCAGCACGTTGAGTTGGGTCACCAGTGGAGCAACGAGCATAAGTATTAGCCCTGGCTCGTTTACGTCCAGTTCGTCCACCGGTTCCACGAGCGTGGATCCGACAGCAACGACGACTTATACGTTGACGGCAACGAACACCGCCGGCTCCGCCACCAGCACAGTGGTGGTTACGGTCACCACGAGCACCTCTGCTTGCAGCGGTATGAGTACCGGTGTCATGGCGGCACAAAACGGATTTATTCCATTTCCAGCGAGTAATTATTGGAATACGAACGTCGCCAACGCGGCCATCGACCCCAATTCTGCAACGTACATTTCGGCTATGGGAAGCACTACCCCCTTACACGCCGATTGGGACAATGTGAGCGGTGGTATCCCCTATCAAATTGTAGATTCGACCCAAACACCGCTGATTAACAATTACTCTGTTACGGGAGCGCCCGACGAGAGCGACATCATGCCGTGGCCGATTACTGCGACGACTCCCATTGAGGCTGGTTCTGACCATCACATCCTCGTCATTGACCGCGCAACTTGCGGGGAATTTGAAGCGTGGGAATCGGCTTACAGCGGCGAGTTGTGGTCGTTTTACAACACCGCTGTGTGGGACCTTGCCAATTTCAATAACCGTCCTTATAGCTGGACATCGGCGGATGCGGCAGGACTTTCTATATTTGCAGGATTGGTCAAATATCAGGAAGTTTCCTATGCGTTAGCCCACTCGCAAACTACCGTGGGACATGCCTTCCGGTGCACCACCTCGCTAAACTCGACGGCAGTAACCCCAGCAACGCACATCGCGGGTAGCGACGGTTCGGTGCCGATGGGTATCCGCTTGCGACTCAAGTCGAGCGTCGATATCTCGTCATACTCGGCGGCAACACAGGTCATTTTACGTACGCTACAAACTTACGGGTGCATCGTGGCGGATGGCGGCTCGACGCTTTATGTTACGGGGGACCCCGACCCAGGCTGGTCTAACGTGCCGGACTACACCAGTATCAATGCGTTTGACGTTGCGGACTTCGACGTCGTAACGACCGGAACAGGGTTGGGCAGTTCTAGTGATCCCTACACTGGCAACAACTGGCCGACTGGTTCTGTGCCGACGATCAGTTCTTTCACGGCCTCCGCGACGACCGTAACCTCCGGCACGGCGGTAACCCTGAGCTGGGACGCCACTGGCGTTTCCTATTACTTCATCGACCCCTCGGTGGGGGCGGGAGTGGGCATGGTTCGTGGCAGCAGCGTCGTCGTGAATCCTACGGCTACCACGACCTACACGCTGAATGCCACCAACGCCTACGGCCGAACCACAGCAATCGTCACCATAAACGTGCAGTAATTGTAATTCCCCAAGTAAAGGCGCGCCTCGTTCAAGCCTAATAAAGAACGAACGCAACGTCGGTTGTGAGCTCCCTATGGAGCGTTAAGCGCGCTCGCCACCTGACGGGACGCAGCGATCTTTCTGTCATTTACTCCGGCAACGATTGGTCTGCGGAAAAGCGCACCAGTGGTCACGATATCGCCCGGCGGCTAGGCGTCCCATTTCCAAGTGTTGGATGTGGAAACGCCCGGATTACGCTCCGAAGACCGCGACATCCGGAAACTCTTTTAGGAAGCTAGCAGTGGGCCTTCGCGGTCTCCAGAAAATCAACACCCACATGTGACACGCGAGCCTGCGGAAGGTCCGTTCCGGCATTTGCAGCAGTTCATCAGTTGAATCAACGCTTTGCGAACTGGCGAGTCAGGCGCGCGATGCGTAGCACAGGCTTTTCCTCATACATCTCGTGGTTCACGGTGCCCCACCTCTGTTTCTTGGCCGGCCCGCTCAAGGAGCGCATGATCGTGTACTACTCTATAGAGAACTACGCTGCCCTCCCGGATGTGTATCGATTTGCATAGCAGGAATGGACGAGGAGCTGAGAAGGCGGTAAACCTGGTTTCGCTGTATCACTTGCATTGCTGAAGACAAAACAGGAACTCAATCCTGGGGTGGTCAATTCACCTGATGGCGAGTCGATCGAGAGTCTGCGGCCAGCCGTCCGCAATGAAGCTTCCTGCGGGTTGGGGGTATTACGACGGCCCAGCCGAGCGCCTGTCTTGGGCAAAATACACATGCAACCCGAGGATTTCAGACCTCTTAGTGCAAAAGGTAAGGCCCTGGCTAATGCCAGCTACCCGCCAAGCTGAGCTTGTCCCAAATGTTAACTGGGAAGGTGGACTGTCCTGGGCACTGTACCTAATCTGTTCTTCTCACCAGTGGTTCCCGTTTCAGGTTAATTGCTAGATTTTGAGTGTCTTAGTTAGAGATTTGGCAGCTGCGCCAGCTGCTTGTCTCGAAACAAAGCCCACCCCTTCAAGCGGAGTGTCCGCTGGCGAACCGCGGTTATGGAGTGCTCGCCGGCCTTACCAAGGGATAGAGGCGGGAGTTGAAGTAGGGGGGATGCATGCTAGGTAGAGAAGAGCTTGAAGAAGTGGGTGAAATCGGATTCGGGGCAAGTGAAATGCCGGTGGGCGGCCAAGGTGGGCCGAAACAGGTTGCCAAAAGTCCGTTAACAAAAATGATGCGGCGCATCCTGCGCCCTAAGTTCCTCGTCCAGTTGGACAGCGTGACGGTCACTGGCGCGGCCACGATGGGAACGTTACTCAAACTGGTCGCAGTTCTCGCGCTGATCCTTTGGGTCCCAACAGCCCATGCTCAAACGACTCATTATATGTCGACCTCAGGTACAGACACTGGGAACTGTACTTCGTCAACCTCTCCGTGTGCCACGTTTACCTACGCAATGGGCCAGATGTCCGGTGGTGACACGCTCATCGTTGCGAACGGAACGTACAACCAGTGCATCAATACCCCGCCGAGCGGAACAGGGTCAGGAGCGACAGCCTATACGACTATCAAGGCGGCAACCGACTTCGGCGTGACCCTTAGCTATGGGGGAACGGCTTGCGGCCAAGCGGTTATCCAAGACTATAGCGGCAGCTACGTTGTCTTCCAAGGCTTCATCTTGAATGGCCAAAATCCGACGGTGGACAACAATTCCGTGCTCGCGGTGGGCACCAACACGTGCTGCACAACGAACCATGTTAAGTTCATCCGCATGGGAGTGACGGGCGCTCCCTGCACGGGCAATAGCATAGCAATCGGTACGGGAGGCACGGACTATGTGCTGTTTGAGGACGTGCATGTTTGGGGATGCGGGCGCTACATGGTCAACGTCTATCACTCAGACCATACGGTCCTGAGGCGCGTTGTTGCCCGTTATGATTTTAATGATTGCGCGCCAGGGGATAGCTGGGGAGGGCAGGAGTCGACATTTACTGCCTATGATTCAGATAACACCGTTTTTGAGAACGTCATTGGCATCAATTCAGGAATCAAGAACGGTGATCTCTTTACATGCGACGAGCTGTTTGGCGGCATCTGGTGGGAAGACCACGCAGACCAACTCTTTAACGGGGTGCTGGAGCGCACAGGCACAGTTCTCGGCAGCATCTTCCTGAACATTTACAGCATGAACAACTCCACCAACGTGTCTACGCAGAATCCAGTCGGCGTCGAATCGCGGTACAAAATCGCCGGCGACACTACCGTCCACACGGAAGCGAACAACGTCTACTGGGACACGGAAAGCGGAGGGTCCTACGGCATCAATGGCGATGACTGCGCCCCGTCTTGCGGATCGCCGTCACTAAGCCTTTCGCACAATCTTTACGGCAAATCGACGGGCACGTATGGCGGCGAAAACGAATACACGCTCGGAGTGGGTGTTGCAGACGCTTGCAATGACCCCACTATGCCCGGAGCAGGTTATAACTGTGCGGGTAGTTTCTCCTCTAACACCTTTCAGAATTCGCTCGTAATGAACAACAACAGCTACGGCAACGACGGGGAGCCGGGGAATTATAACGACTACTGGGGTAATGGAACAAACTACGTGAACACAACGGCAGGCGCGAATGACAAGGCCGTGAATCCAGGGTTATTGTACCTGCCCCGTATCGAAACGACTTCCCCCCTACACGCAGCTGCGTCCGACGGTGGAGATATAGGGCCGAACTTTTGGTCGCAAAGCCAATACGAATACGGCGTCAGTGGCTCAATGTGGGGCGATTCCGGCTACAACACGCCAACGACCACCCCTCTCTGGCCCTTCCCCTATGAGAGCGTCGTCAAATCGGATATGTCCTCGTTCAGTTGCAATGCCGTAACTTGCATTCTAGCAAACGTCGCTTCCGCAGTTCGCGGCTTCACCTCGACATTGACTGGTTTGTACGGTGGTCCCACTACGCTGACCAGTTACATTTGGGAATACTTGGGGAATCCGTGCCCGTCTGACATTTGTAATTATAATCAGGCACAAAGTCCAACCTTCACACCGGGGGCGGGAACATATTCGAGCGCACAATCGGTTTCGATCGGTAATCCCTCTAGTGCTCCGGTTATTTGCTGGAATACAACTGGAAACCCGGCGACAAATGGCTCAACTAGCTGTGCAAACGGTTCAGTATATTCAGATGCTATAGACGTATCAGCCAGCGAAACGCTTTACGCCGTGGCTGGAGGAACCGGATATGAAGATAGTGCGGTAGTTAGTGCAAATTACACGATAGGTGCAGCCGTGACCGTGGCAACGCCGACCTTTAGCCCTGCTGCAGGCACCTATTCTGCCAGCCAGAGTGTGGCCATCACTTCCTCCACTTCCGGCGCCACGATCTGCTATACCACCAACGGCACCGCGCCGGCAGCCTCTACCGCAGGCTCCTGCTCCGCTGGTACGGCGCTGGCCAACGACGGAAAGATCACCGTTTCCGCCAGCGAGACCGTCGAGGCTCTAGCCACTCTGAGCGGCGATACCAACAGTTCCGTGAGCACTGCGGCTTACACCATCAGCGCAGCTGTGACCGCCGCAACGCCGTCCTTCAGCCCTGCTGCAGGCACCTATTCTTCTAGCCAGAGCGTGGCCATCACTTCGTCCACTTCCGGCGCTACGATCTGCTACACCACCAACGGCACCGCGCCGGCAGCCTCTACCGCAGGCTCCTGTTCCGCTGGTACGGCGCTGGCCAACGGCGGAAAGATCACCGTTTCCGCCAGCGAGACCGTCGAGGCTCTCGCCACTCTGAGCGGCGACACCAACAGTTCCGTGTCCACGGCGGCCTACACGATCAACGCTTCAGCGAATGTGACCGTGGCAGTTAGTCCGGGTTCAGCTACGATGAGCGCGGGACAATCGATGCAATTGACGGCAACGGCGACGGGCACGGCAGCGGTTAGCTCGCCTACGTTCTCGTGCAGCGGCCTGCCGTCCTATGCCACGTGCCAGTTTGGCTCTGCCACAATATCGAGCAACGGCGAAGCCGCGACTAGCACGCTGACCCTGGCGGTTTCCAGCCAGGTGAGTTCTGCCGCTCAGGAACGCAGCGCGATGCAGCTTGCCATGGCATGGTCCGGCACCGGCGGATTCGCCCTTTTTGGCTTTGTGCTGGCCAGCGGAAAACGTCGAAGGAAGGCTGGCGCCTTGCTCTTGGCTGTCGCGCTGCTTAGTCTGGTCGGCTTGCAAGGTTGCGCCGGACTGGTTACGGGTGCGCAAAACCAGACACCGCCCGTGGCGTTTGGATTCAGCGTCACCGGAACCGTCCACGAGAATGGCACCACCGCGACCAACACAGCCACTGTGAGTATTACGGTGAATTGATCCTGAATTCGAAGTTGGAAAACAGTCCTCTTGAGCTCCTCGGGCTGAGCGGCCGAACAGGTCGAAACTCGAAGGCGTAGCGCAAAGAGACGAATCTATTTGGCCAAAATGGTGAACAGTCAAGTGTGTTCACCGGGCGCGTTCTGAGAAGAGGCGTCGGCCAACTGTGCAAGCAAAGGTCGTGATAATTCACCTCGTAGAGGACTAGCCATACTCTCTTAGGCTCTGGAAGCTTCTCAAGCGCCGCTGCGGCGACTTCAAAATCACATTGCTGGATAACCGATCAGACCGATCCTTTGAACCTTCGTTGTTCCCACCAGCTGAAGATCGACTCAGAAATCCCACCTCTGGGAGTGAAGTCCGCCTGGCTTTTAGTAAGCAGAAACTACTCTGTCCAGATAGGATCAGCGCAATTGGAATACAGTAGGGGGCCCAAGGAGGGGCAAAACAGATTGCCAAAAAACCGGTAATAAGTATGATGCTCTATGATGCCACGCTTCCTTGTGCCGCTACCCGTCCCGTGGGACAGCGCGATGGTCACTGGCGCGGCCACAATGAGAACGCTGCTCAAACTGATCTCACTTCTGGCGCTTATTTTTTGGGCTTCGACGGCCTTTGCCCGGACAACGTACCACATTGCCGTCAAGGGTAAGGATAATCCCAACTGCACATCCAAAGCGCATAGCTGCGCCACGTTCGCCTATGTGAGAGGACTGATGCATGCGGGGGACACGCTGATCATCGGGGATGGAATATATGATCAGTGCATTAACACCCCGGTGAGCGGGTCGCCAGGAGCATATACGACGTATAAAGCCGAGCACGATTGGGCCGTGACTGTCAGCACTAGAGACAGCTCGTGCGCAGGATCTGTGTTCGAAAACTATAACGGCAGGTATATCGTCATTCAAGGCATCAAGTTTCAGGGTCAAGGAGTACTGATCCCGGTCAGCGTAAGCGGCGACCATGTGAAATTGATTCGCATCGCGGCATGGGATGCACCGTGCGCCAATAATATATCTGTGATCGGTATAGGCGCTGACTACACACTGCTCGAGGATGTTCACGTGTGGGGATGCGGGCGCTACATGGTCAACATCTATCACTCAGACCATACGGTCCTGCGGCGTGTCGTTGCCCGTTACGATTTTAATGATTGCGCGCCAGGGAATAGCTGGGGAGGGCAGGAATCGACCTTCACTGCCTATGATTCAGATAACACCGTTTTTGAGAACGTGATTGCGATCGACTCGGGAATTAGAAACGACAGCCTTTACACCTGCGATCAGCTATTTGGGGGCATTTGGTGGGAAAACCACGGGGATATACTGTACGACGGCCGCTTGGAGCGCACTGGGACGGTTCTCGGAAGCATCTTCCTGAACATCCACAGCATGAACAACTCCACCAACGTGACCACGCCAAATCCGGTTGGTGTTGAGTCGAGATACAAAATAGCTGGTAATACTACCGTTCACACAGAAATCAATAATGTTTATTGGGATGTAGAGAGTGGGGGCTCCTACGGCATCCACGGGGATGGTTGCGCTCCCTCTTGCGGGTCACCCACGCTAAGCATTCAACATAATCTCTATGGCAATGTGACGGGGACTCACGGTGGGGGAAATGGATACACCTTGGGGGTAGGTATCGCGGACGCTTGCAATGACCCCACTATGCCTAAGGCGGGCTATAGCTGTGCAGGTCGCTTCTCTTCCAACACCTTTCAGAATTCGCTCGTAATAAACAACAACAACTACGGCGACAACGGGGAGCCGGGAGATTACAACGACTATTGGAAGAACGGGAGGGGCGGGAACGCCCACTATGTGAACGTTTCTGCAGGAGCGCATGACACGACGCTCAATCCTGGCCTACTGTATTTGCCACGCATCGAAGCGTCTTCCTCCGTGCATGGCACGGCATCGGACGGCGGCGACCGAGGCGCGAATATCATCTACAAATACGGCGTGGACGGAACCCTGTGGGGCGAGACCGGCTGGAATACGCTGACCGCGAATCCGCTCTGGCCGTATCCCTTCGAGAGCGTGATCAAACAAGACATGGCCTTATACCGGTGTGTTCCGAATTGCACCGCTGGAAACTTTCCCCCTGCGGTGCGAGGCTTCGTCCTGCCAGACAGCAACACCACGGCTCCGGGTAGGCTGTACGGAGGTCCACGCACGTTAACCAGTTACATTTGGGAATACTTGGGGAACGCGTGTCCGTCTGAAATTTGTCGTTACAATCAAATAAAAAGTGGCGACGCGAACAGTTCTATTGGGAGTGCAGTCCACACTGACCAGCCCGAGTTCTTGTTCCAGATTCGTTGAGAGGGTCTGCATCACTGATTGGACCGGCTTTTTTCTGTAGCCCCAGGGTGAGTTTTCGGCTGTTTGCATCCCAACGAAATCGCGGCTAGCCGCGGTTTCATTCGCGAATTCGTGGGGCGTCTTCTCCTCCAGAGTCGTGGGAGGCCGACTCTCGTTGTATTCAGCGCGCCAAGTTTCCACGATCTGCTCGACATCGAATCGCTTCTGTTTCGCGGCAGACCTCCCTTCTCTGGGCTCCAGATTTCGCCGGAAACTAACCTTCGAGGTGGACCAAAAATATCGGGGCCGCTGAAAGGAGAAAGTGGGATGGTCCATCTAATGAAGAACATTCCGCCCAAGCCTGCTTATTTTCTCCTGCCCCCCGACCCGCTAAAATTAATTGGGATGAGAAAGCTGAGGGTATGCCGATTCCCAAGTTTGGCACATTTTTACCCAAGTCTCGCCAATATCCCGAGAATTTGGGTGTTTCGTTTTGGCGATAGAATTGCTCAAACATAAGAATAGCCTTACCGACTGCTGTTTCAATGGCGAATGACCCTTGGGTAGGATGATTGACCCGCAGGCTGCCGAACAGCCGTTGCGGAAGGTTCGCGGGGGCCCGGCTCAAAAGTAGCCCAGAGGTTGAATGATGATTTCGCTAGATTCGCTGAGAGTCGACGAACTTCTGCGGAAAAGAAAGTCTCTGCGCCGGGAATTCCTGGCTGGCGAACGCTTGCAAGACGTCAGAATCGCCGTGCTTGGCGGTTCGACAACGAACGAAGTTGTGGACTTGCTGGAGCTCGTCCTGCTCGCGGATGGCTTCCGGCCGTCTTTTTATCAATCGGAGTACAACCAATACTACGAAGCAGCGATGTTCATTCCCGAACAGCTATCAAATTTTCGGCCAGACATCGTATACATGCATATGTGCTACCTAAACATACGCGAATTTCCGCGGTTGACGGCGAGCCCGGAGGATTTTCGGGACGCGGTCCGCGCCCAAATGCTCGCGTTTGCAGGCATGTGGGAATCGTTGCACCAAAAACTCGGCTGCATGGTGATTCAAAACAATTTTGAGCTTCCGGCATTTCCGATTCTCGGGAATCTGGATGGAGTAAGCTATGGCGGAAAAACGCGGTTCCTCAACGCGCTCAATCTGGAGTTTGCCCAGGCGGCAGCCGAAAACAAGAACCTGCTGATTCATGACATTCATGCGCTTTCTGCGCGGGTTGGCACAAATAACTGGTTCGACTGGGATCGTTGGTTTTCGTACAAAATTCCCGTAACCCCGGATGCGAGTCTCCTTATCGCCCGCTCGCTCGGTGCCCTAGCGCGGGCTGTCTATGGAAAGAGCCGCAAGTGCCTGGTCCTTGACCTGGACAATACCCTTTGGGGTGGCGTCATAGGAGACGATGGTCTGGAAAAGATAAAAATCGGGCGGGAGACGGCCGTCGCGGAAGCATATACAGCATTTCAGGAGTATTGTCTGGAGCTAAGAAACAGAGGCGTGCTGCTGGCGGTCTGTTCAAAAAATAATGAAGATGTCGCGAAGCAAGGGTTTGCGCATCCCGATTCTGTTTTGAAGGTGGAGCACTTTTCCGCCTTTAAGGCCAACTGGATGCCAAAGCACGAAAATATCCTTGCCATTGCCGCCGAATTGAATTTGGGCGTTGATAGCTTCGTGTTCGTCGACGATAATCCAGCGGAACGCGCCCTGGTGCGTGCGCAACTTCCAACAGTCGCCGTGCCGGAAGTCGGAGCAGACGTCTCCAAATTTGCAGCGGTCATCCAGGCCGGCCAATATTTCGAGCCCTTCCGAATTTCCGGCGAGGACTTGCAACGCGCGGAACAGTACGCTGCCAACAGCGAAAGAACCGCCTTGCAGGCGAAGTTTGCGAACTACGGGGAATACCTCGATTCCTTGAGTATGACGGCGCAAATCGACTCGTTCGAACGGGAGTATTTGGAACGCATCGCGCAACTGACGAACAAGACGAACCAATTCAATCTGACGACCAGGCGCTGCACTTTGGCTGAAATTGAGGCGATGGCTTCGGACCCGCAGTACGTTACACTGTACGGCAAGCTGAGCGATCAATTCGGCGACAACGGACTTATATCTGTGGTGATCGGCCGAAGTGAGGGCGCCGTCCTCGATGTGATTTTATGGCTAATGAGTTGCCGCGTGCTCAACCGGGAAATGGAATTCGCGATGCTGGATCGTCTCGTCGAGAAGGCACAGGAGTTGGATATCTCCACAATCAAAGGTGCGTACATTCGAACCGAGAAAAACGGCATGGTTGCTGAGCATTACCAAAAGCTTGGATTCGAATGCGTGTCACGAGACGATGGCGGGCAACGGTCCGAATGGAGGCTGTCCGTTTCCGGATATCAGCCGAAAACCCGGCACATCCACATCAAGGAGCCTGTGAATGGCTGAAATTCTTGAAGAAATCCAACCGATTTTCCGCGATATTTTGGACCAGCCACAGCTGAAGATAACGCGGGAATCCAATGCTATGAACGTGGAGGGTTGGGACTCGTTGGCGCATATCAACCTGGTGACGGCGATCGAGAAACAGTTCCGCATCAAATTTGCGCTCGGGGAACTACAAGAACTAAAGAATGTAGGCGAGATGGTCGATCTGATCTCTGCAAAATCACACCGACAATGAATGAGTACGTCTGGGAGGATCTTCAAATTGGCCTGCACGAACAATTTGAGGTTCTGATCACGCGGGAAATGATGAGCAGTTTCGCGGAGCTGTCGGGCGATTCCAACCCACTGCACGGAAACGCTGAATACGCCCGGCAACACGGGTTTCGGGACCAGGTCGTTTTCGGAATGTTGGCGTCTTCATTTTATTCCCGGCTCGTCGGAGTCCACCTACCCGGGAAATACTCGCTTTTACACGGCATAGACATTCACTTTGTTTCGCCGGTGTATATCGGTGACAAACTGCTCGTTCGGGGAGAAATCGAGTTTCTAAGCGAGAGCGTTCGGCGAGTGGAGCTCAGGGCCAGCATCCGCAACCAAGCGGGACTGTTAGTTTCCAAGGCCAAGATCAGGGTAGGTCTGCATGCCCGGTAGCGTGACCCTGGTGACGGGCGCTTCGGCGGATATCGGCCTCAGTCTGATCAGGAGACTCCTCCTTTCGGAACCAGGGTCCTTGATCCTAGCTCATCACCATCAGGGAGGCGAGCGGCTGGCAGCGCTGCAGGCCGAGATGGGCCCCAATTGCATCCAGTCCATCCAGGCGGATTTCTCGCAGAATGACGCGGCCAGAAGAATGGCGCAGCATATCCTGAACACCGTTGGACCACCAAACAAGTTTGTACACTTACCGGCGCTTAAGCTTGTGTACGAGCGGTTCCCCGCTTCCGACTGGACACGGTTTCAACAAGACCTGAATGTGCAACTATTGTCGGCGGTCTCCTTGCTACAGCAATTCTTGCCGAGGATGTCGAAGCTGCAGCATGGCCGCGTGGTTTTCCTGACATCGACAGTGACCCGCGGGCTTCCTCCAAAGTACATGGCGCCCTATACCGTGGCAAAGTATGCGCAATTGGGATTGGTAAAAGCCTTGGCGGCGGAGTATGCGAGCACCAATGTGACCGTTAATGCAGTTTCGCCCACGATGGTCGAAACGCGATTTCTGGACGAGGTGCCTTCGGTGGCGACGCGAATGAGTGCCTCCGCGAATCCCAAAGGACGGAACGCCACACCGGAGGATATTATCGGCGCTATCGAATTCCTACTTTCGGAAAGAGCGGGTTTTATAACCGGGATAGAGATGGTAATCGCCGGCGGAGCAGCTTGCTGATGCTTTTTGCCTCCTTCACTTACATTCTCGTGTTTCTGCCCGTGGTGGCTGGAGTCTTTTGGTTATTTGGAAAGGTCTTCGGCAGGCAAGCGGCACAAATCTGGCTATTGCTCTCTTCGTTGATTTTTTTTGCTTGGCCGAGGCCGTCGAATCTCGTTGTGCTACTGGGCTCGATTTTCTTCAATTGGATGATTTCGCGATTCATCGCCAGGGCAGAATCGCCAGTTCTCAGGAAAAGGCTTCTGCAATTGGGACTTGTGGCTAATATCGGCCTGCTCTGCTCCTTCAAATACCTGAATTTCCTGGGTGGAATGATCGAATCCTTCGGAGGGCCGCACCTTCCCTTTCCCAACTGGGAATTTCCCCTAGGAATCAGCTTCTTCACTCTTCAGCAAGTCATGTATCTGGTCGACTGCTATGAAAACCTCGTTCCAGCCAACACTCTTTTCGATCATGCCACGTTTGTGAGTTTCTTTCCCTACGTAACAGCCGGACCGATTACGAGGGCTAAGCGCATGATCGCGCAGTTCCAAGGAGTTGCGACCGCTCCCGGTCCGCGCGGAGATATGGCCGCGACAGGCCTCTATCTGTTTACGATGGGCCTGTTCAAGAAGGTGTTCTTCGCGGATACGTTCGGCCGTATTGCGGATCTTGGTTTTGCCGGGTATCAGGGGCTTTCTACTCTCGAGGCATGGGCATTCAGCCTGGCGTATACTCTGCAGATTTATTTTGATTTCAGCGGTTATACCGACATGGCCCGGGGGACTGGATTTATCCTGGGATTCGACATACCAATTAATTTCAACTCCCCTTACCGCTCGTTCTCGATCATCGAGTTCTGGCAGCGCTGGCACATCACGCTATCGAACTTTATTACGGATTATCTCTATACCCCGATTTTGAGAGCTTTCGAAAAAGCGACCCTCGCAACAGCTTCCGTAGCAACTTTGGTTGCCATGATTATTGCGGGCCTGTGGCACGGCCCGTCCTGGACCTTCGTGACCTTCGGCGCTCTTCACGGCATAGCATTGGTGATTAACCAGTTCTGGCGGAAGAAGATCAGACGCAAGCTTCCCAAGATGCTGTCATGGGCTTTAACGTTTTCCTTCGTGAACCTGGCGTTTGTTTTCTTCCGTGCGCCGAGCATTGTGGCCGGCGCGCATATCGCAAGGCTGCTGGTCCCGGTGAACACCGCGCTGCTCGGTTCGGCGGTTCTGCGCACGGTTCCCACGTTGGGTCTGACAACCCTGCTTCCGGCGGTGGTTATAGGAACGGTTGCTGCGTTCTTCGGAAAAAATTCGGATGAGTTGGCAAGGACTTTTCGTCCGTCCTACTCGTATGCCCTTGGAACAGCAAGCCTGATGCTCTTGGCATGGCTGTTTATGAATTCGACCATTACCAAGCAGTTTGTTTATTTCGCGTTTTAGGCAATAGGCAAAATGAAGAGCAATAAGTGGATTCTATTGACCGGGGTTTTGGCGTTTGCCGGCGGCGTTGCCAATGTGCTCATTAACATGCGCTTGGATATCTATGGCTTGTTCCGTGACACGCATGGACGGCATCTTGGAGTCATCGACAATGAGCGCAGAACAAAGTTCCTTCTCAGCGAGCGTTACGTCCCGGAAAATTTCGACTCCGTTTTGATCGGCTCTTCGGTTTCCAACAATTGGAATACGGGGGCCATCCAGAACTTTCACGTATACAACGAGTCCATCGATGGCGGCAACATCTCTGAAGAAAAATTGCTCGTCGAAAAGGTGCTGCGAAAGAGGCCACTCAAACTGGCCATCTGCGTTGTACACCCGTTCATGACGGACACGCACGGGATCAACTCCGGAGATATGACCGACAAGGAGTACTGGGGAGCGTTGGGATCAACAACGCTGTTCCGGGCGTATGCAAAATTACTGCGATCCAGGGGTTCCGCTCAGCTCTGGGATGAGTACGGAACCGAGGAGTATGACGGTCCTGTGAAGTTGAATTCGGTGCTTCACAAGATGTTTGACCCTGGCAGTGATTTTCACATAGATCCGGACGCGCTCACGGATTATCGAGCCCTTATCAGCGAGCTACGCAAACAGGGAACGAGAGTAGTGGTGGTCGTACCTCCCACGTCCGAAGAGTTGCTCGAGCCGAAACGGGAAGCCTTGGCACGGTATCTGGAGCAAGTCATGGGGTTGTTTTCACCTCAGGACGAGGCGATCGACTTCAACGCTCGGGAATATGACGCTTTTCTCAGAGACAACCAGAATTTCCGAGATGGCATTCACCTCTCGCGACAAGGCGCGGCGAAAGTGGTAGCAATTCTCGATCAACACCTGCAGCGGTCCAGCGGTGTTGTGCTATCAACCGTGGAGAGCTTGAGTGTCGGATTTAAGAGCCGGACGATTCGCGGCACTGAATGACAGCTGCAACCCGTTGATAGTGCCGTGTGAAGGTTTCCAGCCTAAGACCTGTTCCGCGGCGCTCAAGTCGAAGAGCCCCAGCGGCCGGATGGAGCGAACGCGATAGCGAGTGATCGGCAACGCGCGCCCAAGCACTTTCGCTAATACCTCGCACATCCATCCGCAGGCATACATCACGCTGTACGGAACGTACAGAACAGAAGGTTTTCTTCCAGGAATATTCAGAGATGCCGCGATATACTCGCGCTGACTTACCGCTTCCGCGTCGACGATGTTGAAAATACAGCCAATTACGCCGGGCTTGTGACTCGCGAGCAACATCGCGTCGACAACGTCCTCCACAAAAACGAGGGGGAGCCGGGCTTTCCCTCGTCCGACGACGATCCATCGCCCGCCTAACGAAATAGTGCCCGACGGCGCGGACTTTTCTCCGCCTGGTCCAAAGATTTGGCCGGGACGCAGGATCACTGCCAGAAGTTTGCGTTCATGAACAGCACTCAGGACCATCTGTTCGGCTTGCAGTTTCGTCTGCGTGTACAAGCCTCTTCTGTCTGCGTGAGGTTCATAAGGAGAAGACTCCTTAACGGGCAGACGCGGGTCGTGCCCTGCGTGGTCGAGCACACTCAGGGAACTCACATAAATCAGACGGCTCACATTGTGCCGCAGGCAGGACTCGATCACGTTGCGTGTCCCCCAGATGGTGCCACGTTCGAAGTCGGCTGGGCCGCCCTTCATGGCCGCTCCTAGGTGAAAAACCCTCTCAACACCCTGAACCGCACAGTCGACAAGTTCAGGATCACCCAGATCACCGCAGACCATTTGAATGCGAGGATTGCTTTCCCATTCGGGCACACGCCGGCGCACCTGCACCCGAATCGTGTCACCAGAATGCACCAGGCGATTCACAAGCGCTCTGCCCAAAAAACCTCCGGCTCCAGTGACGAGCACCGCCGCCGATGCGAGCGGCTGCAACTGCTGTTCGCGATAGCGAGCTTTCTGCTCATCGGCGTTACGACAAACTGCATCGATAGAAGCGATGACTCGCCGGCCCTCGGAAGCAGGAACGGGCACGGCAGTTTCTTGCTGCAGTGACTCGTAGAACTTTCGGATGGAAATATGGATGCCGGGGGCCCCGGAAAGCTTGCCCGTCGCAAAACGCAGGACATTCAGTGGCACTTGCCAGAGAGTTTTTAGGGAGTTCGTCATCGCGGAGACGACGCTGCCCAGGAATTTGGGCCCCGGAAGGGTTCGAACAATGGAAATGGTTTGAAGGAAAAAATCCAAGCGCAGCACTCCACGCGTTCCATGCACTATGGCTTCGCTGCGAATGGGGCGCACGTTCCAGGAAAGATACATTTGGCCCGTTCCACGTTCGCAATGGGCATATCCGCGCCATTCGTCGAAAAGAAGGTTTGCGTCCCATCCACTTGAGCCGAACCGAATATCGGTTTGTTGAATCTTTCCTAGAAAGGCCTCGAAAATAGAAAGTGCGTGGACCCCCAGGTCTTGAAGAGGGAAAGATCCCTTGCGGAAATGTACGGGCAGGTCTGGTCCACCAGAGTAAGGGGGATAGTCGGAGCTTCGGAAAAAGTCGACACTGGTTACCGTGCCGCACGCTCCGCCGGCAATCATTTCCTGGGCCTTCAGGATTATCGGGTCCATGCGCGCCGAGTGGTTTACGGCGAGCACGCGCCCTGCAGCCTCCGCGGCCGCGATCATAAGGTCGCAGTCAGCCGCGTTTTCCGCCATCGGCTTTTCGACGAATACATGGCACCCCATTTGGAGGGCCTCAATCGCGAGTTTCGCGTGCGATCCTGGCGGCGTGAGGATATGAATTACCTGTGGCTTGAGGCTCACCATTTCTGCAAGGGTGGAGCAGGCCATCGGTATCTGGAATCGAGCCGCGACTTCCTGAGCACGTACTAAATCCAGATCGGCGATGCCGACCACTTCGACGGAGTCCAGGGACTTCAGCGCTTTCAGATGATGCGCGCTGACGTACCCCGCGCCCACCAAAGCTACTCGAATCTTTTCATTTTGAGACACTTGCTCTCCTCAAATTGGACTTCACGCGTCAACACACTTCAGGTTGCCCTCACAATCCGAGAGCGTGTGGGGATTTCTCTGTGTTGAAGCGCGAACCCGCCTTTTCAGGCTTCCCAGTTTCGCGCCAAGGCGGCAAAAAAGTTGCCCGGAATCACAAACTCCCAGATGAATTAGTCCGCTGCCGCCGCGTGCACGCTGCGCAGAGTAAACCCCGCCTTGCGTGCATCATCACAGAACATGGTTACGGTTTCGAGCGAGTAATCACTCAAATCCTTACCGGCCAGCGAAAGTTTCTTCAGAATATCCGGCGTCGCCGTGATGATGTGGCATCCGATGGAGTCCGCTTGGAAAACATTCAGCAATTCGCGCGGACTCGCCCAGATCAATTCAATCTGGGGCTGCGAACGGAGAATCGCCATTGCAGCAGCCATCATGGGGACGGGGTCCCGGCCTGTATCTGCTATTCGCCCTGCAAACACCGAAACATAAGCAGGCGCGCCCCCCTGCAACGCTTGCGTAACCTCGTGCACCTGTTCCAGTGTAAGCAGCGCCGTAACGTTCACCTTTACTCCCGCACGGGTCAAGCGGCGGACAACTTCGTACGACGGTTCTCGCCTCGTATTGGTCACCGGAATCTTGACATATACATTCTCGCCCCAAGAGGCGATATACCTCGCCTGTTCTTCCATCTCGGAGAACTCATCCGCGAAGACCTCGAAGGAAATCGGACGGTCTTTGATGGTGCTGAGAATGTCTCGCGCGAAGGTCTCGTAATCGCTGATGCCTGCTTTGCGCATGAGAGTGGGATTCGTCGTGAATCCCTTGATATGCTTCATCCCATAGAGTTCCAGGATCGCTGCTTTGTCTGCGCCATCTGCGAACAGCTTTACTTTTAGGTCCAGCGGATTCATACACATCCTCCTGAGCATCTGAATAGCAGCTTAATTCGAAGCCGCCCGGGCAACTTCGCGGCTGGCAATAAACGAAACTGCTTCACTTAGAGAACGAACACGCAGGGCGGGTTCCTTGGTCGAGCCGCGCTCCTGGTATCCAAAGTCGATCAAAATAGTTGTGCATCCCGCGGCATGTCCCGCATCAATGTCCCGCCAGCGATCGCCGACGAGAAAAGACCTTTGAAGGTCGAGCCCATACAATTCCGCGGCGCTATGGAGAAGCCCGGGGGACGGCTTGCGGCAACTGCACTCGTCTTTGCTGTCGTGCGGACAAACGAAGACGTCGTCGAGTGGCAGTTCTCGCCGGAGCAAATCATTCATCTCGTCTACATTGCCTTTGGATTGTGTCCCGCGTGCAATGTCAGGTTGATTTGTAACAACAATCAAGACGAAGCCCATTTCCTTCAAGAGAAGCAAGTCTTCCCGGGCGCGATCCACGATCTCGAACTCGCTGAGATCTTTTGGCGGGTACGGCTTTCCCTCGCGAACCATTGCGCGATTCAATACGCCGTCCCTGTCGAAGAACACCGCCTGTTTGTGGTGGACAGTCACTTAACCGATTCCCATTTCGTTTGCGACTGCTTCAATTCAGGATGCGATACAAGAAGATGCCAAATCACCGCCTGAAAAGCCTCGGAATGCGGTGTGATGTGCGCGCTGTTTACAGTTGGGACGATCACGCAGGCGTCCGCGACTTTCGCCGTATAGCCGCCGTCTCTTCCCACGATACCCAGGATCGTTGCGCCAACCGATTTTGCGTGGTCTAGCGCGCTCACAAGATTTGGACTCACGTTCTTGGTCGCGTCGCCACCGCCTACCGACAAAACAAAAACGGCATCTGCCGCCTTCAAGCGGCTGCCTTTCAACCAAGCCACGAAAACGGAGCCCCACCCTTCATCGTTCGTCCTTGCGGTAAGTTCAGAAACATTGTCGGTGGGCGCATAGGCCTCGATACCCACGATTTTCCGGAAATCGTTCACGGCGTGAGAAGCATTGCCGGCGCTGCCGCCGACTCCCAGAAAGAACAGTCGGCCGCCGCGAGCGCGGACCGCGCCGAGGCTGGTCGCCATGTTCTCAATTTTTTCGACGTCGAGACCCGCCACTACGGCCTTGACCTCGTCCAGAAAAGTGTGAGTAAAAGTCGTCGTTGCAACCGATTCTGCCGCCATATCTCTCCTCTTAACTCCGTGCTGGAACTGCCAGCAGTTCCCCAAGTTCGCGAAGCCCCGAGAAAGAGCCGATCTCGTAAAATCGCTCGGATACTGCGGCCGCGACGAGTTGATCCTTTGCCAGCAGGTCCTGATAAATGCGTTCGAGGTCCAGGACTACGTCGACTGGATATTGCTGGAATACGCTCGCGCGAAAAACGCCGAGGCCGTAGTCGATATGGTGCATCTCAGGCGTCGTTTTACGCTTGTCGTAAACGTGGATTCTGCCGCCGCTGAATTCCACATTGCTGCGATCGAACAGGCCGTGGTTGGCGTACACCGTCATGAGGCCTTGCTTGTTCGACGATGCGAATGTTTGCTCGACCGTGGCGAAGTCGCAAGTCAGATACGAATCTCCATAAAGTACAAAAAAGGACTCACTTAAGAACGGCAAGGCTTTACGAATCGCACCGGCAGTTCCCAAAGGCTTGTCCCCGTCAAGAGAATATTGAACGGTGATGCCAAACTGCCCGCCGTCACCCACGAAGTCTGAGATCTGTTCGCCAAGAAATCCCGTGCAAAGAACAACCTCGGTTACGCCCTGAGTCTGCAGGAGGCGCAATTGGTGAGCGATAAAGGGCTCTCCGTTGACTAGAAGCATCGATTTTGGCAACGTTTCTGTCAGCGGTCGCAGTCGCGTTGCCAAACCGCCAGCCAAAATCGCCACGGGGATCATCCGGCTGTCTCAAGCCTCCATACCGGAGTGGTGCAACTCGGCTGCCACCTGGATGGCCGTAAGCCCTTGATCTGCTTGAATCTGACCGGTTGGTTAGAGGTATAGAGTCAAAGATTTTCACAACTGGGCTAGAGAACTTCCTTTACCTAGCATTAAAGTGAGAGCTCCTCTCTATCCCATAAACTATTGAATATAAATGCTTTATTTATAAACTAGGCTCTCCTGCGGACCTGCAATCAGAGCCGCCTCGACGGACCGTCTGGGTCGCGGGTTATTCGGTCGATTTAGCCGACTATTTGGGGTGGTGGGGCCGCCCAAGGCAAGCCAGGGACGAGGGAAAAGCCTTGGGGTTGGTGCGGCGGTCGAGGGAAAACCTTTTCCACAGCCCAGGGGGGGGCCCCAGGGTGCGCGCGGAGACTGGAGACTCAAACGCTCTCATTTGACCTCTACGATGACTGTAGCGATGCTCCTCCCATAAGGTCCGGTGGCCGTCAATTGGTAGGTGGTGGTTTCGGCAGGGCTAACCGTGACGTGATCCGCTCGCACAACGCCGACGAATGGATTGATATAAAAGTAGGACGCGTCGCTCGAGGTCCATTGAAGGGTGGT
This sequence comes from Candidatus Acidiferrum sp., assembly GCA_049800195.1. Taxonomy (GTDB): domain Bacteria; phylum Acidobacteriota; class Terriglobia; order Acidiferrales; family UBA7541; genus Acidiferrum. Next base: position 22,511 of record JBARJI010000047.1, read on the forward strand.
TTGTGATCCTTTGGTCAAGACTTTCGGTGAAGCTGTAAAGCTCGCAATTTGCGGCGGGTGCCCAGTCGGAACATTAGCATCAGTAATTTTGGTCGGCATTTTCACAACTTCGAAATCAGAAGTTTTCACTTTATGCAGTTCTCTTAGCTCAAAATTGCTCCATCGACTGTCCGGCGCACCACTCACGTACATTTCGGTGCCATTATCGGCCACGATGAGACCGTATTTCTTCATCGCCGTGAGGAGAACTTGGTTCCCCCGAGAAAAATCAGAAATGTCAAAGCTTGCTTTCAAGCGAAGCCGCATGCCCATGGGGATCGGCGAGTCGCGATTCGTTGGCGCCCAATGTGTCGCGGGAGCAACGAAGGCGGCGGTGGTTCTCGGGACGGTGAATCGAAGAGCGTGGTGGATCTCTCCAGAGGCCACTTCGTCGTAGCGGACGAGCCCCGGCAAGATTGGCAGCCCCGCTGCGTCTGCTGAAGTCCACGTGTATGGCCGTTCGTTAATATGTCGCAAATTCCAAACGGCGGCGTTGTTTGCAGTCCAACCGCCTCCTCGAAAGGCCGCTTCCCAGAACTCGTACAACCAACAAGTCTTTCGATCAATCACGATCACATGATGATCTGTGCCAGCCTCAATAGGAGCATTCAAGGGGATCGGCATCGGAAAAACGTCGCTCTGCCCTGGTTCAGCAAGACTTACCCTAACAAGTGGAGTCATGGAGGAGTCCACGACGATGTAGGGAATTCCACCAGTCCTGTCGTTGAAATCCGCGTGGAGAGGAGCGCTTGCACTGATATAACCGATAATCGCTGGCGAATCCGGGTCGCTTGGCTGGGATGACACGTCTTGATTCCACGCATTGTCGCCGGAGAAAGGCAGCAATCCGTTGAAGTCTGCGCATATGCCTAGAGATAGGGCGCCACAGCCCGAGGACGCCATGGTGGTTATCGGCTTGGGAGGAGCGGAAGCCTTGGGGCTTGGAGCGCCACAACCGCTAGCAATAACAAAGGCAATAAACTCGACGATGCCTAGGTAATCCCAGTCTCGCAGCCCGAGGCGCAGTCCTCGACTGACTAGGGCTACAACGCTAGCTATCCGGATTTCCTTGAGTCTTCGCGGCACTGAATCTCCCGGGCAAACTCATTACAACGTAAGTAGAGTTAGGATGAGACCGTGATCTATGTGCTTTCCTTCCTACAAGTTCATCCTTAACTCGGCACTGCCACTGACCAGCCCGAGTTTTTGTACCACGGCGAATGAGAGAGTTTACACCACAACCTCATCGGGCAAGGGTGCAAATGG
>JBARJI010000048.1:0-91531 GCA_049800195.1 Candidatus Acidiferrum sp.
ATGAAAATCACAGCCTATAATCTTCATCATTCGGCTCCTTTCTCCCGAGCCTTGGTCGCTCATCACGCCAAGTCTACCCGGGCCCAAGGAGCCGACGTCGTTATGAAATCAAGCGTAGCGAAGGATCATGCCTTGATTGCAGCATCGCGCAAATCGATGACTTCAACCGCGATCCAAAGCTCGCGAGTCTCCCAATCGCTCATTTCACCTCCGAGACCAACCCAGTCTTTTCAAGCGCCTTCAAATACTCAACCACCATCTCCAGCGGCACCGGCCCATACTCCGCCGACACCGCATCCCGTATCTCCTGCGCATTCCTCTTCCCATCCGCAAAATTCAAAACCTCATACGCATACTCTTCCCCGCCGCCCCACAATCCCTCATAACTCATCAATTTCGGCTCCGCCACTCCCGCCGCCTTCGCGTGATCCGCAAAATAGTCATATCCAAACACCGCCAGCGGCCCTTTTGGCTCCGTCTTGCGTTTGAATTCCAACGCACCGTCCCACGAAGCGCTTTCCGGCCGGACCTTTGCAATCACTGGCAACTGCTTCAAGCCATCTTCGACAATCGCGGCTCCACTCACGTTCATCCCCAGAAATCGATAGGTAGACTGAGCGACTGCCACGTCATAATCGACATTCACCCGCATCAAGTCGCCCTTGCCACTTTCAAGAAAATCTTTCTTCTCAAGTGCGTGAGCGCGCCGGGTCGTGGCATCAGTCAACACCGCCCAATTCACGGAGGGCACTTCACTCGGACTAAGTTGAGCCAAAAAATACCCGCTCGCCGCCCCAATAAACGCCGCCCTCTTCAACTTCGTCGTATCAATATTCGCCGCCGTATCAAAATTCGTATGAATGTACCGGTCCGGCCAGTCGTTCAAGTAAATCGCCGGTATCCCAAACGACGAATCCTGATACACATCGTGGTCGCTGCCCATCGTGTACGCCGAATACTCCGCCCGCAGCGGCTCCTTGCCTCCCTCCGGCGCGACCATCGGATACTCCGACCGCAGCCCCGCCGCATACCGGTACGACTGATCGTTTAGCCAGTCCGCAAACGCCCATGCCACATCATGCACAAACGACGGCAAGCTCATGGGCCCGCGTGTCACGTGGAACACTGCCTTCGTCGCCGGCCCGCCTCCCACCATATCCATGTGAATCGCCACTTTGATCCGCCGCGCAAACTCAGGCTTGCCATTCAGCAACGCCAAAGTCCCCTCAATCTCAGGCGGCCAAATAAACCGTATCGTCCGCGCCGGTCGCGCCAACTTGCCCTCCGCAATCAACTTCTGCAGCGTCCGCCCCACCTCCAGTATCGTCACGCACCCGCTCGCATTGTCATTCGCTCCCGGTCTCTGATGATCCAGATGGCAACTAAACGCAATCTCCTCCTCCTTCAGCTTCGCATCCGCACCCGGAATCGTCGCCGTCACCACTTCATAATTCCCCGCATGTTGCCCTGCCTTCACCACCGCATGCAGCGCAATCTTCTCCCCGCCCGCTAGCCGCTCCCGCATCCCCCGCGCGGTCTTCAGCGACACCATAAACGCAAACGTCTTGTGCTCCGTAAACGTCTCCAGATGCCCCCACCGGATCAAATTCTCGTCCTCGCCCCACCACGCGTTCTTCTGGTTCTGTTGATAACTCACCAGCCCCACAGCCCCCAATTTCCCCACTGCCAATTCCTGCGCCGCCCCCGGCGACGCGCTCACCAAAACGATTTTCCCCTTGACGTCTTTCCCCGCGTAATCGCTCTCTTTCGTTCCCTCGCCCACATCCACCAACTGTGCCGTCACATCCGCCGACTCGCTATCCTCCGCCAAAACCACCGGCTCCGCCGCATAACTCGCGATCTTCTTCTCGCCCGTCGCGCCCAGTGGGTCCGTCATCCTGAGCGAAGCGAAGGATCCCGGCTTGCTCTCTCCATCCCGTCCAACGATCCGATCAGCCACCTCCCACAACTCCCCCACCTTCGCATCCCAAGCCGGCCGCGACCTCTGCGTGCCATAAAAAATCTTCCCATCCGCAGGAAACTCCAAAATCTGCACATCGCTCAACCCATATTCCCGCAACCGCTCCGCCACCAACTCCGCCGCCGCGTGATACCCTCGCGACCCGCGCTGCCGGTGAAACGTCGCAATCACCTCCAAATTCCTCTTCGCCGTTTCCCCGCTCAACTCATTCGCCAACGCCGCCACATCCTTTCCCGCCAAAAGCGGCGGCTTCTGCGCCCGAACGTTCTGCGCCATCCCCACGCAAACTCCGCCCACAATCATCGCGATCGCCGCCACGCCCAAAAATGTTTTCCTCACGATCCCCTCCACTTCGTCCCGCGCCGCGCATTCTACCTTCCCCCGCCATCTCCATCCACTTTTCCCCCCACTCCCCAAGAACGCATCTTTCTTCGACATGGACACACGCCTTCGTGAACTGTTACTTTTCTCCTGCTTTTCAATGCCTCACCCCGGTGACCCGAAATGTCTTCTCCTCGAACACAATGCTTCGCGCTCGTCGCCTTCCTCGCCGCCACATCTCTCTCCTTCTCCTTCGCTCTCTTCTCCGCTCCGCCATCTCCTCAACTCGCCTTCACCTTCGACGATCTCCCCGCCCACGGCCCCCTCCCTCCCAACGAAACTCGCCTCGAAGTCGCTAACAAAATTCTCGCCGCTCTCCACGCCGCTCAACTCCCTCCCGTCTACGGCTTCGTCAACGCCGCCATCCTCGAAAAAGAGCCTGACGATCTCTCCGTCCTCCAAGCCTGGCGCGACTCCGGCAACCCCCTTGGCAATCACACTTGGTCGCACATGAATCTCAACCAAAATTCTCTCGAAGACTTCGAATCCAACGTCACTCGCAATGAGCCCGTCCTCAGCAAACTCATGAACAACCAAGACTGGCACTGGTTTCGCTTCCCCTACCTAGCCGAAGGCGACACCCCCGCCAAACACGACGCCATCCGCGCCTTCCTAGCCCAGCACGGCTACAGAATCGCCGCCGTCACCATGAGCTTCAGCGATTATCTGTGGAATGAGCCTTACGCCCGCTGCATGGCCAAATCCGATTCCGCCGCCATCGCCCGACTCAAAACCACTTACCTCTCAGCCGCCGACGCCAACATCATCTATTACCGCCAGCTCTCGCGCACTCTCTACCACCGCGACATCCCCTACGTCCTCCTCATGCACATCGGCGCGCTCGACGCAGAAATGCTGCCCCAACTCCTCGACCTCTATCGCTCCCGCGGCTTCCGCTTCGTCTCTCTCCCCCAAGCCGAACACGACTCTTTCTATCGCCTCGACACCAACCCCGCCCTCCCCTCCGGCCCCACCACTCTCGAAGACGCCCTCCGCAGCCACAATCTCCCCGTCCTCGCTCCTCCCTCGCCATCGCTCGACTTCAACTCCCTCTGCCGCTGGCGCCGCGCTTTCCGACAAAACGTCCAATCGCCCTTCGCCCTTCCCGGGAACAATGCGGCGCCCCCTCTGACTGAACCGCCGGGTAAGCTCCGACCCGTCGAAGCAACGCTCCGTCCTGAGCCCCCGTCGTCTCACCAAACTACAAATTTCCCGCCAACTCTTTCTATCCACTCCACTTCCCCGCGTCTCATTCGAATCTTACCTCATCAGTACTGTATCTTGACAGTAAAAGAAAGCCATCGTATAATTCTCCATGTTTCGCTCGCGATCTACGCTCCCGCCTGCCGCTGAGCTTGGTGTTTCTTCTCTCCGCGCACTCCGTGTCTCGGACCCCAGTCGCTACGGTTTTTTCCCATGCGCTCTCGAACTTTCAACTCTGGGCCGCGCTTCGCTAACTCCTTTCCCTGCCGCTCTTGCAAACCATCCACAACCTGTTAGAAGCACAACCGCTTTAAGTCCTGTCTCTGGCACTTTTGCGCGCCACGTCACCCCTAACCCCTTTGTTTGTCGCTCTTGCGCAAAACACCGGGGGTGGGGTGTGCCCGGTCGTTTGCGACAGGTCGCGAGGGGCGTCCCATCACCGCTTTGCCCCGGTTGTCTTGGGCGCCAAACAGGTCAAGCCCCAGGCTCGGCTATCTCCCTTACAATCAACACTTGCAGAACTGCAACAAAACAAACGGTTTTAACTCCCTTTAGAATGAATGTTTATGAAAAACCCAGGGGGCCCCTCACTGGACGGAAATCCCACCAAGGTATTTCCACCCGGAACAAGCATCAGAAGCGAGCGATCAACTTTGTCGTCAGGTGGTGGCGCCCGTCTAGCTTCGCCCGAGAAAGATTCGGCGGCTACGCGCTAGGTCTCAAGTAATTGCTCTTCGGCCCCGCCTCAATCAGGGACTCAACTTCCCGGGCCTCAGCTTCGCTCGACAAACAACTTTTAGGAACTGGCGCGGCAGCTTACTAACATCGTCCGGGAGGAGGAAGGAAGATCAAGTCCACAAAGCTGGATGAGTTCCCGTTGGTCATACAAGGAATAGTCGGCTGTTTCCAATGCCCCCGTTAAGCCAGAAACCCGGCGAAATGGGTCCATAGGTGTTCCGGCTATCGGGGTCAGGCAGGGGAAGTGACTGCTAATTTCCCTCACCCTTCTGACCGTCAGGCTCATCAAACTCCCGGAGGAAAATGATGGTTGGGCTGCCGCCAAGCATCAAGATTAAGAATCGTTGACATCCAAAAACGGGATGACTATACTCCGCGAAACAAGTAGTTAACCGATTTAGCTGGAGGTGCACGGCGTATCGGCGATTCTTTTGAGGGGAGGAACTGCCATGAAATCATCCAATCTAGCCCTTCGTGGAATCCTGTTGTTGGTTTCCGCGACGTTCCTGTTGAGCAGTGCGCAAGCGCAGTACCGGGCCTCGATTCAGGGCGTTGTAACTGATCCGCAAGGAGACGTAGTTCCAGCAGCGACGGTCACACTAAAGAACCTGGACACGAACCAGACGCTCACGGCCACGACCGACGCGAATGGAATCTACAATTTCAACGCACTTCCACCAAATCAGTACTCGATTACCGTGGAAAAGGCTGGATTCAAGAAGAAGGTCCTCGAACATGTAGGTATCATCCCCGAGCAAGCGAACGCCTTGAACATTCAGCTTGAGCTTGGGGAGGTCACCCAAAGTGTCACCGTTAGCGGGAATTCGACTCCGCTCATGGATACGGAGACTGCCTCGATCAACGGCACCGTAACTAGCAATCAGATCCAGCACCTGCCTTCGTTTGGGCGCGACGTCCTCAAACTGACAGAATTGGCTCCCGGATCCTTTGCGGACGGCTCGCAGGCGAGCGGCAATGACAACTATAACCTCCCCGGCGCTAACGGTCAGACAAACGGAGGGCAGTCTGGTGGTGCGGACGGCATCTTCAAGACCGAAAACGGTGCGCAGGTCGATGCCAATGGTCAACAGACTGGGAACAACGGCATTTCGATCGACGGGATCACCACCAACAGCGCCGTCTGGGGCGGCGCGACGGTCATCACACCGTCAGAAGATTCCATCGACAGCGTAAAGGTCGTTTCCAACAGCTATGATTCCGAGGATGGCCGCTTCAGCGGCTCCCAGATTCAGATTATTTCCAAGAGCGGCACCAACAACTTCCACGGCAGCCTCTTCTTTACGAACCACGAACCGAGCTTCGACGCGTACCAGCGATTCAATGGCGCCGGCAATCCCGTGACTAAGGACGCCAATAAGTTCGACCAGTTCGGGGGCAGCGTCGGCGGCCCGGTCTGGCGGAACAAAGTTTTCTTCTTCTTCAACTATGAGACGGTTCGCGAACCCTTCTCCAACATCCCAGGGAGCGGTTGGTACGACACCGCAGCTTTCGACGCTCTGGCACCTTCAGGAAGTATCGCTTCAAAGTATCTGACCTTTCCCGGGAATGGTGTAATCGGTACCCTGGATCCGAACGCTACCTGCCAAACTGCCGGTCTCGTCGACGCGGCCCACGTCACCCCTGCGCATCCCCTTCCAAACTGCGCGGAGGTTCCAGGGGGCCTCAATCTCGGGACGCCGCTGACGACAGGCTTGGGTACGCAGGATATGGGCTGGTCAGCTCCCCAGAACCCGGGCTGCGGAGGGGCCGGCACAGGCTGCGGAACCGCCGGCAGCCCCTTCGGCTCCATTGCCGACATAGCAGAATACGACACCATCGACCCGACCAAATTTACGGCGACGCAATACAATGGCCGCATGGATGCGAATATCACCGACAGGGACCGCATCGGGTTCGCCATCTATTGGGTGCCACTGTCAAAAGATAACTATAACGGGAACAGAGCTTACGACATTTTCCACCACACGCAAATCAATGACGCGTTCTCGGCCATCTGGGATCATACCTTCTCGCCGAGCTTCCTCAACGAACTGCGCGTCAACGCCGCTGGCTGGCGCTGGAACGAAATCGACGCGAACCCGCAGTCTCCGGTTGGATTTCCCACAGACTTCATTGAGACGACCGGTAACATAAGCGTGAATTCCTTTGGACCGAATGTCGGCAGCATTCTGGATCAGTGGACTTACGGCTACAAGGATGTGGCCACGAAGATTCTTGGACGACACACCATAAAGTTTGGCGGCGAAGCCACTCGCCTCTTTTATCTGCAAGACTGCGCTGGATGCGGCGTGCCCCAGTATCGCTTCTTTAATATTTGGGACTTCCTGAACGACGCGCCGCATGAGGAAAACGGGGGTTTTAATCCCTCTACTGGGTTCCCAACGACTGAGCGCCAAGACATGCGCGAAAACATCTTGGGCTTCTTCGTCCAGGATGACTTTAAGATTCGCGCAAACCTGACAGTTACGCTTGGTCTCCGCTGGTCCTACTTTGGTCCGTTGTACTCAAAAGAGGACAATATGTTCACCGCCATCCCCGGCGCCGGGGCGGACTACCTGACGGGCCTAACCGTTCAGAGGGGCGCTGATTCCTGGAACGCGCAGAAGAACAATTTCGGACCCGAGATTGGTTTTGCCTGGAGTCCAACTTCGCTAATGGGCCATGAGTTCAATAATCGCTTGGTGGTGCGCGGCGGTTTCGGCCTGAACTATAACGGCGAGGAAATCGCTATTTCGTCCAGCATCAGCGGCAATCCCGGGCTGGACGAGTTTCCAAATCTTAGCCAGGGCAACCCGAGCGCCTCCAGTTGCGCGCAGCCGCTGCCCAACTGCGGCATTATCTATGCCCTTTCGTCCGGTGTACACGATCTGACCGGCTACCCAGCGAACCCGAATACGATATCAAGTTTTGGTCCCAATGGATTGCCAACAACGGGGTCCGTTGGCGTTGATGTCTTCCCCAGGACCCTGCCCACAGCACGGGTCTATCACTACTCGCTGGGTAGCGAGTACGACCTAGGTCATGATTTCGTAGCGTCGCTGGGCTACGAGGGGAGCTTGTCCCGCGACATCTTCTTCAATGAGAACTTTCTTGCCTTGCCCGCGACCTTAGGTGATACCTTCAACCCGCAGATTGGCGGCGGTGACTACTACAGTGCGAGCGGCCGCGGCAACTACAACGCCATGCTCGCTGAGCTGAAGCACCGGTTCTCGCGCCAGTTCGAGGCCGACACACAATTTACCTGGTCGAAGTGCATGGACACGAGCTCAGCGCCGTATTCGGTGCAGCCTTATCCGTTCGACACCGGCCTGGATTACGGGCGCTGCGACTACAACGTAGGCGATGCGTTCAAGGTGTATGGCGTGTGGCAGCCGGTCTTCTTTCACGGCAGCAACAGTTGGATGGAAAAGGTCGCCGGTGGCTGGTCCCTCAGCGGCATCTTCACTATCCACTCTGGATTCCCCTGGACTCCAGTGCTCAACATTCCAAATGGCGCAAGCCTCTATTGCGGAGAATGCGGCTACGGCACAGTGTACCCTGCCGCCTACCTCGGCGGCGCGGGTAACAGCACCAGCAACAGCGCATTCGAGACACCTGGGAACTCGAACTTTCCCAATGGTGGGGCCGCTTATTTCTCGACCCCCAATTTTACCAACAATGTTTTTACCGGAACTGCCTCCGGCACCGCGCTGCCTCAGTACTCCCACGTCGCCCGTAACTCGCTAAACCTCCCTGGATATAAGGACGTGGACCTGACTTTAGCAAAAGCCTTTGGTCTACCCAACATGCCGGTGCTCGGTGAGAACGCTAAGATAGAATTGCGAATCGATGCCTACAACCTGTTCAACAATTTGAACCTCAACCCGAATGCCATCGTGAACAACATTGCCCTCCCAAACTTCGGGACGATTACGGGCGCTCTTGCGGGCCGCGTCCTTACGCTGGGAGCACGCTTCAGCTTCTAGGTTTCTCCACCCCGGGGGGCGTAGCTCGAAGTTGGAGAGCGCCTCCATTGTTTGATCGAGGAGGCTGTCAGCGAGTGGTAGCACTTTTGCCGCTGGCTGGCAGCCTTTGTTTTAGTCGGGCTGGAAGCCGGCTAACTGCATGGCGTTTTGCGCTTCGGGATTCCGCATAAAGGTATCCCAGACGAATCCCGTTCTGTAATTCTCCGCCATCAGCATGGAGATACCGACGTCTATTCCCACGACATCCTGGTCATACCAACCAGTGAGCGGGTTGAAGGCATCCACGTAACCGTACAGTTGCCACGCTTGAGGATAGTCTCCGCGAATCCAGCGCAACACTTGCATGGCTTGCGGATATAAAAAAGGTAGGGAGCCCGCCGTGGCGCAGGGAACCACCGTCCCGTCAATTGGGCCAAGAGCGGGTGGGCCTCCCCAGGCCACGTAGCCGTTCACGGAATCCGACGAGGAAATGCCCCAGAGATTCGCGCCGTAGTCGGAAAACTGGGGCTCTAGCGAGGTGCAGAATAAGCGGTGGGCCGTGGTTGCCACGATGGAATTTTGGAAATAATCGGCGTAGGCATCTTTCTGGTTTTGAAAGTCAAACCAAGCGTGGGAGTACTGGTGCGTAAAGAGCGGCGCGCCGGAGGAGATGTAGGTGAGACCCTGATATGTATACGACGGGCGCGACCAAGCGGACCAGGTGGAAACAGGCGCCGGATACGTCTCGGAACCCAGGGCGAGAAGATAGAGCATCATGAGCTCGGAATAGGTATCCCAACGAGTGGTCAGAAACCCGTTCTCCGGCGTCCAACCCATCGAGAAAGTTGAACCGCCATTCAACATCCAGGGCCAATCGACGCGTTCGTAGATCTGCGTCGCGAGGCTCTGAACCTGGGCATCCTGGAAGTACTGGCGGCAAGTAAGGACCCCGCAGAGGAGAATCGCGGTATCAATCGAAGAGACTTCGGAGCCGGAAGCGCGGACGCCGGTGGTCATGTCCACATAGTGGTAGAAATAACCCTCCTGCTGCGGCATCTGGTTTAGAAGGAAATTGAGAGTAGCCTGGACGCGCGGAAGGATGGAGGAAGCAGGTTGATAAGAGCGCTGCGCGCCGATGCAGAGCGCGGTCAGGCCGAAGCCGGTGGAAGCAATGCTCGAAAGCGTGGAGGAGTCATTGCCCGCGGCCAGAGCGCGATCCTTGACTTGGCCGGTGTTGGGGTCAGCTTGCTCCCAGAAGAAGAGAAAAGCGGCTTGCTCGAGCTCATCGAGGAGTTGATCGTCGGTCCCTGTATAGCCGCTACCGGGCGGGGGCTGCGTAGCAGTGGGAGGGCCGCCACCGCAGGAATTTTGAAAAAGAAAAGAGCCGAGAGCCGGTCCAAGGACAGCGGCTCTTCCAAGGTGAGCGAGAAATTGCCTCCGGGCTGTTTTTCCTGGCAGGGACGTGCCGAGTTTTCTTCTCGTAATAGGCGGCGTGCTCAAGCCGCTGGATGGAAACCTGCCTTTTGCATCGCGGATTGCGCTTCTGGATTTTTCATGAAGGTGTCCCATACAAGTCCCGTCCGGTGATTTTCGGCCATGAGCATGGTGATGCCGAGGTCGATTCCCAAGACATCCTGGTCGTACCAGCCAGTGAGAGGATTGAAAGCATCGACGAAACTGTAATGCGTCCACGCTTTCTCGCGGTAGCGGCCGCGGATATTGCGAAGGACGCGAATGCAATCTTCGAAGAGGAACGCAAGCGAGCCGCCCGTGGCGCAGGGGACGATGCTGCCGTCGACGGGCCCAAGCGTTCCGCCTTGCGCTGACGGTCCTCCCCAAGCGGTGTAACCGTGGACATAGTCCGAGGCGCTGATTCCCCACAGGTCGTCGCTGTAGTCTGGAAACTTGGCGCGCAGCGAAAGACAGAAGAGTTTGTGAGCCTTCGTGGCCTTAATGGAGTTCTCGAAATAGTTCGTGTAGGCGTCGCATTTTTTGCGGAAATCAAACCACGCTTGCGAATACTGGTGCGTGAAAAGGGGATCGTTGCCGGAGATGTATTCGATTCCTTGATATTTGATGACCGGCCGGGTCCAGGCTTTCCAAGTATCCGGGGATAAAGGATGAGTGGGGGAGCCGATGCCGAGCAGATAGATCATCATTAGCTCGCAATAATGGTTCCAGCGGGCGTTCAAGAAGCCGGACTCGGGGAGCCATCCCATCGAGAGAGTGGAACCGCCATTGAGCATCCACGGCCAATCGATGCGCTCGTAAATTCTTGTGGCGAGATCGTGGATTTCCTGGTCGTGGAAATATTGGCGCGCGGTGAGTACGCCGCACAGGAGCAGCGAAGTATCGATGGAGGAGAGCTCGGTTTTTTCCCAACGCTGGCCGGTCGCCATGTGGATGAAGTGATAGAAAAAGCCGTGTACGTGGGGCAGATCGTTGGCCAGGAATCGCAGGGTGTTGCGAACGCGTTCGAGAATGTCGGCTGGTTTTCCAAAGCCACGATGGTGGCCAATACAAAGGCTCGTAAGACCGAAACCGGTGGCAGCAATGCTGGACATGGTGTGCGAGTCAGTGCCACTGGAAGCCGCGCGGTCCTTCACCTGGCCCGTTTTCGGACTGGCTTCGTTCCAAAAAAAGTCAAACGTGAAGCGTTGAATCTCATCGAGCAACTGTTCGTCGGTTCCCTGGAACGGCGCGCCAGCGGGCGGAGTAAATGTTTCTTGCGGATGGGTTCCGCAGCTTACGACTGGAGCAAACGAGGCGGAAAGAAGGCCAAGCCCGCAAAGGCGGATGAGTTCCCGGCGGTTGTAGAAAGGATGCTCTGTCATTTCGCTTATGGCACCTACTTTGTAATTTCGAGAGTGGCTTCGGAGCCGTGCGCGGAGTCTGGGCTGATCCAGATGGTCACGCGGGAAGGCTCGACGTCATATTTGTTGTGATCGTCCCAAAGGGCGAAAGCGTCAGCGGCCAAACGGAAAGTGACGCGCTGCGTTTCTCCTGGGGCGAGATGAACGTGCTCGAACCCCTTGAGAGCGCGAACAGGTTGCGCTGTGCTGGTGCCCTGGAGGCGAACGTAAAGCTGGGCAGTTTCTTTGGCAGGACGCGTGCCGGTGTTGGTGATGTCGGAGCTGACGGTTAGCTCGGGGCTGGAGGAACTTGTCGCGTTGTGAAGATCGCTGTTCAGCGCCGCGGCGCTCAAGGTTGTGGAGCTAATATGCGGCGGGTCGAAACGGAAGCTGGCGTACGTGAGGCCATAGCCGAAGGGGAATTGCGGACTGTTCGGCTCGTCGATATAACGGGAGACATATTTGACCGAGCCTTCCCAGGGAGGCTTGTTGAGATCGGCGTCGCCAGGAGGACGGCCGGTATTGAGCGCGTTGTAATAAAGCGGCTCTTGCCCGACGGCGCGGGGCCAGGAGACGACAAGTTTTCCGGACGGATTTGATTCGCCGAAGAGGGTCTGAACGAGAGCGGGGCCAGCTTGCACTCCCGGGAACCATACGGCAAGAACGGCAGGGACGTGTTCGAAGGCCCAGGGAAGCGTGAGCGGCCGCCCGCTAAAGAGCAGGAGGACGACGGGTTTTCCGGTGGCGACGATGGCCTCGAGGAGCTCTTCCTGGCGCCCGGGCAAGCCGAGGTGCGCGCGGGAAGCGGCTTCGCCGGTCATCTCCGGGCCATTTTCGCCGAGCGCGAGAATCACGACGTCGGAGGATTTGGCATCCTGGACGGCTTCCGCCATTTGCGCGTTCGAACCTTTGGTAATTTCGCTGCCTTGCGCGTACAGCACGCGATCCGGCCCCAGCTTCTGGACAAGGGCAGCGCGTAAGGTGACGACATCTTGCGCGCGGCTTATCGCGGACCACGAGCCAAGCATGTTGGCGGCGTCATCGGCTTGCGGACCGATGAGAGCGACATGCTGCAAATCGGCGGACAGAGGAAGGACGGGCAAGCCGGAAGCTAATGGAGAATTTTTCAGCAAAACGAATGAGCGCTCGGCAGCCTCGCGCGCCAACGCCACGCTGTCCGGCTGAAGCATGGCCGCCGCTTCTCTTGCCTCGTCGACGTAGGGATGTTCGAATAAGCCGAGCGCAAACTTGAGGCGCAACACGTCGCGAACGGCTTCATCCAGGTCCGATTCGGGGACCATGCCGGAACGCACGAGATTCGCAAGATTATCGTGGTAAAAGCCGCTGACCATATCCATTTCGACGCCGGCCAGAAAAGCTTTTCGAGCGGCGGTTGCTGGATCGTTGGCGATGCCGTGGGGAATCAGTTCGGCTACGGAAGTCCAGTCGCTATCCACGAGTCCTTGAAATCCCCATTCCTTGCGCAAAATCTCTTTGATGGTGAAAGGATTGGCCGAAGCGGGGATTCCGTTCAGGGATTCGAAGGCGGTCATGATGCTGGCGACGCCGGCGTTCAGAGCGGCGTGAAAGGGAGGCAAATAAAATTCGCGGAGGGTGTGTTCCGATATCTCCACGGAGTTGTAGTCCCGGCCGCCTTCGGCGGCTCCATAGCCGACAAAATGTTTGGCGCAGGAGGCGACACTATCGGGATCAGAAAGCCGGTCGCCCTGATAGCCGCGCACATACGCTTGGGCTATTGCTGAACCCAGGAACGGGTCTTCGCCAGCGCCTTCAGTCATTCTTCCCCATCGAGCGTCGCGGGCGATATCGACCATGGGAGAAAACACCCAGCGGATTCCCGCGGCGGACGCTTCGCGAGCCGAGACACGCGCGACTTTTTGAACAAGCGGAGGATCCCATGTGGAGGCCAGGCCGAGAGGAATGGGGAATTCAGTGCGAAAGCCGTGGATGACGTCCTGGCCGAAAAGAATGGGGATGTGCAAGCGTGATTTTTCGACGGCGAGGCGCTGAAAGGCATTCGAGTCATGGGCGTCGGTCACGTTAATCAAGGAGCCGATTTCACCCTTTTGGAGCATGTCGTTGTAATCGATAGGCCCAGTGTTGGGGCCTGCGGGCTGCCCGACGGAATATTGGACCAGTTGACCGACTTTTTCGTCGAGAGTCATCTGGTGAAGGAGGGCGTTCACTTTTTGTTCCACAATGGGATCGAGGAGACCCGAGTGCAGGGCAGCCGTGCGGGATGCGGCGACCGAAGGGGGTTCTTGTGCGGTAGCGGAGAGGGAGCACAAGAGGAGGCAGGAGACCATCGCGCAGCGAGCAAACAGGTTGAGCACGTTTTCAAGCACTCCGATTTTGGCGATGGACACCAAGCGAGCCGTCCTTATGAATATCAACGCTCAGAGCAGGAACACCTTACTCGATTCCGGGATATTTGGGACAAAAACGGCGAACGAGTTCGAATTTACAAGTTCTGCCGGGACCCAGCAAAATCCTTTTTCTCCTGGATTTTCTGGGATAGGGTCCTCCGGAAAAGGAACCGGCCTGCGATCCTCCCGTGCGGAAAGAGCATACTAAACCGATTTACTAAGATATTCAAGGAAAGCAAAAGGGACTCTGCGGAGGCCGGGGACAGCTAGGGAAAGCCTTGTCCTGGCAGGTTCCTTGTGGGAGACTACCTGCCCAGATACCGTATGAGCCGTGCAAAACCGAGTGGTAACCCTCTCTTGCGGAAACGCCCAGGCACAGGCGTGAGCCTGAAATTTCTGGCGGCACACCTCGGCCTGTCGCAGGCCGCCGTGTCCTTCGTGATCAACCGATCTCCGGCGGCAAAATCCATTCCACATCGCACGCAGGAGCTGATTCGCGCGGCGGCCCGCGAGCTAAATTACCGGCCGAACCATCTCGCGCGATCGCTTCGCCAGCAGCGGAGCTTTACCATCGGTGTCGTGGTTCCAGAGATCAGCGAAGGGTATGCCGCCCTTGTGATGTCTGGAATCGAGGATCACCTGCTGGAAGAAGGGTATTTTTATTTTGTGGTGAGCCACCATCATCGGAAGGAGTTGATTGCGGAGTATCCGCTTCTTCTGGAGCAGCGCGCGGTGGAAGGACTGATCGCCGTGGATACGGTTCTTTCGGAAAAGGTGGATGTGCCTGGCGTGGCTGTCTCCGGCCATCGGGATATGCCGGGAGTGACGAATATCGTCCTCAACCATGGCCGGGCGGCATGCCTGGCGTTGCAACATCTGGCAAGCCTGGGGCACCGGTGCGTGGCGTTCATCAAAGGGCAGGAGTTCAGTTCGGACACGGAGGTACGCTGGGAAGCGGTGAGCGAAGCGGCGAAGAAATTTAGCATGGAAATCCGGGAGCAGCTTGTAGGACAGCTCGAGGGTGACTCGTCCTCGCCACTGCTAGGATACCAGGTGACGCAAAAGATTCTGGAGAGTGGTGAGCCGTTCAGCGCGCTATTCACGTTTAACGATATTTCGGCCATTGGCGCGATCCAGGCGCTGCGTGAGGCGGGGAGGCGCGTGCCGGAGGATGTGTCGGTCGTCGGATTCGACGATATTCAAAGCGCCGCGTTTCAGAATCCCGGGCTGACGACCGTGCGGCAGCCCTTGAGGCAGATGGGGAAAATCGCCGCGGGAACCCTTTTGCAGCGGATTACCGCGCCGGCGACGGCACCGTATCCCAAGGAGATCGTGGTTGAGCCGGAATTGATTGTCCGCGGGAGCACGGCGCCTGCTGCGAAACCTGCCTGATTTGTTTGGTCGTTGGTCGGAATGTTTGGCAATTTGCGGGACGGCTTTGCTCAAGGCGCGAGTCGGATGGCGTGGTCGTAGCCAGTCATTTCGAGATAGCCTACTCCAGCGAGCGGCGCTAGCCCGCGGTGGCCCGTTAGAGTAATGGCTCCTTCCCAGTAGGGCGGCACATAATTTGTGTCTCCTGCGAGTTCTTGGTCGGCTAAAGGCGTGTGCGCTTCGAGTTCGATCCCCAACTTGGGTATGGCGATTTTCCAGGCGGTGGCATAGATAGCGTGAGTGGCGGGGCTGGTCCAAGTTTCGGCGAGCGGCTGCAAAATGAAGTCGTGCGCTCGCAGGTGAAAGGATTTGCCTTGCGCATCGACGTAAGTGCCCGCTGAGAAGGGATCGAGCGAGCCATCTTTGCGGCGAATGCGGAAGAGCATCAGCTCCGTGCTGTCATCGAGTTGCAGGCTGAGCCAGTCCCAGCCGACTTGGTTGGGTTCGAGCTGATGAGTGAAGAATTCGTGGTCCATCCAAGCGAGGCCGACAAGTTTTATCGTTGCGCCATTCAGTGCGAGAATTCCGGTTGCTGTTAGGCGCGTCAGCGAGATGTAGTAGGAGGCGTGGCCGGGTCCTTGCGATTTTTGGCTGACGCCGTTTTCGCCATGAATGACGGGAGGCTTCTCAAGGTGAAGCGTCAGACGCAGCTGAAACTGGTTGTCGGTGGCCTGCAGTTCCTGGTCAGAACCTTCCCATCGAATCCGCCAGTTGCCATTCCAGATGCGGGCGCTGGGTTCGTCCACGCCGGCGATGCCTGGCCCGGCACGGTTGATTCTTTCTGCGTGATAGAAATGGTGGCCGTCCAGATCGCTGAGAGCAAGATGCGCGAGGTAGAGATCTTTCAAGTCCCAAGTTGAGGATTGGTCTGGATCGCGGTTGAGCGCCTGGCGGAAAAATGTCAGTTCGAATCCGTAGCGATGGCCGTTAGGGGATTTTAGATTGCCCGTATAGTACCACCACTCGGTTTGAAAATCGGGGTGATTGAAATAATCGCGGGGAAACTCGAAATGATAGCCGGGCACGGCGGTGCGGTATTGCGCTGCGAGCGGATGGAAACTCAAGAGCATTGCAGCCAGGAGAGCGGCTAGCGCAATCAGACTGTCCCGCACGCGCCTATTCTTCATGGACGGCCTCGAGCGGATTGAGGCGCACGGCAACCTGCGCGGGATAAAGGCCAGCCAGCACAATGGCGAGGTATACGACGCCGATGGCACCGAACAGAATGGCGACGGGCCAGTGGAAGCGGATGGTCCAGCCGAATGATTGTTTGTTGATGACGTAGATGAGGACGAGAGAAAGCGCGAATCCCAGAGCTAGCCCCACAAAATTCGCGAGCAGGCCCAGGAGACCAGCCTCGACTAGAATTTGTTTGCGGACTTGGCCGGCTGCCGCTCCGAGGAAGCGGAGCAGGCCGAGCTCGCGGCGACGGTCGATGACAAGAGCGAGCAGAGCGCCGGCGATGCCCATCACGGCGACAATCACGGCGACGGCCTCGAGAGCATAAGTGATGGCGAACGTGCGGTCGAAGATGCGGATGGCTTCGCTGCGCAAATCGCGATTCGAAGCGATCAGCACATGGTGGCCGGAGGAGGTTTGGATAATTTCGTTGCGGACGGCCTCGAGCGAAGTGTTGGGAGCGACATAAACGGCGAGATTTGAAGGAGCGGGGTCAGGAAGATAACGAAGCATGACGTGGCGGTCCATCAAGATCGTGCCGCTTTCGCTGCCGTAATCGTAGTAGACGTCCGCGATACGGAATGACGGCCGAGCGGCGCCGAGGGGGAGCGTGATAGTGTCGCCCGCGCGCAAATGATGTTTGTAGGTGAACGGTTCGCTGACAAGGACGGCGTTCTTATCGCGAATCTCTGAAAGCACTGCCGCGGTGGGCCGCCCGGAGAAAAAATTCGAGCGTTGTTCCGAACGGCGCACGCTCAAATCGAGCGATGCAAGTGTAGCGGGCATGCCTTCGAAGCTGATTTCGTAGGCGCGTAGGCGGTCCACGCCCGCGACGCCTGGGAGCTTGCTGATTTTGTCGGCCAATTGGAGAGAAATTGTCGGGTGACGGTCGGGAGCGGGGTCGCCTGCTGGGCGCAGATAAAGATCGGCGGGAAGGCGGTCGTTCATCCAGAGCACGACCGTTTCGCGGAAACTGCCGACCATGATGCCGACGGAAACCATCATGGCGATGGCGGTGGAAAGAGCGCCGACGAGCACGGAAGTGCGGCGAAGCGAAGCCGAAAGACTTTGTGAAGCGAGCAGAGCTTCGACACCGAGAATTTTTCCGAGGGCGCGCGAAAAGCGGGAGATGACCGCATCCGCAAAAGCTGGGATTGCCAGGGCGGACGCAACCACGAGCAAGATGGCGGCGAGATACCCGAAAACGGGTTTGCCTTCAACGGCCGGAACGCGGGTTGCTGCCGCCGCGGCGATGCCAAGCACGAATGCGAGCCACAGATCGCGCGATTTGTGGACGCGCGCGATGTATTCGCGCCTGCCGCGCGCCATGGCTTCGACGGGAGAAACGAGAGAGGCTTCGCGCGCGGGCGAGTACGCGGAGACAAGTGCGACGCCAACGCCGAGGACGAACGCGAGCCCCACGGACCACGGGCTCAATTCGATCGGGCCGGGGCGGCTGCTAACGTAAAGAGATTCCACCGTGGCCGCCATCAGTTTCACCGCACCAGACGCCAACACGCGTCCAACCGGAACGCCAAGCGCCGCTCCAGCGAATCCGAAAAAAGCCGCCTCGCCAAGGAAAGCCGCGAGCACTGAGCCGCGGCTGGCGCCCAAAGCGCGAACGATTCCAGTTTCCGGGCGGCGGCGCACGACGGAAACGGAAATTGTGTTGTAGATGAGAAACGCACCGACAATCAGCGCAATGTAACTGAGCAATTGCAAATTCCATCGGAAGGCGGCGAGCATGCGGCGATTTTCGTTTGAGCCTGTTCCTTGCGGGCGAACCTCGACGCCTAGCGGCAGCTCGGCATGCAAACGTTGCTGCCATACTTCGAGACTCGGAACATCTGGAACTTTCAAGAGAATGCGGTCGACGCGACCAAGGCGGTTGAGCGCACGCTGGGCTGCTGCGAGATCCATTACGATTGCGGACTCGTTGCCCTGCGAATCAGGGTAAACACCGCGGACCGTGAATGTGCGGACTTGATCGTTAATGAGCAAGCGAATCAGGGCGCCTGGTTTTTTCCCGAGACTCTCCCCGACCCAAATGCTGTCCGGTTTCTGCAAGGCTTGCGCGGCATCCTTGGATGACGCAAAGGTTTCACGCAAGCCAGAGTCGGAAGCCGCTTTGCTCCCCGAAGCGTTGCCCTCGGCAACCAGATCGAGGCCTATAAGTGGAAGAGTTTGGTTTGTATCGACGATTTCCGCCGAATCCTCGATGCGCGGCGATATGCGAATGGAATAGGGAAGCGCTGCAATCGTTCCCACGAGCGCCTCGGGCACGCCGCCGGACGCAACAATTTCGAGATTGTTGTCGCCGGTCAGAGTTTCCATGGAAGCCCGAAAAGATCCCGCCGCCGCGGCTCCCGCGAGATCGATCGCGAGCACCACGGCGACGCCGAGCGTTACCGCGAGAATCGTAAGCGCCGCGCGCACCGGCTCCTGCAGCAGAGGGCGAAACATCAGGCGGTAAAAAAGGAACAGGCGTGCCATGTCAGCGCCGGACGAGCTCTTCGATTTTTCCGTCTCGCAAACCCACGATGGCGTCGGCAAGGGTGGCGGCTTCCGCGCTATGCGTGGCCATGAGAGTTGCGGTGTTCAGTTCGCGCGTTAGCTTTTTCAAAAGATCG
This sequence comes from Candidatus Acidiferrum sp., assembly GCA_049800195.1. Classification (GTDB taxonomy): domain Bacteria; phylum Acidobacteriota; class Terriglobia; order Acidiferrales; family UBA7541; genus Acidiferrum. The sequence goes on from JBARJI010000048.1 coordinate 18,748, forward strand.
AGGATGATGTTGCCCGTGGCCGTGTCGAGATTGCCGGTGGGCTCATCGGCCAGAAGAATGGCAGACGATTGAACGAGCGCGCGGGCGATGCCTACGCGCTGCATTTGCCCGCCGGAGAGCTGGTGCGGAAAGCGATCACCTAACCCATCGAGCCCGACCCAGACAAGTCTCTCCCGAGCAGCGGCACGCGCGCTCGGTTTTCCAGCAAGTAGGAGGGGCAGCTCGATGTTTTCAAGAACGGTGAGCGTGTGAAGCAGTTGAAAGGATTGGAAGATGAAGCCGACCTTTTCGCGGCGGAGCTGGGTCAGACCGGCGTCTTTCAGACTGGAAGTTTCGCAGCCATCGAGCAGGACGCGGCCGGCGGTTGGAAAATCCATGGCGCCGGCGAGATTGAGGAGGGTGGATTTTCCGCAGCCGCTGCGGCCGACAAGCGCGAAAAATTCTCCACGGTTTACTTCCAGCGAAATATCGTCCAGCGCGCGGACTGGCTGGCCGTCAGCGAGATAATCCTTGCTGACATTTTGGAACGCGACGATCGCCATGTGTTAATGATGGGGCCATCGCTGGAGAATATGCCAGCGTCGGTCGGCGCGGGCCGTGGGGGCGCCCCCAGGCTGGGCGGCCAAACGCCCTTTGAGCCTTGCCATGCCCTGTTGTAGACTTCGCACACAGAATTCTGATACACAAATGCTGTAGTTTCCATCGTAGGAAACGTATCTGCGCAAACTGGGGTTGGTGCGCGGGGCGCTCCGCGAAAGCAAGATCCACTGAGCAACAAGGACCGCTTGGCAATTGCCGGCGGATGCCAAGGAGGGACGGATGCTGTTTGCAGCGGAAGTTGCGGTTGCACACAAGAACCTGGCCACCTTGGATCTCGTCATCATCGGGGTCTACTTCGCCATTATCTTCGGCATCGGGCTCTATTTTTCGAAAAGGGAGCGCACTTCCGAGGACTACTTCCTCGCTGGTCGGGATATTGGCTGGTTTTTCATCGGCGCGTCTTTGTTCGTCTCGAATATCTCGACGGAACATTTTATCGGCCTGTCGGGTACCGGCGCTTCGTCCGGAATGGCCGTGGGTCATTTTGAGTGGATGGCCTGTTTGATGCTGCTCATCCTCGGCTGGGCGTTCGTGCCGTTCTATTTGCGGTCGAACGTGTTCACCATGCCGGAATTTCTCGAGCGGCGATTCAATCGCAGTTGCGCCGTCTACCTCGCAGCGATTTCGATCATCGCCTACATCTTCACAAAGATTTCCGTGCAGCTTTATGCCGCGAGCGTTGTTTTGGAGCGCGTGGCCGGCTGGTCGCTCTGGAAAACAGCGGTCGTGCTCGTCATTGCAGTCGGAATTTACACCGTAGCCGGCGGATTGTCCGCCGTCATCTACACCGACACCGTGCAGACCTTAATTTTGATTACGGGCGCCGTCGTTCTCACGATAATTGGCCTGCACCGCGTCGGCGGATTCGAACACTTGCGGACGATGGTGCCGGCCAGTTACTTCCACATGATCAAGCCGGCATCCGATTCGCAGTTTCCGTGGACAGGTATTTTCTTTGGAGCGCCGATTCTGGGCATTTGGTATTGGTGCACCGACCAAGTCATCGTGCAGCGAGTGCTCTCTGCTCGCGATGAAGGGCATGCCAAGCTGGGGACCATATTCGCGGGCTTCCTGAAAATTCTGCCCGTGTTCATCCTCGTATTGCCCGGTATCATTGCCTTCGCGCTTTTCCCAGAGCAGGTGAGGAAGCCCGATTATGCGTATCCCACCCTCATCCTTAACTTGCTGCCCACGGGCCTCGTCGGTTTGGTGATGGCGGCGTTGCTGGCGGCAGTGATGGGCGCGATGAGTTCGGTCTTCAACTCCACATCCACTTTGGTGACTTTGGATTTCTACAAGAAGATTCGCCCGCAAGCTTCCGAAGGGCAACTCGTTAATTTTGGGCGCATAGCCACCGGCGTCATGGTGGTGCTAGGCCTGCTCTGGGTTCCGTTTATTCATTACATCAGCAGCCAGCTCTACATTTATTTGCAGAGCGTCCAGGCCTATATCAGCCCTCCGATTTCCGCCTGCTTTGTGCTGGGTATTTTATGGCCGCGCTTGAATGGATCTGGGGCGATTACTTCGCTGCTTACGGGATTCGTCATGGGCGCGACGCGATTCGTTCTCGAGCTTGCCGACCAGGCCGGTGGCGGCCATTTCCAGTCGCCGGTTATCCGCTGGCTGGTGGACATGAACTTTCTGCATTACGCGATTTTCATGTTCGTCGTTTGTGCACTTGTTCTCGTTGTCGTCAGCTTGATGACGAAACCGCCCGACCGGAAACAGCTTGCGGGATTGACGTTTGCAACCGTCGACGAAAAAATAGAAACCACGGTCGTGGACCCGCGCCAGCGCAGGCCCGCACACGAGACGGCCGCCGAGCGGGTCATCAACATCGTGTTCAGCCTCTTGCTGCTCGGGACGGTGATCGGCTTGTGGATATACTTCCGCTAGAGTCGCATTGGCTGGGGAACAAATGAACGTTTCCACGATTCAGATTTTGAAGCCGAACGTCACGCAGGAAGAAGCCATCCGCGTGTTCCGCTCGGGCGGCTTCAGCGCGGCTTATTGGAGAATCCGCAATGGCCCTCTGCAGCGAGTGGCGGACGCTTACGTGCCTTTCTGGGTGTATGAAGTGCGCTACGAAGTAGTGGGCGCCTTGAACACTCGTATTTATGCTCTCGACGCCGTTCACGGCGCGCTTGATCTTTTCGAATTTCCGCACGTTCCGAGAGGAAACGAGCTGCTCAGTATCGAGACGCGCAACAGACTGCTGCCGAGTCTTGCGGCGGATGCCGCGGAAGAGCTTCTTAAGCTGAAGGTCCTTCGCGTACTTTTCCAGCAAGGTTTTTTCAAAATGCGCGCCCTGAAAGTGGAAATCACCCGCATGCCTCCGGAAGTGCATCTGCCGTACTGGCTGGCGTTCTATGGAAACAATGGCGTGGCCAAATGCCGCGTCATGGACGCCGTGCGCCGCCGGATCGAAGGCGCTAAGGCTTCTTACTTTTTTGAGCAGTGGCTCGCAGCATAGCAAGGCTCGCCCTGGACGCTAGCCAGCGCGAATGCGAATTCCCCGGGATGATGCTTCCACCGGCCCCGCAAAGTGAGGGACAGCTTGTTACGTCTTGCCAGATGGCCCGGAATCAGCCTGCTATTGTGGACAATCAACATCAGCAGCGCAGTCGGGACTGGCTGGCAGCACATCGGAAACGTGCAGCGCGTCGAAAAGCTGAAGGACGGCGTCGAACTGACAGCCGGTTCCGCGAAGCTGCGCATCACGGCATTTCGCGATGGCATAGTCCGGATTCGCCTGGCGACGGACGGTTCCTTTCCCAAGGATCTTTCCTGGGCGGTAATCGAGAGTCCCGATCCTCCTGCCATCAAAATCGAAGATAACAAAACTGAACTGCGCATGACGGCAGGGCGCGTCGTCGTCATTGTCAAGAAATCGCCCCTGCTGATTACATTCGCGGACGCGGATGGAAAGGTTTTGCTTGCGGATGAGCCGTCGTTGCCGATGGCTTGGAACGGCTCGTACATCCACGTTTGGAAGCACATGCCTCTGGATGAGGATTATTTCGGCCTCGGCGACAAGCCCGGCCCCATGAACCGCCGCGATCACGCCTACACAATGTGGAACACGGACTTCTATGGCTGGCAGGAGTCGGACGATCCGCTTTATAAGACCATTCCGTTTTTCATCGGCCTTCGCAAAGGCACGGCTTATGGCGTTTTTTTCGATAACACTTATCGCAGCAGCTTCGACTTCGGCAAAGAGTCGCGTGATTATTTCTCTTTCGGAGCCGAAGGCGGCGAGCTGAATTATTACTTTATCGCCGGCCCCGAGCCCAAGAGAATCGTCCAAGAATACACGGCGCTGGTCGGCCGCACGCCTCTTCCGCCGCTCTGGTCGCTCGGCTACCAACAGAGCCGCTACAGTTATTATCCCGAGGCGGAGGCTCGCAAAATCGTCCAGACGTTGCGCGAGAAGAAGATTCCCGCGGATGCCATCTATCTGGATATCGACTACGAGCAGGGCTACGCTCCCTTCACCGTCAACCGCGAATATTTTCCAACTTTCGAAAAAATGATTTCGGATTTTCTGGCGCAAGGCATGCGCACCGTTCTCATTACGGATCCTCACATCAAGGAGGATCCCAACCACGGCTATATTCCCTACGATTCCGGAATGAAGCAGGATGTTTTCGTCAAAAATCCGGACGGTACCGTTTACGTCGGCAAGGTCTGGCCGGGCGACAGCGTTTTTCCGGACTTCACCCTCACCCGCGTCCGCGATTGGTGGGGTGGCCTCTACAAAACTTTCGTGGACATGGGCGTCGCCGGTTTCTGGAACGATATGAACGAGCCGTCCGTGTTCGATACTCCTACAAAAACCATGCCACTTGATGTTGTCTTCCGTCTTGATGAGGGTACGACAGTGGACCAACGCGCCGTTCACAATGTCTACGGAATGGAGAATGCCCGGGCTACGCACGACGGCCTTCTCAAACTGCGTCCAAATGAGCGGCCCTTTGTTCTAACACGCGCGGCCTACGCCGGGACGGAACGCTACGCAGCCAGCTGGACCGGCGACGACAGCGCCACTTGGAATCACATCTACATGAGCGTGCCTCAGATCATGAGTCTAGGAATATCCGGTTACGCCTTCATAGCTGCCGATGTCGGAGGCTTCGCCGGCTCCCCTCCAGTCGATCTCTTGACGCGCTGGTACGAGCTCGGCGTTTTCTATCCGATGTATCGCGATCACGCCGCGAAAGGCACTGAGCCCCACGAGCCGTGGGCGAACGGCCCCGAGCAGGAAGCGATTCGCAAACGCTACATCGAGCTGCGTTACAAACTGCTGCCATACATTTACACATCGATTGAGGAAACGTCGCGCACAGGTATCCCATTGATGGAGCCACTTTTTCTCGAGTACCCCGCCGCGGAGGACTATTATGGCGATGACAAGGTCTTTCTCTTCGGCCCTGATTTTTTTGTGGCTCCCGTGATTACGGAAAAGTTGGACGCCGAGGACATTCATTTGCCGCCGGGCGATTGGTACGATTTCTGGACCTCCGAAAAATATTCGAGCGGTGAGCACATTTCTTTGCACTCCGCGCTCGCGGAAACACCGATTTATGTGCGCGCGGGAGCAATCGTGCCTATGCAGCCCGTGGTGCAAGATACGAACGAGAAGCCGGATGGACCGCTGCAGCTTCGCGTATATCCCGGCAGCGATTGCCACGGCGCGCTGTACGAGGACGATGGGCTCACGTTTGCCTATCAAAAAGGCGATTTTCTGCGCGTGAGCTTCCGTTGTCAGGTTTCCCCGGGAAGTCTCACCGTGACGAGCAGCATCGAAAAAAACGCTTACCAGCCATGGTGGAACAGCACGCAGTTACAAATCTACGGCGCCGTCGATGAACCGAAAGAAATTCACATCGGAGAAGAATTGTTTCACGAATGGCGTTACGACAGCGTTGCACATTGCGTCACACTCACGGTGCCGGACTCCCTCAAAAACTGGAATGTACGCTTGAGCTTTTGATTCCTCAATCGATTAGAAAAATGGAAATGGATTGCGCGGGCATGGCAAGGCGAACCTCGCCCGCGAATAAATCCGCTTTCGCGCCTCCAAAAAGCAGCGTGAAGCCGGCGGCGCCTTGTGCTGGAGTACCGCCGAGGGGAATTCTGAGGCTGTGCGGGGCCGTCGAATTGTTGAAGGCTACTAGAATTCCCTCGTCTTCCGTCTCACGCAGAAAAACGTAAGACGTTTCGTCCGAGGCCAGGTGCCACTGCTTGCCGCTTTGCAACGCGGGATGCTCGCCCCGCAATCGCAAAAGTGTTCGCACGTATGTGAAGACTTCTTGCTGTTGCGCGGTCCGTCCGGCAGCCGTGAATGCATTCTGCGCGTCGCTGGGCCAGCCGCCAGGGAAATCGCGCCGGTTGTCCGGATCGCCGCCTCCGGGCATTCCGATTTCGTCGCCATAATAAAGCTCAGGGATTCCGCGCAAAGTCAAAGTCAGTCCAAAGGCCAGCTTGAGCTTCGCCGGCGAACTACCTTCCGCGCTCGAAAAGCGCGGCACATCATGATTGGCGAAAAATGTCACCAGGTTATCGGGATGCTCGTATAACCAATCGCTCCGTAATATATCGGGGATGCGGCCCACGGGTGCGTTTCGCAAAAGAACGTCCCGCAGCGCGAAGAACATCGGATAATCGAAGACGGTGTTTACGCCGGAATCGATGCCATCGAAACGTTTTTGGCCTCCCACAAAAAACGAGGTGACGCTCGGATCGGGGTGAAAGACTTCCCCGATCGTAGTCAGGTACGGATAGATTTGGTGCAAACCCGCATGCCAGCTTGACCAAAACTTGCGGGAAACATACGGAAAAGTGTCCAGGCGGTAGCCATCCAGCCCGGAACTCTCCGCCCACCAAACGGCGTTTTGCAGAAGGTATTCCGCAACAGCGGGGTTTTCCGTATTCAAATCTGGAAGCACGCCGAAAAACCAGCCGTCCGTCAGATTTCGCGAAAGGCGCGGTGGCGCATGCGGATCGACGAGCGCCTCAAAAGGATCGTTGGCAATCGGTTGCCTGTTTGTTTTCCCATAGAACGTGCCGTTTAGGCCCGCGGAGGAGTCCAGGTGACGCTGCGGCGTGCCGTGAAACCACTCCGGCATCGGCGGATCAGCCACCCACGGATGTCTCGGCCCGACGTGGTTCGCCACAAAATCGAAAAAAATCTTCATTCCTTGTTTGTGTGCTTCCGAGACGAGGTCCTGATAATCCTGAATCGTTCCCATGTGCGGATCCACTGCGTATAGATCCACCGCGCCATATCCGTGATAATCCTGGGCCGCGCCGTTTTTCAGGATTGGCGTGAGCCAAAGCGTGGTCACGCCGAGATCTTTCAAGTAGGGAAGATGTTCGCGAATGCCGAGCAAATCGCCGCCGTGATAAGCGTGCGGGTTCGAACGGTCACGCATGCCGCGCGCTTCGGGAGGATCATCGTTTGTGGGGTCCCCATTCGCAAAGCGATCCGGCATGATGAGATAAATCACGTCTTCTTGCGAGAGTCCCTGGAATTTTCCCAGCCGCATTGTGCGCGGAGCGAGCGGCAGCTCAAAGGAAGTTTGGCCTGTCGGGGTTTCAATACGGCAGACGGCGGTTCCCGATCTTGTGTCCGGCTCGATCGTCAGCCAAACGAACAGATAGTCGCCGCCGTCGGCTGCTTGCGTGCGCTCCACGACGAGGCTTCGCAAGTTGCAACTAACTCGCGTGGCCTCGAGGTGGTGGCCGGAAAGCAGCAGCAGCAATTCGGGAGTGAGATTGAGCCACCAGGAAGGAGGTTCGACTTTTGTCACCACGGGCGCATTGACATCGGAATTTTGCGATGATTCGGCTGGGGCGGAAAAGCTTGCGGAGCAAAAGACGAGAAGCGCGGCGAGCGCCGAGAAAATGCGAAGAGAACGCTTGAGAATCGCTGGCCGAACTATATAAACGAAAAACTTCACCCGAGCAGGATAGGAAAGAATTGTGCGTGACGCCAGCGTCGCATCCTGCAACTTCGAAAATTGAGCTAGCTTCCGAATATGAGTTTGCCGAAGCATTCGGGGACGTGGAAATTCGGCGCTGGCGTTCGTGTGGGCTGCCACGCGGAATAGAATCGTGGCTCGCCAGCCCCTTCAACTCGATAGAAGTTGACGCGCCAAGGAGCCGCCGGATCGAACTTCGTCGTCAAGCTTTTCATGGGCAAGGCCAGCTCCGCAATCCAGATCTTGTTCTGTTCGTCGATTTTGACTCGGCGTCGCAATCCGCTACGCAGAACGTTGCCTTTCCCCGCCGCGATATCTAAATCAATCCAGAAACCGTTGGGGCTCACCTCAAACTCTTTGTAGTGCCACTCATCAGACCCGGGCGGCTGCAGAAAAACTTCTGCAACGTCGCGGTCCCAGAGGTGATCGCGCCGTCCGCCTGGCTCCGCATCCGCGAAAACTGTGATGCTGCGAAAGTGCGCGAGAAATCTCAAGTAGAGAACGTCTCGAGTCCAAAGTAGCCGCACTTCTGTTTCGCGCTGTGGATCGGCGTTCTTGCCTTGCCAGTCGCGATCAAACTGTATAGCGGGAGCATTTTCCCACGCCGCATTTGCCGGAAAACCGTCTGGATCGCCCCGGCCGACAAATTGCTTCGCGAGGGTCGTGCCGATTTCCGGAGCCGATGATGTATTTCCAGCGGTCACGCGGTGCACCTCGCGCGGCACGACGAACTCGTAACCCAGCATACCTGCAAAAGGAAATGCAAAATGGAGGAAGCAGGCTAGTGTGCGGAGAATGCCAAGAAGCGGGAGAATGAGACCCAGGCTGGCATCCGTAAGAAGCAAACCTTTTGCGCACGCACCCATGCACTCCTCCGAAGCGTCAAGCCCCAACGTGCTAGCATCGAATTCGGTACTTTACCGTCGCCGCTGCGCGCATTCCAGCGGCAATTTCCAAGGAGGGCGCGGCATGATTGAGCCGGCTCAAGCGCAGGATTATCTGTCCCGACCCGGAAGGCGCACGCCAGAACAATTCGAATACATCAAGCTACGCATCGACGGCAGTGTCGCGCGCATGACGCTCAGCCGCCCCGAGCACAATCTTCTAAACGAGGCGTTCCTGCGCGAGCTCGCCGACGGAATCTCCTTTGCCGGCGACCGCTCCGACGTAAAGCTCATCGTGCTCGATTCCGCGTGCAAGGTATTCTGCGGCGGCATCGACATTGGCGAGTACACCTCGCAACGCGTTTTTCAAATGCTGGATGCCTTCCACGCGGCCTTCTCCGGCATGTTGGAAGTGGCCAAGCCGGTAATTTGCGTCGTCAACGGCCCCGCGATTGGCGGCGGCGCGGAGCTTGCCGCTTTCGGCGACATGGTCATCGCCACGCCAAAAGCGCGTTTCGCACAGCCAGAGATTTCCATCGGCGTTTTCCCGCCGCTGGCGTCGACCATCCTTCCTTTCCTCGTTGGGCCCAAGCGTGCCCTTGAAATTGTCTTGACCGGAGAAGCGATTACCGCGGAACGCGCGCTGGAATTAGGTCTGATAAACCGCCTAGTCCCAGAAGCCAAACTCGAGCAGACCGTTAATGATTTGACGGAGCGCATCACAGCGCACTCCGGACCGGTGCTGACCATGGCCAAAAAAGCGATTTTGGGCGGCATGGGCCTTTCGCTGCGGGATGGCATGAAGAACTCCATGAATATTTTCCTGAACGAGCTCTATCGCCTCGAGGATTCGCAAGAGGGGCTCCGTGCGCTTGTCGAGAAACGCAAACCAAATTGGAAGAATCGCTGAGTTTGCCCGGACAAGTCGTTCACGCCGTGCATTGACACTCCCGCACTCGCGGCTTACACTGATTTTTCAATTTGCAGGCGAGGGAAGTGGGAAAGGCCGTGAGAATCGGCCGCGGTCCCGCCACTGTAATCGGCTGAATGAGCCGTAAGCCAGGCTGCCCTCCCGCGCCGCAGAGGCTGCCGCTTTTCGCGAGAAAAAGCGGTGCCACAAAGCCCCGGGCTGTCTCGCGGGGCTGTTTTATTTTGCGAAGGCTTTCGATTTTTCAGCGGGGATTTGTGCCGGGACGGAAAATCGCTCGAAGAAACATTGCTATAGTGGGTGGCCTCGCCGCATTGCTGCTGTGCGGCGCGTGCTGGTGTTGCAACTTGCGAGCGCAAACCCCGCCGTTAAGCCCGGCCACGCCACCCGCTTACAAGGAATTTGTCGATGAAGCGGGCCATACTGTTCGCATCCCGCAGCCCGTCCAACGGATAATCTCCCTTTCGCCAAATCTCACCGAAACGATTTATGCTCTTGGGTTGCAGGACAGGCTCGTCGGAGATACCGATTATTGTGATTATCCGCCCGATGCCCAGAAAAAAACTAAAGTCGGCGGCGCGATCAATCCAAGCCTTGAACAGATTGTCGCTCTCCGCCCCGATCTTGTTCTGGTAACAAAATTGAATCGCCTCGAGACCCTGCACGCTCTCGATGATCTGGGCATCCCCTGGTACGCCACGGATCCCCACACTGTCCAGGAGATCGTCTCCTCGACGGAACGCCTGGCCGATGTGCTCGGTGTACCGGAAGCAGGTGCTTCCGTAGCCGCCGATCTCGAACGCCGCCTGGCGGATCTGCGGCAACGGCTGACCGGCGCGGCCCCGCGCCGTGTTCTCTTCATAGTTTGGGCGGATCCCTTGATCTCGGTGGGCAAGAACACCTTCATTGCCGATGCCTTGCGGCTAGCGGGCGCCAATTCGATCGTCGATTCTTCGCAAGACTGGCCTCAAATGAGTCTCGAGGAGGTTGTCCAGCTACAGCCGGACTTTCTTGTTTTCGCCGAGTCCCACGCCGATAGCGGTCAGAATGATTTCGACGTGCTCGCGCAGCGGCCCGGCTGGCGCGGTCTCGACGCCGTTCGCAACCGCCGTTTTGCCGTGATCAGCGAAGCTGTAAATCGGCCCGCGCCGCGCATTGTTTCCGCTATCGAGGATCTCGCGCGGCAATTGCACCCCGAAGCGTTTTCCGTGCATCCCGATGACGAAAAAGAGCAGAAAAATTCAGCTCCCTCCCAACCGCAACTTTCGTATGGCCTCATGGATTCGTCCAGCGGAAATCCCGCTCTCTTGGAGACATGCACTTGCGCCCCTTGACACTCAGCCGCTTGCTGGCACACTGCTCAATTCTCGCCGCTGTCCTCTTCGTCGTGGTGGTCATCGCGCTTAAGATGGGCGCGGTGCCCGTTTCTCTTTACGGCTTGGGCCGCGACCTCCTTCGCGTCCTTTTTCGCCAAACCAGCCAGCTTTCCAGCGAGTACCAGCTCATTATTTTCGATATTCGCTTGCCGCGCATTCTCCTCGGCATTTTTGTGGGAGCCTCCCTCTCCGTCGCCGGCGCCAGTTTTCAGGCTCTGCTTCGCAATCCTCTCGCCGATCCCTACGTTCTCGGAGTTTCCAGCGGTGCGGCGGTTGGCGCGATCCTCGCGCTGATTATCGAACCCCATCTGGCGCTCGCACCCGCCGTTGCCGCGCTTCTCACCCCCGTCGGCGCTTTTGTCGGTGCCGCGCTCACGGTCACCGCGGTCTACTTCCTCGGCCTTCGCCAGGGGCAAATCGACAGCGGCACGCTCCTCCTCGCCGGAATTATCTCGGCTTCTTTTCTTTCCGCCATCATCATGTTTTTTATGTCCACGCTAACTGGCGGCAATTATCGCGGCATGGCTTTCTGGATGATGGGTGATCTTTCGACGCCGCCTCAGCGCGTTGTAAGCCTCGTTCTCCGTTTCGGTTTCTTTCTGGCGGCGGGAGCCATCTACACCACGGCCGCGGACTTGAACTTGCTCCTCGCCGGCGAAAAGGAAGCGATGCATCTCGGCGTGGATGTCCGCCGCGTGCGTTTGGTCGTCTACATCGCGGCATCCTTATTAACCGGATTGGCTGTTTCCGTCAGCGGCGCCATCGGCTACATCGGCCTGCTGGTGCCTCACGTCATGCGCCTGCTCTTTGGCTCCGATCACCGCATCCTTTTGCCCACGGCGGCCTTTGGCGGCGCGATTGTTCTAGTCGCCGCCGATACTCTCGCGCGCACCGTGATTTCTCCATCCGAACTTCCTGTTGGTGCCATGACTGCTATCGCAGGCGCCCCTCTTTTTCTTTACTTGATGCGCAGGAGGCTTGCGTGACCAGCTACGCGCGCTCCACCTCCCCGGCCCCCGCCCGCCCCGTCGGTGAGGCCGGAGACTTCAACTCCGACATCCGCTTGAGCGTTGAACAAGTCAGCTACGCGTACTCCGCGAATCCATCCCAAGCCCCTCTCTTTACCCTCGAAGCCACAAGTTTTCAGGCGCGTCCCGGAGAGATTGTCGCCATCCTGGGACCGAACGCCTGCGGCAAATCCACTTTGCTAAAGCTCATCGCCGGCGCCCTCGAACCTCTTTCCGGCCGCGTGCTCCTCAATGGCTTCGTCACCCACACGCTTCCGCACCGCTCCCGCGGTCAGCGCATTGCCATGGTTCAGCAGGAAAGCCCTTTGCTTTTCCCTTCGCGCGCTTGGGAATTTGTTCTTCAGGGACGTCATCCTTACGGCCGCACGCTGCGATTCGAAACGGAAGAAGACATCCTCGTCGCGCGCAATGCGCTGGCGCAGGTCGGCGCGGAAGATCTCAGCGATCGCTGGATGGATCAAATTTCCGGCGGCGAAAAACAGCGCGTCATTTTGGCGCGCGCCCTCGCGCAGCAGCCTCTTCTCCTCCTTTTGGATGAGCCTACGCTGCACCTCGATATCGGCGCGCAGGTCGATCTTCTGGAAACGCTTCGTCGTCTCGCAGCCGCCAATCGCTACACGGTTGTCGTCGTGACGCATGAACTGAATCTCGCGGGCCAATATGCCGACCAGGTCGCTCTTTTCCAGAAAGGCAAATGCCTTCGTGTTGGACCGCCCGCGAGCGTCTTTCAACGCGAATTGCTTGAACAGGTTTTTCAGACGTCTCTTACCGTGGAGCTCGGCTCGTCCGGACGTCCGCGTGTGATTTTGCCGTCTGCAAAATAAGTAGCCGTCGTATTTTTTTACCGATCGCCGCGGCAATTTCCGCGGCGCTTGAATCATCCACAGCGGGTCCCCGCAAGGGGCGCCCCCCACATTCACCGCGGACTTCGTGCACGGGAAGACGGTGCGTTCGTCCTGGCCAACGCTGGGCTCGAGCGTGAAAGAAGCCGTCGCCGCCGCGCGACTGTAAGGCGGAATAAGGTACTGCTGAGGCCACTGAGGCGCATCGCTCGCTGAGCGCAATCCTCCCTCAAGGCTTGCTTTCAGAAAAGATGGGCAGCGCTGCGGGAAGGCCTGGCACCGGCCCCGAACGGATCAACGTTTCGCGGGGACGGAACTGCCGCCAAGCCAGGAGACCGGCGAAGTCTGCAAGCCCGAGCGATTTTTTCCAAGCGCCGGGCCAACCTTCAACTCCCGCGCGAGAGGGAGCGGAGGAAAACATGAAAACCACTCCTGTTCGAACTGCTTTTCGCTTTTTATTTTTTCTGGCAATCAGCTTTTCCGCAAAAGCACAAAATGAACCCCAGGATGCTCACCTGTTCGGCACTCTTTTGGATACCAGCGGCGGCGGAGTCGCGGCAGTAGACGTCACCGCGCAGTTGGAAGGCAATGCAAACGCACAGCTCTGGAAAACAGTTTCATCCGCCGAAGGCGCCTATAGCCTAACGATTCCACCGGGCCGTTATCACATCACGTTCCAACGCTCTCCATTCGTTTCCCGCGATTTCGTTATGGATTTGGCCGCCAATCTACAGCGCAATCTGGACCTCACTCTCACTCTCGAGCGCCTTTCCGACAGCGTAATCGTCACGGGCCAAGCGGAGCCTACCCTAGCGGAGCAAACTACCGCTCCAGTCTCCGTCATCACTAAGCAAGAAATCGACGCGTCCCAATGGGTCCACCTGACCGATGCTCTTCTCTTTTCTCCCGGCGTTGCCATCGGCCGCACCGGCCCCGAAGGCGGCAGCGCTTCCGTTTTTCTCAACGGCGGCAATTCCAACTTCACGAAAGTCCTCGTCGACGGCGCTCCCATCAACCCTCCCGGCGGCCCCGTCGATTTTTCCAGCCTCACGCTCGACAACATCGATAAAGTGGAAATCGTTCGTGGAGCGGAAAGCGCCATCTATGGCACCGACGCCGTCGATGGCGTCATCCAGCTCTTCACCCATCGCGGCTCGACCCGCACTCCTGAGTTCAGCGTCGATGCTGACGGGGGCAGTTTTTCTACCGGCGAGGGCGGCGCGCAGCTTAGCGGATTGCTCGGCAAATTCGACTATTCCGCTGCCGCATCCTACATGCAAACGGGCGGCCAGGGGCCGAACGACGCCTTTCTCAATCGCACGCTCTCCGGAAACTTCGGCTACAGCTTCAGCGACACCAACCAGCTTCGCCTCACGCTCCGCAACAACAACAGCGACGCCGGCATTCCCGGACAAACACTCCTCGAACCGCCCAGCCTCTATCAAACGTACGATCAACACATTTTCAGCTCCAGCGCTCGCTGGGGTTTTGCCACCGGCAAACACTGGCGCCATGAAATCAGCGGCGCGGAATCCTACACTCACCAGTACAGCGACAATCCAATACAAAGCTTTTACGCCACCGATCCCAATGCGTATTGTCCGCAGACCAATCCCACCGCCATCGCAACCGCCGAATTCTGCGACTATACCGGCAGCAGCCTTTTTCAATACAACCGCGCGAATGTGAGCGCGCAGACGAGCTACGTGATTTCCAATTTCGCCGCTACGGCAGGTTACGAATACGAAGTCGAAAACGCCTTCCTTACCTCTATCGACGTTCCGCACGCCCGCCGCAACAATCAAGCCGGCTACCTGGATTTCCGCTACCGCCCGCAGCGCCGCGTTTCTCTAAATTTCGGCGGACGCGCGGAAGATAACGCCGATTTCGGCACTCGCGTTGTTCCCCGCGCCGGAGCATCCTTTCTCGCTCGTGATGGCGGTGCATTTTGGGGCGAAACGTTGTTTCGCGTCTTCTACGGTGAGGGCATCAAGGAGCCGCGCTTCGACCAGATCTATGGCGACAACTTTGGCGACTACGGCAATCCCTCGCTCAAACCCGAAGCCAGCAAGACTTGGACCGTTGGCCTCGATCAAAAGCTGCTCCACAATCGAATCCGTCTTTCTGCCGAATACTTTTCCAGCCGTTTCTACGACATTGTCAGCTTTGAGGAATGCACAGCCGCAAACAGCTTCTGCAACATGGCCATTCCAGGCCTCATGAGCGACTACGGCTACTACATCAACACCGATCTTGCCCGCGCCCGCGGAGTCAACCTCATCGGCCAAACCAGATTCACTCGCTGGCTCAACTTGGCCGGCAATTACACCTACGACGACAGCCGCGTCCTCGTCTCTCCCAACGCCTACGATCCCACGGAGCTTCCCGGCAACCACTTGGCCCGGCGTCCCGTCAATTCCGGCTCGCTCATCTTGAACGCCGCTTTTCGCCGCTTCGGCGTGACCATCGGCGGGTATTTCACCGGAGTACGCACCGACTCGGATTTTCTCGGGCTTGGTTACAACCACGACCCCGGCTATGCCCGCTTCGACATCGCCACCCATTACGACGCCGGCCACGGCTTCACGCTTTATGCGCGAGCCGCCAACCTCTTCGACAAACAATATCAGGATGCTTTGGGCTATCCTGCTCTCGGCCGCGATGTGCGTGCCGGCGTTCGTTACACCTTCAAAGGCCGCGACTAGCTGTCCGGTAGGGGCGCAGCACGCTGCGCCCCTTTTCAGCAAGATCTCAACCACAGGAGCCCTTGCCAGATGCCGAATTCAACTGAATCCATCCTCTTCTGCTGGAGCGGCGGCAAAGACAGCGCCATGGCGCTGCAAACGCTGCTCCAGCGGGAGGACTTTGAAGTCGTCGCTCTTCTAACCACCGTCACCGAAGACTACGAACGCATCAGCATGCACGGCGTCCGGCGCGAACTTCTCCAGCGGCAGGCCCAATCCATCGGCCTGCCCCTTCACGAGGTTCGCATCCCCCCACAGTGCGTCAACACTACCTACGAGGCGCGCATGGAAGAAGCCCTGCGCCTGCATTATGAAAAAGGGGTTCGCAAAGTCGCCTTCGGGGACATTTTCCTGGAAGACCTTCGCGCCTACCGCGAAAAAAACCTCGCGCGCATCGGCATGGCGGCCATCTTCCCCCTTTGGAAGCGTGATACGCGCGAGCTTGTCCGCTTCTTTCACGCAAATAAATTCCGCGCCGTCACCGTCTGCGTCGATCCCAAAATCCTTGCTCCCACTTTCGCCGGACGAGAACTCGACGAATCTTTCTTCCGCGATCTTCCGCCGCAAGCCGACCCCTGCGGCGAAAACGGCGAGTTCCACACATTCGTCTTCGACGGCCCCATTTTCAAATCTCCCATTCCCATCCGCACCGGAGAGGTCGTCAACCGCGATGGCTTTGTTTTTTGCGATTTACTGTCTAAGATGGAGGGGGCAACGCTATGAACGCGCAATTGACTCAAAAAGAAAATCTTCTCTACCGCACCCTGCTCGTTCTCGCCATGATCGCTATTGTTGCTGCTCTGCGCATCGCCCCCCATCCATGGAATTTCACCCCCGTTGGTGCGATGGCCCTCTTTTCAGGCGCGATGAT
Source organism: Candidatus Acidiferrum sp. (assembly GCA_049800195.1). Lineage (GTDB taxonomy): Bacteria > Acidobacteriota > Terriglobia > Acidiferrales > UBA7541 > Acidiferrum. The sequence goes on from JBARJI010000048.1 coordinate 35,004, forward strand.
AAAGGACCGCCGCCTGGCCTTTCTTTTCCCTCTGCTCGCCCTCTTCGCAGGCGACATCTTCATCGGCTTTCACAAACTGATGCCTGTTGTGTACGCCAGCTTTCTCATTAGCGTGGCCATCGGCCTCTGGCTGCGCCATCGCCGGACCGTCGCACGCGTCGGCGCCGCTACACTTCTTGGCGCCATCCAGTTTTTCCTCGTCACCAATTTTGCCGTCTGGGCGCTTAGTCTTACCTATCCCCGCAACAGCGCGGGCCTGCTCGCCTGTTACGCCGCCGGAGTCCCCTTCTTTTGGAACACCCTCGCGGGCGACGCCTTCTACGCTCTACTGCTCTTCGGCAGTTTTGCCCTAGCCGAACGCGTCTTTCCAGCCTTCCGCGAACCCGTGCCCGACGCGGTGCGCCGCTAACTCACAAGGAAGAGTCGCTCCCTTGCCCAGCACGAATAACCCCAGAGTTGGGGTGGGAATCCTGCTGATCGACGAATCCGGCCGGCTCCTCCTCACCCTTCGCCGCCTCATTCCTGGCGCAATCGGTGATCAGTCGCTCCACTCCTTGTAGTTCGATCGGAATGCCGCGCTGCTCCATCAAATCCAGTACGTCGCCGCGCCCCCGTCGCGCCGCCATCGCCACCGCAGACATATTCGGGCCATCCGCTCGCCGGGGATCAGGCCGCTCCGCCATTAGTGTCGGATCCGCGCCATGCTCTAGCAACGCTTTCAGCATGTCGATGCCGTTGTCTCGTAGCAATGCGTGTTGGAACGCGGTCCTGCCCCATCTTGTCGGTCTATTCGGGTCTGCCCCATGTTCGAGCAGACATTTGAGCCCTTCATAGTCGTGCAAGTCGGTTTTTCGCAGCAGCATGGTCGTCAAGCTCGTATCGTTCAGCTTGCCGCTCTCCACCAAAATCTTCATCACGGTGTTGTCGCGCGTCTCCGGCACATGATAAGGAGTCTCTTCGTCGTTCGGATCAGCGCCCCGCTCCAACAGCAGCCGGGTAAGTTCCGCATGTTGAGCGATCCCCGCGGCGCCATAAATCGCGCTCTCAAACGTGGGCCGAGGGTTGGGGTGGTCGATCATCTCGTACCAGCCGGTATTCGCCCTCGCGCCTGCGTCCAGCAGCGCCTTCGCCGCCGCCGCGAAACCATCGGACCTCGCGCTGTCCAGCCGCAAGTACCTCGAAAAGCACAAATGCGTCAGCGCATCCCAGTCATGCGGTCCGCCCTTCGCGGTGGCGTTGCCTGCATCGAGTGCCAGAAACCGTTGCACACTCGACGCATCGCCGAGGATGGCAGCCGTATGAATTCCCGCACGCGCCAGCTCGGGATGCGCAACCAGTATCGCCTCGGCTCGCTCAAGCGTCCCCGACACATGCGACCCGTCACGCGGTACACATCCAGCCACGATGAACTCAGCGACGGGATCGTTCAGGGAAGACGCAAAGTTCGCCTGTGCAGTCGCTTCGACTTGCTTCGCGAATTTTGGCCAACTTTCGAAGCCGTGCTCGCGCGCAATCACGAGTTGCGCATCGGCAAGCGCGAATTTCGTTCGAGCGATTTCATCATCCGGCGGATCGGCAAATTGCAGGTGGTGTTTTCTGACGCGCTGGATTACTTCGGAATCGTGAAACTTGCTTGATCCTGCTGCTCGAAGGGCTTTGACGAGTTCTTTGGCCTGTTTCTTGTACTGCTCGAGGCTCGGGCGAGCCGCTAGCGGCCTGCTATCCATTACGACCTTCCCTTCGTAACTACGCCTGGAGTCCGCCCGAATCAGGCTGAAAGAAGGTTTGTAACCTTACTCGAAAACTGAAGGTGGGCACGGCCCTTTCCGCGGACTGGATGCGCCCTTCGCGCTAGCCAAAACCTTAACGCGCTCCGCGAGGCGCGTCAAGCCACCTTGCCAAGGGAACGCCGTTTTACATGAGGCTTAGTTTCACGAAATTGGATGGATACCTCGTTACCCTTCGGCGCGAGGCTGCGCTCGAGCAACAAAAAGGCGCTCCCTCTCGGGGAGCGCCTTGTGAAAAATCAACTCTTTGGCCTGACGGCCTGAACTTCTTCTCAGGCTTTCTTCTCTTCCGCTGGTTTCTCCGCCGGAGGAGCCGCCTGTTGCGGAGGGGGCGCAGGGGAGGCGGTCGGTTGCGTATGGGAGGTTCCAGCCATTCCTTCTTTGAAGCTGCGAATGCCTTCCCCGAGCCCCTTGGCAAGTTCGGGAATCTTTCTGCCTCCGAACAAAAGCAGGATGATCGCCAATACGATCAGCCAATGAATAGGACTAAGTTCGCCCATAAAAACCTCCAAGCGAGCTGCTTGTCTGCCCTTTACCGCAACTCTAGCGCAGCGCGCCTTGCGCAGCAAGCCCATGCCCAGCTGCACGCCTAAAGTATAACACGCTCGTTCCCGGCCCGGCGCGTCACGCGCTCCCGGTCCAGGTATTCGAGCAAAGGGATCGCATACTTGCGCGTAATTCCCGTCAACTCCTTGAAAACAGGCACCGATATGCGCTCACCCTTCATTTTCTTGTACGCGGTTAATTGCTCCCTTAGATGAACCAGCGCATTGCGGTGAAAAATCAGCTCCGGGCTCACCCGAACAAGGGTTTTCTCTCGCAACAGAATTTGCAGCAGTTTCTCCGAGCGCTTTGCCTCGACCGAAAGTCTGGCAAGCACTTCTTTCACCGATGGCACCGCCAGCCCAGCTTCGGAAAAAGCCTGCTCGATTTGCTCCTGCGCCCGCGCCTCTTCGGCTTGCAGAGCAATCTCCGAACCTGCGCGTTTCACGAGTTCGCCCTGTACATCCAATCTCCTTTCGTTCGCTAGCTCTTCCAGCGCCGCGCGAAACGTCTCCGCCCGCACGCGTCTTCCCAGGTTCGCGCGCAGATCTTCGCGCGCCATGCCCGGTGACAACGGATTTTCTTTGTGAAAACGCTCCACTCGTTCTGCGATTTTCCCGCGGACATCGTCAAATGCCTTTCGGCTAAGCAAAATCAAAGGCTCCGCCGAAACGATCTTGATCCTGCTGCGCGCAGCAAGCCTTTGCGCAGCCTCTCGAATCTCGTTCTCGAACCACCCCATGCGTGCCGCGATCTCTTCCTGCGCCAAGCCGGGCAAAGCGCGTTCCGTCATTGACGCCAGTATTTCATCCTGTTTCCCGCTTTCCAGCGTTTCAAGAAACGCCGCACGTCCCGTGTCCCGCACCGTCGGCCGCCGCGCCAGTGGATCCAGAATCAGTCCTCCCCCAATGGTAATGACCGGCGAAAATTGCCGCACGATGAAGCGGTCGCCGGGCAATAGCAATACGTCGTCCTGCAGCCGCAAATGGGCCAGCGCATTCCGCCCCGGCGCAAGCGCAATTTCGCCATAGAGATGGACCTCCGCAATCGTCTCCGCCGTCCCTGCGTGAAAATGCACGCGCGCGCGATGCTTCAGCTTTCGCGCAGCAGGGAGCAAGGTCACTCGTGTATCCAATCTGCGCGTCGCGCGAAAACGCCCGGGCGCAGCCAGCGTCATTCCGCGCTTAACGTCGGCGTGATCGATACCTGCGAGATTCACGGCAGTCCGCTGTCCCGCAACAGAGCGTACGACGGCTTTCCCGCCGGAATGTACGCCGCGCACCCGCAGCCGCTTCTCTCCCGGAAACAGTTCTACTTCGTCTTCCGGGCTGACGCTTCCCGAAATGAGTGTTCCCGTGACTACGGTCCCAAATCCCTTCATCGCAAACGCCCGGTCAATCGGCAGCCGGAAATATCGCGCCACATCCTTTGCCGGGATTTCTCTGGCGGCGCCGCTCAGCGCTTTCTTCAGCTCGGCGAGCCCGCTTCCGGTCCTCGCGCTCACCGGAACAATCGGCGCCCGCTCCAGGAACGACTCGCGCAAATATTCTTCCACTTCCAGCCGCACCAGGCCGAGCATATCGGGATCCGCCAAATCGCTCTTTGTCAGCGCCACGACTCCGCGCGTAACTCCCAGCAGCCGGCAAATATCGAAATGCTCCCGCGTCTGCGGTTTGATCGCTTCGTCCGCCGCAATCACGAGCAGCACCAGATCGATTCCCGCTGCTCCCGCCAGCATGTTGCTCACGAAACGCTCATGCCCCGGCACATCCACAAAACCGAATCGCACGCCGTCTTCTTCCAGAAACGCAAATCCCAGATCGATCGTGATCCCGCGCCGCTTCTCTTCCGTGAGCCGGTCCGGATGCGTGCCCGTCAACGCCTCGACCAGCGCCGACTTGCCGTGGTCAATATGCCCCGCCGTACCAACAATCACGCTCTTGGACGAATCGGTCATCGGATTGAATTGCGAGAGGATTCTAGCTTTGCCGCACTTACCCCGGAAGCACGCGAAGGCCTTCGGCCTTTGCAATTTGGCTTTGGCGCTTATCGAATGTCAAGAACACGTCGGGCTTGAGGACCAGAGCGGACGCGACGTGAAGCACGTCAAGAGTTCTTGCACCCAATGTCGCGCCGTGTCGGCGCGAGAGAATCACAGCTCGCTCCCAAGCCTCCAACGGAAAAAGCTCGCTGCGAATTATAGCCGCTGCTTGGTGCTCCAGGAAATGGTTATAGATCGTTTGAGCTTGGCTATGCGTCCACTGCTTGCGGAACACCCGAAGATCGAGTGCGTTGACGAATTCTGCCTCACCTAGAGAGGTCAGAACAAAAACAGGATCGGACTTCACTAACTCTGTGGCAGCTGGCGAGTGATTGTCCTCGCCGTAGAGTGACACCAAGAATCCGGTATCTGGATAGGCAATCAATAAGGCTCTCGCTGCTCAGACACGAGCTGGGTGCCTGTCATCCGCGCCTTCTTTTTGCCAAAGATTCGCCGCCGAATGGCTGCGAAATCGGGGTACGCCTCGGGCTTGGGCTGAATCGGAATCAAGCGGCCGATCGGTTTGTTCCGCTTGTAAACTTCAATCTCTTCGCCCTTGCTTAGGCGTGCTTCAATTTCGCGGAAGTTATAGCGGAGATCGCGAACGGTAGCCCGCTTCATATGTGACTCATGTTAGCATCACATTGGAGATGGGTCAACGCACAGGGTCGCACCTCTATTTCGAGGCGGCGATTTCGTCGACGATGGCTTGGGCCGCTGCTCGCGGATCTGCCGCTGCCAGAATGGGCCTTCCGACAACGATGTAGTCCGCGCCGGCTTTGATCGCCTCCGCGGGTGTCGCCGTGCGCGCATGGTCGTTCCGATTGGTGGCCGCCGAGTCCTCTTTGTCTTTGGGCCGTACGCCCGGCGTCACAACCAGGAATTCCCGCCCGCAGGCTCTGCGAATCGCCCGTGCTTCCTGCACCGAAGCTACAACTCCATCCACGCCTGCTTCTTTCGCTAGGCGGGCCAGTTTCACAACCCGGCTCTTCGGCGGGCCGCCGATACCAGTCTCGCGCATCGATTTTTGGTCCATGCTCGTGAGTATCGTCACGGCCAGCAATCTCGGACGGTCGGCTCCCATCGGGACGCCCGCGCTGATGGCTTGCACCGCCGCCTCGAGCATGGCTCGGCCACCGAGAGCATGCACATTCACCAGCTGCACGCCGGTCATTGCGGCTGCGGAAAGTACCGCTCCCGCAACTGTATTCGGAATGTCGTGGAATTTAAGGTCGAGAAAGACGCCCGGACCCAGTCCACTAATTTCCTTTACAGCCGCAGGTCCTGCTGCCGTGAACAGCTGGTTGCCGATCTTGAACATCCCCACCAGATCGGAAACCTGCTTGGCGAATTTTGCGGCCGAGGATAGAGAGTCAAAATCCAGTGCCACGATTAAACTGCTGCGGGGATGGGCGTCGAAGCTCAAGGTCATAGGAGACCCCGAATTCGGCGGGGTCAGCGTTTTTGTGGCAACTGCATCAATTCGAGCCGAACTTGCCTGACGCCCGAATGGATCAATCCGATTTTCCGGGCGACACGATAGGATACATCAATTTCGCGCCCTTCTTGATAGGGACCTCGATCATTGATGCGTACCAGTTCAAACCTCCCGTTCCGGGGGTTCACCACGCGGACAATCGACCCGAACGGCAGATTCGGGTGCGCAGCCGTCAGCGCCTCGCAATCAAAGCGCTCTCCATCGGCGGTGATCTTTCCATTGAAGCCGGGCCCATACCAGCTGGCGTTGCCCAACCAAGTCTTCAGCGGCTTGACTGGAGCGCTCAAATGCGCCACCAGAGGGGCGTCCATTGCGGGAACCACGAGGAACATTAAGAGCACCCAACGGAAAGCGGCCCAGAAAACAAAGAGTGGTCGTCTCATAGTGTGTTCTTTGTGCTACGCATATCCAAAAAAGTGTATCGCAGTTTGGTCGTTATGTCAACCAAAATCCGCGGAAATCTTCTCATTCATCTCTTTGATAGTAAACGCTTTAGCTCTAAAAAGAGCCCCTTCCAGCTCCGCTACGAGTCGCTGACTGACCGTAGGGTCAGTAAAACTGGCCGTTCCTACCTGTACAGCAGTCGCACCTACCGACAAATATTCAAGCACGTCCTTCGCCGTCTCGATCCCTCCGACACCTAGGATTGGTGTCTTGACCGTCTTCCGAGTTTCCCAGACGAGGCGCAGGGTGATCGGCTTTATCGCCGGGCCTGACAACCCTCCTTTCTGGTTTCCCAAGCAAGATTTGCCGGTCCTAGGATCAATCGCCATGGCCGGATAGGTGTTTGCTACGGTCAAGGCGTCGGCACCAGCTCCCTCTGCCGTTCGGGCGATAAGTCCAATGTCTGCAACCATCGGTGAGAGCTTTACCCATAGAGGCCGCTTGACAGCCGCCTTTCGCGCCGCATTCACAACCTCCCCTACGAGACCGGGGTCGCTCCCGAACTGTATTCCCCCCATCTTCACGTTAGGGCAGGAAATGTTCAATTCATAGGCGGCCAGCCCCTCGGCATCCTCAAGGACCCTGATCACCTCGACATAATCCTCTACCGAATAACCAAAAACATTGGCAATTACGGCTGTATCGTATTTTCGCAGTACTGGGAGTTTTCCGGCGACAAAGGCTCGGACCCCAATGTTCTGGAGCCCTACGGCATTTAGCATCCCGGAGGGGGTTTCGCAAAGCCGGGGGGCGGGAGCCCCTTCCATCGGTTCGCGGGAAAGCCCCTTCACCACGAAGCCGCCGAGCCGGTTCAGGTCCACCAGATGGGCAAATTCGACACCGTAACCGAAGGTTCCGCTGGCCGCGAGAATGGGATTCCGCAGGCGCACCGCGCCAATTTGCACGGTCAAATCAACAGCCCCTGCGGGAGTCACTTCGGCAGAGAATACCACGAACCCGTTCGGAGCCGCAGAAATTCTCCGCTACCCGCCAAGCTCCGAAAAGCTGGCAAATCTAAGGCTGCGTTGAATCTGCAGCCGCTCCGGACAGCTTTCTTGCCGCAGGATGTTCGCTTGTTCTTGCGAGAATCTCGCCCAGAACCTGGCCATCTCGCGGAGCCAGGGTAATCCCGCAGAGCGACGCCAGCGTGAGCGCGATATCCGCCGGCGTGATCGCGCCATAATAGACGCCGGGCCGAATGCCGTATCCCATGAAAAAGACCGGAACATGCTGGTCATAATAGTAAGGAGAGCCGTGCATGGACCCATACGTTCACGGCTTTCCGGGAGTCGAAAAATCCCACGACCAAAAGGGCTTGGGTACGATCAGCAAATCCCCGCTTCGCGCCCGAAGAAAGCTGTCCGCTTCGGCTCTGCGAATCGGGCTTTCCGTCGCCGGCCGGTCGTCCAGCTCCTCCGCGCGATAAACTCTGGCGACACCCGGAACGCTTTCAATCGCTTCCATCACCGCGCGCATGGCCGCCGGGTCCGCTTTCAATTTGTCGTAAGTTCCTTGCGTGAAATAGACGTCGCTTCCGCCGACGTCCGCCACGGCCGGCTTCGCATAGTTCAGCGCCTCAAGCGCGTTTTCGGCCCGCTCCTTCACTTCCGCGACATTTAGCCAGCCTGCATCGACTCCCGTCTGCTGCAAGTCCTCGGGAATTGGCGCTCCGCCATGGTCCGCGGTGAGCGAGACAACGTAATTCCCGCGCCCCACGGCCTTGTCCAGATGCGCAAAAAAGCCCGCCAAATCGCGGTCCAGCCGCACGAGTTCGTCTTGCACTTCCCAGCTTCGTGGCCCAAAAGCATGCGCCACGTAATCCAAGGAAGAAAAACTGACGCCCAGATAATCCGTGCCTGCCCGTTGTCCCAATCCCATCTTGTCGACGGCGTCTTCCGCCATCTCCGCCAAGTACGTGTCAGCGTAAGGGCTCGCCTCCCATTCAATATAAAAGCTCGCGTCCGGCCCTGTGCTACCCGGCTTGCCTCGCAACGGATGTGGAAACTCCGGTCCCGCTCCAGCGGGAGAAACTGCGCCTACGGCCCTTTCGCTGTACCGATACGCTGACTTCCCCAAAAACGGACTCCAGGTCTCGCCGTAGTCGCTGGAGACGGGATGCGCCTTGGCGTACTGTTCCACAAAAGCCACCGTCGGGTACGCGCTGGAGGTCGTCCAAGCGCCTGTCGCGGGGTCAAACCAAGTCACCGCATCCGCCTGATGGCCCGCCATGGTAATCGCCGCGCGCGCCTTCAACGAGAAGGTGACGACGCGCGTGCCTTCGCGACCTTGGTATTTCAGTTCCTCGGCGAACGCAGGCATCAGCATCCGCCAGGGGCTATCGCCTCCTTTCACGCTCGCCCCGGCGTAGCCAGTATTCTTTACATTCGGATCAAACGTACACGTCACGCTCTTCTGCAAGTCTCGATCCCACCAGGAATTCGAAATCATTCCATGCGTAGCGGGAAATGCTCCCGTGGAAATCGTCGAGTGCCCCACGCACGTTTCCGTGGCCGCATAGGGATACGCCGCGTCGCGGAACCATGCGCCGTCCTGGATCAGGCGCTTCAATCCGCCCGTCCATTGCCCTTGAAATTTGTCGACGTAGTCCGCGCGCATCTGGTCCACTACCAACATCACCACGAGCTTCGGTCGCCCAGGAGCCTTTGTTCCCACGGCATTCTGTACCTGCGCCGTTGCGCCCGGCATCCACCCAGCGCCAGCCAACAGCAGAAAAATCGCCCCGCAGAACGCCCTATTCTTTTCCCAGTTCGCACGCTCCGTGTTTCCAACCAACATATCCACCTCGCTTCATGCGCCGCGCGGCAGTTTAACATGCCAGCGAAACGCTCCATCTCGCCGCAAGCCGAGGCGGCGCTATCCGCCAGTCACTAGTCCCGAGCCGTCAGTCACTATGCTAGGATTACCCGAACATGCGCATCGTCGAAAAAGCCCAATTGATGTCCGCCTCAGAAATTGACCGTACCCTGCGGCGCCTGGCCCATCAAATTGTGGAGAAAAGCGGCGGCACGAAACATCTAGCGTTGATCGGCGTCCGCCGTCGCGGCGTACCGCTGGCGCAGCGAATTGCCCAAGCCATGCGGGGCATCGACGGCGTGGACGTTCCGGTCGGCACGCTGGACATCACCCTCTATCGCGACGACCTCTCGAAAGTTGCTCCACAGGCTGTGCTGCAATCCTCCGACATTTCTTTTGGCGTCGATGGCATGGATCTCGTCCTCGTTGACGACGTTCTCTACACCGGCCGCACCATCCGCGCCGCCATGAATGGCCTCTTCGATCTTGGCCGCCCCCAGCGCGTTTCTCTTTGCGTGCTCATCGACCGCGGCCATCGCGAAATGCCCATTGAAGCGCAGTTCGTCGGACGCACCGTGCAGACCAGCGACACGGAAATCATCGAAGTGCGCCTCCGCGAGATCGATAATGAAGAGCGCGTCGTTCTCGTGGACCGCCAGGAGACGTAGTTGAAACAGGATTTTTCGCGCTATCATCAAAGAGTGCAAATGTGACTTTTCGTTTTCGCGACCTGTTAGCTCTCGAACCGCTTTCCGCGGACGAACTTACTTTTCTTCTCGATCAAAGCAGGCCCTTTCAAGCGATCCAGCGCAATCCTTTGAAAAAACTTGCCACCCTTCGCGGCAAAACGGTCGCTCTCGCTTTCTTCGAAAACTCGACGCGCACGCGCATCAGCTTTGGCACCGCCGCCGCACGCCTTGGCGCGGACACCATGAACCTCCAGGCGGAATCTTCCAGCCTGAAGAAGGGCGAGTCCCTGCTCGACACCGTACACACGCTGGACGCCATGAAGCCCGACTGCCTGGTCATGCGCCACGCAGCTTCCGGAGCCGCCGATTTTGTCGCGCGCCATCTCGATATTCCCGTCATCAACGCCGGAGACGGCACCCACGAGCACCCCTCACAGGGTTTGCTCGATGCGCTTACCATTCGTGACCGCAAAGGCTCGCTCGCCAATCTGAATGTCACCATCCTGGGCGACATTGCGCACAGTCGCGTCGCTCGCTCGAACATTCATCTGCTCGCAAAATTCGGCTGCCGCTTCACGCTCTGCGGCCCGGCGATGTGGGTTCCGCGCGAACTTGAGCGTATTGGCGCGCCAGGAGCTTCCATTCGCCGCGTTTTTCGCCTCGAGGACGCGCTCGAAGATGCGGACGTCGTTCTCGTCTTGCGTGTGCAGACCGAGCGGATGCACGAGCCCGCGCTTTCCGCCGCGGACTACATCCTTCTTTATCAGCTCAACGCCGAGCGCCTCCGCCACGCCAAGCCCGATGCCATCATTTTGCATCCCGGCCCGATGAATCGCGGCGTCGAGATCACTCCCGAAGTCGCCGACAGCCCGCAGTCCTGCGTGCTCGAGCAAGTCACAAACGGAATCGCCGTGCGCATGGCCCTGCTCTATCTGCTTTTGGTGGGCGGCTTGGAAGACTCGGTGGAGGAGGCGCATCCCGCTGCCGAAGCGCAACAGCCGCGCAATCGCCGAGCGACGGATAAGAAAGAAAATTCCTCCGCGCTCGCGGACAAGGACCCTTCGCATGCTGCTCGTTAAGAACGGCCGCGTGATCGACCCCGCCACGCAAACCGACGCGCCGCTTGATGTGCTCCTCGACGGCGAAAAAATCGTCGAAGTCGCGCAGCCCGGAAAAACCGCACAGAATTCCTCCACCGAAATTTTCGACGCTACTGGCCATATCGTCGCGCCCGGTTTCATCGATCTGCACGCCCATCTTCGCGAACCCGGCCAGGAATCTTCCGAAACCATCGAAACCGGAACGCGCGCCGCAGCTCGCGGAGGTTTCACCGCCGTCTGCTGCATGCCAAACACGAAGCCCGTCAACGACAATGCGAGCGTCACGCGCTTCATTCTCGACCGCGCCAAAGCCACCGCCAGCGTTCGCGTCTGGCCCATCGGCGCCGCCAGCGTCGGCAGCAAAGGCGAAGCCATCGCGGAAATCGCGGCGATGAAGGAAGCCGGAATCGTGGCCGTTTCCGACGACGGCAAACCTATTGCCACTGCCAAACTCACCCGCCAGGTAATGGATTATTGCCGCTCGCTCAATTTGCTTGTCATCGAGCATTCGGAAGATGTTTCGCTCGGCGCCGGCGCCGTGATGCGCGAAGGCGTCACGTCCACGCGGCTCGGTTTGCCCGGAATGCCCGCAGCCGCCGAATCCGTTTGCGTTGCGCGCGACGTTCAGCTTGTCGAACTCACCGGCGCGCGTCTGCATGTCGCACATCTGTCCGCAAAAGGTTCGCTCGAGCAAGTTCGCTGGGCCAAGCAGCGCGGCTTGCCCGTCACTTGCGAGGTCACGCCGCACCACTTCACTTTGATCGATGAGGATGTTCAATATGATTCGCGCTACAAAATGAATCCGCCGCTGGCCGCCCGCGAAGATCGCGAAGCCCTGCTCGAGGGTCTCGCCGATGGCACGGTAGACGCCATCGCCACGGATCATGCTCCGCACGAGCCCGCCCTGAAGGATGTCGAGTTCGACCGCGCTCCCTTCGGCGTCCTCGGCTTCGAGACCGCTCTAGCGCTCGCGCTCGAACAGCTTGTACATGCGGGGAAAATTTCGCTCATGCGCATGGTCGAACTTTTCACCGCCGGTCCCGCCCGCGTTCTCGGCATCGAACGCAAAATCGCCCCCGGCCAGTCCGCCGACGTCACAATCTTTTCGACCACGCGCGAATGGACCTACGACGTAAAGCAATCCCCCAGCAAATCCCGCAATTCCCCCTTCGACGCCCGCACCTTCAAAGGCGGTCCGGTTACCACAATCGTCGCTGGCCGCGTCGTCTACAAGATCTAGGGGCCGGGTCTAGCCTGGCGCAACTGCCTTTCGAGTTTCATCAACTTTGGATGGGTTGTCTCTTCCGCAGCATCCTCAAAATCCAGAATCCCGCAGCCCCTGCCGCCAAGTGTTTCAGTGTGTGTCCGCTAACCGCCTGCCGGTCGAGCGAGAAAATTTCGCGATCTGCGGTTTCGAAAATTTTCGCTAGAACGTAAAATCCAAAAACCACTAAGAAGTCCCAACTTCGCGTGTACCGCGGCGGCAGCAAAAGCAGAACGGGAAGAACCAGCACCGCGTACACCTGCACCGCCGCGTAGAACCGCAAGTCTCCCGCACCAACGGCCTCGGTGTGCCACCACCAGGCGACGCTGCCCGCGCCTATCAGCACCAGCACTGGAAGCAGATAAAAACCAGTCGGCACACTCAGTCTTTCCGAAAGCATGGCCGACACCAAGCCCATGAAGGCCAGTGTCATCGGCAGGCGGTCCCAAAGCAACCGTGCGTTGTCCGGAGCCAGATGGTAATAACTTGAGCCGAAAGCGGTGAGCAACAGTCCCAGGAAAACCAGGGTGTACGCCCATCGTTCGCGCGGGTCGATAAACCCCTCCGGGCCGTGTCTCCCGCAAAGAAAAGTCAATCCCCACGCGCCCGCCACGGCGAATAGAAGATTGGAAGTTACGTCCCCAAAGTTGTGTATTCCGAGCCAGCCACGCTGATCGGCGAAGTTGTGGTAGGACTGCGGCTGTGGGATACGAGGCGCGAGCACTGCAGCCGCTGCCACAGCAATCGTAAATGCGACCAATAACCACACGCCCGCTCGCCGCGAAATCACTTTGGCCTCGCTCTAAGCCGAGCCGCCTCTTCAACTGGCGCATTTTAATAAATTCCTAACAAACCCCTCAGGATTTTCTTGCGCCTCTGTTTCTAATCTGCTGGTTGTGCGGGCAGCCCATGCCTATCCGCGCCACGTCAACTAAAGAAGTGAGCGAATTATGTCAGCTACATTATTTCTTGCGTTTTGCATTCTTGGGTGCGACTTCCTTTTGTACGTCTTGTTTCAATGGACCTACGGAGAGAGGCGCAGAGGCCACGTCCGCAGACGGGGTGCTCCGAAAAGCCCCATGAGTCTGCCGGATGCCCGGCCGTTTTTGGTTACTTCGCGAAAGGGCGCCACGGGAGGAGCGCATCCTATCCATAGCGCTCGCCTTCGAACGGCAAGGCACGAATCCGTTGATCCTGGCCAATTCGGTGAAGTACGCGCTTACCGCCCCATCGCGGCTTCCCTCGCGCAGGGCAAACAGTGAGCAATCCCTGCCTGCCCTGGGCCGCGCCGGAGGCCCAACTTGAGGTTTAGCCTGAGTCCCGCCGTGTCAGCTTCACGGCATTTTATCCGCATGCAGCAAGCGCCACCCACGCCGCCAGTGCCGCGAGCTTTTCTTCCGCCCTCCAGGATTCCTCCCGAGATTTGCCGAGGCCGGCAATTAGTTTCTTTGCTTCCTCCGCCGGCCGTTGCAGCAAAGCCGATGCTGTAGCGAGCGCGTCCTTCTCTACAAACACTTTAAACGGGAGGTTTTGCCCGCGAAGCGCATCCTCTAGTGCGGTCCGAAACATGCGCCCTTCCAGTCCGTGCGCGCGAATGTGATCGTTATGGAGTGTGGCCGGATCCACCAGACTGCCGACCACCAACCCCGCTCCTATGACGCCGTAGCCCTCTGCGCTTGCGCGCTGCAGAAGTTCTTCCACTGACTTTTTTGTCGCACCGGCTACAACTTTTCCCAATTTCGCCGTGAGCGCCTTCTTTTCCTTCTCAGGAAGCTCCAGCACGGCATGAAAAGGCTGTTTCGATTGAGGAATCTTGGGATCGGAGAGCAGGACTGTCTGACATCTAACCAGCTGAGGCGCATCCGAAGGTCCAGCCAGCAAAACGGCCATGGCCCAGCCGGACTTCACACGGAATCCAAGCGCCGCGGGGATCGCGTTTTGGGTTGTCTCCAAGGCCTTCGCTCCGCGCGGAAATGCTCTTAGGAAGGATATTCGCGCCCGTGAGGAACCAGTTTCCCGTTACGAACTACCGGTCACTATTTCAGTGAGCCGTAGGTTCCGCTGCCGGATGCATCCCATGCTGGGGCACTTCATGGATGCCGCGCGCAGGTGGCTCAATTCTCTGCCGGTAGAAATGGTCGAGCGGTATGCGGCCTTTGCCAACGGGGTAAGCCTTCTCAATCGCTTTCGTGGCGTAGGCTTTCGCGAGCGTCGCCGCTTCGAGCAGTCCGCGACCAACCGCGAGATGCGCGGCCAAAGCCGACGCAAACGTACAGCCGGTTCCGTGCAGTTGTTCTTCGTTCACCCGCTCGCCGGGCAGCGTCACCATCTCCGTGCCGTCGAAGAGAACGTCCGTCGGCCGCCCCATGTGCCCGCCCTTGACGATCACCGCGCGCGCGCCCATCTCGACGATTTTCCGCGCCGCCGCTTCCATATCCGCCAAATCCTTTATTGTTAGGCCCGTCAGAATTTCCGCCTCCGGCACGTTGGGCGTAATTACGTTCGCGCGCTTCAGCAGCTCCGTGGCGATATATTTCACTCCCGCTGCGTCCAGCAACTCTCGCCCGCTCGATGATTTCATCACCGGATCGTGCACCACGTGCGTGAACTTATGCGCATCCAGAAATTCCGCCACGATCGCGGCATTCCCGCGGTTGCCTAGCATTCCGATTTTTACCGCCGCAATGTTGCAATCGTTCACGAGCACGTCGAGCTGGGCCTTCAGCGTCGCGCACGGAATGTTGTGTACGTCTTCCACGACCTGCGTGTTCTGCACCGTCAGCGCTGTGATGGCCGCCACGCCATAACATCCGTGCGCCGCAAAAGTCTTCAGATCCGCCGCGGTCCCCGCGCCGCACGATGGGTCAAACCCCGCAATCGTCAGCAAAATCGGTGGCGCTGCATGTCCATGTCCGTTGGTGCTCATTTTTCGTGCTCTTTCGCGCCCCTCGAAGAAAATAGCCGGTCGCGCCACCTGGGCGCACCGGCAATTGTGAATGTACGCGCGCTATTTACTCCGCGCAAGACAAAAATTGTGGAAAGGGCTGTGATGGCTTCCGCCCGGCACTCAATTGTCGCAACGAAGGTTTCTAACGGCAGAGGGTGTCGAGTTTCTGGAGCGGCTCGTCGGCGTGCGGCGGATAATCCAAGTGCTTGCTCTCCACCATTTGCTCGAGCAGCGTTCCGCCGGTACTGAGCGCGGCGTTCGGATCGGTTTGGTAGGCGGGGTCCTCTTCCGCTTCCTGCAGCGATATAAAATCGAATCCCTGCTTTTGCAGCGAATCCAGCAGCGACGGGAGCATCACGCTGTCAAACGCGCCGATGTGCAGCAGCAGGACGTGCCGGATGTCCCTTCCGAACAGCATGACGGCCATGTTCTGCGCCAGCTTGAAGTATTCCATCGCCATGTTCAAATAGCTGGTTTTCAACCACTCGACCGCCTGCGCATCGTTCTTCGCCATGCACCGCGCATACGGATCGTTCCATGCCCAATCCTGAAAATCGATCGTGACTTGCGCCACCCGGTATCCGTGGTCGCCCAAGTATTTCCGCACGGCGTGTCTTTTTTCGAGCGTGTCGCCTTCGTTCAAATAGGGATAACGGAACCAATGCCAATCCCGTCCGCCCATAAAACCTTCCAGCGTGCCTTCATTCAGGGCAATGTCTTCTTCGAACGCTTGAACGGTGTTCGGCGTTATGTCCATGTGCGAGTAGGTGTGACTGCCGAGCAGAAATCCGGCGTCGGTCCACAGTTTCAGAACGTCGGCTTTATCCCAGGAACGGTCCAGCTTGCTGGCATTCACAAATCCGTAGACGGGAGGAACTCCCTTTGCTTTCAAAGCACCAATGATGTTCCTTGTGATTTCGGATCGTGTCACTCCGGGAGGCATATTGCCGTGTGTGGGCAGGTCATCAACCGTGATGGCAATCTCGCCGTGTTGTCGCGCCTCACCCCAGCCCGGCAGCAGACACACGAACAGCGCAAAACTCAACCAGCGTGCGTAAAGAACATATCTCTTCAAATTATTGCCCGGGTTTTTTCCGTTCTCTGGGAGGCAATCGAGCAGAAATCACGGGAACAGGCCGCGGACCAACGTGGCTTCCGCGACGCGTCCCACTGCCAAAATCATCGCGCCCGCCCGCGGCGGCACGTGATGCTTCCGCATCGTCTCCACCATTTCGTGGAACGCGCGCACCATGCTCTTCTGCAGCCGCGCGTTTACTTCGTCGGCGTCCCACATCAGCCCTTCCATGTTCTGCACCCATTCGAAATAGCTCACCGTCACGCCGCCGGCATTCGCGAGAATATCCGGCAAAACGGTAATCCCGCGCCGCGCCAGAATTTCATCGGCGTGCGGCGTGGTCGGGCCGTTGGCGGCTTCGGCCACGATGCGCGCCTTGACCGCTTCCGCGTTGTGCAGCGTAATCACGTTTTCGAGCGCCGCCGGCACCAAAATATCGCACTTCATCGTTAGCAGATCGTCGTTCGTCATGCGCGACGCCCCCGGCATGCCCACTACCGTCCCCGACCGCTCCTTATACCGAATCGCTTTGATCGGATCGATTCCGCGCGAATTCGTCACGCCGCCTCGCGTATCGCTCAGCGCGATAATTTTCGCTTTTTTCTCCGCGAACAGCCGCGCCGCAGTCGCGCCGGCATTGCCAAATCCCTGGATCGCGACCGTCGCGCCGCGCAGCGGAATCTTTTTCAGTTTACACGCCTCTTCCACCACAAACAGCAGCCCGCGCGCCGTTGCCTCGCCTCGTCCCTCCGACCCGCCAATCGACACCGGCTTTCCCGTCACCACTCCATGCACGGAATGCCCCACCGTCATCGAGTACGTGTCCATGATCCACGCCATCGTTTGCGCGTCCGTGTACACATCCGGCGCCGGAATATCCATGCTCGGCCCGATGATCGGCAAAATCTCGCTCGCATACCGTCGCGTCATGCGCTCAAGCTCGGTCTTCGACATGCGCTTCGGGTCGCAAATTACTCCGCCCTTCGCGCCGCCGAACGGCACGTTCAGCACCGCCGTCTTCCACGTCATCCACGCCGCCAGCGCCTTCACTTCATCCAGCGTCACGTTAGGGTGATAGCGAATACCGCCCTTGCCCGGCCCGCGCGAAATATTATGTTGCACGCGAAACCCGGTGTGGACTTTCACTTGCCCATTGTCCATCTTGGTGGGAATCGAAACTTCCAGCACGCGCTTCGGCGTCCGCAAAATCTGCCGCAGTCCGGGCTCCAGCTTCAAAAACTCCGCTGCCATATCGAATTGAATTTGCGCGATACGAAACGGGTTCAAGTCCTCTCGCGGAGCGATGCGCGGCACCATCGGCGGCGCGCCAATCTGTCGTATCGGGCCCGTAGGCTTTGCGACCGTGGCCATCGGCGTCGGTCCTTTCCTCTTTGCGTCTAGTCTCGATTTCTCGATCTATGAAAATTAAAAAGTTTTCAACCGCCCGGTGTATGAAAATCCGTTTTTCGTCATGCGTTTGCCGCTTTGCGTTGTACGCTCTTCACGTACATATCGCGGCATTCCATCGAGCAAAAGTGCAGCAGCTCTCCGCCCTCGCGCAGCGGAATCGAAAGCTCCTCCGCCACGTGCATCCGGCAGACCGGGTCGCGCACCAATCGCCGTGCCGCCAATCCATCCTGCGCGCTGCTAGGCCCGGCTCCTACGCGAGCGCCAGCCCCGCCTCCAGCAGCTTCATGATCCATCTGCGCCGGCATGGCCTCCCGCAACATCCACCTCACCACCCGCCGCAGCAGCGCCACGCTCCATGACACGATCAGCAGCCAAAACAAAAACCTCATCACCTTGCCAAGAAAGTTCATCGATTCTTTCGGCTTACGACTCTTCCAGCTTATGACCCCAATCTCGCCGAGGCCAACTGCTCTTTATCTCGCTCGTTCGGGTTCACTTCTCTTCTTCCGGCCCGCAAGTCCCCTGGGGCTATTACGCTTACATGGGCCTGCTGCTTACTTCTGCCACATCGGTCCGCACATGGCACTGAGGCGAGTGTATGCAAGGCGAAAAGGCGGAGTCAAACGAAAAGCTCTACTTTCAATAGTTTGCGCGGAGTAAGTTACTCTTCCCGTTTGGCGAAATCGGCCTATTTCTTTATTAAACCGTTCATTATCAATGATTTATGGGAAAACAGCCTCGAAATCCCGTGTCCCCGCCGCCACGCGCCCGGCGGACTCGCCGTTACCTCTTTACGTCTCTATTTCATTACCTCGATTTTCTCTGCCCCCATGTACGGCCGCAAAACCTCCGGCACCAAAATCGACCCATCCGCCTGTTGATAATTCTCCACAATCGCAATCCACGTCCGCCCAACTGGCAGCCCCGATCCATTCAGCGTGTGCACAAAATCGTTTTTCCCGCCGCCCTTCGGCTTATAACGTATCCCCGCCCGCCGTGCCTGGAACGCCTCACAGTTCGAGCACGAAGAAATTTCCATGTACTCGCCACTCGAAGGCAGCCATGCCTCAATGTCGTACGTCTTTGACGACGCGAACCCCGTGTCCCCCGACGAAAGCAGCATCACGCGATAGTGAATTCCCAATTTCTGCAGCAGCGCCTCGGCATTCTTCACCAGCGCCTCGTGCTCCTCGTAACTCTTCTCCGGATGCGTGAACTTGAACATCTCTACCTTCTGAAACTGGTGCTGCCTCTTGATGCCGCGCGTGTCTCTTCCCGCCGCGCCCGCTTCCGACCGAAAGCACGATGTCCACGCGCACACATTGATCGGCAGCAAACTCCCCTCTAGCGTTTCGTCCCGGTACAGATTCGTCAGCTCCGTTTCCGCCGTCGTCGTCAGCCACAAATCCGTGCCTTCCAGGTGAAACATATCTCCGGCAAATTTCGGCAGCTTACCGTCCGCCACCAGCGATGCTGTGTTCACGATGTACGGCGGATAAATCTCCGTGTACCCGTGCTCCCGCGTGTGCACATCCAGAAAGAAATTCGCGAGCGCCCGCTCCAGCCGCGCTCCAGCTCCGCGATAAAGCGCAAACCGCGCCCCCGCAATCTTCACCGCTCGCTCCAAATCCAGAATCCCCGCGGCTTCCCCCAACTCCCAGTGCGGCTTCGGCTTGAAATCAAATGTTGGCGGCGTGCCCCACCTTCGCACCTCCACGTTCTCTTCCGAACTCCTTCCCACCGGCACCGAACCGTCCAGCAGATTCGGCACTGTCAGCATAAACTCGCGTTGCTTCGCATCCAGCTCCGCCACGCGCTCGTCCGCTTCCTTTATGTCCGTGGACAACTTCTTCAAACCGGTTAATTCACCCGCGATCTCTTCCCCGGCCTTCTTCCGCCGCGCAATTTCTTCACTAGCCCGATTCCTCTGCGCCTTCAACGCCTCCGTCGCCGTAATCAATTCCCTCCGTTCCTTGTCCAGCGCGCGAAATCCCTCCAAATCCACCGCCGCCCCGCGCTTCTTCGCCATCGCCGCGAACAATTCCAAATGGTCCCGAAAATAATTCAAGTCATGCATTACATTAGTCCAGCAAAATGTTTTGACGTTCAATCAGGTGTAGCAGAATACCAGATTCGCTCTCGCATCAGCCTTCCCGCAGTTCGTCCCTTTTCACACAATCTCCAGCTTCAATCCCGGAAACGCCTTCCGGTACATTCCTCCGTCCAGCGTCAAGAGCTTGTAACCGTTCTCCAACGCATGTGCACCAATCAGAAAATCCGCCAGCATCCTTCGCGGCTCCGCGCCACTCTGCTTCTTTCGCCGCGTCGCATACTCTTGAAACGCCGCTCCCGCCCTCCGCCAAATCCTCTCCCTCAACTCCCACTCCACCGCGATCCCCGCCTCTTCGCAAAACCGGTCCACAAACGCTTCCGTCCTCCCCGGCGCCCCAATCAACTCCGCATACACCACGCCGCACATTGCCAGGGCCTCGCGCCCGGACACCTCGTCCAGAACCCTTCGCGCCACTAGATTCAAAGCGTCGTTATCATTCCACAACGCCGAGAGCACGTTCGTGTCGATCGCGATCGTCACTCGTCGTCCTCATGCCCTCTGATCTCGCGTATCCATTTCTGTATCGCCTTTCGCCCGCTTCCAATTCCAGGTGTGCCAATGCCGCGATACTTCTCGAACACGCCCCCATCTCGCACTGCCTTCACCCTCACTCCGTCGCCGTTGTCTTCAAACTCCAATTTATCCCCCGCGCGCACCCCAAGCCTTCGCCGAATGTCCCGCGGCACGGTAATCTGCCCTTTGCTAGTCAGTTTCGCCTGTCTCTTCATGCCCTTCGCTTGTCTAGTCATGCCCGTACTCCCATTCCTTACTTTATCACATCCCTCCTTACTTTTCGCGCCTGCCCAGACCTGCTCGCCCGCGCCGCCCTCCGCGCTCCATCCTCATCCTCCCTAATCCGTGTAGCCGTGTCCTTGTGACCTGCCTCACAAATATCCTGTGCTCCGCATCACTGCACGGTTTCCGAACCCTGCCTCACACTCTCCCCGTGGAAACACCCATGGCGTCAAATCCAATTCTCTGACGCCGGCCAAGGCAGGGCAGGCCGCTCGACGGCTTGCCCCAGCCCGCTTTCCAAATCTTTACCCCCTTACTTCCTTACCGTTTGGCTTAGCGATCTAACCTCCAACCTCTAACTTCCAATCTCTGTTATCTGCTATACTCGTATAGCGAGGTAACCATGCTTGCCATTCGCCTTCCTCAATCCATCGAAAAGCGGCTCGAAAAGCTCGCCCGCCGCACGGGACGCACCAAGACCTTCTACGTCCGCGAAGCCATCCTGGAACACCTGGACGATCTCGAAGACCTTTATCTCGCCGAGAAATCCTTTGACCGCATTCAAAAAGGCGAGGAACAAACTATTCCGCTGGAAAATTTTATAAAGTAGCATGCCCTGGCAGATCGAATTGTCCGCCACGGCCGCCGGCGAGCTTGAGAAGCTCGACCCGCCGCAACGCCAGCGCATCCTCAAGTTTCTCAACGAACGTCTCGCGCCTCTCGAAAACCCACGCACCATTGGCCAAGCTCTGCACGGCTCCAAGTTTGACGAGTTTTGGAAATATCGTGTCGACGACTACAGACTAATCTCAAAAATCGAAGACGCCCGCGTGCTCATCCTGGTCCTGCGCGTCGGCCACCGCCGCGAAGTCTACCGTTAGCCATCGGGTGCCGGGTGCCGCAGCCTTCGGTGTTAAAGGCTGCGGGTTTTGACTTTTTCTTCTCCGTCCTGCTAGAAAAACACCTCCGGCGACACATGAAACCGCGCGCTCAGCCGTGCAATGTGCTCCTTATTCAATTCCCGCTTCCCGCTCAGCACTTCCGACACAATGCTCCGCGTCCCAAACACGTCCACAAGGTCCTTCTGCAGCAGCCCGTGCTGCTCCATCAAGAACCGCACAACATCCACCGGCTTCGTCCTCGGAAGCCGGTATCGCTTCTCCTCGAAATCCTCGATCAGCAGCGTCAGCAGTTCCGCCAATTCCTTCTCCGCCGCGCTAAGCCGCTTGCTGCGCTGGTCGAGTTCATAAAGAATCTCCGTGTAAGCCTCGTTTTCCTTCTCCGTCCGAATCACCTTCGGCGGCACTTTCTTCAGCAGCGCCCCATACTCCAGACTAACCGTTAGCGTGCTCATTGCTTCCATGCTCCTTTGCTCCGGCTGACTTTACTTCAATCCGCTTCGACAGGCTCGACCTGCCGTTCGATCTCGGAGACTTTCCCCGCCCGCTTCTCGCGCTCCAAATCATAAAAATTCTGCAAATTCAGCCAGAACTCCGCGTTCGTCTTGAAGTACCTCGCCAGCCGCAATGCCGTCTCCGCGGTGATTCGCCGCCGCTCGTGCACGATTTCCCCGATTCGCGTCGCCGGCACGTGCAACTCTAGCGCCAGCTTGTTCACCGATAATCCCAGGGGCTTCATGAAATCCTCGCGCAGAATTTCTCCCGGATGCACCGGAGCCATCAATC
Organism: Candidatus Acidiferrum sp.; assembly: GCA_049800195.1. Classification (GTDB taxonomy): domain Bacteria; phylum Acidobacteriota; class Terriglobia; order Acidiferrales; family UBA7541; genus Acidiferrum. The sequence continues at coordinate 57,149 of JBARJI010000048.1, forward strand.
CATTCGCCTTGCTCATTTTCTTCCTCACCCTCAGTGATAATCCACTATCTCCACGTCATGACAATGCCCGTCTCGCCAAACGAAACAAATCCTCCATTGGTCGTTAACCCTTATGGAGTGCTGTCCCTTCCGATTGCCGCGCAATGCCTCCAACTGGTTCCCCGGAGGCGAGGCGAGAAAACGAAGTTCCGTCGCGGCATGTAATTGCAGCAATTTCCGCAGGGCGACTCGCTCGAAGGCCCGGAATCGCCGCGAATGCTGGTAGTGAAAAAGCTCTTCGGTTTCCTTCGAGGCAAAGCTCTGAATCACCACCCAAGCGTACAACGTGTCACGTTGTACGTCAAGCAGTATGCTCTCGCCCCGTACCGCAGCTCTCGGTGCCAGACGCTGCGGATTTTGACTAATCTCCCGCCGGCTCGCCAGCCATTCTTGATCGCGGAATCCCTCTTGACAAATCCTTAATATCTGCTATCATATTTAGTGGGTAAAATTGCATTTTGGTCCGTTGCGCCGACATCCTGTCGGCTTTTTTTGTTTCTCTACGCTCGGCTGTAGTTGATTCTTAGGTTTTCTCCCGCTTGCCCTTGGCGGAAGCCGAAAGTTACGCGCAAGCCTTTCAGTTCCAGCACTGTCTCGAACCTAGATCCTTCTTTTGTCGCTCTTACGAAGAGGACGCAATTCGTTCAAAACAAAACAACTTTAAGTCTCGTATTTGTCCCTCTTACGAGCCGTGTCAAGCATAAGTCTTGTGTTTGCCGCTCTTACGGAAAACACCCGGGAGGTGGGGTGCCCAGCTTCGATCTTCTTTCGGCCGAACCAACCGCGCCATGCCGACACGCAGGAATTCCTGCAACCCCTTTCCGCTCTATAGTTTACTTCATAACTTCTGTACACCCCGGGGGTGGGGTGTGGCGATGATGGTTAACCTGAAATCCGCCCAGGGACTTCTATCCCGAGCCACCGGCGCAACTATGCAGTCTGCCCCGCCGTACGCCGCACTTATGCCGGTCCGTTCACCAACGCATTACCTGTCACGCCAGCACTCTAAGTTGTGATACATTTCCGCCATGTTGACCCTGGCCACCCTCCGGCGGGGAGCGCTCCCCTGCGCTGTGTTCCTCGCGGCCTGCTGCTTATTCGCCGCGGCAAATGATAAAGAGCCCGCGCCGCGGTTTACCGCCCTCACAACGACCGGCGAAAAATTCGACAACGCTTCGGTTAAGGGAAAGGTTGTTCTCCTCGAGTTCTGGGCCACCTGGTGCGGCTACTGCGCCAACGAAGCGAATTTCGTGGACAAAATCGGCCAGGAACTTGCTCCCAAGGGCCTGATACTTCTTGCCATCGATGTAGGCGAATCCAAGAAAACCGTCAAAAAGTATCTCGAACAACATCCCCGCAATTGCAAGATCGTGCTGATGGAAGACACGAATTTGGCGGCCATGTACGCAGCAACGGCCTATCCGATTTACGTGGTGATCGATCGCGATGGCAACATCGCTGGGACGCAACGCGGCGCCGGCGGCGAAGGAGCGCTGCGCAGGCTCATTGCCCGCGCCGGCATCGGCTCTCCCGACGACGATTCTGAGAGTGACTCATCTTCCGTCAACGGTTTCTCGGTCCCGGCCGTCCAGCTTGTGCCCGCCTCCTAAGCCGTGCGCGGGACTTCACTCATCAGTTGGTGAACGTTTCCTTCGCTATCCTTGAACGCCGCCATCCATAGATCGTGCGTCGGCATCGGCGCGATCAGCCGCGGTGCCGAAACAATCTCCACTTTTTTCCCCACCAACCACTGATATCCCGCCTGAATATCCGCCACGCGAAAATAGAGGATCGAGCTGGGATGATCGTATTCCGGCGACGACGCCGTCCCCAGCATCAGCCGGACTCCACCGCAATCAAAAAACGCCATGCCCGGCACGCTGAACAGTAGCTTTAAACCCAGCACATCGCGATAAAACGCCGTCGCCCGCTCCACGTCCTTCACAATAATCGAAATCTGCCCGATATTCTGAATCCCCAGACTAGCCGCAGTAGCGCTCATTTTGTTTTACCTCAACTTGTTTCCGCCGGATTGCTCGGTGCGGGCAACTATCTAATAGGTGAGGCACGTTTGCCAAGCGCGCGCTTCAAATGCATGGCATCCGCTTACGTTGGCTTGAGGTACGCGGCGCCGTAGCGGAAAACCTGGCCTCCGGAAAGCGCTTCGACGCGTTTAATTTGCGCGGGAACAAACAGAGCTGCCTCGCCGGGCGAGAAGGGCGCTGCAACCTCGATTAGCGAGCCTAACGAGTACTGCCTTCGGCTATGGAAACAAAGGCCGCCTTTCGACACGTTTTCGCACTCGGCGATTTCGTCCGCGTGCGATGAGTGGCGTATGCATGCGCTGAAATTCACTCGTATGCGTAAGTGCCGCCGGCGGTTGACGCGTTTCCCATTCGAGTCGAGCGGCCGGACCGCGGCTGGAACGTCTGCGGCAACGTCCCGTTTTTGGCCAACCTGCACCGGCGCCGGTGCTGGCGCATCCGCCACCGCAATTCCGGCAACAGCCGTAGGCAAAGCTTCGAGCGACGCGCTGGAATAATTCGACAAACCGGGTCCCGCAGCAGGGGTAGGCCGAAAGAAGCGCTGTAGGCCGACTCAGAGAACGGAGTTGCTGGCGGATGGGGCGGAGAGGCGGGCCGGGCAAACACTGGCTGGCGTGATTCCAACGTATTCGCTGCAGGCGCGGGTCCGCGACCAGCTCCTTCGCGCGGACCCTCGAACAAGACGATAGAAGGCTCGATCCGCGTAGCGACTGCAGCGGGAACGGCTGCGCCGTCAGCTTCTTTCCAGGGTGTTGCCGTGCCGCACGACTCGCAAAAGCGGAGCACGTTTCCGTTGACGGAGTAAACGTCCTCTTCGATGTCGTCTTGCTCGACGTCCTGCCGCGCGTGGCACAAGCTGCATTCAAACGGCACAACGCGGGAGGGCTCTTCATAAGTTTCCGGGGGTGGAAAATCCATGTGCCAGAATTCCAGAGCAGGATCGACGAACGCGAGGCCATAGACATAGCGGCCGGGCTCGCCCCCCAGGCGGCCACCGAGGCGGACTTCCGCTTCTTTCCTGGAGCCAGGCAGGCGCATCGTCAAGACCTCGTCAGGCGAGAAAGCATAGCGCGAAACGATGCCAGCGCCGTGGCGGCTGAGCACGACGGTTTTCGTTTCTTCCGAAAACACTTTTCCGGTCGTGTCCGTGCCGAGCAGGACAATGGGAACTTCTTTCGCCACGCGGCCGCTTCTGCGTTTCCGATGCATGGGTCCGTGGGCACACTTTCTCCTTGTTGGGAGAGGCCCATCAGGTTTATCGGCTGCGCCGGTCGAATCTTTACGAGGTCGAATCTTAGCCGAGTGGCAGCGGGCGGCTTTGAACCAATTGACACGAGGAACTCGGCAAAAGATGGGCGTCGCGCGAGCGAAGAAGCGAATCGGATGCGTAAACCACGCAAGTACGGAGGTACTAAAACGAGGCTGGCGGAATTGGCTAGAGGTACTGAGAAGAATGAACCCGTCGGACTATCGACCAGAAATGTGGCGGAGCGCAGAATCGCAATTGTAGTCGGGAGTTAGTTGCGGCTTCCGGAGTAAAAAGGTTTGGGCCTTATTGCTCCTGAATAACGTTCTGCTGCTCGCGAGCGCAGCAAAACGCGCGGAAAACCGGACTGGCTTCAGGTTACAAGACCCTCCATCCCCCACGCCCGAGCGGCCGGTCCCCCCACCGGCCGCTCATTTTTTTAGTGGAAGCCGACACTTTACAGCCGACAGTGGACAGCACTCTCTTGGAATAGGGCCGGAGTTTGGTGCGAAATCCGCCGTTACCATGAGTCATGGGCACATGTAGGGGAGTTTCCTGGCCAGCCTGGAAGTTAGCTGGGTCGTGGCAGAGTGAGACTTCCTAGCTGAGACCCAAAAAAAAGGGCCCAAACCGATCAGGGCCCTCCGAACTGAACCACTTCGACGACACCACTCGCGGGAAGCCTGACTCCCGCACTAGCCAACCACCAAGAGGCACCCACGGAAATGAAAAAGGGGGCTGGTGCAAGCCCCCTTTTCGAACTGACCCCCCAATAAACCGAAACCGAGTCGAGGTTCGGATCCGGCCACCCCGGGAAGCCAATCTTGTAAGTTGCAAGAGAAGAGAGCAATAGTCGTGCCAGGGGAAGGCGAAAGCCTAACCTGGCTAGAGGTCTATGATTCGAAAGAATTTACAAGAAATTCAAATTCAATGGCAGCAAGAGAGGCCAAAGGATTCTACAAAATCTCACATAAGCCGGCGAATCACCTACATTCTTTGGGAGTATTGCATCGAAAAAAGCGATTGGGAAGCAACGGAAACGCGAGACCAAGTCGCGGAGGTGCAGTGTGTTCTCCGGGAAGATGAGAGGAGCCGATGCCAGAGGAGCAAAGACAGGCTGAAAGAGCCAACGGATCTCGCGACGGATGGTCGGAAACATTAACGAGGGCGGAGGCGCCTTCCTCTTGCCTGGCGACAAACGGAATGAATAGGCGATGGGCTAAATTGCAGCGGTGCGAGAGGCGCTTAGAGGGCGGACCGTGGGCCAGTTCTTGATTGCGCCACCTGAACCAATCTCGCAGGGTGTTTAACCGATGATGTGTTGCCGAAACCGAGTGTGAACGCACCACTCAAGACTAGCGGGGCCGTGTTAGATCGACTTTTCGAGCGATAAGGAGAAAGCCTTTGTTGCGAGCCTCGGATTGGAGTTTGTCCAAACGTGCGCGGGCTGCGACCGATTCGCCAGACGCGATTTCCGCTTGCGCTAAGAGGAGGCGAGCTTCAAGTTCAAAAGCCACATAGCCATCGCGTTTAGCTTGAGACTGGAGAGACTTTAGATTGCGTTGCGCTTGCGCAGTTTTGCCAGAGCGAGTGTCGACCTCGGCTTCGGCGAAGCCGGCCGTCATGCGAATCATGAGATCGCCGCCTTGCTGCGCGAGCGAGGCGGCGCGATCGGCGGCGGCGCGGGCGTCCACGAGTTTTCCCTGTGCGACAAGAGAACGGGCGAGCACGGAATCGGCGATGGAAGTGGAGCTGGGGGATCTGTGCTGCTCGAAAATGGCGACTGCTTTTCGCGCGAACGACTCAGCATCGACGAGCTTGCCTTGTTCGACGGCAATGATGGCAAGCTGGACATCGCCCTCGGCGGAGTGAACCTCTTCCTTTGTTTGTTCGCGAAGGGTCATGGATTCTTGAGTGGATGCGAGGGCATCACCGAGTTGGTCCTGAGCGGTCTGGACCTCCGCGAGGCCGACCAGGGAATAGGCGAGACTGGTCTTGTGGGAGACGGCTCTGTCGATAACGATGGCTTGGGAATAGGTCTCTTTTGCGGAGGTGAGCTCGCCTTGCTGATAGAGGACCTCTCCCAAATTGACAAGCGTTATGGATTCCGCGCGCTTGTCGCCGATTTCGCGGAAATCCCGGAGGGATTCTTCCTTCATTCTTCTTGCGGTGGACAGCCGACCGGCACTTAACTCAACGTTGCTCAGGTTGTCGAGCTGGGCAGCGGCAGCGCGTTTGTCGTTTTGAGAGCGCGCAATTTGAAGTGCTTGCTCCAGATAGGACCTAGCCTGATCGAGGTCGCCCATTTCCTGAAAGAGTTCGCCGAGATGGTTGGAGCACGAAGCGATGTCCCATTGGGCCCCCGAACGGCGGAACTCGGCAAGAGCCGTTTCGAGCGACTTCCGGGACTCGATCAAATCTCCCTTGTTTTTTTGGAACATGCCGATGCCGTGGGTAGCGATAGCAGCTTCGTAAGTGTCACCGGCGGCGGCATAGAGATTGCGAGCCTGGGACTCGTCGTCGATGGCTTTATTCAGATCACCCAGGTTCGACCAAGCCCAAGATTCAGCAGTGAGGGAACTGGCCAAGAGGAGACCGCTGCCCAAAGTTTGGGCGCGGGCGATGCCTGCCGCGGCCGCTTTTTGACTGCGCTTCATGTCACCGAGGCGCTCTGCGGCGTGGAATTCGGCAAGGTCAATGCGGGGATCGGAGCCCATCGGGGCTGGGAGCTTTCGCAACGCAGCGACGGTATCGAGAGCATCGTTGGCATGATTCGCCAGATATTGGGCGCGCGCGAAACGCAGGCCGTAGTCGAGATTGTCGGGGGAAAAATTGTGGAGTGTGCGATAAACCTCGACGGCTCCGCCATTGTCATGCGTGAGTTCGCGAAAGCGGCCCTCGATGGAAAGCTTATCTTCACGCGAGAGATTGGAGGAGAGATCGAGGGCTTTCTTGGCTTCCGCTTGGGCGTTGAGATCGTAGCCGAGACGGGACCAGGTGTCGGCAAGAGCTGAGTGAGATAGCGCGTGGCCGGGATCAGCGGCAATGGCCTTTTCGAAAAGCTCTCGGGCCGCGAGCGAATCGAAGGATTGAAGTTTGGCTAGCCCTTCGGCGTAGAGACGTTCGGCTTCAGAATTAGCGGGGAAGGATGCGCGTACTTCGTGCGTGCCGGAAGCTGAGAGAGAGCCGATGCCGAAGGTGTGACGCAAATTGTCTCCGCCAGCGGAAATGAGTTGGGGAAGGTCGGACTCAGTTCCATCCTCAGTGATCGCCGCGATGGTTTCGCCGGTGCGCGTGTCCTGAACTTGCAAGACAATTCTGAGTTTGGTGGTTGAGCCAGCCGGAAGAGCGAGATAGGAGCCGGACGCGACCATATCGGTACCGAGATGATTGTGAATCTTGCCGAGCGTCTCCTGGCCGTAGGTGTCGGTGGGAGCGAGAGACAGATCCAGTTTCATGCGAGCGATGTTTTCACTGGGAATCACGCGGATTTGCTGGCCGGAGGCGAGTTCGGCACCCAACATTTCCGCCATGGCTGTGGACATCCATTCATCGTCTGACTTGCGAGACAGGTTTTTGAAGCCAAGGACGGCGATCGATGGCCGGGGTTTGAGGGACGCGGAAGCAGCTCCGCTTGCAGAATGACGGAAAACACCCATCCGGGCGGCGACCATGGCTATGCCGAAAAGCAAGATCGCAGCGGCGGGGAGGGAGAGCCAAGTCCATCCTTGGGCGCGAGGCGCGGGGAGAGGGAGCCCTGGTTCGGCCAAGAATTGTTGCCGGACAGCTTCAGGTTCAATGACGGCAGCGAGGGGGCTGGGCTGGACACTCGGCGTGCCGTGCTCAACGGGGAAGATAAAACGATAGCCGAGTTTGGGAAGCGTTTCGATAAAGCGGGATTCCGTCGCCGAATCGTTCAGAACGCTGCGGAGCTCCTTAATTGCGGTGTTCAGGCTGTGCTCGAAGTCCACGAACGTGTCCGACGGCCAGAGCTGCTGACGAATCTGTTCGCGGGTGACTACCTCGCCTGGGTGGCCGAGCAATAGGGACAAAACCTGGAAGGGTTGAGGGCGAAGCTTGACCCTGGTCCCGAATTTGTAGAGCTCTCGGGAACTGGGACGCAGTTCATAGGGGCCAAATCTTGTAATAGGCGAGGCCATGACTATCGGGTACAGCGAGTATTACATAGTGAGCCGAGTATAGACTCCGTGTCAGAAGTCCGACAAGCCAAAATCTTCCATGGAATGTAGGAGTTAGGCCTTCACCTTTTTTTAATTAGATTTCCAGGCCGTCTGCATTGCCAAAAGGTAGTGCGCGTACAGAGAATGCCGACAAAGCAGCGTAAGTGTGAAGAGCCGAAGAGGACTTTTCTTGGCAACGATCTTGGCTACCCGGGGAGGGATCGATATGCGCATTTTTGAAAGTCTCAAACGCAGCGTGAGTGCACATCGGAAAAAGCTGGCTATCGTGGGAGCGGCTCTATGCTTGGCGACGGCGGCGTCAGCCGTGGTGATCATCCCGAATCTGTTTCCGTTCCTTGATCCGACGGGCATCGTCTCCACGTACAACACCAACGGGCCCATCGTGGAAAATACGCCCTTTTTCCAAAGCCTTGGCACGAACGGGAGGAGTTGCTCGACTTGCCATGTCGCGGGCAACGCAATGGGCTTGAGCACACAGAATATCCAAGAGAGGTTTCTGCTGACACGGGGGCAAGATCCGCTGTTCGCGGTGTTTGATGGCGCCAACTGTCCGGATACGATTTCGAATGATCCCGCAGTTCATAGTTTGTTGCTGAAGAACGGGTTGATTCGTATTCCGATACAACTGCCGGCGACAACGCAGTTCACGATACGGGCGGCGGTTGATCCGTACGGGTGCGCCATAGTGACCGATCCCACCACGGGATTGCAGACGGTGTCGATTTACCGGAGGCCATTGCCGACGACGAATCTGAGATTCTTGAGCACGATCATGTTCGATGGCCGGGAAACGATCGAGCCGCTCAACAACGCGAACACCTTCGAGGCGAATCTTGTCACCGATCTGATGCATCAAGCTGTTGACGCTACGACTGGGCACGCACAAGCGACCGTGCCGCCGACAATTGACCAGCAGACGGCGATCGTCAACTTCGAGCTGGGCTTGTTCAGTGCACAACAGGCGGACAATCACGCCGGGCTGCTTGCCGGGCAGGGAGCTCTCGGCGGGGCACGAATTCTGTCAGGGACAAACTACTATCCGGGAATCAATGATTCCTTGGGGGCGGATCCAACAGGTGCTGCTTTCAATCCTACTGGAATGACTCTGTTTTCGTCCTGGGAGAGCCCGAATGGGGACAATGTAGGAGACTGGGCGGCGGTACAGGCTCGGCAAGATATCGCCGCGGGAGAAACGCTCTTCAATTCGCGCCCATTGACGATCACAAATGTGCGCGGATTGAATGACAATCCAGCGCTTGCCGCGGCACTGGGAACCACGGTGCCGATCGCCTCGTTCCCGGGAACTTGCACGACGTGCCATGACGCGCCGAACGTGGGGGACCACTCGTTGCCGTTGCCGCTCGATATCGGGACAGGCCACGACGCGGCGCAGGAATCGGACCCGCAAATCGCAAATGCACTTGCGCAATTGAGCTTTCCCGGAGTGCCCGTCTATGAAATTACAGGATGCCCGAACCCGTTCGCGACTGCTGGACAGACCGGCTCGCCGTACGTGATTTACACGACGGATCCCGGCAAGGGGCTGGTGACCGGGCTATGCAGCGATGTAAACCGGGTGAAAGGGCCTGTTCTGAGAGGGTTGGCCGCTCGCGCGCCCTATTTTCACAATGGCGCAGCCCGCGACTTGAACGAAGTGTTGAACTTCTACAATCAGCGATTCCAGATGAACTTGACCGACAAAGAAAAAGCGCAACTGATGGCTTTCTTGAATTCGCTATAGCCGCACTTGACGTGCGAAAACCTGGGGTCGGGTCCGGGATGATCTAAATTAACAAGGCAGCAATGTGGGCGTAACATGGCGGAAAATCGGCTTGATAGGATGAGCGCTTCAAACTGTCCCTTGAAAAGCACTTGGTGCCAGAAGGAGCCGAAGCCCCAATGTTGCCTCCCAAACTGATTCTCGCCCCGATTGATTTCAGCGACCATTCCCGAACCGCATTGGATGTTGCCGCGGACATGGCTGCGCGCTTCGATGCGGAATTGTTGCTGGTTCATGTGGTACCGGCGGTTCCGGACCTGCCAAAGGATGTATCGATATTCAAGGAAGGCGAGTACGAACGCGACTTGGCCGAGGAGGCCGCTAAACATTTGGCGGAGTTCGCTGCGACGCTCGCGGCGAAGAACGTGAAAGCGCGCACGGAGGTGGGCACTGGCAATGATGTGGGCATGGAGCTGGTCCGAATCGCGGAGCAGGATCATGTCGATATGATCGTTTTGGCCACGCATGGGATGACCGGCTGGCGCAATATTCCGTTCGGCTCTGCCGCGGAAAAAGCCGTCAAAGAGGCGGACTGCCCCGTGCTGCTTCTGCGGGCCGGAGCTGGTGCGGACGCCGATGTAAAAAGCGAGGCTGCTTCTTCGGCTGGGTCCTGATCACCAGTATTCCGCATAGCCTGCGCAAATTGGGCGCAGTTTCCCGGCACGGACTTCCCTTCAGATAGGCTACTTCTTCAATGAAAAGATAACGTCGACGGTTGTGTCGACTTCCACAGGGTCACCGTTAAGTGTGGTGGGTTCGTATTCCCATCTACGGACAGCGTCAAGTGCGGCCTGCACGAGAAGCGGCTGGCCTGACATGACCTCAAGCTGTTTCACCGTGCCATCCGTGGAGATGATGAGGTGAAGCCGAACGGTTCCCTCAATCTTGTTCTGCCGCGCCAGGGCGGGGTAGATGGGAGCGATCTTTTTTCTAAGCTTCTGTGACATGACCTTCCCGCCAAACCTGATGCGGCGAACCGATTGGTCGTCGATCGTGCGAGCGAGGGAAGCGGGCGCTGCCACTGAGAAAAGAGACGTGAAGGTGAGGGAAAAGAAAGTAATGGTTAGCAGGTGTTTCATGATGACTCCCTGCGATTTGTCTTTGGGGAGGGGCCAAGTGTAGTTGGGATTATCGCGAAAGGCCAGGAAGAAGAAAATAGCGCTTGACATATTCCCATATAGGAATGTATTGTTGGGGCATGGCACGCGCGGCGACAACTTCGGATGCGTTTAATGCAGTGGCGGAGCCGCGGCGGCGAGAGATATTGAATTATTTGGCGCTGCAGGAGCGGCCGGTGGGAGAGATCGTGGATGCTTTGGAGATGGAGCAGCCTTCCGTTTCCAAGCATTTGCGCGTCTTAAGGGACGTGGGGCTGGTGAATATGCGGAGAGAGGGGCGGCAGAGGTTCTACCGAACGAACGCGGAGGCAATCCGGCCGTTGCACGAGTGGGCGGGGACATTTGAGCGCTTTTGGCAGCACCAGCTACTCCGGTTGAAGGAACGGGCCGAGGAAAAAAACGGAGCGGAGAAGAAAGAGTGAGGCGAGACCGGGTTGGGACATTACCAAGTTCAATCAAGCACTCAAGGAGGAAAGATGAGTTCGATGGCAGCAGCAGTCGTAGCACTGGAAAGTTTGACGCTAAACATCACGCAGGAAATTCACGTGAAGGCATCGCTGGAGACGACGTTCGAGGCGCTGTTGGAGCAGCTGGGGCCGGGAGGCGAAGGTGCAAACGGAACGCCAATGCCGATGAAGCTGGAGGCGTGGCCGGGCGGGAGGTGGTATCGCGACCTGGGCGACGGAAACGGGCACTTCTGGGGAAATGTGCAGGCGATCAAGCGGCCGACACTGTTGGAATTTGCGGGGCCGTTGTTTATGTCGTATCCGGTTGCGTCGAACGTGCAATACCGGCTGAGCGAGATGGACGGCGGGACGCTGATCAAGTTTCATCACAAAGCGTTTGGACTGATTGAAGAAGAGCACAAGAAGGGCGTAACGACGGGGTGGGGTTCGATTCATGAGCGGGTACGGAAGGCGGCCGAGGCGCACGGGGCGTTTGCAGCGGGAGGCGGGAAGAAGCAGTAGCGCGAGGAGAGAGCGCATCCTGAGTCCGGTTCCGGTCCGTTGTGCTTTTTCAAGACGAAACGTTTTTCAGAGCGAAAGGAGAACCAAGATGTCCATTGCACAAGCATTTCTCGCAGAGTTCGAGGCACAAGCGCCCATCACACGGAAATTTCTGGAGCGGCTGCCGGAAGATAAATTGAGTTGGAAACCGCACGAAAAATCGATGACCGCGGGACAGCTCGCCTACCATCTGGCCACCGTGCCGGGAGGAATCATGCGGTTCGTGCAGAACAATCCAGCGCAGGTTCCAGAATCCTTTAACTTTCCGCAACCAGCGAGCCGGGAGGAGATTCTCCGAGTCTTTGACGAAAACGCCGCCGTGGTTAGGAGTTCGCTTCCAAAATTCGACGACGCGGCCATGACAGGAACGTGGCGCATGGTTGGCGGGGGACGGGACATTCTGGTGCAGCCGCGCGCGGAGTTTTTGCGCGACGTCATGTTCAGCCATTGGTACCAGCACCGCGGACAGTTCAGCGTGTACCTGCGCATGCTTGATGTTGCGGTGCCAGCGAGCTGGGGACCGAGCGCCGACGAACCGCCGATTTTCGTGCAGAAGGCCAAATCGGCCTAGTTGTTTTTGAGGGAGAACCCATGTGTCCAGCATGCATGGCGGCTACAGCAATGTTTCCCACGTATTCGTTTTATGCGCGCGGGCTGGAGGACATGATGGCTCTATACATGATTGTGGACCGCGTGCCGAATGGTCGCGACGAGGGAGGATTATCGTTTCCGATGGCCTGGGTGCGGCATCACGACCGGTATCCGGAGAGCGACATGGTCGCGGTGAAGGGCGCCAAGGGCTAAGCGAGGTCCGTATTCAAGCTGGCGCCCAAGGGGCCCTCGAAAGATCAGGCGGCCTTTTGGGCGCCGCTTTGTTATGCGCCGATGGAGGAACGGAGGGCGTTGGCCAGGGACTGGCTAAAACGCTGGACGTCGGCGTCGTGCTCGGCTTCGACCATGACGCGGGCGAGCTGCTCCGTGCCGGAATAACGCAGGACGACGCGGCCATTTTCGCCGAGGGCGGATTCGGCTTCCGCAAGAGCGCGGGAAACTTCGGGGAGAGTTTCGAGTGGCGGCTTGGATTTTACTTTCACGTTGACGATGATTTGCGGATAGTCCTTGAGGCCTTCGACAAGCGATTCGATTTTGCCGTGCATGGAAACGAGCGAAGCGATTTTTACGGCAGTCAGAAGGCCGTCGCCGGCTGGGCTGTCTTCGAGAAAAATGACGTGGCCGGATTGCTCGCCACCGATGACGTTGCCGCTACGAAGCATTTCCTCAAGAACGTAACGATCGCCGACGGAAGCGCGGGCCAGAGTCATGCCTTCACGGGCAAGAGCGCGTTCGAGGCCGAGGTTGGACATGGAAGTGGCGACGACGCGATTGCCCTTGAGCTTGTTTTGGGACTTGAGGTGGCGCGCGACAGCGAGGAGAACGCCATCGCCGTTGACGATTTTGCCGGTTTCGCAGACGAAGAGGGCGCGGTCGGCGTCACCATCAAACGCAACCCCAAGCTGGGCGCGCTCGGCTACCACGCGCTTTTGCAAGCCTTCGAGATGGAGCGAACCGCAGCCGGCGTTGATGTTGCGCCCATCAGGTGAAACGCCCATCGAGACGACCTCGGCGCCGAGGGAGCGGAAGAGTTCCGGGCCCAGCTTGCAAGAGGCGCCATTGGCGCAATCGAGAACCATGCGGAAACCGGAAAGCATGGCTCCGGGAAGTACGCGGCTGCGAAGAAAATCGAGATACTCGGCGTCGAGAGACTCGTCGGCTTCGAGAAGAGGCGGATCTTTGGGAGGCGCCGCGGAGCGATGCTTGAAAATGTCGGCTTCGAGTTCCTCTTCGACAGAATCAGGGAACTTCATGCCTGCGTGGGAGAAAAGTTTTACGCCATTGTCCTGATAAGGATTGTGCGAGGCAGAGATAACGACGCCGGCTTGAAAATCATTTTGGCGGACGAGGCAAGCGACACCGGGAGTAGTGATGACACCGGCAAACGCGACGGATGCGCCGCCTTGCGCGAGGCCCGCGGCAAGGAGAGCAGCGATGTGCGAGCCGGATTCGCGCGTGTCCGTGCCGATGAGAACGTGAGCGCCACCGTGCTCGCGGAGCAGATAGGCGGCGAGAGAACGCCCGGTGGCAAAGAGGGTGGCGTCGTCGAGCGGCGGAGTGCCGGGAACGCCGCGAATGCCATCGGTTCCGAAAAGCTCTTTAGGCATGAGAGGCTCACGTTCAATTCCTGAACGGTTGAGGCCAGAAAAGTTTAGCACAGGGACGAGAGGGCACTGGGCAGAGAGAGCGCGGGGATTCGCCGGGGTAAATAGCAAATAATACGAGCAACAGAGGGTGTGCAGAAACGCGAGTGGCCACGGTCGGGAGATTCAAGTTGCGAAACGTCAATGAGCGAAAGCGTCGCACGCTTGCGTGAGTGTGCTAACGTGATGAGCACGGAGCGCCTCGTGTCCGAGACAGAACCGCAGCCATCGACAGTTCGCATCGCCGGATCGACCTTCAGTTTGCGAGTGCTGGCCGCGGCGATCATTTTGCTTTTTTTCTACTATGCAGCAGGAGTGGTGATTACGGTGCTGCTGTCCATTTTGCTGGCCTATTTTCTGGACCCCGCGGTGGAATTACTGGAAAGAGTGCGCGTGCCGCGAACGGTGGGCGCGATGGTGATGGTGCTTTTGCTGATCGCCGTACTGGGCGCGGTGGGCTACGGACTGGGAACGCGCACGGAGGACTTTGCCGCGAACTGGCCGAGGTACGGCGCACTGCTGAAACAGGCGGCGGGAGCGGTGGAAAGCAAGCTTAAAGGAATCGAGGGCCAGGTTTCGGAGATTGAGCCGGGAGCAGGCACGCGCCAGCAGACCGGAGAACGGCCGGAAGACGCGATCGTGCGCTCGCTGTTATTCCGCGGGATTGGTTCTCTCTATGCGCTGTTTCTGGAAATCACGTTTGTGCCGTTCCTGGTATTTTTCATGCTCGCGGGAAAACGCGAGGTGTGGCACGGAACGCTACAACTGTTCCCAGCGTCACAAAGGACGCGGGTAAAGGAGACGCTGGAAGATTTGCGGGATGTTTTACGGGACTACCTTGCGGGAATGACGCTCTTGACGCTGCTGGTGATTGTCGCGAGCAGTTTATTTTTCTGGTTCCTGGGGCTGGATTTTCCGATGCTCACGGGCATCGCGTCTGGCTTGCTGAATATGGTGCCGTACATCGGCGCGGTGCTGGCCTGGCTGCCCGCGTTTATCATCGCGCTGGCGAAATGGAGAACGTTCGGGCAGTTCGCACTGATCGCTGGGGGGTTGATGGCCATTCATGTGCTGGCGCTGAATTTAGTGGCGCCGCAACTGGTCGGGAGGCGCGTGCGACTGAATGCCGTGGCGATTACAATTGCGCTTCTTTTCTGGGGATGGGTCTGGGGCGGCATGGGATTGATTCTGGCGATTCCCATCACCGCGGCGTTGCGCGTGATTTGCGACCACACAGAATCCTGGCGGCCGGTTGGGCGCTGGCTGAGCGCTTGAAACGGGGACAGGCGATTATTGGCAAATTGCCGGTGGAAACTCTCTCGCCCGGAAGTTGGTAGGATTGCTTCAGAAGTCCGCTCCATTCACATTGTTGCGAAAACCGACGATTACTCTTAGATTTGGATGGGGCCGCGCACGAGTTGGCCGTTGGGAGAATTTCATGAGGCGAGAGGCTTTTTATTTTGTGGCGCTTGGTTTGTTTGCGGGTTTCGCGGCAGTTCCGTCGGGGCTTGCGTGGGGATGCAAGGGCCATCAAACCGTGGCGTTCATCGCGGAAAAACACTTAACACCCGAGACGCGGCAGTGGGTCCTGAAACTTCTAAGCGAAAATCCGATTGATCCGAAACTGATCCGCTATTGCGGAGGAGCGGTGCGCGACGAAATGGCGGACGCCTCGACGTGGGCGGATGACGTACGCGGAGAACGGAAGAACGGGTCATGGCACTACATTGACATCCCTCGTGGGTCGAAGCGCGGAGCGCTCGAGCCGTATTGCGGACGAGCCGGATGCGTGACGAGCGCGATCAGCGAACAGCTTGCCATCTTGAAGGATAAGAATGCCGACGCGGCAAAGCGCGCCGACGCGCTACGCTACGTGATCCACTTCGTCGGAGACCTTCACCAGCCGCTACACACCATCACAAACGCCGATGAAGGCGGGAATTGCGTGCCCCTAAAATACTTGCGGCGCACCCCGCAGGAACACAATCACTGGTTTTCTCCAAACTTGCACAGTATTTGGGACACGGCGATTCCGGAGCGAGACGCGGAAGGGGCAGACCCGGCGGAATATGCCGACACGCTTGACGCTTTGTTCGCGCCCGACGTCGCCGGCTGGCAAAATGCGGGGATTCACATGGATGACTGGGTGTGGGAAGGCTTCGAGCTCGCGGAAAGCGTGGCGTATGGCGACCTGACTCCGAAGATTCCCATCGAGCCGAACATCGCTGTACATAGCTGCTCGGATGACAACAACATCGGCGAACGCATGCTGCACCTGAACATCGTGGCGGGCGAAGCCTACCAAGAAAAGGCAGCGGTAGTGGCCGAAAAACGCATCGCGGAAGGCGGAGTTCGGCTGGCGATGATCCTCAATGAAGCGGCGAAATCCGCCCAGTAGCCGATATCAAGTCCTTCAGCGCAAAACCGAACCGGCCAAAGTGCCTTCGGAGCAAAGGCACGCGCCAAGTGCTTCTTTCGCTACAGGTTCTTGCCAACTGGACAAGTTGAAAAAGCCAAATGGTAGACTGAGCTTGGTGTTGGATGTTAAGTAGCGAAGCTCATGGCAAAGCTCGCAGGTCCGTCCTCTCACCAGCGAGAACCCTAGCCCTACAACGCGAACGCCTTCCCCGTTCTGAAAGAATATTAGGTTTCCATGCTCTCCAGCTCGCGATCCGAGCAGGTGCTTGCGGTGATTTTGGAGTCCTCCGAGGAGGCCATCCTCGGCATTGCGCTCGACGGCTCCATCGAAATATGGAGCCGAGGAGCGGAGCGGCTCTATGGTTTTACAGCCGCAGAGGTGACGGGACATTCGGCCGCCTCGCTGCTTCCGATCTATGAAGTCCCGGCATTCCATGCGCTCCTGCAGAGGGCGCGAGCGGGAGAGGTCGCCGCTTGCGAGAACGTCGAACGGCTTCATAAGTTCGGTTCAAAGCTGAGTGTAGCGGTGAAACAGACCGCGATGCGGAATGAATGCGGCGAAGTCGTCGGCATTCTGGAGAGCGGGCGGGCACTGCGCTCAAGGCTGGAAGATACGCCCTCGGAAACACAGCTGCGGCTCCTTGTCGAGCAGATGCCGGTGCTGCTTTGGACCACCGATCAGCACTTGCGCATCACCTCGAATTGGGGCTCGGGATTGCGACACTCCGAGGTTCATGCCGGCGACGTGGTGGGCCGGAGCCTTTCCGAGTACTTGAAATGTCATGGCCCGAATACGACGCCGATGACGCACCACTACTCGGCGTTGCGGGGAGAGTCGGTTCACTTCGAGTACAAACTCCAGGACCGCGTCCTGGAAATCCATCTGGAGCCGTTGCGCGCTCCTTCCGGAGAAATCATCGGATGCATCGGGGTTGGCGTTGACATCACGCAACGAAAGAGAAGTGAAGAGCAGATCCGCTACCAGGCTACTCACGACGCGCTCACGGGATTGGCCAACTACCGCGAATTCGTGGACACGCTGGAACGCGAACTGCGCCGTGCTGAGCGCAGTCATCATTCGTTTACCGTGCTGCTGCTGGACCTGGACGACCTGAAACGGATCAACGACCGGCTTGGACACTTGGCGGGGAACAAAGCGCTGAAGCGGCTGGCCAGGGTCATGAAGGAGCAATGCCGTGGAACAGATCTGGTGGCGCGATACGGCGGCGACGAATTTGCAGTGGTGCTGATCGATTCCGAACAGAGCATGGCGCAAAACGTGGCGCAACGCATCGAGGCTTCCGTGAGGAACGATCCGGAAGAACCGCCGATCAGCGTGAGCGTCGGCTTGGCCGTCTATCCCGGCGACGGACGAACGGCACAAGACCTTCTCGAAGCCGCGGACCAGCAACTGTACCGGCGCAAGAGAAAAGTGCAGGGCCGGAATGTGACGGTCGGCTAGCCCTATCGGAATATTGCCGTGCGGTTGTGAGTACACGCGTGACTGGCAACTGCGGACTGGCGTAAACACGGTCACGTAAATATCCCCAAGTTCTGAAATCGTGTTTCCTCGCCTAATATTGTGGATGAATTTGCGGAGCCAACGGCGCGCGAGCGCGGAGCGGACTTGCCCGTGCATGGCCGGCAAGCTTCCCCTGGAGGGATGGCGTTGTGAAAACTCGAGATATGGTGTTGGCATGGTTCGACGAGGCGTTCAACAAGAAAGCCTGGCACGGACCCAATCTAAAAGAAGCGATCCGTGGAGTGAGCGCGCAGCAAGCCGCCTGGCGGCCGAGAGCGGCGGGTCACAACATTTGGGAAGAGATGCTGCACGCCGCGTATTGGAAATACGAAGCGCGAAGACGAATCGAAGGTGGAAAAAAAGGATCATTCGCGTTGAAGGGAAGCAACTTCTTCCCCCGGCCGGAAAAAGGGAAGGCCGGCGAGGCCGCCTGGCGGGCTGATAAGGAGCTGCTCGAACGCGAGCACCGGGCGTTGCGGTCAGCCATAGCAAAAGTTATGGACACGCCGCGAGGCGCGAAACTTTTTCGGCATATCTACGGCGTGGCTTTGCACGATGTCTATCACGCAGGACAGATTCGGCTGCTGCGCCGCTTGATGGAGGGCTGAACCTGGGGGAAAGCTGCTGGCAATTCAAAACCGTTGCTGGCGGAGTTTGCGCGTGAGTTCAGCGGGATCAACGGAATCTTGAAAAAGACGGATGCCGGCCAGGCCGGAAGCTCCGGCGGAAAAGCAGGAAGGGGCGTTTGCGAGGGTGATTCCGCCGAGGGCCAGGACCGGAACAGCGACAGCGCGGCAGACTTCGGTGAGGCGCACGATTCCTTGCGGCGCGCCAAAAGCTGCTTTCGACGGCGTGGCGAAAACGGGACCAAAGAAAATGTAGTCCGCGCCGGCAGACGCCGCGGCCTGCGCCGCTTCCAAAGAATGGCAGGAAACACCGACAAGAAAATCGAGCGGGAGTGTTTGCGAGGCCTGAGAGGCCACAATCAGACGCTTCGCTTCATCGACGGGAAGCGAGTTTTCGCCCAAATGGACGCCGCCAGCCTGTTCGGCAAGCGCCACGTCAAGACGGTCATTGACCAAAACACGTGCCGAAATGCGTCCTTGCGCCTGCACCGGACGTGCTAGTTTCAAGAGGCGGTTTAATGCTCCGCGTGCGACCGTGGCAGAACCCTTCCCCGACAGGTCTTTCTCACGAATCTGAATCCAATCGACTCCCGCGGCCGCGACCTCTTCGATCTTTTCGAGAAGCGGTTCGAGCAAGCCCTTTTGCGGCGCGGTTTGCAAACTTCGGCGGTCAGTGACGTAGCAAAGAATCGGCTTGCTGCCCACCGGGAACTTGGAATCGAACGCCAAACTATTGGGGAGGGGCATGCGACGGACCGGCGCGAGAGCCGATGAAACTGAGGGCCAGGATGATGTCCAGGACACCAAGACCGCTGACAGCGCCGCGAAACGAAGGATGAAGCACCACGGGAATGAGCGACGGAAAGTGGAGAAGAAAGAAGTTTTGATCCCAGAAGCCGGACCACGGGAGATAGAGAAGCATAGCTCCCATTTCGAAGCAAACGACGACCAGCAGTGCGCGCAACAGGCGGTTCATGGTTAAGAGGGAGTCCCCCGCATTCCTGAATGCCGGAACTCAGCGGATGGGCTTCTGAAGAGCAGCGATACGATCAGCGACGTCGCGATAATCGATGTTCATCGCATAGACCTGGGAAAAGCTTTTCAGCGCTGCTTCCGGCTCACCAGCGGATTCCTGGGCAACGCCCAAATCATACCGCAATGCGAGGATGCTTTCCGGCTCGATACCGGGAGTGTGCAGGGCGCGCTCGTACCAGATGGCGGCGATGCCCGGCTGGCCCTTTTCCATGAAGGCAAGACCAAGTAAGGTGCAGCATTGCATGCCGTAGCGGAAGGGTTTGCCGTTGTCCGTGGCTTTGGCGACTTTTTGGAATTCGCTGATAGCTTCATCGACCAAGCCCATTTCACGGAAGGCGGTGCCGAGATTGTAATGCGTCTCGAGGTCCTCGTCCTCACCGCCCATTTCGCCCAACTCGGCTCGAAATTCGTCGAAGACTTCCTTGAGCGGGCTGGCTTCACCCGGCGCAGCGGGCTTTTCTTCGGGCTTCGAAGGAGCAACATGAGGCGCAGCTTCCGAATGGGAAGGCACCAGCGCGTCCAGACCCAGGTCGTCAATCTCCTTCGCCAAGTCCGCAAGAAATTGGTCTGAAGCAAATCCGCCTTGCCCCGGGGCGGCAGCGGAATCCTTGGCGGCGGTCGCAGGTTCGGGTTCCGGCTCGGGCTGCTTCACGACAATGGGAATCGCCGGTGGCTTCTGGTCGTAGGCCGGGACCAGCGGTTCTTGCTCGAGGACCAGCTCGTAATCCTGGTCGACCTCGAATTCCAGCTCTGGTTTGAGTTCCGGTTCGGGCTGGGGTTTGGGTTTGGGCGCCGCTGGCGGTTCTGCATGGACGGGAGGCTTTTTTGGTGCTGCGGGGGCTTGACTCACCTTGGGTGGCGGCGGAGCGCTCTTTGGCTCCTGAACGGGCGGAAGCTCCGCGGAGATATCCGCAAAGGCGTGGGGTTCTTCTTCGAGTTGGGGAGCAGCTTCGATGGGAAGCTCGAATTCCGCGACCTCAGGGGACGCGGATGACCCGCCTGCGGCAACCGGTTCCTCTGAAATCGAAAACTCTTCGGCGGCCACCGGCTCGGCAGCGACCTCGGGAGGAGGCGCGGGAGGGGGAGGGGCGGCGGGTCTTGCCGGAGGCGCTTTTTCGACAGGTTCGGCCGGATGCGTGTCTTCCAGCATCGAGGCCCATTCGTCGGAGAGGTCGACCTCTTCCTGAACACCGGACGCGTCCGCAGGGGCATTGCTGCCGACAGTCCCGGCCGCGGGCGCTTCACCAAGGGTAGGTTCCTCAAATTCAAGGACCGGTTCTTCCACAACAGACGAGGGTTCGGCAGCGGCTTCCATCACCGGAACTTCCGGAATCGTGTCGGCTTGAGGTTCGTGCTGAACGGGAGCAGTGCTGGCTGCCAATTCCGCGTCGCTGAGACCGGCGGCGCGCTGGAATCTACGGCGAAGTTCGCCGAAGCGCTCTGCGCTGCGTTGGTCGTTGCGTTCGGTATGGATCAGCTCGAGCTGCGCCGCCAGTTCGGCGGTTCGACGGTCATCACCGGCTCCCAACACGAAATCGAGAAGCTTTTCGAGGGTTGGCGTGTGACGAGGGGCGCGGCGCAAAATCGCTTCGAGCAGACCGATCGCTTTTTGCGTCAGACCATAGCTGGCGAAAAGGTCGACGTCCGTGAGGGACTGCGCGATGAATTTCTGGGTGTCCTCGTCGAGCTGCGACTCCGCAGGGCCGGAAGCGGCTGCGGGCTTGTCGCCCGCAGCGGGAGCAAAGGCCTCCGCCTCTGGACGCAGCTTGGGTGCGGGCGCCTTGGGGATTTCCGCTTGCAGGTGCTCTTCGGGAGCTGGCGGTGGCGGAGCTTCCGTGCCGGGCACCCCCATTTTCCGGAGTACGCCTTCGAGTTTGCGCTTGGCCGAATCGCTGTCGGGCTGGCGGTCCACGAGCTGCTCAAAGGTCGCTCTTGCCCGATCGAGCTGATTGGCAGCGGCGAGGGCGTCGCCCAAATTGGCCAGCGCGTCGGGAAGACGGAACGAATCACTGGTGCGGCCGTAGAAATCCACGAGCCATTCGAGGGGCTCCAGGCGGCCGGGCATGCGCGTGGCCAATTCGTTTTGCAGGCGGCCGATGACTTCGTGTTCGCCCGCGTCAATCATTGGCACGCGAATTTGTCCGATGATGGCCATGGCGCGGTCACACTGGCCGGACTCGAGAAGCGCTTCGACGATCTTTTGCGCCGGGCCGAAGTTCTTGTTGTCCGCCGCCAAAACGCGGAGAGCGAGAGCCGTGGCCTTATCCCAATTCACGCTCTTGAGATAAAGATCGAGCAGCAGCTCGGTTTGTTCGCCGCCCTTCTCGAGATCGGGGGCGTGCTCGAGCAACTCCGCGGCCTGCGTGAGATTGCCCTGCGAAGAAAAGGAACGGGCTTTAACAATGCTGGCGGCCAGGCAATTGGCATCGAGTTTCAGCGCTTTATCGGCAAGTTTTTCGGATTCGCCGTGATCTCCGCGAGCCAGTGCGCGCTGCGCCGCCGAAACGTACGTCTCCACGGCGTCCCGCGATTGCCCCATGGCCTGATAAAGATCGGCCAGGCGAATCTGAATGCGCAGATTGTCCGGCTCCGCGAGCAGAAGCTTTTTCAGCAGGGTAACGGCTTCCGGCTGGCGGTTGTTCTTGAGATGGATTTCCGCAAGCTGCAAGAAGAGCGGGCGGGCCTCGCTCATAACCCCCTGCTGCACGTACAGGTCGGCCAGCTTTTCCAGGGGGCGAATCTCTTCCGGGGCGAGTTTGGCGATGCGCTTGTAAACGGCGATGGCCTTGGTGAGAAATCCGTCGCCGACAAAAATCTGGGCGAGGCGCTCGAAATAATCGATAGCCTGAAACGTTTCGCCCTGGCGGATGTAGAGCTCGCCGATGGTCATGAGCGTGACCTGATCGCGCGGCTCATACTTGAGAATTTGCTGGTATTCGGCTATGGCCTGAGGGACTTTGCCCTGATTCAGCAGCTTCTGCGCGGATTCGACATACTTGCTTTTGTTATAGGCCATTCGCGTTCCCAGACAATGCGCGGCCCACGCCTGCAGGAGGAGATGCTCTCCGTCCCAAGTGTTGGAAAGGCAGACAGAAGCCGTGCTTGTTAACGCTAGCAGGCAGTGAAAAGGCAAGTCAACGAACCCAGAAAGGTTTGTGAGCAGCCAGTTATCCCCATCAGGACTAGGAAACTAGTTGGCGAATACAAGGCGAAGCGGGGGAAGTGTGTTTCTCGCACTCTCATGCACACCAAGACCGGAGAGAGTACCCGGCGGAGAGAAGACACTCCCGTCGCGGCTGGAAAAGAATCGGGATGCCACCCACGAAACTCGGAGTACTTCTTGGGCAGTGAAATGGAGACTTAGTGTTCCGAGGCCCAATAAATCGCGGATGCGTGCGCCGGAAGCGTGACCTCGACGGACTCCTTCGACCCCAAATCTTCATGTTCCCAAAGATCGCGGAGATTGTACTTCTCGCGCTTGAGCCCCAATTCTTTCCAGAAATAGTGGAACGACTGTGGCGCCGCGTCCAGATTGAAAACGGCGACATAAGCGCCGTCTTCAGACTCCGGCGTCGACAACCAGACGGCCGCCTTGTCTGTCGAGATCACCGCGTGGCTCCCGGTGGAATGCTGATCGACCCCGATCAGCTCCGCGTTCGTCAGCGCCGATTCGGTCCAGTCGTCGCACAAAGTCAGATTGCCTCCCATGATCAGCGGCGAGCGAAAGATGGACCACAGAGTGAGCAGGGTGCGCTGCTCGTCGTGCGTGAGGCGCGTGTTGCGCGGCTTTTCCCAGCCGGCCGCGGGTTCCAGCCGTCCAAGCGGAAGCATATCCGCGTCCGGCCAGTGTCCCCCACCCGAATATTTCGCCCACTTCGCCGCGCGTTCAAATTGGTTTGCTACCCCTTGCGGAAAACCCTTGTCGCTGCGCCACACGTCCCAAACATCATCCGAAATCCGCCACATTTGCGCGTAGCGCCGCAACTCCAGCGCTTTATCGAGCGGAGCGGGCCCGGGCGAAAGGCTCAATACGATGGGGCGATGCGCTCTGCGAAGCGCCGGGCTGATCATGCGAATTTCGTCGCCCTTGTAAGGGTGGCTCGAAATACAATCGACCTTCAGGAAATCCACTCCCCATTCGGCGTAAAGCCTTGCGATGGAATCGTAGTACGCCTGCCCAGCAGGTGAATTCTTCACGCCATAATTGTAAGGATTCCAAAGGCAGGTGTCTGAGACATCCGCGGCTGCTTTGGCGTGAAACGAAGAGCCAGCAATCGGAAGGTTTTTTGCAACCGCTTCCCGGGGGATGCCACGCAAGATGTGAATACCAAACTTGAGGCCGAGGGAGTGCACGTAATCGGCGAGTGGCTTGAAGCCGGCCCCCTGCCCGGCCGAGGGAATGGAGTTGATTGCGGGAATGTAGCGGCCGTTGGCATCGAGGCTAAATTGCGCGGCGGCGGACTGCGTGCCGACGGAATGATTCGTCACGTACCAGCCTTCATCCACCACAACGTATTCCCAGCCGTACGCTTTCAAATGCTCCGCCATCCAGGCGGCGTTCGCTCGGATGTCCGATTCGCCGATGGTTTCCCCATAGGAGTCCCAACTGTTCCAGCCCATCGGAGGCGACGACGCCAGCAGGCTCTGTGCTTCGGTTTCTGGCGAATTCCCCGCGAATTGAGCGGAAAAAATCCAGACACAGGAAGTTACCGAGAAAATCCCAAGAAAAATCGCTGCGCGTCGCATGAGCCGTTTCCAAGGCATTGAAAGGACCCCTAAGATGTCCGGCGGAGATTCTATTTGAGGCGCTAAAAAAGCGGTAGCGGAGTTTGCGTGGCGCCGGCCGCCCAACAGCTCGCGTCGCGCACGGGCGCGAACGAATGCCGATGTAGCGGCGAGGGACCGTACTGGCGCAAAGCCTCCAGATGATCCGGCGTCGCGTAACCTTTGTGCCGAGCCAGGCCGTATTGCGGATACACGGCGTCCCATTTTTCCATGCATGTGTCGCGGTGAGTCTTGGCAAGAATGGAGGCTGCGGCGATCGAAACGCTTCGCGCGTCGCCTTTAATCAGCGATTTCTGCTCGATCAGAACATCGAGCTGCATGGCGTCGATGAGCAAATAATCCGGCTGGATCGAGAGTTGTTGCAGCGCGGCGGTCATGGCCTGCCGACTGGCTTGATAAATGTTCCAAGCGTCGATGCGCTGCGCGTCGATTTCCGCCACGGCCCACGCAAGTGCATGTTCGCGAATGCGGACTGCAAGTTCGCTCCGGCGCTCCGCGGCAAGCTTTTTCGAATCGTCCAGGCCGACAATGCGCCGCTTGGGATTCAGAATCACCGCGGCGGCGACCACCGGGCCAAAGAGCGCGCCACGCCCGGCCTCATCCAGGCCCGCGATGCGCATCCAGCCAAGTTGCCGCGCCGCTCGCTCGAAACGGGAAGAGCAAAGGCGTCCCATTGAGCGGAGATTTTAGCACGCCGCAGCGTCGCTGCACCGTCACTCGTATCTTAAAGCAATCATGGGATCGACCTTCATCGCGCGCCGGGCAGGAATGTAGCAGGCCAACAAAGTGACAAAGGCGAGCAACGCCGTGACGGTGACGAAGGTCAGTGGATCCGTCGTGCTCACTCCATAAAGCAAATCGGCCATCAGGCGCGTGAGCACCAGCGAAGCTGCGAAGCCAATTGCCACGCCGGTGGCCAGCAATTTCAATCCCTGCCCGAGAATCACGCGCAAGATGTCGCGAGGCTGCGCTCCCAGCGCCATGCGGATTCCGATCTCGTGGGAGCGTTGTCTAACGGAGTAGGAGATCACGCCGTACAAGCCGATGGAAGAAAGCAGGAGCGCAGCGCAACCAAAGATGGCGAGCAAGAAAGTATTGAACCGGCGAGGCGCGATGGAGCTTTCGAGAACATCGCGCAAGGTGCGCACGCGCGTGAGCGGCTCGGCCGGGTCGATGTCGTGCAAGGCAGTCTGTAATCCTGAAAGGACGCTCGCGGGCGCGGTATGCGAGCGCACAGCAACATTTAAAGTGTCGCATAGATTGTTTTGCATAGCGCCCTTGTGCGAGCAAACCCACAGATACGGCTCGTAGGTGTGCGCGAGCGCCGGCTGGTCCAGCGCTCTCTGCTTCACGTCGCCGACGACTCCGACGACGGTGAGCCAAGGATCCTTCGATTCCGCAGTGCCCCATTTCACGCGTTTGCCGATTGGATCTTCGCCCGGCCAGTATTGTTTGGCCATCCCGGCGCTGATGATGAGGACGTCGGCGTGACCTTTTTCTTCTTCAGGAGTGAAAAATCTGCCGCGAATCAACGGTACGCCGAGAGCCTGGAAATAATTTCCGAGCTCGAGACTGTTTGCGCTTTGCGGGGCTTGCCCTTTTGCAGAAGTCGAATGTTCCTCGACGACAAAGATATGATCCCAATCCATCTCGGTGGGAAGATCGGTGGAAAAGCCGATGGACTCGACTCCGGGAGTGCTCTCCATCCGCTCCGTCAATTGCTGAAAAAATTGCTCCGCTTGGGCGGACTGCGAATACTGCGCGGGCGGGAGAGAGATGGTTGCCGTCAACACGTTTCCCGCTTGTACTCCGGAGCGGGAACTTTGAGCGCCGATGAAACTGCGGATCAAAAGACCGCTCCCGATGACGAGCACGAACGCGATCGCTACTTGCGCGACTACAAAGGCACTCCGCGT
This sequence comes from Candidatus Acidiferrum sp., assembly GCA_049800195.1. Taxonomy (GTDB): domain Bacteria; phylum Acidobacteriota; class Terriglobia; order Acidiferrales; family UBA7541; genus Acidiferrum. The sequence goes on from JBARJI010000048.1 coordinate 83,143, forward strand.
GGAAACGCTGCTCCTGCCTCCGGCGCCCTCGTGGCCTTCTTCCTTAATCATTTCGTTCATGTCGGTCCGGCTGGCTGCACATGCGGGAGCCAGTCCGAAGAGCACACCGGTTACAGCCGAGAGGAGCGCGGCGAAAAGGAGAACGGCGTGGTCGACTCCGATGCCCTGAACCTGCGGAATATTGTCGGGAGCGAGGGCGGCGAGCAGTTTTGTGCCCCATGCGGCGGCGAACAAGCCCAGGGCTCCGCCGGAGAACGCGAGCAAAAGGCTCTCCGTTAGCAGCTGCCGGATTACACGGCCGCGGGCCGCGCCGAGCGCTACGCGCATAGCCATTTCCTTGCGCCGCGCGGAGGTGCGGGCGAGAAGGAGGTTGGCCACATTCGCACACGCAATAAGCAACAGCAGGCCGACTGCTCCGAGAAGCAGATACATCAGCGTCTGTACATTGCCGACGACGACTTCGCGCAAGGGTGTGACCAGCAAGTTCAACTCGATATGCATGGTGGGAGGAACGCCCCACGACTTGAGGACATCCGCAGCAACCACATTCATGTCGGATCGGGCCTGCGCCGGCGTGAGGCCCGCCTTTAATCGCCCGATAACACCCCAGTCGAAATTGTCGCCGAGGTCGGTCAGCTCGTCTTTCGTGAGCGCCATTGGGACCCAGAGGTCCGCCGGTTCGTATTCGAGCAAACCCCGTGGAGGAAACTCGAATCCCTGCGGCATTACCCCGACGATGGTGTACGACTGCCCATTCAGCATGACGGAACGGCCGACAGCGCTGGCATCGCCGCCGAAGCGCCGTTGCCATAACCCATAGCTGAGTACGGTGACGAAATGGCCGGATTGATCTTCTCCTTCGCGAAAAATGCGGCCGATGACGGGCGAGGCGTCGAGCAAGGAAAATACATTTGCCGAGATGCGGGCAGTCGAGACTCGCTCCGGGGCGCCTGCACCTGAAAGATTTGCTTTGCGGCTTGTAAATGCAGCGACGCTGGTGAAGACGCGATTCTCGCGAGCCATCACAGCGATATCTGGCGCGGAAACTGCCGCTGCGCCTGAGAAGAATTTTGGAAGCTTTTCGCGGACCAGCATCAGTCGGTTTGAGTCGTGATACGGCAACCCCTGAAGCAACACGGCATCCACGACGGAGAAGATCGCGGTTGTTGCGCCAATGCCCAGCGCGAGAGTCAGGACGGCGGCGATGGTAAAGCCGGGGGATTTGCGCAGCATGCGCGCTCCGAAGCGGATGTCCTGGAACAATGTTTCCAGAAACGGAAGGCTGCGCTGCCCGCGATACAGTTCTTTGGTTTGTTCCACGCCACCGAATTCTCGCCGGGCGGCGTGGCCCGCTTCTTCTAGGCTCATGCCGCGGCGGATGTTTTCCTCCGCGAGCGCGTCGATGTGCGCGCGTACTTCGGCGTCGAGTTCCCGCTCGCGTCGCGTCTTACCAAACATTCCTCGAATTCGAGCAGCCAAAATACGCAACCACATCATGTTTATGCTCCGATTACTTCAAGCGGCGGATTGCGCGTCGTACTACTCATATCGCAAAGCAACCATGGGATCGACTTTGGTGGCGCGCCGCGCCGGAATGTAACTCGCCAGCAACCCTGCGGCGACGAGTAAGATCACGACGCACACAAACGTGAGCGGGTCCATCGCGCTGACGCCGTACAACAGCCCTTTCATCAATCGCGTCAGGACCAGAGCCGCCGCGAGGCCGAATCCCGCGCCCATTCCGGCCAGCCGTGCTCCCCTGCCCAGAATGAGGCCGAGAACATCTCGCGGTTTTGCGCCAAGAGACATGCGGATGCCGATCTCGTGCGTCTGTTGCGCAACCACATAAGCCAGGACGCCATAAATCCCGATGGCGGAAAGGAAGAGTGCCAAGCCTGCAAGCGCCCCCAGCAGAACCGTATTGAATTCAGGGCCTGCGACCGAAGAGCTGATCACTTGCGTCATCGTTCGATGTCCACTATCGCTAAATCAGGATCGAGTGAATGAACGCGCGCAACCAAGGCAGAAGTCAGCGAGGCGGGGTCTACCTGCGTGCGCACAGCCACGTTCATGGCGTGCAAGTCGGCAAAAGGATCTTGCTCGAGCAAACCGCGGTTGAGTTGCAAATACGGGCGATACACGTGCGGCGCTAGTGGAGTATCCAGACCCTGTTGATTGACGTTGCCGACCACGCCCACCACGGTTTCCCAAGGCCCGTTCATCCCCCAGCGGATGCGCTTGCCGATGGCGCTCTGGCCCGGCCAGAATTTCTGCATTGCAGAGCGGCTGACAATAGTGACTTCTTGCGAGCCGGCGCGGTCTTCGGGCGTAAACCACCTTCCCTCGAGCAGCGGAATTCCCATCGTTTGCAGGTAGTCTCCCATCACCCAGGTCTGACAAATCGCCTGAGGCGTTTTATCCTCGGCGTTGCTCCGCCCCTCGAGAGTAATGGAGACCATCTCTCGCGCATTTAGCGGCAAATCGTTCGAGACACCCACGCTTTCCACGCCGGGCAAATTCGAAATTTTGGCGAGGACTTGCTGATAGAAATTCTCTACCTGCGGCACTTGGGAATAGACGGGCCGCGGAAGCGGAACGTTCATAGTCAGGATGTGATCGGGTCGAAAGCCGGGATCGGTTTCAAGCAATTTTGCGAAGCTGCGGATCAAAAGTCCCGACGCCACCAGCAAAACGAGAGCCAGGGCAAATTCCACGGTGACGAATACCCCCTGCAAGCGAAAACGCCAGCGGGATGTCTTGACACCACCGCCGCTCTCGCGCAAGGAACTCTGGACGGAAAACGATGAGATTTGAAAAGCAGGCGCCAGGCCGAATAGCAGAGCCGAAAAAATCGATACGCCGAGGGCAAAGGCAAGAACAGCCCCGCTGAGGGGCACGTGATGCGGCAGCGGGATGCTTGGCGGAACAAGACTAAGCATCAGGTCGCGGGCCCAAAAGGCGAGAAAAAGTCCAAGCGTGCCACCGGCGAGAGACAGTACAAGGCTCTCCGTAAAAAATTGGCGCAACAGCCGAAGACGCGTGGCCCCGAGCGCGGTGCGAACCGCGATCTCCTCTTGACGCGACGCCGCTCGCGAGAGCAGCAGAGTGGCGATGTTCGCGCAGGCAATGAGCAGCACGAAAGTTACAGCAGCCATCAGGACGAGCAGCAAAGGACGCACGGAGCCGGCTAGATCCTGCTGCAGCGGCGCCATGGGAATGGCCAGTTCGCCTTTGCGAGCGAAGCTGACAATGGCAGCGGGATAGCTGTCAACGATTCTGCGAGCGAGTGAGTCCGCTTCAGCGCGGGCTTGCGCCAGGCTGACTCCGGGCTTGAGGCGTCCAAGAACGCTATAAAAATAGGAACCGCCCCAGTCCTGGAATTCAGTCGGCGTGAACGCCATGGGTATCCACAGATCGGCGGGCTGGCCGTTGCCCTCGGCGCTTGGGAGGGGAAAAACAAAATTGCGCGGCATAACGCCGATGATCGTATAGGGCTGGCGGTCGATCGCGATGGTCTGGCCGATCACGTCCGGGGCACCGCCGAACCGGCGCTGCCAGAGCGCATAGCTCAGGATGGCGAGTGCGTGGCCGGGCGCGTCTTCGTCCGCAGTGAATTCCCGGCCAAGCGCGGGCTCTGCGCCAAGCACTGGAAAAAGAGAAGCCGAGATGCGCGCGGCCGAGATGCGTTCCGGTTCGCTGTGTCCGGAAATGTCCACGCGTTCGCCCTGGTATGCGACGATGGCGCTGAAAGAGTTCTGCCCGCGCACAAAGACAGAAAGGTCAGGCACGGAAAAGTCCATCTTGGGATAACCCATTTTCGGAATGCTCTCGTGAAGCACCACGAGCCGGGATGGCTCCTTGAAGGCCAGCGGACGCAGGAGAACGGCGTCAATAATGCTGAAGATAGCCGTGTTGGCGCCGACTCCGAGAGCGAGCGTAAGAACGGCCACGCAAGTGAACCCAGGATTTTTCGCGAGCATGCGCGCTCCGAAGCGGATGTCCTGGAACAATGTTTCGAGAAACGGAAGGCTGCGCTGCTCGCGATACAGTTCCTTGGTTTGTTCCACGCCGCCGAATTCGCGCCGGGCGGCGTAGCGCGCTTCCTGCGGATTCATTCCGCGACGGATGTTTTCTTCCGCGAGCGCATCGATGTGCGCGCGCAGTTCGGTGTCTAAATCGCATTCCTGCCGGCGCTTGCCGAAAAATCCCCAAAAGCGCGATACAAAAACTCGCAGCCATTCCATGTCACGCTCCTTCGGTACGGCCCAGGAGGCGGGCCATCAGCGCGGCCATGCGTTCCCAGCCTTCCGTCTCCGCCAAAAGCTGTTTCCTCCCGCTGCGTGTCAGCGAGTAAAACTTGGCCTTGCGATTGTTCTCGGAAACGCCCCATTTCGAGGTAATCCAGCCGCGCTGCTCCAGCCGCAGAAGCGCGGGATAAAGTGTTCCTTGATTGAGCTTGAGCAGATCGGCCGAAACCTGCTGAATGCGCACGGCGATTCCGTAGCCGTGCAGCGGCCCTAGGGCCTCGAGCGTCTTCAGCACGATCAAGTCCAGCGTGCCTTGCAACACTTCGCCGTGCGGTTGCGCCATCCCCATTCTCCTGTTGACAATCAACAGGAAGCTATGCCAACTCCTGTTGATTGTCAACAGGTCGCTTAACCGTACAGACGAAATCGCGAGGAAAATGTTTCACAACTCTGTAAAATTCCCATGCCGCGCCCCGAGCTGCCCGCAGATCGCTCTTGAAATCCGCCCCAGCACGGTCCCGTAACAAGTCTCGTTGACCGCACCGGCCCGCGGGACCTACGATGGCCGGGCTAATTTTGCAGCGAAATTGCTCTTCAGGAGAATTCCATGCATCCACGCACGCATTCCTTCCAGCTTCGCGCCAGCTTATGCTTTCTGAGCCTCGCCGCGTTTCTTGCTCTCGCCCCGTTTGGCGCGGCGCAAGGTTTGACCACTAGCGACCTTACCCGCTTTCGCTCCGTCGGCGACGCTGTCCTCTCGCCGGACACCCATCACATTGCTTATACGGTGATTGTCTACGATCGCCCCGGCCGTCCCTCGACGCAACTTTGGATCATGGATCTCGCAACGCAAAAATCCATTCTCGTTGGCAGCGAAAAAGACGTGGCCGGCAATCCCGTCTGGTCTCCCGATGGCAAATGGCTGGCTTTCCAAGGCAGCGTTGGAGAGCAGCACGGTTTGCTTCTTGCCCGCGCGGACGGCTCCGGGGTTACGATGCTCGCGCCCATGCACGGCACGAACAGCCCTCTGCCCGGCGAAGGCCAAGACGTCACATGGTCGCCCAACAGCAAGCAGCTCGCCTTCATTTCTTCGACGCCGGACGAACGCGCCGCCGAGGCCAGCGGCGATCCGCGGGTCATCACGCGCTATTTGTCCAAGCCCGACGCCGGCGAAGGCATGACGCGCTTCAACGACAATCAGCGCCTGCACATCTTCGCCGTCGACGTAGCCACCAAACAAGTTCGCCAACTGACGCAAGGCATCTACGACGAGCATTCCATCGACTGGTCGCCCGATGGCAAGGAAATTCTCTTTGCCTCGAACCACGAACCCAATCAGGACGAATTTTTCAATTACGATATTTTCGCGCTCAACTTGGCCGACAACAGCATCCGGCGTCTGACCGCCACCGAGTACAACGAATACGGTCCGCTCTGGTCGCCCGACGGCAAGCATATCGCCTATCGCGGCACAACCCGCGGCTTAACCGACCGCGAAACCACCATGGAAGACACGCACGTCTGGCTGATGAACGCCGATGGCAGCGATCGCCACGAAATTGGCGGCGTGATTGACGCTCGCCAAGGCTCGCCACATTGGGCGCCCGATGGCGACGCCGTTTATTTCACGGTCCAAGAGCGTGGAAGCAACCATCTAGTGCGGCTACCCATCGGCGGCGGCGCACCCGAATATGTCGTGAAAGATCTCGGCAGCGTTGGCGGCTTTTCCGTCGGCAAGGACGGCACGCTGGCCTACGCCTTCACTTCGCTGCGCGATATGGGCGAGCTTTACCTTAAGAATGGCAACGGTGCCGCGCGCAAGCTCACGGACTTGAACGCGGAAGTCCTCGCGGGAAAACAAATTGCCGAAGTCGAGCCTTTCACCTTCGTCAGCAACGACAACAGATTCGAAGTCGAAGCCTTTCTCACCAAGCCTCTCGGCATGACCGCGACCTCGAAGCACCCACTTATCGTGAACATTCATGGCGGTCCACACGGCCAGAATGGCCCTGCTTTCAATTTCAGGAATCAGGTGTATGCCGCGCTCGGCTGGGCCGTTCTCAACGTGAATTATCGCGGCTCGACCGGCTACGGACAAAAATTCGCCGACGCCGTCTTCGGCGATCAGGACGGCAACGAGGGCCAGGACGTTCTCTACGGCGTGAGCGCGGCCGTGCGCCGCAACCTCTGGATCGACCGCGAACGCATGGGCATTGAAGGCGTCAGCTACGGCGGCCAGCTCACGGACTGGCTCATCACGCAGACCAACGAATTCAAAGCGGCGATTCCCACCGCCGGCATCTCCAACCTCATCAGCTACAACTACATGACCTACTACAACCAATACGAGGAAATGGAGTTTGGCCAATTCTTCCACCAAGGCACGCTGATGGACGAAGCCTGGAAGCGCTCGGCGTTACGTTTCGTGGCACAGGCCCACACACCCACCATGCTGTGCCACGGCGAAAATGACAACGACGTGCCCATCGCCGAGGCGGAACAATTTTTCATCGCGCTAAAAGATGTGGGGACGGAGGCCATCTTCGTGCGCTATCCGCGCGAAGGCCACGGCATCCGCGAAACCAAGCACGTGATCGACTGGACCGACCGCTCCATCGCCTGGTACCAGCAACATTTTCCAAAGCGAGGCGCGGAAGGCGTAACCAACGTCCAGCCCTGATCGGCAGCGCAACACGAGGGATGAAAAACAGAAAGGGCCCCAGTAAAACTGGGACCCCTTGGTGAAATCGTCCTTCCAATGTGAGGGTTTCGCTTACCCCTTGGTTTCTGCTCCAGCCGTGGCCACGGCGGCCACTTCTTCTCGCGCGGCGCGCTTGATGCGAGCAGCCTTTCCACGCAGTTCGCGCAGGTAATAGAGCCGCGCGCGGCGGACTTTGCCCTTGCCCACCACTTCGATCGAGCTAATCGAAGGCGAATGCAGCGGGAAAATCCGCTCGATGCCCACGCCAAAGCTCACCCGGCGCACCGTAAACGTCGCGCCCGAAGCCCGGCCTTTCTTCGAAATCACCACCCCTTCGAACGCCTGCAAGCGTTCTTTTTCCTTCTCGCCCTCGCCTTCCTTCAAGCGCACGTTCACGCGTACCGTGTCGCCGGGGCGAAATTCGGGGAGGTCTTTGCGCAGCTGCGCTTCATGCAATTTAGCGATAACCGGATTCATCTTCGTATTCCCTGCAGACCCACTCAGGCGGGGCCAGCTCTTCAAACGCAAACCATAATTATAGCCAAATATTCACAATTCACCTAGCGGAGTCTTTCTATGGCACTGCGACAGTTTCCCGTAACCGCTGCCAGGAGTTAGGCTCTGGCACTAAGGTTCTATTCCCCTCAGCCGAATAGAGAATCTACAATTAGCGGCGATGAGGCGCGGCTTCATTTACAACCTTCTCCACCGGAACAAGAGACTACTACTCCTCGTTTGGTTGATTGGCGTGGCTGGCGCCCTCAACCCTGCAGCCCAGCGCATTACGATTCTGGACTTCAGCTCAACCGTTTCCAAGCCAAGAAAGCATCTCCCAAAGCCCTTCCCTCCGAACAAGGTTCTCGGAGGTCGTTGCGGGGGGATGACATCGGGTAAGTTAATTGTCTCGCTGGTTTCGCTGGACCGAATCGAATACTGCATCGGGGACGAGTTCCGTTACACGCTTGAGGTCAGGACCGCTGGGCTTGAAACGGTTAAAGTCCCCACTGTTTTCAACGTAGCCGACCTTGAGCCCGATGACCCAAATGTCAGCTTCAGGTACGCTGCGATGGAGATTTGGCTCGGGATGTCCGAAGAATCGAACGAGCGATACTTGGACGTACCGCTTCTCCGGTTGTACGGTTCTGACGAGATGCCTTGGACCGAGATTGAACTCAAGCCAGGAATGTCCATTGAAATTCGAGGAAAAGCGAAACTGAAACCCATGAAACCCGAAGAGACGTTCTTCGACGCGCCTTACATGGGGGCCACGGAGGACATGCCAAAGGGTGAAGTGGGAATCAACTCCTCCTGTTGGAGGGGAGACACCTTCTACTGACCAGCCCGAGTTTTTGTACCACGGCGAATGAGAGAGTTTACACCACAACCTCATCGGGCAAGGGTGCAAATGGCGGCTCGCAGGGAGCCGTAGGCGACCGGAGAG
>JBARJI010000049.1:0-11949 GCA_049800195.1 Candidatus Acidiferrum sp.
GGCGGCTCTCCGGTCGCCTACGGCTCCCTGCGAGCCGCCATTTGCACCCTTGCCCGATGAGGTTGTGGTGTAAACTCTCTCATTCGCCGTGGTACAAAAACTCGGGCTGGTCACAGAGGATAAGTAGGATTGTTAACGCTTCGCTCTCCGGCGTTCTATTTGGCAACAATCCGAAGGTTCGCGTCCGTTTTCAATTCGAGTGCCGCTATGACCTGCGGAAACAAAACCTCAAGAACTGTTGACGCAATTTCAATAGAGCGTTCCGCATCCACCGTTGATACTGGACCGGCCTTGTGGATCACATCGTTCCTTTTTGTCCGGACGTTGGCAATTTCTTCCCAAAGTGTTTGATCGCAACCCGGTCGTTTGAACGCAGGGAGGTCCACGCCTCCCACTTCCTTAAGAATACCGAAGAGGACTTTCTTGAAACTATCATTCTGTTGATCGGGGACAAGGGCGGCAACCAAGGCGGCTGCAGAATCAATACTGACCATGCCATGAAGGATAGGTTTCAACAGTGTTGTTTTTAGTCCTACCTCGATTGCGATAGCGGCAAAAACCAATGCCGCTGAAGGGTGCAGAGCCTTTAATGCTCGGGCTTCTGCAAGTGCGGCGAGAGCACCCTCTGCCACGTTTGGATGAGAAAGATAAAAAGACTGAAGCCGTTCGGAGGTGAATTGGTCAATGATTTCCCCATAGAGATCATCCTTGCCAGAAAGCACGTCCCGAGCAAAATCCTCGTAGAGTTCTGGCATGAATTGTTCGCGTAAGTGCTCAAGGTCCGGTTCATCATCATAGTCATAGTCATCGTCGCCACTCATTGATCGCTCCCGTTATGAATGTGCCTTCGAGGAGCCGCCGCGCAGGCGAGCGTCATGCCTCTTTTATCGTGGCTGTCGCTTTTATGCGGATCTTGAATTCAAAATACTCGCCCCGCCGCCCCATCGCCGCGACTTCCAATTGATCATCGCTAATTTTTTCTAACTGATCTAATAAGCTGAGCTGTTCGGCTGACGGTCCAACAGGTTCAGGCCTCAGACCAAAAGACTCCTTCGTGATGACGTAGTTTCCTAGCTCAATTCTCAGTCCCCAGAGGTCAAACGCTCTCCTCAGTACATCCCCGCCCGGTGTGGCTTTGCCACGAAGGTAAAGCCACAGTGTTTGACGCTTAACCCCCAACAATTCGGCTGCCTTTGACTTCGTCAACCTGTTCTTTCGAATGGCGTCTGTCAGGCCGCTGACAATTGCGCGACGAAGCTCGGAATCAGCACTGCGTTTGGACATAAGTGGAAATTATCGTTGACAATTTGCATATGTCAATTAAACTTTAATGTTAAGTTTAATTGACAGACAACGGGCTTTTTAGTTGTAAACAAAGGAGTAGGAGAAATCAGGCTATCGCAAGATGTGGGAGAAGAATTGCACTACTTGTTTGGGAGGAGTGCGGCTGACAGCGCACAGGCGTATACTTCTCATCCTTCGCTGCGTCCGCCGAAATTCGAGTCTCGCTAGGCCGCGAGTTTCGAGGTGCCTATGCTAACCGCAACCGTATCCGGCAGCTTTCACCGACACATGGAGGTCATTACCAGGGCCGTCCACGAGTTGGCGTCCCTATCCGTCCATGTCCTATCCCCGGCTGACCCGCGAGTTGTCGCGTTTCAGGGTGAATTCTTGTTCGTTGCAAGTGATCCCATAAGATCGGTCCGACTTGTTCAGGACCGCCACCTGGACTCAATTCGTGCATCCAGCTTTCTCTGGTTGGTATGCCCCGACGGATATGTTGGTCAATCGGCGTCTATGGAAATCGGATATGCTGCTGCTTGTGGCATCCCAATTTTTGCGACACATGCACCGAGCGATCTTACTCTACGTCAGTATGTGCGGGTTGTACCATCCATCGCTGAAGTTGTGAAAATTGAGTCTACTGTTCCACGGCGGAGAACGATTCCGGGCATCTTGATTGATCCGCGCGCAACTGTGGAAAAAGCACATTATTTGCTCGACCGGATTGCCGCGAACTTAACGACTCTCAAACCCTTTGAAAAACCGGAGATTCAGGTATACAGCGATGCAACAATTATTCGAGAAAATCTGGAGTTTCCAACGCGCCTGCAATAGCACGATTTGAATACTATGCCTCGGACACCCAGATCCGTTGCAAAACAGGCTCGACAATTCAGTTTCGAAAAACTCGAATCGTTTCGCTTTTTCTGCAAGGAAATACTCAAGCACCAAGTCGACTCCCTAAGACATTTTCGATCTGACGTTGGTTTTAAGCACGTTGCGGACCAGAATACGACCAAGACTTCAGTTTCGAGCTCGGCTACCGCAATTCTTTCGCTGGTGGCTACGGATTTCTGGCAAGGAGTGGCTGACAAGAAACAAAGCAAGGCCTTGATCACGTATCTTCTCTCTCGAAAAAAGAGTGCCGGTCTCAAAGCGAACAATCCATTCACTACGGCGTGGGTACTCGAAGCCGTTACAGCGTTGGAAGATCGCTACTCCGAACCCTTAGACGGTACTGAGAAAGATCTCGTCGACAAGAAAGAGAAAATTCTTCAGAGCCAGATTCGCGCTGGCGATGGTGGGGTCACCATGAAACCATACCCACCGTCTGGATATCTGACGCAACTTGTCGTTCGAACGCTGAAACGTCGCGGAAAACTAAAGGACCTCAGCGAAAGTGTCAAAACGTGGGCATGGGCAGAACTCGCCCGCCAGTTGGCCTTAATCCACGCGGATAGTAAGACCCAAGACCCATTTTCTCTCGCCTACTTACTTATAGTTGTTACTTCACTTACGTCTAGCTCGTTGATCAACCCACAACAAGCCAGTATCCAGCGGGCCGCACTCAAGACCTTTTTCGACTGTCAGCTTAAAGACGGAACATGGCCCTTGAGCCGCCCCCTCTTTCACTACCCCGATTTCGGAAATGCGCACTGCTACGAATATGAAATGTTGGCACAACTTCTTAGCGAGCCTGATCTAAGGGAGTTGTTATTTGACTACCTCCCGAATCTCAGGGCAGTTGCTGAAGCGGTCTCAAGCAATGTGTATCGTGTCGATGACAAAATAATGGTGTGGAATTCTGGTCACCATCCAAATCAAGCGGAACCTGAGTCGTGGGCGACAGCGTCCGTTTATCATTTCTTCTACGAGCTTGATCGCTTTCTTGCCGAAGTGGTTCGGAGAGAACTGTTTCGCTATCTGGAATCGCCGACACCTCGCTTTTCTGAGCGACCTAAGAAAACGGAAAGTGAATTTGCGCCCGAGGTCCTCGACAGTGAGCTTGTTGTTGACAAGCAGCGATATCCGCTTAAAAAATTCCTGTGGCTTAAATTTATTGAACCGCTAGCGCTTGAAGTCGACAAAATTGCACGAGGAAAGCGCTTCAGCCCTAACACACCCAGAGCCGCAATTTTCTTCGGACCGCCTGGGACCTCGAAGACTGATCTTTCAAAGAAGGTTGCCGATTTTCTTGGGTGGCCGTATCTATCCATTGATCCATCTCGCCTTCTTCGAACTGGGCTTGATGGTATTCAGGCTGAGGCTAATGCCATCTTCCGAATGCTCGAATGGACGGAACGCGTTGTTGTTCTATTCGATGAATTTGATGAACTTGTTCGTGAACGCGATTCGTCGCACGCCGAAGCGCTATCAAGATTCCTCACTACCGCGATGCTTCCCAAATTGGCTAGCATCCATAGGCGGGGTACTCTAGTGTTCATACTCGCGACAAACAATATAGGAGAATTCGACTTGGCTATTCGGCGTCAGGGCCGGTTTGATCACGTGATCCAAGTGATGCCGCCGACGTATGAATCAAAAATTCGCAAGTCTGATTGGGGGCAATCCAAGATAAATATTGCTGACAAACTCAGAGATCTCAAAGTCGAGATCACGACCGATGTTAAAAATAAATTAGGAGCCCTGACCTTTGGCGAGTGTCAAGAGTTCGCTTCGGAATTAGCAAACGTGACCACCGCAACAAATGCGAAAAAGACGCTAAAGCGACGCTGGGAGCACTGTACGCTCCAAATGCACGTCAGCAAAGCCCGAGAAAACAAAGGTGAGATCACTTGGGAAAAGCGATGCAAGGTGGAAGCGGAACACAATCGCTAGGCAACTTGCCAAGCCCTGAGCGTTGGCTCGCAGAGCGGGATCTTAATTTGGCTGCTCTAATCTGTTCAGAATCGACTCGCTGGCCATCATTTCCGAATGAGAACCCAATCTGGGGCCTAGTGCGCATAGTTATGGCTCAGCAAGTTTCTACCCTCCTCGCATGTCGACTTGCGGAGCGTGCTAAATCTGTATATCCAGCTTGGGTCGAGCCTAGCTCGCTTGACGCTCCGGAAGCATCGTTGTTCAAAAACATCGGTCTTTCACAGCGTCGAGCAGAGTGCTGCGCTGATATATTGCGGAAATCAGATGACATCCAATCGAACGTGCGAGACGGTCATCCGTGGGAACAAGCCCTGGTCGGAATAAAAGGAATTGGTCCTTGGACTTTATCTGTGTTCAAGATCATGGTCCTACGCGAGCGGGACGTTCTGCCCCTGGGTGATGTAGGGCTCGAACGAGCAATCAGAAATATTTATGGAGGATCGCAAAACGTCGAAGAACTAGGTGAAAAGTGGCGTCCCTTTAGATCTGTGGCTTGCTGGTATCTTTGGCGAACTCTCGGCAACGAACAGCTCGGCTGAGAGTTGGTAGGCTAGTGCTATGCGCTTTTTTGTCTCTTCGAGGAAGGATCGCAGCGCAAGAGCGGACGCTCTCTCCAAAGAGCTGGAGAAGCACGGTTGGCAGCGAACATTCGCATGGAAACCGGAAGACGGTGAAGGCCCTGAGGGAAACGCGGCAATTGCCAAGGCAGAGCTCGATGGTGTACTTCAAGCCGACATCCTAATCGCACTTCTCCCGGGCGGCAACGGAACACACGTAGAAATCGGCGCTGCTCTCGCGTTGGGCAAGCCAGTGATACTCCATGCGCCAGATCGCGAGACCCTGAACCAGCCGTACCCATGCGTATTTCATTATCATCCCGGAGTGAAGCTCATCATCTCTCAGACAATCGACTCCGAGGCTATACTAGAAAGCCTTCGGTAATCAGATGACAAGCTGCGAGCACCTGCCTTAGCCGTCCAGTATCCCGACAAGACCCGCGAGTGTCTGCCAATGTCGTGGATGAGGTTGTAGTTTACCGGAGCGGATATTTGACGCATACGGTAGCGAGATTCCAAGCGTTGAGGCTATGACACGAACCGCCACTCCTGCTAGACCGGGGTGAATTTTTTCGCGATAAGCCTGATCGTTCAGCCAAGCTGGCTGATTCGACGGTTTCCAAGCCCACCGAGCGAAAGTGTTTCGGCGTCCTTTTTCAGCCCGGTTCGCCTGTGCTTCAAAACTATGCGAGGCGAGCCGCCCCTTTTGTGCACCCTTCACAAGCTCTTCAGTGCTAACGGCGACTGCGCAGGATGGACAGTAGTGGTGTCCGGCAGTTACGGTTGCTGCGCAGGTTCGGCATAGTCGTGGAGGCCGTGGCGGGTCGGCGACCGGGGGATTCAACTTCCCCTTGGCTTGGCGACGATGACTCTGAGTCAGATGAGTAGGCGGAAGCATCAGCCTCGCAGGCTTCCGTGCCGTAGACCACACCATCTGGGAAATCCATTCAGCAATCGGCGCAACGACTCGACTCCATGTCGATAGGCTTTCAGAAAGCCTAATAGCGAACGAACCCATGAGTCTGCAATTGCCATCGCGTTGCTCAAAGAACCATTCCCGTCGCAGCGGCCCTTCCGTAAGCCACTTCAGCAGGTATGCGTCGACGTGAGGCCGAGCCGGTTCCATCAGATCACAAGCCAAACTGTCGCGTGCATCCGTGTCAACGTGCAGAACACCAATACCAGGATCAAGTCCTACCGCTGCCGCAGCCAAGCGCGACTCCGATTCGAGTAGGGTATACATGTAGTTCAGCATCGCGTTTGGTGGATTGACTGCAAGCCGAGGGGACCCGGTTAGGACTGATTTACGAGTGCCGAAGGTACGCCAGTGGTCGGGCAGTCGGCGGCAGTCAGCTGTGGGAAAATGAATCGGCAAAGTACGCCACGCGGACCAATAGGCCTGTGCAGCTTGTGATTCAAACTGTCGGACGACCTCAACTGTCTTAGCTCCGACTAATTGGGCCCGGAAAAACGCTATCCTGCCAGCGAGGACCGAATCCTGAAAAACACCACGAACAATCCGTTCTTGTCCTTCAAGCTTCTGAGAAATAAGTCCTCGACTAATTTGTAGGGCTGCGCCTGTCTGATGCGCTAGCGACTGAGCACGCCTGAGCCGCGAGTCCGAAGGACGCACTGGACCTGTCGTTGCGAGAACAGACCCGTTTCTCTCCAACATCGCAAAGGCTGCGTCCTGGTCGGCCAACCATCGAAGCGCGGAAAACGAAACCCCGCCATCTGATCCGATCACAATCAGTCGTCGCAAGCCGTGATTGACCCTCGCAAATCGACCATATCGGCGAACCGGTCCGATTCCATCTTCCAGAATCAAATGACCGCGTTCGACACGGACTGAAATCTTGTAGCCATGAAGGGTTACGACTCCGTGGCGAGGCACAATTGGCTTGACCATCCGAGTTGTCATGTGTTCCGTAACTTGCTGTATTTGGGGACTTTAAGGCATATTTTACAACTTCTGGAGACGATTGGAAAGGCCTAAAGATGAACCGAAATGCACTTGACGGCATGGAGAAATTTAACGCATACTCTCGTCACCGAGTCTCTTAGTAGAGACGCCAGAAGCAGGCAACTAAGTTAAGAGCTTGCTTCGTGGGTCGGCCCAAAGTACGACCGCACCTCAGGTATCCGCCGCAAGAGTCCGCGACGGATATCAAGCTTTGCCAAGTAGACTCGCCTTATCATCGGGGCGAGACGCAAAAGGCGGGCAAGGTTCGGGGTGGAAATGAAGGCTTACTCCGGCTGAGCAAACGGAACCGGCAGATGACACACCGATTGGTGTGTCCAATGCTGGAGACGAAATTGCTAGCCGAAAAAGTCTTACTAAGTCTCAAGGAATTTTCCTCACTCGCTGGTCTTTCCCTTCGAACAACCGCGAAACTAGTCGCTTCTCGCGAAATCAATTCGATTCGAGTCGGCAGGCGTCGATTAATTTCTCGTGCCGAACTAGATCGATTCGCGTTGAGCGATCATCCGTTAACTGGCAAGTTCAAGCGTGAAGCCCCGCCACAAGCAAAACGGGTCCACCGAAAGAAGGTGGGCCGATGAAACGCAAATCCCGGAAAACCAGACGCAAACCGAATCGACGACTGGCCCAGAAATCCGACGTCCGCAAGAGCCGAAGGGCAGTAACAAGGAAACGCCGCCGCTCGACAATCCGCCGGCGTTTCTTGATTCCAAAAACTCAGCGGCAATCTGTTTCTCATCGGAAGGCGCGTGCCGCCTTGGGTGCAATGCGCCGGTTGGGCTTGTCACTAAACAAAGCCGCCAAGCAAGAGCACATCAAGCCGCAAACCGTACTGCGTCACGTCGGCAGAGCACTCTACCGTAGCGGGCCGGGCAAACCTTGGAAGGCGACCCGAAGTGATCGGCTTCCCGAAAAGCTCCCGATTCCAACCGAGCAGGGCCTTGTGTCAACTGTGGTGCGGAGTTCGATTGAAAGGACTCTCCTATCCCGCTACTACGTTGTCCTCCGCAAATGGCGTGCTGCGGAAGACGGGGCCGCCGAGGAACTGCTGGAGTTCGAAGGGCTGAAGGTGGCTGGACATGTGCTTATCACTGATCCCGATACCCTCATCCGACTCGAAGAAGCGGGCCAACTCGACTTTGACGCCTTCTACTACTCCGTTGGTGGTGGCCGATGAAAGCTGCCCGCAGAACTCTGAAATCTCGATGCGTTATTTGTGGCGTTCGCTCACAAGCACATCACGTGGGTGGCCGCAGGCATTTGATTTGGCTGTACGGTTCGTTGTGTCAAATTCACCACGACTATGTACATCGACTTATAAAAACAGCTGGTGTTAACCTTGAATATACAGACGATCCCGTCGAGCGGTTGATTCGTGCAACGAAGGCCATCAATATTTTCATGTGCGTTGTCCTGGATGCGCTCCACGAGGCGAGATCCCGGGAAATCAAGAAATAAGCGGAGGCAAAGGGCGTGCACGAACGACACGACGTTTTCGTGCGCGCCCACGCTCCCCTGCCGTCGAAGAAGCCCTGGCATGGCTTCCGCTGCACGAAATGGCCAAGCTCCGCTCTGATTTTTGACACAGAAACGAAGTTAGACCCCACGCAAAAACTCACTATCGGGTGCTTCCGTCGCTACGAATTGAAGCGGAATAACTATTTTTGTGTCGAGGAAGGACTATTTTTTGCCGATGATCTCCGACGCGCGGATCGCACCGTTTTGGAGCGTTACGTCGCGAGTCCACTGAATGTCCCCAAGACAGAAATCTTCCCACCCCAGTTGAAGTTGAAATTGATGAGTCGAAACGTGTTCGTGCGCCAATTTTTGTGGGGAGCCATTCGACGGGGAGACCTCATTGTTGGCTTTAACTTGCCCTTCGATCTATCGCGCCTCGCTGTAAAGTTCGCGAACGCACAGAGCGATGGATGGTCATTGGCACTCACACTTCGGAAGAGCCGACGAACCGGAAAATCAGAAATAGACATTGAGCGTCCCCGGATCGTCATCACCTCCATAAACAGCAAGACAGCATTCTTCAAGCTGAGCAGTAAATGGCGTCCGGAAGAATGGCGTAATGAGCCGAGATTCCTTGATTTGAGAACACTAACCTTTGCCCTTCGCAACGTGCCCTTTAGCCTCGCGTCCGCTTGCAAGGCTTTCGGTGTTCCGGGAAAAATGAGCCACACGCCTTCGGGAAAAGTTACGCCAAAAGAAATTAGTTACTGCCGCGAGGACGTAGCTGCGACGGGAAGATTGCTGGATGCAGCGAAGCAGGAATTTGACCGGCATCCGATCAAGCTCAGGCCTGACCAAGCATATTCACCCGCTTCTATTGCTAAAGCCTATTTGGACGCGATGAACGTCTTTAGGCCCAAAGAACACTTCAGCGTCGCTAACAAAATCCACGGAATTTCGATGCAGGCTTACTACGGCGGTAGAGCCGAATGCAGAATCAGGAAAACGCCGGTGCCGGTGATACTCACCGACTTCACGAGCCAGTATCCGACGGTAAATGCCCTTCTCGGAAATTGGGGCGTGCTCAAGGCCAGCGATATTCGATTTAAGGCTTGCACTGGAAAAATAAGAAAGTGGCTCTCGGCGGTGAATTTCGAGGACACCTTCGATCCGGCGTTTTGGAAAAACCTGTCGTTCTTTGCATTGCTCAAGCCCGAAAGAGACATCCTCCCTGTGAGGACGGTTTATAACGGTCGAACGCGGAATATTGGGCTTAACTATTTGAGCTCGCGGAAACCAATCTGGTATGCGGGGCCCGACATCGTTGCTGCGGCTCTGCTCCAAAAGGGTAAAGTCCCACGAATAGTGAAAGCCGTTCAGATGCATTCTTTAGGACAACAAAGGAACCTTGAAGCTACGAACCTGGCAAACATGGTCCCGATTGATCCGAGGGAGGATGACTTCTTTGTTCGCGTCATTGAACAGCGGAATCGTCTGAAACGCTCGAATCGACAGGTCTCCGATTTTCTCAAAGTGTTGGGGAACTCGGGCAGCTATGGTCTGTTCGTCCAGGTCAATCCCGAAACGCTACAAAAACCAAAGAACATCAGCGTCTATTCAGGTGAGAAAAGGTTTTTGCAACCATCTCGCTACGTCGAGAAAACCGGTCCTTGGTACTTTCCACCGCTGGCATCGCTGATTACATCGGGCGGTCGCCTGCTCTTGGCCATGCTCGAACGAAGTATTCAGAATGCCGGTGGCAGCTACCTTTTTTGCGACACAGACTCGATGTGCATTGTTGGTTCGGCGAAAGGTGGAAATATTCCCTGCGTCGGCGGAACACAAAAACTCGATGGAAAGGAAGTCATACGGGCTCTCTCATACGACGAAATAAAGTCCATCGCTAACAGATTCAATCGGTTAAACCCCTACGATCCCGAATGCGTGAGAGACATTCTAAAAATTGAAGATGTCAACTTCACTGACTCCGATCCAAGCAAATTACCTCGGCAACTCTTTGGCTACGCCATCGCTGCAAAAAGATATGCACTCTACGCCGAAACCAAAAACGACATTTCGGTCGTCAAAGCAAGTGGCCACGGTCTCGGTTATCTGTTCGCACCGAAGAAAAACAATAGAAATGAGAAAAGCGATGACGAAACGGAAGCCGATGATGAGGTTCCGGTCTGGGTCGTGGAAGCTTGGGAATGGCTAATTCGTCGCGAACTAAAGTTGAAGGGAAAGAGCCCAACGTGGCTCAGTCTCCCGGCCATGATGCGCATGACCATGACATCGCCGAATGTCATGCGCCACAATCGCCCAGACTGGCTAGCGCCATTTAACTTCTTTCTGTTCCCTCTCATATCAGACCTCGGTGGATATCCACCCGGATTGGATAGAAGCACTTTCAACTTCATCGTCCCATTCGAGTCGGACCGCCGAAGATGGAAGACTCTCGAAGGCATCAATCTGTGGGACGAACAAATCTATCGGATCGCAATGCGCCCAGACGGCAGGCGCAACACAGTCGTTCCAGAATCGCTGCGCATTATCTTGAGCCAGTATTTGCGGCATCCCGAGGCCAAATCCCTCGCTCCGGACGGGAATGCTTGTATCGGCAGCACGAACGGATTGCTAGGGCGGACATCAATCATCGCTGGCGAAATCGTTCCGGTAGGCAAGGAAACGGATCGGCATTGGGAGCAGGGCGAAGACCCCAGCCTGCTTGATTTCAAGCTGAAAGAATACAGGAATGCCTCAAAAATGGTGATAGCTGAGGCATCAGACCGGCGTAGATGGAAAAAGGCTGGCGTGCGCCTTTTGATGCGCAAGTCCCGGCTTAGCCAAAAGGCGGTCTACGCAATTGTTAAAGGGCAGCCTGTTCGTCGAGCCACACTTAAGACATTCAGGAATGCCATTGATAACTGAGCAATGCGCTAGAGCGACCGGCGCTAGGAGCGCGAGGGCTTACGATGAACTAGAGCGTCAGTCAGTTACTTTGCTCAGATTAATTATCAATCGTAGGATACCAACGGAACTACGACAAACGGTACCAGTGAAAGTGTGAGATTGTAAGTTATGAGCCGCGAGATTCAGCTCCCCGCAAAACCCGAGGAGGAAGAACTTCGCCTCAAAACCCTCGAACTCGAAGGCCTCCAGCGAGAACTTATAGACCAAGAGCTCTGTCTAGCTAGTTTGCGCGCTGAATTAGCGACATTCGAAAAACTTTATATTAAGACTGTGGGCGCGCTCTATGCCGAACTTGATGACATTGAGGCTCAAATCGCAGAAGCAATTGCTCGCCATAACCCCGAGAGTCTGGAGGCTAGCGCGACTGCGCGCGAGGCTCGACGGAAGGCGGAGGAATCTAGTTCAGCGGTAGACGAGCCATTGTCAGAAGGCGTAAAGACGGATTTCAAATCTTCGCCGGAACTAAAGAGCCTGTATCGCGAAGTTGCCAGACGCGTCCACCCGGACCTTGCATCAAATAGTGACGACAGAACCATACGACAGACGCTGATGGCTCAAGCTAACCACGCCTATGAAACAGGAGATGAAGCCAGGCTTAGAGCAATCTTGGATGAGTACGATTCGAGTCCAGACTCAGTTGTAGGAGAGGGAATCGCTGCCGAACTTGTAAGAGTCATCCGCAAAATTGCTCAAGTAAAGCGTCGCCTGGTCGAGATTGACCTGACCAGCCCGAGTTTTTGTACCACGGCGAATGAGAGAGTTTACACCACAACCTCATCGGGCAAGGGTGCAAATGGCGGCTCGCAGGGAGCCGTAGGC
>JBARJI010000050.1:0-129899 GCA_049800195.1 Candidatus Acidiferrum sp.
ACTTCAATCTGCCGCAGCAGCGTGACAATCTGCTCCGGTTTGTATTTCCTTGTCGGCATACCAGCGCTCCTTCAGAGTGAATTCTCTCTCACTTCCGCTGGTACAAAAAATCCCGGTCAGGTCACTCACGCGCCGCCCGTGCCGTCTGGCCCAGCGGCACATACCTCCAAGTGGAGCAATGATGGTCTTCCCCATCGGAGTCAGGGAATATTCGACGGCAACAGTCTTTGATCCGGTCACGCGCCGCGCAATTAGTCCCCTGGACTCGAGAGTGCGCAGAGTCCTGGTTAACATGCGCTGTGAGACTCCTGCCAATTGCCGCCGCAGTTGCCCATGCCGGTAAGGCCTTTCGTTCAACGAAAACAAAATCCTCGGTGTCCATCTGCCGATGAAGATCGGCCGGGTCATCTTCGATCCCGCAGTTACGCTCATAGCTGTGTGCCTCCCGCCCAAAACAGCCCGTAGGAGGTTTTGTCGCGATCGGCACCCTCCCAAGCTGCCAGCTCTTCCGCCGTGAACGCAATTAGGAACACTGCTGTTCCTTGGCCGTCTTGGCTCGCCTGACCCGTCCGGCTTCCAACTGATCTGAACCGGTGTTTGCCGTTCATGCGATATATTTACAGCCGGGTGTCGAAGGGGTGGGAGTGACAACTGTGGCGCGATTCCAATGGACTCGCTGATTACCGCCGCAGCACGGGCGCTCGCGGCGGGTGACCCGCTCGGCGCTTTGAACCGCGTCGCGCTGCGCGAGGATGCGCCTGCGCTTGCGCTTCGTGGCATCGCGATGGCCCAGCTCGGCGATTTCGCGCGGGCAAAAGAGCTCCTGCGGCGTGCGGTGCGCGCCTTCAGTCCGAAGGAAGTTGTGGCCCGCGCGAGGTGCGTCGTCGCCGAGGCCGAGATCGCCCTTGCCTCACGCGACCTGAGTTGGCCTGCGAAAGCGCTGAACGCGGCGCGGGCGACGCTCGAAAAGCACGGCGATCGAGTGAACGCAGCGCATGCACGATATCTCGAGATACGGCGCCTTCTACTGATCGGACGGCTGGACGAGGCAGAGCGCATGCTCGCCGATGTCGATCCGACGATTTTCCCGCCTGCGCTGAGAACCGCACACGAACTTGTGATTGCGGGAATCGCAATGCGGCGCCTTCGGACGAAAACGGCGCGCGATGCCCTCGCTCGAGCGGAGCAGACAGCTCGCCTCGCGCATATCCCGGCACTGATGGCGGAGGTCGAAAGCGCATCTCGCGTCCTCAAAACGCCGGCCGCGCGTCTGATGGCAAGCGGCACTGAGAGACTCCTCCTCCTGGAAGAGGTGGAATCATTGCTGGCCTCCAGAGCGCTCGTCGTGGACGCCTGCCGGCACATGGTGCGTGATGCGCGCATAGTGGTTTCGCTTACGGGGCGTCCAATTTTATTCGCGCTCGCGCGGTCGCTCGCGGAGGCGTGGCCCAGAGACGTGCCGAGGGCCGTTCTGCTTGCTCGGGCATTTGGAGCGAAGTTCACCGATGAATCGCATCGTGCGCGGTTACGCGTGGAAATCGGGCGGGTTCGGAGGAAGATTCGGACGCTGGCGAGCATCAGCGCGACGGAACGCGGATTTGAAATCTCGCCGAGCCGGGCGCGTAAGGTGCTCGTGCTCGCCCCTCCCATCGACGGCGACCGTGCCGCTGTGCTTGCCTTTCTTGCTGACGGTGAATCGTGGTCGAGTTCAGCGTTGGCGATTGCCCTGGGAATTAGCCAACGAACCGTGCAACGATCGCTCGATTCGCTCGCAGCAGACGACAAGGTGCAGTCATTCGGCCGCGGGCGTGCGCGTCGCTGGATGACCCCGCCCGTGCCCGGATTCACGACGACTTTGTTACTCTCGGCTCCGTTGGCGATTGATTAAGGTGAAGGCATGAAACGCATGACGGCTGAAGTAATTCGCGAGTATGGCCCCTTTCCGGGCGCCGACCGCGTGCATGGAGTCACTTATGACGGCCAGCACGTTTGGTTTGCTTCCGGAGATAAACTGAACGCCTTAGATCCTGCCACCGGAAAGACGCTCCGCTCGATCGAGGTCGCCGCGCACGCAGGGACCGCCTTCGATGGCCATCATCTGTTTCAGATTGCCGAGGATCGCATCCAGAAGATCGATCCGAAAACTGGCCGCGTGCTTTCCACCGTCCCGGCGCCGCCCGGCGGCAATTCCGGGCTTGCCTGGGCTGAAGGAACGCTCTGGGTCGGGCGCTATCGCGATCGAAAGATTTATCAGCTTGATCCCGAAACCGGGGCGATTCTTCGCACCATCGAATCCAATCGCTTTGTCACTGGCGTCACTTGGGTCGATGGCGAGCTCTGGCACGCCACCTGGGAAGGGGACGAGAGCGATCTGAGACGAGTCGATCCACAAACTGGCGAGGTTCTTGATCGGCTTGAACTGCCCTCCGGAGTGAATATTTCAGGGCTCGAATCTAATGGCCGCGATCAATTCTTTTGCGGAGGGGGTAAGAGCGGCAAAATCAGGGCGGTCCGGCGGCCTCGGCGGGACGTCGCGAGGCGATGAACTTTGGCTTAACGTACGCACGCGGCTTAACGAAGCGGCTCTCGAGCGGTTCCAGTCTGGAGTTTCTCCACTTCTGGTCGTCGTTCTATCGGAATCCTCAGCAAACAAAATAGCCGAACCTTTAAACCTCGCTCGCCTCGCCAACTGAAAAATAAGTGCAATCCGGATGATGAAATACCAGCGCGCTGACGCTGGCTTCGGGGTCCATCATGAAGCCCTCTGTCAATTGCACCCCAATCCCTTCCGGCCGCAGCAACTTCCAAATCCCCGCTTGGTCATCCAGATTCGGACAGGCGGGATAGCCGAAGCTGTATCTCTTTCCGCGGTAACGCGATGTAAACCGCTGCGCCATCGTCATCTCCGGAGGATCGGGGAAGCCCCAGTCCTCGCGGATGCGCCGGTGCAGCCATTCCGCGCACGCTTCCGCCGATTCAATCGCCAGCGCTTGCATGCCGTGTGACTTGAAGTAGTACCCGTCGTTCTTCGCTTTTTCCGAACGCTCGCGCACGCCTTCTCCCGCTGTCACAACGAACAGCGCGATGTGATCCCTTTGTCCATTCTCGGGCGGCAGCACGTAATCGCTCAGGCACAGAAAGTCGCCCACACGCTGGCGTGGAAAGCGAAACGTATGCGCGGGCTCCGCGCCGCCCGGAGCAAAAAGGTGAATGTCCTCGCCTTCCGCTTCCGCTTCAAAAAATTGCCACGCAACGCGCGGCTTCATGAACTCAGCCGCTTCACGCTTCACCTCCTCCATGCTCTCGAAAAGCTCGACGGCCTTCGCATCGCGCTCCGCAAACCGCTTCTCAAAATCCCCGCGGAATCCCAAATGGCGCCCATACAACATGAACGGATTGATGTAACTCCACACTTCGTGCAAATCCGGCACCAGCCGCACCTTTCGATCGAGATACGCCACCTTTGGAATCGGCAAATCCGTCCGCACCTTCGGCGAACGCGTAACCTTGGGTATCTCGGCTACCTTCACCGTTGTTGACACCGCAAATCCGTTTCCCCCCACCGCGTGCTCGTGCAGAACTTGTTCTCGCGTCGCCGGGTCCATCAGCTGATTCATCAGACGCAGCCCAGTCATGGCATCCTTCGCGTAGCACACCGCTTTGCCATAGCTTGGCGCTATCTTCGTCTGCGTAAATCTCGCCGAAAGCGCCGCTCCGCCCACCAACAGCGGAATCGCAATCCCTGCTTCGCGCAAATCGCTCGCCGTGATTACCATCTGTTGCGCGCTCTTCACCAGCAACCCGGAAAGCCCGATCGCGTCCGGGTGGTGCTGCAAATATGCCTTGATCAATTCTTCCGGCGGCACTTTAATGCCGAGATTCACCACGTCGTAGCCGTTGTTCTTCAAAATGATTTCAACGAGATTTTTCCCGATGTCGTGGACGTCGCCCTTCACCGTCGCCAGCACGATCTTTCCGCGCTTTGCCGTATCCGCCTTCTCCATGAACTGCTCGAGATGGTTCACCGAGGCCTTCATGGCTTCCGCCGACTGCAGCACCTCGGCCACGATCAGCTCATTCGCGTTGAACAGACGCCCTACTTCCGCCATTCCGGCCATCAGCGGCCCGTTAATAATCTCCAGCGGCGAAGCGCCTTCCGCGCGTTTTCGCTCCAGATCGGCGATAAGGCCGTCTCGCGTTCCTTCGATGATGTAATTCGCCAACCGCTCATCCAGCGGCAAATCCGCCGCGCGTTTCTTCTCTTTCTTCGTCGCCGTCCGGAAATACTCGGCGATCGCCGCAATGTGATATTGATTGACGGCCGCGCGCTGCTCTTTCTGCTGCTCCCGCCAGTCCGCTGGAACGTCCCGGAGCAGCTCCGCCTGCGAATGATCCGCGGGCACATCCTTCGGCGGATGCGAAAAAAGCAGATTCTCCGCAAGATCTCTTTCGTGCTGTGGAATCGACGCAAATCTCTCGAGTTTCTCTGCGTTCACAATCGCAAGGTCCAGCCCCGCTTTCGTGCAGTAGTACAGAAATACCGAATTCACCACTTCGCGCGCGCCCGCCGGCAATCCGAACGAAACATTGGAAATCCCCAAAACCGTTCGCGCATCCGGCAGCGCCTGTTTGATCAACCGGATGCCTTCCACTGTCTCAACAGCTCCGCCAATATAATTCTCATCGCCGGTCGCGCAGGGAAACACCAGCGGATCGAAAATGATGTCTTCTGGCCCCAACCCGTACTTTTCCGTTAGCAGCACATAGCTGCGCTTCGCCACCGCCAGTTTCCGCTCTCGGGTAAACGCCTGCGCCTGCAGCTTGTCCTCGTCAATACACCCCACGACGACCGCAGCCCCAAAATCATGCGCAATCGGCACCACTCGCTCGAATTTCTCTTCGCCATCCTCGAGATTGATCGAATTGATGATCGACTTCCCCTGGCAATAGGTCAGCGCCAGTTCGATCGCCGTCGCGTCGGTCGTATCGATCATCACCGGCGCTTTCACCTTCCGAATCAGCTTTTCGTAAAACGGCGAAATATCTTTCTTCTCATCCCGCTCCGTGCTTTGCAGGCACACGTCCACGATGTGCGCCCCGCCCTTCACCTGCCTCCGCGCAATCTCGCTCGCTTCTTCCCATTTCTCTTCCGCCACCAAATTCTTAAAAAGCCTCGACCCAATCACGTTCGTCCGCTCGCCTACCAACAGCGGCCGCGTGCTGTCTTCCGCCTCAATCGTTTCAATTCCCGAATAGATCGCCCGGTGCGATTCGCCCGGCCGCACGCGTGGCTTTTTGCCCTGTACCATCTGCGCGATCGCGCGAATGTGCTGCTCCGTTGTCCCGCAGCAGCCGCCCACAAAATTCAACCAGCCGTGGTCTACAAACTTCTCAAGCTGCGCCGCAAGCGAAGTCGGCGTCTCCAAATACTTGCCTTCTTCGTCCGGAAGCCCCGCATTCGGATAGCAAGAAACAAACTCGCCTGAAATCTGGCTCAAAGTCCGAATGTGATCGGTCATGAACTCCGGCCCGGTAGCGCAGTTCATTCCAAACGCCAGCGGCTTCGCGTGCCTCAGCGACGCCCACATCGCCTCGACCGTCTGCCCCGCCAGCATCGTTCCCATCGGCTCGATCGTCACCGACACGATCACCGGCACCTGCACGCCGATTTCTTTTGAAAGTTTCTGAATCGCTAGCAGCGCGGCCTTGATATTCCGCGTGTCTTGACAAGTCTCGACTAGCAGCAAATCCACGCCGCCCTCGACCAGTCCCTTCGCCTGCGCGTAATACGCCTCCAGCAACCCGTCAAATGTCACGCCGCCCGTTACAGTAATCGCCTTCGTCGTCGGCCCCACGGATCCCGCAACAAACCGCGGCCTTCCAGCCCTCGAAAATTCATCCGCCGCCTGCCGCGCCAATTCCGCCGCGCGTTTATTCAAGAAATGCGCATCCGCTGCCAGCCCGTACTCCGCCAAAACAATGGGTGCCCCGCCAAAGCTGTTCGTCTCAACGATGTCCGAGCCCGCCTCGAAGTACTTCCTGTGAATATCCAGCACCACGTCCGGCCGCGTGCGCACCAGGTTTTCGTTGCACCCTTCCAGCGCCGCCCCGCCGAAATCCTCCGCCGTCAGATGCCGCTGTTGCAGCATCGTCCCCATGGCTCCATCGAGCACAAGGACTCGCTCCGCGAGCAGCTCTCGCAAAGCTTTAGCGGATTCGTTCAAATCACGCATGTAAGGGAACTCGCCGCTCCTTATCGGACTTCCTCTTGATTTGGGGACACCAGCAGAGAAGGCCGCGTTGGGGATACATGCCTATTTTACCCAGGTTCCGCGCCGGAATCGAACGTCTCGCAGCGAACGCGTGCTTTTCAGCACTAAACGGTCATTTTCGGACCTTGAATTGCACCACTCCAAATGCCTGATTGCCATTTCTCACCGCATCCGGCCATTACAGGAATCCTCGCCGGGAACGGCAAGCCCGCACGCATTCCCCCTCTCGGGGGTGGCTATGTCGCGCAGGGCATAGTAGAGGTCTTGCCAAGGCATCCACCCGTCAATCCCCATCGGAAAAGCACCCTACCTGTCACGTAACAATTCGAGAACAGGCCCTTCCAAGAGACTTGCCCCTTAGGACAGTTTTCACTACGCTGGCTCCTAGTGGCTACCAAGCGCGCATCTTCCAAACTGACG
Source organism: Candidatus Acidiferrum sp. (assembly GCA_049800195.1). Lineage (GTDB taxonomy): Bacteria > Acidobacteriota > Terriglobia > Acidiferrales > UBA7541 > Acidiferrum. Next base: position 6,693 of record JBARJI010000050.1, read on the forward strand.
GTCTGTGTCCTGTCGCCGCACCCTCTGGTGTTGAGCGAGTTCGAACGTGTTTTGGCGAAGGCTTCTCAGTTCAAAGTCGTCGTCAAGCAGCTCGAATCCACCCTCGCCCCGGACATGCGCAATCTCGAGCCGCCGCCCGCACAAGTTTACGTTATCGACGGTCACGCCGCGCGTCCCGCTACGGGCGCTCTCTTAGCCAATCTTCTCGAACGCCATCCCGAAGCTCGCCTCATCGTCGTCGGCGAACAGCACACCGACGCCAACAGTTATCAGCTTCTGCGTCTCGGCGTTAAGGGTCTGCTCACCTACACCGAAGCCCGCGATCAGCTCGTCCGCGCGTTGCCTCTCGTCGCTAACGGCGGCTTTTGGGTTCCGCGCTCCGTCCTTTCCGGCTTCGTCGACTCCGTTCTCACTAGTCAAGGCCGGCGCCTTAAAACCGATTCCGTCACCAATCTCAGCCGCCGCGAGCAGGAAGTTCTCGATTCGCTCCTCGAGAATCTTTCCAACAAAGAAATCGCCAGCAAACTCAACATTGCCGAGCGCACCGTAAAATTTCACGTCTCCAATCTCCTCAGCAAATTCGGCGTCCGCCGCCGCGCCGACCTCATCCTTCTCACCTTCCAGCGCCGCATGTCGACCCCGTAATCTCCTCGTAGCGTCATCCTTCTGAGTGTGACCGTTCTTCTTTTTTTCGTTCTTTACCTTCGCCACACTCCTTACGGCTATTCTTCTTTGTTTCTACTTCCCCGCTGACAACGCCTCGCCATCCTGCTAGTTTTAGTAGTTGGTTGGTTTGAGCGGTTGCGCGTCATGACAAATTAATCTTCGTCCGAAAAAGAGAGGTCATTCCCTTGAACGTTCTCGTCACCGGAGCCGCAGGCTACATCGGCAGCATCTGCTCGGAAGTTCTCCTAGCCCGCGGCTTCCACGTCATCGCCCTCGATAATCTTCAGGAGGGCCATCGCGCCGCCGTTCCTCCCGGGTCAAACTTCTGCCATGCCGATCTCGGCGTCCGCTCGCAAATCGAGGAAGTCTTTTCAAAGCACAAGATCGATGCGGTCATGCATTTCGCCGGTGAGGCGCTCGTCGCCAAATCCGTCCGCGAACCCAGCACTTTTTACGCCGCGAACATCGCTTGCGGTGTCAATCTTCTCGACGCGGTAACTCGCCACGGAGTCAAACAATTCATCTTTTCCTCCACCGCCGCCACCTACGGCGAGCCTCACACTGTCCCTATCCCCGAGGATCATTCCAAAAATCCCATCAATCCCTACGGCAAATCCAAACTCCGCTTCGAGGAAATCCTTTCCGACTATCGCGGCTACACCGGTCTTCATTTCGCCTCTCTCCGCTATTTCAACGCCGCCGGCGCCTCCGTCGAGCGCGGCGAAGCCCATCGCGTCGAATCCCACCTAATCCCGAAAGTCCTCGACGCCGCCCTCGGCCTAATTCCCCAGCTCGAAGTCTTCGGCTCCGATTACCCCACTCCCGACGGCACCTGCGTCCGCGACTACATTCACGTTCTCGACATCGCCGATTCCCACGTCCGCGCTCTCGAAGCCATTGAATCCGTCTCCGGCGAAGCCTTCAACGTCGGCAATAGCCGCGGCTTTTCGATTCTCGAAGTCCTCGATGCCGCCGAGCGCATCACCGGCCGCAAAATCCCTCGCAAACTCTCGCCCCGCCGCCCGGGCGATCCCGCCGTCCTTGTCGCCAGCAAAGACAAGCTTCACCGCATGCTTGGCTGGGAAGCCCAGCACTCTTCTCTCGAAGAAATTATTTCTTCAGCTTGGTCTTGGAAGCAGAAACATCCTCACGGCTATGCGGAAGCCGCGTCGGTCTAGCTCTCAATCACTGATTTTGTAACGAAAAATGCACCACAACGCCTGCACGCCGTCTTTCCACGTAATCTTCTTGCCTTCCTCATACGTGCGCCCCGCATAGCTGATCGGCACTTCGTAAATCCGCCACTTGCCCTTCGAGACTTTCGCCGTAATTTCCGGCTCAAACCCAAACCGGTTCGAGCGCAGCTTAATCCCTTGTAGCACCTCTTTGCGAAACACTTTGTAGCACGTCTCCATATCCGTCAGCTTCAAGTTCGTCATCACATCGGAGAGCAGCGTAAGCATCTTGTTCGCTACGTAGTGCCAAAAATAATGTACCCGCTGAGGCCCGCCAAGGAATCTCGATCCAAACACCACGTCCGCCCGCCCATCAATAATCGGCCCCAGCAATGTCCGATAATCTTTCGGGTCATACTCCAAATCCGCATCCTGCACCAGTACGATGTCCCCCGTCGTCTCCGCAAACCCTCGCCGCAGTGCCGCCCCTTTGCCCTGGTTCTGCGCCTGAAAGAAAATCCGCAAATCCCGCACGTCCACGGGATCCCCGCCGTCGTGCGCCGCAACTTGCGCCTCGCCTTTTTCCTGCGCCTGTTTCATCCCCTCCAGGAATTGTCGCGTTCCATCCGTCGAGCAGTCGTCCACGATCACGATTTCCCCGCGTATCCCCGTCTCCGATACGCGCCGCAAGATCTCCTCTATCGTGTTTTTTTCGTTGTAAACCGGAATCACCACGGAAAGCTTGGGATCGTCCAGCGCAGAAGGGTGTCGCCGCAGAGCACACATTTTCAGCAACCGATTGTAGCGGCCCCCCACGCGCCGAGTAAAGCCGCCGTAGGACTTCTTGTAGGGTCACCCTTCCGAGGGTGACCCTCCCGCCGTCCGCCGACGTCCCCTTTCGACGCCGGCTCCTCCACCCCTCTTTCCGCCAATCCCCAACTCCGGCTATCCTATCCTCTGCCCGCAGATTCTTTGCCGAGCGCGCCTCTTTCGAGGATCTCTTTTTTCTCCTCTTCCCTGTGCCCTCTGCGAACTCTGTGTTGAAATAAACTCGATCCATTTTTCCAATCGAGCGCTTCGACGAAAATGACCACCTTCTACATCCAACAATTCGGCTGCCGCGCCACGCAAGCCGACGGCGCCGCCCTAGAACGCCAGCTCCTCGACCTCGGCTGCATCCCCGCCCCAGATCCCGCCTCCGCCGCCATCGTCGTCCTCAACACCTGCACCGTAACCGCCGCCGCCGACGCCCAAGCTCGCGACGCCATCCGCAAAATCCACGCCCAAAATCCGCATGCTCGCCTCATCGTCACCGGCTGCTACGCCCAGCGCGCCCCCGAAGAACTAGCCACTCTCCCCGGCGTCTCCCACGTCGTCGGCAACTCCCACAAACCCCAAATCCCAAATCTTGTCGATGCACTCGCAGCCGAATCGTCCTCCGGAGCCTCTTGTAACTCTACCGCCTCCGCCTCAAACAATTTCTTCCCGGCCTCCGCACTCCTTCATGACGAACCCATTCCGTTCCATTCATCTATAAGGGCGGGGCTTGCTCCGACCGCCACGCCCCAGTTCGTCCACATTCCCCATCTCGACGAGGCGCCCCAACACGCACAAATCCACGTCGGCGACATCTTCGCCCACCCCGAATTCCTCTCCGCTCCCATCCAAGGCGGCGAATCCCACCACACCCGCCCCATCCTAAAAATCCAGGACGGTTGTAACAACCGCTGCTCCTTCTGCGTCATCCCCTACGTCCGCGGCAAATCCCGCAGCCTCCCACCCGACCAAGTCATCCGCGAAATCCAGAAGCTGGTGGCGCAGCCAATCTTTGCTGTGCATTCCCCCGCCCGCGGAATGTCAGTGGCTCGGGCACTCTTGCCTGTGCCCGTCCGCTCCTTTACTTCCTCTACCTCCTCTACTTCCCGTACCTCCGCTATCTCCCCCGCCCGAGAAATCGTCCTCTCCGGCATCAATCTTGGCACCTACGGCCGCGACCTAACTCCCCGCGTCGAATTCCTAGACCTAATCCGCCGCATCCTCGACGAAACCACCCTAGAGCGCCTTCGCATCAGCTCCATCGAGCCCCAGGACGTCACCCAAGATCTAATCGACCTCTTCGCCAGCACCGGCCGCATCGCCCAGCACTTCCACATGCCCCTCCAATCCGCCTCCGACCGCATCCTGGTCGCCATGCACCGCTGGTATCGCTCCGAGCACTACTCCCGCCGCGTCGAACTCATCCACGACCGCCTCCCCCACGCCGCCCTCGGCGCCGACGTAATCGCCGGCTTCCCCGGCGAAACCGAATCCGACCACGCCGCCACCCTCGCCTTTATCGAGCGCCGCCCCTTCACCTACCTCCACGTCTTCTCCTATTCCCCCCGCCCCGGCACCAAAGCCGCCATCGCCCCCAATCAAGTTCCCGCTGCCACGATCAAACGCCGCGCCCGCGAACTCCGCTCCCTCAGCGAAGCCAAGTCCTCCGCCTTCCGCCACTCCCAAATCGGCCGCACCCTCCGGGTCCTAACCCTCCATCGCGACGAACACTCCATCAACGAACAAACAGCCATCGCCTACACCCCGGCCCTATCCTCAAATTATCTGCGCGTCCAAATCCCGGGGATTTTCCCGTCAAATCAATGGCATGATGTTGTGATCAAATCCGGAGAAGAGAACTATCTAATAGCCGAACCCGCGCCGTGTCACGCCGAACTCTCCGTGCCCTCTGCGCTCGGAGTGTATCCCGACCGGGTCGGGGCGTCCTCCGTGTAAATGTTTTTTCTTTCGACTGTCGACTGTCAACTCTCCATAATCACCTGCGCCAACGCCATCGCCTCCGTATGCGTGATGCTCAACGCAATCCTCTTCACCCCCAACTCCTCCGCAATCTTCCGCGCCTCGCCATCCAACCGGATCGTCGGCCGCCCGCCCAGCTCCCGCACCACCTCCAAATCCACCCACCGCACTCCGCGCCTCCACCCCGTCCCCAGCGCCTTCATCGCCGCCTCTTTCGCCGCAAACCGCCCCGCATACCTCTCATACTTATTCCGAAACTGTTCGCAATACTCCCGTTCCCCCACCGTATAAAGCCGCCGCAAAAACGGCTCCCCATGCCGCTCAATCGCCGCCCGTATCCGCCCCACCTCCGCCAAATCCACTCCCATCCCAATGATCAATGCTTCTCCTAGTAGGGGCACGATACATCGTGCCCTCTATGCTTTCCCGTCGAATCGTCGCCAAAACTACTTCTTAACGCTAGCCCCCGCCAACCCCGCCACCGCCGCCAGCGTAGTCTGCGTCGCGTTCAACCCCAGCCGGAAATCCGCATCCGAATACGTCTTGTACAAGTCCGTCGGCTGGTGCCATTGCGGATCCCATCCGTTTCCAATCTGCGTCCCGCGCTCGTTTTCCCGCACGCTCAGCGAAGGCGCCACGTCCATGAACGAACTCGAATCCGTGTTCGTCATGTGGCTGCTCACGCTCGCCGGATAATCCGTCGCGTACTTCTCATCGGCTCGCTCCAGCACCCACGCCAATTCCTGCGCCTCCCCCGCAAACTTCGACTTCGACTGAAACTCAATATTAATGTCCGCCTCGGGCCGCTGCTCTTTGCTCACCGTTCCATCCGCCCGCGGCATCCCGTGATCGAAGAGCATCATATCGTGCGTAATCATCCCCAGCCATTTCGGCTCCGGGTAACGCCCCGAGCCCGGCGGGTCCTCTTTCCCCTGTAAACTCTCCCGCTGCTGCACGTATGCCTGGCTACCATTCAGTCCCGTCTCCTCGTTGTTCCACAAAATAAATCGCACCGACCGTTCCGTCTTCACGTCCGGGCTGCTCAACACCCGCGCCACTTCCATCACCAAAGCCGTTCCCGACCCATCGTCATTCGCCGCCTCGCCCCAGCCAATCCCATCCATGTGCCCGCCGACGATATACATTTCGTCGGGATGGCTCGTTCCAATCTTCGTGCAATAAACTTCTTCCCGCGCTCCCGGCGTCGATGGTTGCGAGTCCAGCGCGCGCACTTCCGCATCCGGCTGCTTCGCCGGATCAGTATTCACTCCCGTCGGCGCGCGATTCCCTCGAGGCCGTCCTCCGCCAACCGCCACCGGTGTCTCCCCCACGGGCGGCCGTGGACGCCGCTCCCGCGGAGGCCCCGGCTCATAGTCATACTTCAGCCGCTCCGTGTTCGTGCACCCATAACTCTTCAGTTGCGCTTCAATCCAATCCACCGCCTTGCGATTCCGGTCCGTCCCCTGCCGCCGATCTCCAAACGCCGTCAACCCCTTAATCGTAGCCTTATACCGCTCCAAATCCAGCCGCCCCACCAGCCCCGTGATCGTCTCCGTGCTGGCACTCTCGCTCGCCGACGCCTGCGTCGCCGTCTCCGCCGACTGCGTCCACGCCCGCGCACTCACCGCAATTCCAATCACTCCCACCCCCGCAATCACCAATTTCCATCTCATCTCCACCCTCCGCCGTCCCGCATCGTCCTGAGTCCCCAGCGTCACTGTCAATCCTATTACTTATTCGTCTCCAGGTTGTGATCGCGATCTCAATTTAAGGCCCCACTGCTCCGCATGCTCACGAAGGACCTCTTCGTTTGGACAGAGTTGTGCCTGCGTGGGTAGCCGCAAGCTCGAATTTTCGAGCTTGCTGTAAACGGTTCCTTCGAGGGACTTCGCAACAAGAACCTTCTTCGTTGTTGCGTCAATCCCGATTTTGCCAAGATCGAAAAGTGTATGGAGATCGCTCCTTAGCAAGAGTCCATTCTGCACATGGTTTGTGCTTTTTCCCGCGTACGGTCGGATGTGAGCTGCCTCCAGAGCCTCTTCGCAGTTACACTCTGTGATTGCACACTGTCCGTTGTAGGCTTCCAAGAGTGTTTTGCGGAACTTCACCTGACCGCGCCGCAAATTGATTGCTCGAACGGTTTTCTTTGTGCCCTAGTCCAGGCTCCTCGGGTCAAAGTCCCCTGCTCTTTCAGCTCTTCTGGCATCGGCATCCAATTGCTCACCAATATTCTGGCTTTGCTTGAGTTGCCTATCTGGCATTGAGCGCCTAGATTGCGCGGCAACTGGCAGCCATTTTTCCCCATCTATGAACTCTCTCAGACTACGCGGATCTACATCCTCACCGAATCGGTCGCGAAGTCGTTTCCGGATCCATGCGACCGGTCGCATGTACTTTCTCGCATGTATTTTTATCCAAGCCTTATCGTGCGCAGTTAATTTGAGTTCGCCCAGTTGCTTCACCTCAGCGCCTCCTTCGCCCCGGTGCACATGCGCCGGGCACCCATCACCGTCAAGCAGATTGCTATACTTATGCCTGTATGCCATCGACAAAATCAAACCCAGGAAAACGCCGAACACGCAATCGCCCTGCGCCTCCCTCCCGTAATTCTGATGTCTCTCCTGGACTCCAACTCCTCCAAATCCCCGCCCTCTCCAACCTCCCCTGGCTAATCCACGCCTTCAGCACCCGCCCCGGCCGCGTCTCCTCTCTCAACAACGAAAAAGTCCTCAATCTAGGCTTCACCGACTGGGACACCCGCGAAAACGTCGAAGAAAACCGCCGCCGCTTCCAAACCGCCGCAGGCGCCCCCGATCTCCCTCTAATCACCCTAAAGCAATTCCATTCTGACGTAATCCATCTCTTCGACTCCGCCCCCGCCGATCCGTGCCGAGGCGACGCCAGCATCACCAACCGCCCCAACCTCCTCCTCGCCATCCAAACCGCCGACTGCGTCCCCATCCTCCTCGTCGACCCCAAAAAACGCGCCATCGCCGCCATCCACGCCGGCTGGCGCGGCACCCTGGCCCGCATCGCCGCCAAAACCATCGGCAAAATGCAAATGCACTTCGGCACCAACCCGCGCGACCTCCTCGCCGCCATCGGCCCCAGCATTGGCCCCTGCTGCTACGAAGTTGGCACCGAAGTCGCCACCCAATTCCTCTCCCAATTCCCCGACGCCCCCACCTACTTCGACGAATTCCGCACGGGCGACGAGCCCAACCCCGTCCAGTGGCTCAACATGATGCCCCCCGGCCACCAACCTCCGCCCAAAGGCGTCCTCATCGACCTCCGCAAAGCCAACCGCTCCCAACTCCAATCCGCCGGTCTCCGCCCCCAAAACATCCACACCATCGACCTCTGCACCGCCTGCCGCCCCGACCTCCTCTTCTCCTACCGCAAACAAGGCCCCGCCTCCGGCCGCCTAATGTCCGTCATCGCCCTGCGCACGTAAAACTGTGCTGCACTCATTCTTGTGCAGCGGACCTCAGTCCCCGTTCCCTTTTTGCGGCAGAACCGTGTACACTGGACCGTGTACACTAGCTCGTGTACACTATGAATATGAAAAACATCACCTTCAGCGCCGATCCCGAGGTCATCGAAAAGGCTCGGCGCGTAGCCCAAACCGAAAACAAAACCCTAAACGCCGCCTTCCGCGAATGGCTCGAGTCCTACGCCCGTCGCAAGGGCGACGTCGCGGCCCTTCGGGCAGTAATGGAAAGCCTGAAGCACATCGATGCCGGCGGTCCCTACACACGCGAAGAGATGAATGAGCGATAGATTCTTCCTTGACACCAATGTCCTGGTCTATGCCTTGACCAGGAGCGATCTCTCGAAAGAAGCCGCCGCTCTGCGGCTCCTCACCGATGCCATCGATTCCGGTAACGGCATAATTAGCTTTCAGGTCGTGCAGGAATTCTTCAGCGTAGCTTTTCGGCGTTTCACCCCACGTCTCACGCTTGTCGAGGCGGAACGGTTTCTGGCAATGCCCCTTCGCCCGCTCCTGGCAATTCATTCGTCCTATTCCCTCTACGCACAAGCCCTCCAACTCACGCATCGACATTCCCTTTCCTGGTACGACTCCTTGATCGTAGCCGCTGCCCTCGAAGCCGACTGCCGTATCCTCTACACCGAAGATCTGCAACACGGCCAAAAATTCGACAACCTCCTCGTCCAGAACCCGTTCCTTTAACCCTAACCCCGTCATTTCTCCAGCGCCTAAGTTTCTCAGTTTGTCGGGAGAACCCGCCGCTCCATCCTCGCCTTAAGTCATCTTATTTTGTATTTTCCCATTTTGGTCCCATTTTGGTCCTTGACAAATTCTTACTTAAAGCGTATAAGTAAGTCTAGGTAATATTGTGGCTTGTTCCAAGTAACGCCAGCATCTTGCTGGCGTTTTTCGCTTTTAGGTGTACCGAGCACCGCGACCTGTGCCCAAACCGTTCCATCTTTTTCCACAGCTACAAAGTGCGTAACACGCAGGAATTCCCGCAACTCCAATCGTTTCATGTATTTACTTCATAACTTGCGGCACCCGGGGGTGGGGGCTAGGCATGGCCCGGACAATGGGCCGATAGATGGCTCTCTACCCGGCGACGGGTGCAGACGCCGGGGCGTTCTCAATCTGAGTCAACGCCAGCTGCCCACAAGCCGCCATCACATCGCGCCCACGCGAGTACCTGGTGAATACCGGCACGCCCCGATCGAGCAAAATCTTATGAAATGCATCCACCCGCTCCTGTGTCGGCCGCACATCAAGAACGTGCATGTGTGGCGGGAGCGGCGAGCCAGTTTTGGGGAACTCCTAATGCAGGACAGTTCTCTGTTCCGCTGGTTTGAGGAGCGCGGTCCGGCCAGTCATCTGATCGCTTCGATCGACGATGCCGCCAGCCTCGTTTGGGCACGTTTTCTGGAGCACGACACCACCGAAGAGAACCCGCGAACTCTGGGAGGATGCTTGCAGCTATACCGGCGTTGACAGGCTAAGCTAAATCTTCGGCGCGAATCGGGAGCCGGCGAATGCGGATGTCTCTCTTCCAGGTTCGCGTAGCGTTGAAAATGGCGTTGCACAAAGCGGGCGCGATGACGGGAACGGTCGGCTCGCCGATGCCCGTGGGTTTCTCGTCGCTGTCCACTAGATGGACTTCGATAGGCGGCGCTTCGTTCATGCGGAGCATGTGGTAGTCGTTGAAATTGGATTGCACGACGCGACCGTGTTCGACGGTGATGGCGTCTTTGAGCGTGGCTGTAAGCGCGTAGATTGCGGCGCTTTCCACTTGGGCGCGCACGCCGTTCGGATTGACGACGCGGCCGCAATCCACGGTGCAGACAAGGCGCTTGATCTTCAGATCGCGCGGCTTCATGGAAACTTCCGCAACGGCGGCGGTGTAGGTGTCGAAGGAGAAAAATGTGGCGATGCCGCGGCCTTCGCCTTCCGGAAGCGGCTTGCTCCATCCAGACTTCTCGGCCGCGAGTTGCAGGACAGCCCTTACACGCGCGGTGTCCAAAGGTGGATCGTCCGGGTCGGCGCCAAATTGCGGAATTTTGCGCGGTTCGCCGATTAGTTTGAGGCGAAACTCGAATGGATCTTGGCCGGCGGCTGCGGCAAGCTCGTCCACAAAACTTTCCACGACAAAGCCGCTGCTGGAAGACTCAACGGAACGCCACCACGCACGGGGCGCGCTGGAATGCGCCAAAGTGTACTCGATGCGGAGATTCGGAGTTCCGTAAGGAATGCTCAGGGCAGAGCCGAATTCTCCCTTTCCGGATTCTTCTTCGCCCTTCGCGCCCCATTTGGACGCGATGGAGGTGGACGTCTGGAAATGTTTCCACGCGGCGAGATTTCCATTGGCATCGACGGCGCCCTGTAGCTTGTGATAAGACGCCGGCCGATAGAAATCGTGATGCATGTCATCCTCGCGAGTCCACAGAAGCATCACTGGTTTGCCGGCTGTTTTTGCGACTTGCGCGGCTTCCATCACGAAGTCCGCCTGATAGCGCCGGCCGAAACCGCCACCCATGAGGGTCGTGTGGACGATAACTTTTTCAGGAGGCAGCTTGGCGGCTTCGGCGATCACGGCTTGCGCCCATTGCGGAGCTTGCGTAGGAACCCAGGCTTCCGCGCGATCGGCTTGGATGTGCACAGTGCAGTTCATCGGTTCCATGCAGACGTGCGCGGCAAACGGCAACTCGTAGACGGCTTCGACTTTCTTGGGCGCAGAGGAAAAAGCGGCGGCGACATCGCCATCGTTGCGCAAGACCTCTCCCGGCTTGGCTGCGTTGGCCACGAATTGATTGCGAAGTTCCTCGGTGGATTCGCCCGCCGCCGCGCCTTCGTCCCATTTCACCTCGAGCGCTTTGCGGCCCTGGATGGCGGCCCAGGAGCTGTCGGCGAGAACGGCGACGCCACCGTTCGTGGAGGCGCCTCTTCCGCTGGTCTCGATTTGAAAAACGTCGCGGACACCAGGTACGGCTTTGGCTTTGGTGGCGTCGAAGGACGCGACTTTGCCGTAGAAGACGGGGCAGCGGGCGATGACGGCGAAGACGAGCCCGGCAGGACGCGCATCGATGCCAAACTTCGCGGTGCCCGTGGATTTGGCAGCCGCGTCGACGCGGTGCGTGTCGCGGCCCAGGATGGTGAAGTCACGTGAATTTTTCAGCGGGACGGTATGGAAATTCGGAATCGGAAGAAGGGCGGCATCGGCGACAAGCTCGCCGTAGGTGTAGGACCGCTCAGGATGGCCGTGCACGACGTGGCCGTTCTCTGCTTTGCAAGTGTCGGCGTCGACTTCCCACCTCTTGGCCGCTGCGGCAATGAGCATTTCGCGTGCAGCCGCGCCCGCCTGGCGCAAGGGCAGCCAGGAGCCGGCGACGCTGCCGCTCCCGCCAGTGCCGAGATCATAGATTTGGGGATCGGTGGGCGCCTGCTCGATGTGTACCTTTTTCCAATCGAGATAGAGTTCCTCCGCGAGAATCATCGGCAGCGCCGTCATGATGCCCTGACCCATTTCGGACTTGGCGAGAATCAGCGTGACGTGATTATCCGGTGTGATGCGCACCCACGCATTCAAGGGATTGACCGGCGGCTTTTCCTGCGCCTGCGCGGGATCGGAAGAAGCGTGCGCAGGTAGATGAAAACCGATGAGCAGCGCGGCACCGCCCGCGGCGCCCGTTTTGAGGAAAGTCCGGCGGTTCAAGATTTGAGGCTCGACGGAAGGATGAGTTACCATGGTCGTGCTCCTGCTGCAGATTTTGGCGAAACTACGGAACAGTAGCTTAGACGGCGGTTACGCCTTCTGGGCTGCCGAGCCAGCGGCGCGATGGATGGCTTTGCGAATGCGCTGGTAGGTGCCGCAGCGGCAGATGTTGCCGCTCATAGCGTCGTCGATATCGGCGTCGGTGGGATGGGGTTTTTTCTCGAGAAGCGCGACGGCTGACATGATTTGGCCGGACTGGCAGTAGCCGCACTGCGGAACGTCTTCTTCGATCCAGGCTCTTTGCACGGGATGGCTGCCATCCTCGGAAAGACCTTCGATGGTGGTGACTTTTTTGCCGGAGACGTTGGCGATGGGCAACATACAGGAGCGCGACGCAGCTCCATCAATGTGCACGGTGCAAGCACCGCACTGCATGATGCCGCAACCAAATTTGGTCCCAGTCATGTTGAGGGTGTCGCGCAGCACCCAGAGAAGGGGCATGTCCGGACTGACGTCCACCGTTTGGGATTTTCCGTTCAGCGTGAAAGTGATGGCCATGGGGTCCTCCTAAAGCAGGTGGATATCGTACAACAACCGGGGAATGATTGAAAATCTACGAAATATCGGGTAGCGATCGAAAAAGAGATACCCCGATTGAACGATGACGCAGCTGCATTTTTTTGATGAGTTGCGCCAGGCTCCGGGTAGGACCGGTGTGATAATCTGAGCGGGGGAATCGATTTACTGAACACAATTCCACGCCATTATGCTTAAAGCGCTGCTTCCAATTCAGACCATCGCCGGGAAACTCGGAATTCCAGAAAAGTACATCGAACAAGTCGGGCCATACGGAGCCAAAGTTCGGCTGGAACTCCTCGCCGACCCTGCTTACGAACGACTCGGCAAATTAATCCTGGTGACGGCCACGACTCCGACAGTCTCCGGAGAAGGCAAGACGGTAACTGCAATTGGACTGACGCAGGGGCTCGCCCTGCTCGGCAAGAAAGTGGTCATCACTTCACGGGAGCCATCCCTTGGACCGGTATTTGGGATGAAAGGCGGAGCGACCGGCGGGGGGCTCTCGAAGATTGAACCGAGCGCGAAGATCAATTTGCATTTTCATGGGGATTTTCACGCCATCTCTTCTGCACATAATCTTTTGGCGGCGCTCATCGACGCGCATCTTTTCCACGGCAATGATTTGAATCTGGACCCCGAAGGGGTTACTTGGCCGCGCACAATGGACATGAACGACCGTGCGTTGCGCCGGATTGCTGTCTCGCTGGACAGCAAAAAAGACGGGGGCGGGCGCAAGACTGGGTTTGTCATCACGGCCGCCTCAGAAACCATGGCCATTCTGGCGCTGGCGAAGGATTTGAAGGATTTGCGCCGGCGGCTGGACGCCATTGTAGTTGGTGCGACGCGCGATGGGAAACCGGTTCGCGCGCGCGATCTCCAAGCGACTGGCGGAATGATGGCGCTGCTGGTGGACGCCATTCTTCCCAATCTTGTCCAGACCACGGATGGGACACCGGCATTTGTACACGCCGGACCGTTCGGCAATATTGCTCACGCGACAAGCAGCGTGATCTCGCAGGAGATGGGACTGCGGCTTGCCGACTACGTGGTGAATGAGGCGGGTTTCGCGGCCGACCTGGGCGGTGAAAAATACTTCGACATTGTGATGCAACAGTCCGGCATCACGCCATCGGCGGCGGTTCTTGTGACCACGGTGCAGAGCATCCGGAATCAGGGGTCAGGCGATCTAGAGCGCGGTCTCCCCAACCTGGGGAAACACATCGATAACGTGAAGGGCTTTGGAGTGCCAACGATCGTGGCGATCAACCGATTTCCGAATGATACGCACGAGGATTTGAGACGCCTGGAAGCTTATTGCGCGGAGCATGAAACGGCAACGGCACTTTCCGAAGCGTTTACAAAGGGAGGTCCGGGCACAAAAAAACTGGCGGAAAAGGTGGTGGAGCTGATCGCCAGGAATCCCGCTCCGGTGGTGCGGCCGGTGTACGAACTCGATGAGCCGTTCATCGAGAAGATTCAGAAGGTCGCGCGAAAAATATATGGGGCAGGTGACGTCAGCTACAGCGAGCAAGCCAAGGCCAAGCTGAAGCAGTTTACGGAATGGGGTTACGGGACGCTGCCGGTCTGCATTGCGAAGACGCAGTATTCGTTTACGGACGATCCGAAAATCCTGGGAGCGCCAACGGGATGGACCCTGCGAGTGACGGATGCGTCGCTCTCGGCCGGGGCGGGATTTATCGTGGTGATTGCCGGCAACATAATGTTGATGCCCGGGCTGCCGAAGGTTTCGCGCGCGGCGTCAATCGACGTGGACGAGTCGGGCGAGATCATCGGAGTTTGAGAAGCGGCACTCAGAGACCGGCGAATACCAGCGATCGATCACTTCGACTCTAAATGGGCGGCTCGGAGGGAGATAGGAAAGACAACTTTCGGGCTGCGCCAGCGATGCCCAAATCGTCCAGCAAGCAAGAAACAAAGCCACGCGCAGAGGCCTCTGAAACTCGGACATGGGTATGGCCGGACGCGGCCAGCCAGCGCTACAAGTGCAAGACGGGTTCAATCGTGCGACGAGGCGCTTCGGGCTCGACGCCACGCCAGCCCACGGGGCGTCCGCTGACGGCTTCCCGGACGGAGCGAAACAGCACCACATACATCAACTGGCGGTAGTAAAAGCGTTGGAGCAGGACGGGCACCAGGAGTGTCCAATCCTCTTTTTTCTCCAAAGCGAATGCGACGACGCATGTGAGGAGATCGATGAGCAAGAAGCCGAGGAAGAAGAGGACGGATTTTTCGACGTCGGCGGTGGTCCAGAGCTGCGGCAGTTTCGTGATGCGGAATTGCGCCAAGCCCCAAAGGACCAGCGAACCGAAAAACAGCAGATCGATGACCGGCGAGATCAGCGGCAAAACAAGCTGAAAGACGAAGATATTCGGCAGCGCGATCCAGCCCAAGGTGCCGTATTTGGGCCGGACGAGAGTGTCGCCGTGCTTCCAGAAGGATTGCAACGTGCCAAACGTCCACCGGAATCGCTGGCGAATCAGAGCGGTGGCAGTGTCCGGCGCTTCGGTCCACGCGATGGCATCTTCCTCGTAGCTGATGCGCCAGCCGAGACGGCGAATGCCGATGGTAAGGTCCGCATCTTCCGCGACGGTATCCGCGGTGATGCCTCCGGCAGCTTCAATGGCCACTTTTCGCCACGCGCCGAGCGCACCGGGCACCACGGTGATGCAATTTAGAAGATCGAAAGCGCGCTTTTCCATATTTTGGCTGGTGATGTACTCGAGGGCCTGCCAACGGGTAAGCCAGCGCGAACGATTGCCGACTTTGACGTTGCCCGCGACAGCGCCAACGGTGGGGTCGGAAAAATGGCGGAGCAGCTTGCGGATGGCGTCAGGCTCGACCTCCGTATCTGCGTCGATGGTCACCACGATTTCGGTCGTAGCTTCGCCCAAGGCGCGGTGCAAGGCCGCGGCTTTGCCACGATTCACCTGATGGATGATGCGCACGCGCCGGTCGTGTCCAAAGGATTCATCGAGCAGAGGGCCGGTGTTGTCCGTCGAGCCGTCGTTCACGACGATGACGCGAAGAGATTTCAGATCGGAGGCAAGCACCGAAGCGATGGTCTGGACTACGACGTTTTCTTCATTGTGCGCGGGGATGAGCACGGTCACGGCGGGTTCCGGCACGGGCATGACGGCGTGGTCGGGACGAAGCTTTTCGATCAGCGCCAAAACACCGATGACAAGGGCGCGGCCGCTGACCAGCACAATGCCGACGATGAAAATCGTGGCCATGCTGAACCGGAACCACTGAAAAATGCTGAAGATAAAGCCGTCTGCCCTGGCCTCGAACCGTTCTTGCTGGGAAAGAGGGAGCATCACCTCGGCACGCGTCTTCCCAATCAGGTCCGCGACGGAGACGAACTGGTACCCGCGGCCGCGAAGATCGTCGATGACCGTGGGAAGCGCGGCTACGGTATGGGCACGCTCGCCGCCGCCGTCATGGAACAAAATGATATTGCCCTTGATCACTTGTTCCAAAACGTTCTGGACAATCTCCCGAGTGGGAATCTGGTCCTTGCCGTCGGAGGTGCTCCAATCGTCGGGATCGACACGTTGGCCGACAATCAGGTAGCCCATATCCTGCGCGAGAGGAAGCTGGGCGACTTCCGCGGCGTACTCCGGCTGATGGTCGATACCATAAGGCGGGCGGAAGAGAATGGATTTTATGCCGAGCGTGCTTTCGATGAGACGCTGGGTCAGATTCAACTGCCACTTGAGCTCAGTCTTTGAGATTTGGTCGAACTGGGGATGAGTAAAGGTGTGGTTGCCGATCTCATTGCCATCGGCGTACTCGCGCTTGAGGATGTCGGGGTATTGGTTGGCTTCTTCCCCGACAACGAAGAAAACGGCGGGGGCGTGTTTTTCCTTGAGGATGTCGAGAATTTTGGGAGTCCAGCGGGGATCGGGGCCATCGTCAAAAGAGATAACGAGCTTCTTCGGCGACCCGCCGCCGATTTGATCGATGTCGTAGGAAAGTGGATATTCTTCGTAGGTTTCGTCGGTGAAGAGGTCCGTGGACGCTTCGTAGGTGAAGCTCCGACGGCCTGATTTGGGAGTATCGGCGAAATGCCAAATGTCTCCGCTGCCTTCAAGCGTCAAATCGGGACCTGGCGGAATATCCTTGATTTTTTGACGAGCCGCGTCATCGGGGCGAGTGGCGTCCCAAATCGGCCAGATGGAGGAGTCGGCGGAACCCATCCTCCAGAGAGCGGTGCCCTGCACGCCCATGCGTTCGCTGGCGCGGAGTTCGTTGTAGGCCGTCACGGCATCGAGGAACCATACGCGGTGGATGTGATTCTGCTCGTCGGAGTAAGAGTAGTGTGGGTTTAGTGAGGCTTCGTCGAAATCGACGTCCGTTTCCGATTCGTAGGCGTGCAGGAGCGCTTCCTGGACGCTATCCGCAGCGCTGGACCAGACTCCTTTTTTATCCGTTTCGCCCCAATCGTAGGCGTAGTTCGCGATGCCCACGACAATTTTCTGGGCGGGCACAACCTCCCGGATCTGCCGGAGATTTTCCAGAAACCAATCCTGCGCGGCAATGGGGCCGGGCGGGGAAGTCTGCCAATGCTGGTCGTAATTCATGAGAATGATGGCGTCGCACTGTTTGCCAAAAAATTGATAATCGTAGTCGCTATCGCGCGCGGGGAGAGCGAGCATGAGTTTCAGACCGGCGGTGTGGAGCGAGGTTGCAAGCTCGGAGGCGAACTGGCGGAAATGCGGCTGGCTCTCCTCCGGAATTTCCTCGAAGTCCACGACGATGCCGGCCTGGTGGGCCAAGACAGCAAACTCCGTAACATTTTGAACGAGTCTGTGCCTGGCCGCAGGATTAGCCAGAAGGGCAGCCATTTCCGGGATGCGCCAGATAGTGCCGTCATAGTTATCGAGCAGGCCCATCATGGGCAGTTCAGCGGGGGGATTGAGGGAGTGCAGCCATTCGTGGAGTTCGTCAGCCTTTAGGATTTCGATGGCTTGCTCGGGTGTGGCTTTCACGGCGTGGGTCTGATAGTGCCGGTAATCGACAATCGTAAGAGCGCCATCCGGCGTTACTCCATGCAACTGTTCGGGGATCAACAAGTCGAGATCTTTGTAGTGCTGCTTGAGCGAGGCCAGGCTGTTGGCGTCCCAACTGACGTAGAAAGCTGCGCGCAGAGGGTCGTAGCTCTCCGGGACTTTACCGATATTGGCGACCCGCCGCTTGCGGCCTTCGCGCACAAAGACCGGTTTTCGCTTCCTCGCTTTCAGAGCGTGAAAAGCGGGCTTGATGTCCGGGAGGAGACCGCCTGGAAGCTCGACGCTCGCCACGATACTGACAAAAAAATACGCGAGCAGGAGCGTCAGGAGAGCGCCCGAGATTTCCATGACGCGACGCGTGCGGCGCCAACGGGCGCGCTGCGCATCGTAAAAAATAGGTCCGCGTTCTTTCATGGATGCTTACAAAAAATGTTTCGACCCGGCGGCATGGCAGGGAACTGGGCCGTGGGCGAGCCTAGACCTTCTGCGCGATTCCGTCTGCTCTATTGTAAGATGCGTTTCGCGAATGAAGCGAATTTTCTCGCATCCCGTCACCGCATTAGCAGCGGGCCTGTGCCTGCGGCTTTTCTTCGTGCTCAAGTATCCCGCAAATTCGGGGGATACGGTGCTGTACGAACAGATGGCCACAAACTGGATTCTGCATCACGTTTACGCCATGAACGTGAACGGGGCCATCCTGCCGGTGGACCTGCGCGTGCCCGGCTATCCCGCGTTTTTGGCCATTATTTATGCCATCACGGGCAGAACGGGCCAGAATGCACGATTTTACGCCCTGCTAGGGCAGGTGGTGGTGGATTTGTGCGCGTGCCTGATCACAGCGAAGCTGGCCGCTCTGTTGGCGTCCTGGAGGCCAAATTCGGGAAGCCCCAGGACCGTATTTATCGTCACGTTATGGCTGGCCGCACTGTGCCCCTTCACGGCAAATTATACCGCGGTTCCTCTGACCGAAGTATTCGCGGGATTTTTTACTGCCGCGGCGCTGGTGGCGCTCGCCGCTTTGATTTGGGTTGCGGATGGCGGCAAATTGGCGATCTTCAAGAATAATTGGGCGGCCAGGCATGCTGCATCGATTCTCGCTCTCGCAGGTGGTTCTCTGGTTGGATTGGGCACACTCTTTCGTCCCGAAACGCCGCTGCTGCTTGGTGTCGGTTGGATCCTGGTTGCTTTTGTTTGGTTGAGAAAACGGCGATTTCTTTTTTGCTTACGATTGATCGTGCTCTCAGCGATGGGATGTGTCTTGCCACTCGTGCCCTGGGCCTTGCGGAACGCGATTACGCTGCATGAGGTGCAATTTCTCGCTCCCAAAAATTCAAATTTGCCCGGCGAACTCGTGCCCTACGGTTTCATGGCGTGGGAGAAGACGTGGCTCTTTCGCGTCAAGGATTGCTATCTGGTCCCTTGGAAGCTGAACGGAGAAGAGATCAACCTGGACGACATCCCAGCGCGAGCCTTCGATACGCCGGAAGAGAAGGAACGGGTGGGGGCGATCCTCGAGCAATACAACGATGACGATACGCTCACGCCGGAAGAAGATGCGGCGTTTGGAGAATTGGCCCGAGAGCGAACGGCGCGGCACCCGCTGCGCACCTATCTGTGGCTGCCCGTCGCACGAGCTTTCACGATTTGGTTTACCCCGCGCATCGAGCTGCTGCCTTATTCGGGAGATGTGTTTCCACTCGAAGAGGCCTGGGAGAATGACTCCGTCGATCAATCGGTCACAGTGGGATTTTTTCTGCTGAATATGCTGTATGTCGTGCTTGCCGCGTGGGGAGCTTGGCGGCTGTGGGGCGACAATTCCTCGGGGCTTCGGCTGGCCGTGACCTTGCTCTTGGGTTATATGCTGCTGCGCACGGCATTTCTCACGACGCTCGAAACGCCCGAGCCGCGGTATGTGCTCGAATGCTTCCCGGCGGTACTCGCGCTGGCGGGACAGGTCTTCGTCTGGAAAGGCAAGACGATCCAGCAAGAGAAAAGCGGGTCGCCCATTGCCGGTTATTTTTCTTCCACCGGCTCGGGATGAATCGTGACGCGGTAGATTTGTGGAAATGTTTCCTTTACGCGGTCTTCGAGCGCGGCCGTCACGTCGTGTACCTGCGTAATCGGAAGAGCTCCTCGCATTGTGCAATGACAGGAAGCAAGGATATGCTGTTCCACTTGGCGTACATGCACATCGTGACAATTCACCAACTCATCGAACTCGGAAGGCAAGCTGTTTAGAAACTCTTCGATCGCTCTGGAGAGCTGCTTCATTTCGCCGGCGCCAGAGTCCGGTGTGGCAATGTGCCGGCCGAGCGGCTCGATATGAATAATCACATCCGTTGACCCGTCACGCAGCTTGCGAACCTCGTCCTCGAGATCCGTGGCTTGGCGGTGCGCGTCGCGCAGGCTCAAGTTCTCGTCCACTTCGAGGTGCAGCTCGATGAAGAGTTGGCCATCGTGCTGCAAGGCGGTGACATCATGGATGGCCAGGCCCATGCGCTGCGCGACGGCGCGAATGGCTTCGAAGAGATGCTCGCCTTGGGGCGCGCGCGGCTCGGCATGAACCATCACGTCCGAAGGGACAATCTCGCCGATACGCTTTTCGATCGCGTCGCTGAGGGCGTGCACCTGTTCGAGGCTGGCAGTGCGGGCGACGCTGACGGTAGCATCGACGAAATGCCGGTTGCCGGCGCGCCTGACGCGCACGCGATCTACGTCCAAGACTCCGTCCATTCGCGCCACGGCCATGGCGATTTCCTGCTGCAAACCTTTTGGAGCGACATCCAGCAAAGCATCCATGGTGCGCCTGCCGAGCTGCGAACCGACCCATAAAACGACGGCGGCCACAGCAAGGCCCGCGATAGCGTCCGCGTAGGCCAACCAGGGCAAGTTCCAGACTTCACCGGCCCAGACGAGTCCAATTCCGGCGATGACCACCGTCGTGCTCCAAACATCGGTTGAGAAGTGGAGCGCATCGGCTTCCAAAGCATCGCTCGAGTATTTGCGGGCAACGTTCTTGAGCGCCCGCGCACGGGTCACATCAATGGCCAGCGCCACGAGCAAAATCACGATGGCGGTGACGCTTGGGCGGATGTGCACGCTGCGGAAGAAAAGCCGGTCAAACGCTTCGTAAATGATATAGAGCGCGGTGAGGAGAAGAAGTCCGGTCTCGACGAACGCGGAGAAGTTTTCGAACTTGCCGTGGCCGTAAGGATGGCGTTCATCGGCCGGTTCATCCGAGACGCGCACGGAGAGAAACGTGATGACCGCGGCGATCAGGTCCAAACCGGAGTGCAGCGCTTCGGAGAGGACACCCAAGCTTCCGGTGCGGATGACGAGAAAAGCCTTCAGAGAAACCAGCACCACGGCAGAGCCGACGCTCAGCAACGCCGCCGTCCTCTTTTCGCGTGCTTCCTCGTTTTGCCGAGCCGCCATGACTGTTCAACTAGACTACCTCAAGTATCGTGGGATTCCTTGCAGCGCAAGAAAGGACATTCCAGCAAGGAAACGGACGCTTCGTTCGGAGCGTCTGCCGCAGATAACTGGGCTGGGCACACTCCCGTTCAACCGTCTCCACATCAGGATTGCGCCCGAGGATTGCGGCTCGCGAGACATGTTTCTCCGCACATGCTTATTGCTTTTGGTACTTGCCGTTTGAGCTACGAAGGAGTACTTTCTCGCTGCGTTGCGGGAGCCAGCCCTATGATCTTCGCCACCCGGAGTGCGTTCGCGATTCTCGCCGGAATTTCGATTTTTACGCCTTGGGGGTGGGCGCAATCCCCGCCGAGTTCGCCCGCGGCGACCGTCTGGAATACGCTTTCCGCGCCAGCAATGGACCCCGCCAAGTTTGCGCACGCGGAAAACGTCGACGTCATTCGCGATCACGTTCGCATCAATCTTGCGGACGGCACGATTCAGTTTACGCAACCGGTGAACGGCGTCGTTTTCGGCGCGGTGTTTCATGGAAAAGGGTTGCTGCAGGTGATCCCCCCAAATCCTCAAGAGGCGCAGCAGCTTAGGCTTTTCACCAAGCAAGACAAACTAAACGTGGAGTTCACGGACGCGACGTTCAGCTTCACCGATGGCTTGCTCGAGGAAGTCGGCAAGCAGGTAAAATGGCAATCCTCCGGGCCAGCGGCCGATGACCTCTACGCCAAGCGGCAAAACGAACGCGAAGATCTCGGCGAATCGGCCATGCCACGCCTGCTACAGAGCATTTTATCCACGGATCGCGCGCGCACGGCGTACTTTCTTGCGGATATGAAGACCGACAAGAGCTGGGTGGAAGTCCACGATGATGCGCTGGAGCCGGAGGAGATCGAGGTCGGACGCTGGGTGGACGTAGGTCCGCTCAAAATTTTCGATACCTGGGTGAGTTTTCCAGCCGGGGACCGCACCAGCGCGGATGCCTGGAAGGATCCGCAAGCCAAGGAAGACTTCGCCATCCGCAGCTACAAAATCGACGCTGAAGTGACTTCCGGAGCGGAGCTGAACGCCACCGCGCGCCTGGACCTCGAGCCACGCCAGTCAGGCCAGAGCGTGCTGATATTCGATCTGGATGCAAATCTGCGCCTGGAATCCGTCAAGGATTCCAGCAATAATTCGCTGGCGTTTTACCAGTCGCGGGAAACAAAGGACCGCTATCAGTCTTACGGCGATTATGTAGCCGTGATTCTCGCAAAACCTCTCGCCGCCGGGACGCCTCTGTCGCTGGAATTTCGTTATGGCGGCAAACGCGCGATACGCAGGGCTGGCGAAGGAAATTATTTTTGCGAGAGCTCGGGTTGGTACCCGGAGAGGCCGAATAGCTTTTCAACCCGCGCGGATTTCGACCTGACCTTCCACAGCCCGAAGAAATCAGTGCTGGTAGCCATTGGAGAAAAGACGAGCGATACGGTTGACGGAAATACGCGAGTTTCAACTTGGAAGAGCGAAATGCCTTTGGCCGTGGCGGGTTTCGCCTACGGCGATTATAAAGTCACCAACGATAAAGCGGGAAACGTCGCTATCGATGTTTATGCCAACCGCGAACCCGATGACGTGATGCAGGCAGTCCAGAATTATTTTCAGGAGGGCCCCGGCGCGCAAGAAGCCGCGGTCGGTTCGATGTCGCCGTCCATCATGGCCAAGACGATGGGCACGGAGATTGCGAACGCCGTCCGCGTTTTTTTGTCTTGGTACGGTCCTTTTCCCTATAAGCACCTCTCCGTCACAAGCCTGCCCATCAGCTATTCCTACGGACAGGGCTGGCCAGGTCTTCTGTACCTGTGGTCGGCTTCGTTCCTGGATTCGACGCAGCGAAACGCCATCGGGATCAGAGATCAAACCGCGGTCACGGACTTTTTCCGCGGCCACGAGACTTCCCATCAGTGGTGGGGGCACCGCGTGGGCTGGAAGAGCTACCACGACCAGTGGCTCTCCGAAGGATTCGCGCAGTTTTCAGGTGATCTCTACGTCGAATACCGGCAGAACATGAAGGAGTATCTGAACCGCTGGCGCAAGGAAAAAGAGCTGCTGCACACCAAGGACATCAACGGGCACGAAGTGGAAGCGCTGGGGCCGATATGGATGGGCCAGCGCATCCGGTCGTCCATCACGAACCCCGGATCCTACCAGGACCTGATTTATTCAAAAGGCGGCTACGTCCTGCAGATGCTGAGATTGCAGATGATGAATCCGCGCGACAAGGACCCCGACGGGGCGTTCAAGGAAATGATGCAGGACTACTGCAAGACGTTCGATAACAAAGCCGCTTCCACGGAGGATTTCAAAGCGATCGTGGAGAAGCACATGTCTCGGGGAATGGATCTCGATGGGAACCACAAAATGGACTGGTTCTTCAACGAGTACGTCTATGGGATCGGCGAGCCGCAATACACATTTCACTCGACAGCGGAACCTACAGCGGACGGGAAGACCCATATCAAAGGAGAAATCACGCGGACGGGAGTCCCAGAAAGCTGGAAAGACGCGATATCCCTCTATGCCCACCTGGGGGATAAGACGATCAAAATGGGATTGCTCTCCGCTTCACATGCAACCGAACCTTTCGATTTCACGGTCGGTGGCAAAATCGATCGCGTATCCATCAATGACTACGAAGACCTCTTGGCGGATGTGAAGCAATGACGTGTTAGAGCTTGCGCCGTCGCTTGGTTTATTTTTGAGCCACGAAAGCTCAGGAGTTGACGCGAGGAAGAAAACGAAGCGCCAGCGAGTTCATGCAATAGCGTAGACCAGTAGGTTGAGGCCCGTCGTCAAAGACGTGGCCCAGGTGCGCATCGCAGAGGACACAAATCACCTCGTCGCGGCGCATTCCAAAACTCAAGTCTATTTTTGTCGAGATATTTTCCTTGGCGATGGGCGCCCAGAAACTGGGCCAGCCCGTGCCGGAATCGAATTTGGTATCGGAGCTAAACAAGGCATTGCCGCAGCAGACGCAGCGGTACAGGCCCGGCGCATGATTTCCGTAGTACGCGCCGCTGTACGGCCGCTCCGTGTCTGCCCTGCGCGTGACGTCAAATTCGTCGGAACTGAGCAAGCGGCGCCATTCCGCGTCGCTCTTGACCACCTTTGGCATGGTCGTCGCGCCGAGAGCCCTGCCATCGTCCGCGAATTTCACGATTTGTACGGGGCTGGAATCGTCCTTCGCAGGCTTGTCATCGGCCAGCGCAAATTGGCAAGCGCGCTGCACACCGAGAAGCAGACCGTAAGCGGCAACAGTAGCGACGCCAAAAATGAGGCTGCGGCGGGTTAGATCGTTCATGGTCTGAAAAGTTGCGTGTGTAAGCGCTTAAAAAATCTCGATTAGTCTGCCGTCATCGGCGGCGGGGGCAGCAATGGCAAACGCTTCGGCTCTCCGCGAGCGCCGCGCACGTCCAGGTCATCGAAGAGAAGCGATGGAGCGACGACCGCGGCAGGCAGACCGCTCTGCGCCGAACCAAACGCACCGAGCGCGGTTCCGGCAAAGCCCGACACTTGGCTCTGCATGTAGTTATAAACGAAGTCGTCGTTTCCAATCCCCTCGACATTTCGCAGCGCGCGACTATTCAGTCCGATGATGCGGCTTCCGCGAATCATCTCTTCGTGGCCATCTTCCGGATAGATTTTGTAAACCAGCAGAGGCAGGCGATCGCCGGTTCCCGCGCCGCCGCCGAAGCTGGCAAGCAGTTCCGAGAAGTCATCCTGATGAAGCAGGCTGATAGAGGGGTTGTCCATTTCACGGACGACCAGGCAGTATGACAATTTTTCCGAACGGCAGTCGTCGAGGAACTTCTTCTTCAAATCGGCGGGCGACTGCGTTTCCGTCGAGGTGAAAAACAGATTGCTCATCGTGGGCTTGGCGTCGCTCAAGAACGCCGAGCGGCCATGGCCGTTGGATTGGTCCGAATCGGGTCCGGGGCGTCGCGACATGAGCAGCTCTTTGACGATGCCATCGTCCACGATCGTCACTTTTTGGGCGCGGACGCCTTCGTCATCGACGGTGTAGCCGCCCATCAGCGGCGTTCCGTGGAACTCTTTCGCCGTCGGATCATCGACCAAGGAAACGGATGTGGGCAAAACGCGTGCCCCCATGCGCCCTACCCAGTCGCTCCTTCCACCCAACCCAGTGAGCAGTTGATCCACCACCGGCGTAAAGGAGACCGGGGGCCGCGCGCCGTTGATCGCCGGTGTCAGCACTTCCGCGAGAAGCGGAGCAGCCGCTTGCGCTTCAAAGAGCACCGGTCCGGTATAGTCCTGCGCGGGCTGGGCCGCACGCATAGCCATCAATTCGCTGCCGGTTACGTTTAACCCCTTGCGAACCGCATCCACGCTTGGAAGATCGGCAGGCTTTTGGGCATAAGCGGCGTACATGTCGTTCAGTTGCATACCATCGTCGGCAAGCGTGTTCATGCCCGCTTCGATGGCGGCGTAACAATGATTCATGCGAATTTCAGTGCCCTCGCTGGTCAGCAAATATTCGGTGGCGTAAACCAGATAATAGGTCACGCGCGATTCGTAGATTTGCGGAAATGCGCGAAGCGCAGCGGAGGTTTCGCGGGATTCCTGCTCCCAGTTGCGGTCGCTCCAATCCGGGGTGACTAGAGGCTCGATGAGTTGGAGCGGCGCAGCTTTCGAAAAATCGTCGATATCTGAAGGCCGCGCAAGGCTGCTCAAATAGGCTTGTTTCCTCGAGTAGGTCTCGACGGCTTCCTTGAAGGCCTGGTCGGTGGCGATCCAAAGATCCTGGCGGAGAGAGTTGTAGTCGCGATCGATTCCGACGGAGCCGGTCGGGCCGATAAACCCTCGGAAGCCGTCGTCGCTGATGAAATTGGAGCTGTCCAGCTTGTAATCACCGATGCGCGCCTGCACGTCCATGAAGCGGTTGCGCGTCTGCGCGGAGGAAACTAGAGCGCCGAATTCGGAGACGATTTCACGCACGTCGAGATCCAGTAGGCGGTACTCAACGTAGTATGGACGCTGTGGGTCTGCTGAGCCGGGAATTTGTAGTTCGAGGCGGGTTTTCGAGCGCGCCATTTCATCCCGCATAGCCTGGAGGGTGTGATCGTGGTCGCTGGGGGCTTGCGCTCGTGCGGAGAAACCGCAGCTTAGCATTGTGGCGAGAATCGCGAGTCCAGTAAGTCCTTGTGCGCGCCTCACTGCTGGCCTCCCGGTGCCAAAGGATCATGCGCGGGCGGCGGCAGAATTGGCGGCCGGTCCGTGGATGCTTCTTTCTTCTGCACTTCCAATTCCGAGGTTAGAATTGCCGGCGAAGAAGCAGAAACCGGGACGGAACCGGACTCCGCGCCGCAATAACCGTTGAAAACTTCCGTCGTGTCGCCGGTAGCCACGATTTTGGTGAGCGCGGCAAGCGGCGTTCCAACGATATCCACGCCGCGCACCAATTCATCGGGGCGGCCATCCGGGAACACTTTGTAGACGACGAGCGGGAGAACCTGAAAAGCTTGCGGCTGCCCGCGGCCCGTGAAGGTAAAGCCGCCGGCGATGTCGTCAATCAAGAGTCCAAACGGCTTTCCTTGCTCCTTGATAAGCTCGATCAACTTTGCACGAAGCTGCGCGTTCGTCATGGTCTTGCTGCTTTCGACGATTAGGTTTCCCTGGCGGGAAACGGGCGTCGCGCCGAGCTGGCGGCGTCCGTGACCGTTGGACTGAGGGAAGCCGACGAGCGGCGAACGCGACATTTCAAAATTTCTGAGGATTCCGTGGTCGACCAGCGTGACGCGCTGCGCCGGAACGCCTTCGTCGTCGAACTGGTAGTAGCCCAGCAGATCCTCGTTTCCTAACTTCTTCATCGTGGTGTCGTCCACGATGCTCAGGAAACTCGGGAGGATCGGTTCGCCAACCTTTTTCGCAAAAGTCTGGCCTTCGGCGGCATCCTTTTGGCGATGGCCCTCGGCGCGGTGGCCGAAGACTTCATGGAAAAAGACGGCAGCCGCGCGGCCGGTCAAGAGCGCCGGTCCAACGGATGGATCGACGAGCGGAGCAACCACGAGTCCCTCAAGCTCCTTGCGCATCGTGGCTTCCGCGGCGAACACAGTCTTGTCATCCGGCGCTTCGGAAGGATTGACCCAGTCGAAATTGTAGTAGCGGTCGATGTCCATTCCGTCCGGCGCCTTGCCTTGGATGAATAATTCGAGACGGTAGCGGATTTGGCCGAATTGAAGTTCCGTGCCTTCGCTGGTGACCTGTAGCACGTTCTGGGCCTGGGCCGTAAAAGTCACAATTGAATTGATGATAGCGGCCGATTCGCGGAACTTGGCGGTGTATGCGCGGACTTTTTCTTCCCACGGTTTGCGGTCCAGCGTGAAAGAGACGGGCGCGCTGATATAGGTGTGAGGCTGTTCGTGGGAAAAATCCGGAGCGCGGTTTTCGGTTGAATCGACGTTCACTTCCTTGCCCGTCTTGATCTTCATGAGCGCTTCGGCAGCGGCCCGGTATTCTTTGTCGGTCTCGAGCCACACCGCCCGCCGGAGAATTTGAGGATCATCGTCGAGCGGCACGGAGGTGCCGGGCCCGGCGCTGGTCTGCTGACGTTCGCCGACCTTGTGCGTGTCATCCAGATCATAGCTGCCGGTGCGAACGGAAACTTCCAGCCAGCGGTTGCGCGATTCTTCGCTATTGAGTAGAGCGCCATTCGAGCCGGACACCTCCGCGCGCTGCGTATCGGTGACCGTGTAGCCCATGTAATACGCGGGCGGGTCCTGCGCTGCGAACACTTTCATGGAACGATCAAGTTCGGCCTGGAGCGCCGCGAGAAGCGGGGACTTTTTAGCTTGGACGTCCGGCGGCGCAGGTTGCGCCACGGTCGCGGCGACCGGAGCTAAAGAAGCCGCCAAGCCCAGAGCGCACAGGATCAGTCTTCGATGGAAACGCACAGAAATTCTCAAGGATTGCCTCACTTACAGTTAGACGGCACAGCGAAACATCCAGTGTACGCTACCGCGGGTAACGGCACAAAATGCCGAAACTCGACGATGTCTCTGGTGACATTAGTTCGACGGTCCGAGGACTAAACGAGTTGCATGCGAGCACAAGCGAAAAGCCCTGGCTGCACTTGCAGCCAGGGCCAAAAGAGAAATCGAGTGATTCAGAGAGCGGCCGAAAGAATCAGCAAGCATCGGGGTTGTTCGGACCGCAAACGTTGTTCGGTGGCGGAGGGGCACTGTGGTGCATCGCGATGACGGAAAAGACCACTATGGGAACGACGGCAAGAACGCCTGCCATAATACCCAACCCCTTGCCAAGATGCGACGCGTTTTCGAGTCCGACGCCCGGCCGTGGGCCGACTTCAGTATCCTTGCCTGCGGTGACCAGCATATCGAGCGGGGCCTGTTCCGGCGGCGCGGGAGCCGAATTCTCTCCATGGCGAACGGTGGTGAACTGGCCGGCTTTCACGAGGACGCAAACTCCCTCGAGATTGCAGACGCGCACGACCCCTTCGTAGACGATCACATTCATCACTTCGTTCTCGTAAGCTGCGTAAAAATCCGTTCCAACCACGCCGGCCACGCCCGCCGCCGTGCGAACTTCAAATTTTCCGTCTGGTTTCGTAATCTTTTGCGCTTGCGTGCGGAGCTTGCCGTAGGCCAGCTCGAGTTCCGTTTGCTGCGCCCCCGCGTCATGTTTCACGACTTTGATGGAAGAATCCGACCCCACATTGAGGACCGAGCCATCATCGAGAGCCACGCGCGCACGGGCGTCCGCCTTGGTATTCAGCAGGTCTTGCCAGTCAACCACAGTTTTCGCGGAAGCATTGATGGTCTTCGAGCCGCGCGCGATGCTGACGGATGGAATCAGGCGAGATACTTCGCCGGCTCGCTGTCCGGTGGTTTGCGGGGCTGCCCAAATGTCTGCCGGGACGGCCATCATGAACGAAAGCAACAGCGCTAGACCAAGCGCAACGGGGGACTTCGTCTTCATCGAGGACTCTCCTAAATGATTTGCCGGAACTTGCGTTATCTATTGTTGTTACTGGAGTGCGTCCGGACTGTCAATCGGAAACCGGGGGAGGCTTGCGCAGTCACTACATCCCCGCTTGAGCAACCACGCCGGACGCCCACCCAGTGCCTCCTTCCGCACCGAGGAACGCGACGTTCTTGCGGGCCGCCAAGGCCGGGAACAAAATGAGGTCATGCGTGCTTTGGCAGGACTTCTCGTTGCTTGCGCTCTGTTGTTTGGGGTGTATGAATACTATTTGAAGAAAATGCCCACAACCGACGAGGGTACCGCTCCCACGCAAGCGATTAGCCTTACGGGCGTCCGCATGGATTTATTGCAGATTGCGCAGGCGGAACGCGGCTACATCGCCCAGAACGGCCATTGTGCGTCGCTGGATGAACTGACGTCCTCTAATGCGCTGACCATGTCCCGCTCGGGGCGGGACGGCTACTCCTATTCAATCGATTGCTCGGGCGGCGACTTCAGCGTCACGGGGCGTCACGATCCGGCTCCCGCGGGTTCGCCGATCCGCTATCCCACGCTTGCGATAGACCAGAACATGCAGGTTCACGAAGTAAACTGACCCTCCGTATTGCATCCGAACTTGAAGCGATTAGCAGGATTCGAGGAAACTTTGCGCAGACAGGTAAGTACACAACGCTGCCCCGACCCTATTCGGCAGGCAGCGAAATAATTTCCCCGCCTGCTCTTGTGCCAAATCGGATTGGACGTGGTGGTCCCTCACGGGGCACAGTCAGTTCTAAGAAGAGCGTGCCAGTTGGTCGGCCGCTCATTGGGTTTAGCGCGTGCTCCGGCAGAAAGTACACAACGGGAGGAGACAACATCGCGAGCATTTCACCATCCTGCCATCTGGGTCCGCTCACCGTGAGGCCCGTGAAGTGATCGGCCGGGTTGGCCACGACGCGGCCATTCTCCACCGTGAGATACACATTTTGCGAACCAAACACGCAGCTGGGAGCCGTGTTGTGCGATTCCGTTGGCAAGCTCGGAAAGACTTTATCCGCTTTTACAAGCAACGAGATGTTGATGTAGCGTCCGCGGATGGGAAGATCAGGATCGTAGCCGCGAGTTGCGGCCCAGCCGCGCGGCAAGGTTTCGCGATCCCACATCAACTTTGCCCCGAGGCTCGAAACTAGCGCCACTTGAATTACGGCGAAAAGAACACCTCTTTGAAATTGATTCATGATACTTGCTCCTGTACGCGCGCCACCAGTGTCCGCCTGAGGCGCTCGAGCCCCCAGCCGCCAAAAAGTAGCAGCACACCCATGCCGACGAGACTTTCGGCGCGTCCTAGCTTATCCATTACGCTTGAGAAATAGAAAAATAGAACGGTCACGGCGAACCCCGCGACACCTAAATTGATGCGTTCGCGCCTGCGCTCCGCGACGCCCCAGGCGATAAGACCGAGCGCGCCGAGCGCGGCCCAAACGTAGAATCCCATCACGTCCCAGTCATTCCAAAGGAAACCGCGGTGGGGCGCGACGAGACCCAGCCCGAGCACCCACACGGCGGAGACTGCGTTCATCCACGCGGTGCGGCCACGGAGCAGGAAAGCCAGAGCGAGTGGCGCGCCGATCGCGACGAGCCAGGGCAAAATAGTCTCGAAAACAGCGGGCCATGGTTGCCTGTAATTGTGTGCGAGTTCGCCGCGTTGAAAAACCGCGATGATCGCGCAGGGCAGCAAAGCAATTCCGCCAACCGCGGCCAGCGCCCTCCGTTCGCGAGATTCGTGGTCGGCGATTCTTGCGCTTAGGTAAGTAAGTGAGAGCAGCAGGAGACCCTCCCAGACAAAGGCTCCTCCTCTCTCCCAGCTCTGCTCGTGTCCGTAGAACCATCGGCCTACAAGCCAAGTTGGAGCCAGCAACGCGAGCAAGACTGCGTGGGGCCATTGCCGGAGGAGCAGCCATCCAATCAGAGCGCCCAACGCCCATAATAGAATTCCGTTGGTCCAGTTCGCTTCCAGATTGAAAATTTGCGCCGCAAGAAAGATCCCCGCGCCGAGGCAGACCGTACCTGTCGCATGAAACGTGGTGGATAAAGCTGGAAACTTCTCGCTCGTAAACGCTCCAGCCACTGGAAAAGCAGCCACCATCAGCACGACCAGCGCAAATCGCGAGCCGGGCGAGAGTTCACCCCAGTGTGCTGCGACGAAGAGCAACACTCCCGCGCAAAGATGAAGCCCGCCTAGAGCGAGAGCCAGCAGGATGGGCCAGCGAAAACGCTCGCCGGATCCTCGGGAGTCTTCAAAAGAGCGAATCCTGGCTGCTGTGCCCGTGTCCAGGATTCCGGCCGAAATCCACCTCTCGAGATTCTCTTGCAGGGCGTTACCCACGGGAAGCCTCCCAATCTCCTCGACATTGCGTGAATTCGCGATGGGCCCGCCGGCCGCCGAGCGTACCAGTCACACGGCAGTCCGCTGGCCTGAGCGAAATTCCTTTACGGTGTGCGCTTCTGATCCGCAACAAGAACTCCCGCTTCCGCGTAATTCGTCGCTGGGACGTCGTGAAACGACACGTGAATATTTTCACGCTTTGCGCGTCCGTCCTCGACCAGCACCGTGGTGATGCGCTCGGCGATCTTGCGCTTCATTTCCGGCGTCCGGCCTTCCACCCAGGTAATTTGCACGTGCGGCATTTGCTTTCCTCCTTAGAACGGGCTATCTCCATAATCTTGCACTTAAAACGATGGCATCCTATCGAAAGTCGGGCGAATGGAACTGTCCCGGGGTTTTGGGGAGCGCGGTAGCCAAAGCGGGAGGCCCCCTGTGTTAGTATTACAGGTCCATGCATTCCGCCTTGCCTCACTTGATCGAGCTGCAGCGTGTGGACCATTTGATTGCGGCCCTGCACCTGGAAATTGAAACATTGCCAAAGCGGGTCCGCGAAGCGGACGCCAAATTGACGGGCGCGCGCACTGCCCTCGCCGCCGCAAAAGAGG
The DNA here is from genome assembly GCA_049800195.1 of Candidatus Acidiferrum sp. Lineage (GTDB taxonomy): Bacteria > Acidobacteriota > Terriglobia > Acidiferrales > UBA7541 > Acidiferrum. The sequence continues at coordinate 38,535 of JBARJI010000050.1, forward strand.
GCCTCGTCAGCAGCCAAAAAGAGCGCAAGAAATTCGAGCTGGACGTGCAACAGTGGAAAGATCGCGCGAAGAAATACCGCGACCAGAGCGGCGCCGTCAAGACCAACGAAGCGTACAAAGCCCTTCAACATGAGATTGCCAACGCCGAAGCGGAAGTCGCGAAGGCGGAAGACGCGCAATTGGAAGTGATGGTGGCGGGCGAAGAAGCCGAACGGCGCGTCAGGCACGCGGAAGCGAATCTCAAAGAAGACGAAACGGCGGTCACAAAAGAGAGAAAAGAGATCGGCGCCCTGCAAACCGAAAAGAAGAAGCAACTGGAGGCCCTGCTCCTCGAGCGGGAACGAGCCCTGGCTCCCATCCCAGAGGAGTTGCGCGAACTCTATACGCGCATCGCGAAGCGCCACCACGGGACTGGCGTTGCCGAGGCGCGCGATGGGCAATGCCGCGGCTGCGGTATGCGCGTGCTGCCGCACATCCTGCAAGAGCTTCGCCGCGATCCGAATGAAGAGATTTACCGCTGCGAATCCTGCGGGCTGATTCTATATACGCTAGAGCCGATTCCTCTGCCGGACCCCGCTTCCGGCTCGGATCGCGCCGCTTCCTCCGCCGCAAACCATTCCTAATGCCACCTCGCCCAAAATCTCCACGGGCTGCTGGCGCCGCACTGTTCGCGGACTCGCCCGCCGAGCAAAAGTCCGCAAAGCCGGCGCATCAAGCCAATATCGATGGCGCCGCGCGGGGAAATCCCGGCCCGGCTTCTTATGGCGTGGTGATTCGCGATGGGAACGGCGAACTGGTCGCGAAGCTAAAGAAATACATCGGCCGAATGACGAATAACGTCGCGGAATATTATGGGCTGATTGCGGCGCTCGATTACGCGGAGTCGCACGGCATTCGCGCGTTGCGCGTCGAGAGCGATTCCGAGCTGATGGTCAAGCAGATGCAAGGGCAGTACAAAGTGAAGAGCGAAGACCTGCGCCCGCTGTTCGAGCGCGCGAAGAAAATGTCGATGGGGTTCGAATCCTTCCGCATCGATCACGTTTACCGCGAACAAAACCGCGAGGCCGATGCCCTGGCCAATGAAGCGCTCGATGAGACCTCAGGGGCGCCTGCCGCAGCCGGAGCACCAGCTAAAGCTGCGGCGACGGATGCGAAACCAGGGCCGCGATGGATCCAAGCGCGCTTCCGCAGCGGGATTCTGTATCCCTTGGAAGACATCGACCTCCCCGACGGGACCGAGGTGCAGCTCGTGCTTCGTCCCCTGCGGCGTCCGACCCCACAAAAATAGCCGTCAGATTTGTTTTAGATTATTTCAGCGCGTAAGAGCGATAGAGCGTGTCGCGTTGCGCGGGGATAAATCCCGCGTCGGAAATGATGCGGCGCAGCTCATTTTCATTGGTGCGGTTTCGCACTCCAGCCGCAAACACGACATTCTCTTCGATGAGTATGCTGCCGACGTCATCCGCGCCGAACTGCAGGCCGACCTGGCAGACTTTGATGCCAGGTGTCAACCAGCTCGATTGGATGTGGTCGAAGTTGTCGAGGTACAGACGGCTCACCGCAAGCGTTTTCAGATAATCGACCGCGGTCGTTTCCTGCACTTTTTTCCCAAGGGCCGTGTTTTCCGCAGCGAAAATCCACGGAATGAACGCCGTGAATCCGCCGGTATCTTCCTGAATGCGGCGCAGGCGCTCTAGATGGTTGACGCGGTGGCGGAGCTCTTCGCCGCAGCCGAACATCATCGTCGCGGTCGTCCGCAGACCCAGTGAATGCGCCACGCGGTGGACTTCCTCCCAATCGTCACTGGTGCATTTCAAACGGGCGATCTTTCCGCGAATCTCATCATCGAGAATCTCCGCGCCCCCGCCGGGAATGGACTGCAGTCCGGCGTCCATCAGGCGCTGAATCGTTTCGCGCACGCTCAGCTCGCTGACCTCCGCAATGCACAGAATTTCTGGCGCGGAAAAGCAGTGCAGGTGTACTTGCGGAAAGCGCGCCTTAAGTGAACGCAGCAGGTTTTCGTAGTAGCCGATCTGTAGATCGGGGTGCAGGCCGCCTTGCAGCAAAACTCCTGTGCCTCCAAGCTCGAGCATCTCTTCGATCTTCTTGTAGATGTCCTCGAAGGAAAGGATATAGCCGTCTTTCGCGCCGAGCGGCCGGTAAAACGCGCAGAACGAGCAGTACTCCGTGCAGAAATTCGTGTAGTTGATGTTGCGGTCGATTTGATACGTCACGACGCGCGGATCATTTTTCTTCAGGCGCATTTGATGCGCGGCCATCCCGACGCCCACCAGGTCGTCGGATTGCAGCATTTCAAGCGCTTCTTGTTTGGTTAGTCCCACGTCGTTCCTTCAACTTTCAAACTTTAGATTCTACCGGACAGACCGCCTAAACTCGAATGTCAGCTATCGGACGTGCTCGGCATGCCGCGCCCTTACTTTGCCGAAACCTGGGCCGCCTCTTTTGCCGCGGTTGCCCAAACAATCTTCTCATCTCTTGGGATCAAGCCCAATTTCGAGGCCTCGTGGAAATACCGTTCGAGACCGCGGCGATTCTCGCCGCCTAGGGAGAACTCAATGTTTTGGCGCAGGTAGGATTCAAGCGCTCGTTGCGGCAACTCTAGTTCGCGCGCCGCTTCCAGACAGATCGCCGCAATCTGCGTTAGCCCGAAGTCGCGGGATGCCGTGAAATCCGCGAGCACTTCCGGTGTGAGAATCTCCGGCCTGGCAGCCCACACGGCCATCACCGCCGGCAGGCTGGTAAGTTTGCGCCATTCTCCCACCACATCATATACATGAAAAATCTCCGGTCCAGCGAACCCCAGCGTGGCAGCTTGGCATACGGCCCGGCCTTCCGGGCTGACCGTACTCTTTTTCTCGATGGCAACAGAAATCCGCAGCGCCGGATCGCCGATGAGCAAAGCGGCGTCCGCTTTTTCCAGCATCGCGCGCAAGTCAGGCGCGCACTCAAAAAACTCCGGATCGATCTTCCAATGCTCCGCGCTCAGGATTCGCGTTAACGCTTGCGTGCTGCGCGAACTGCGGTCCAACGCGATGCTGCGTACTTGCTCGATGGGCTTCTTCGAGATAATCAAGAGGCTGCGCACACGATTCTGGGACGCAATCGCAAGGTCCGGCAAAACCGCCAGGCCAGGGATACGCTGGTATTCAATCGCCGGAATAATGGCGATGTCCGCCGCTCCGCTGCGCAAAGCCTCCGCGCACTGCGACGGCACGGTAAACGACAAATCGTACTTTCCGGCCAGCGGCCCATTCGTGAATCCCCAAACCAACGGCGCGGTGTTCAAATACTGCACGATCGAGATGCGAAGCTTTTGCACGTTTCAGGATACCTGCGATTTCGATCAAGTATAACAGAGTGGATTTTCCTCCGCGCCAGCCGTCTTTTGTTGTAAAACGTTCCTTTCCTTCGGAGGCTCCGAACATGCTGAAACCTTTCCGCTATCTGTTTGCGCTCTGTTCTCTTTGCCTGCTCTCGAACTGTGCCGCGGCACGGCCCGATGCGTCCAAGACGCCAACCATCAGCGAGAAAACGGCCGGCGCGGAAAAACTTCCCGGCTATTTCAATCTTTATTGGGACGCCAGACAAGGCAAGCTTTGGCTGGAAATCGACGAAAAACAATGGGACAAGGAATTTCTTTATCAGAGCAGCCTCCCCGCGGGAATCGGCTCGAACGACATCGGACTCGACCGCGGCCAGCTTGGCAAAACCGCCATCGTCCGATTCGAGCGCAGCGGCCCCAAAGTCCTCCTCGTTGAAGAAAATCTCGAATATCGTGCGGTAACCGCCGATCCGGACGAGCGCCGCGCGGTCCATGATTCTTTCGCCGAATCGGCGCTTTGGGGCTTCACCGTGGCCGCCGAAGAAAACGGCCATGCTCTCGTCGATGCCACCGACTTTTTCTTGCGCGACGCTCACGGTATTCCTGAAACTCTTCGCCGCGAAAAACAAGGCGCTTACAAACTTGATCCCTCGCGCTGCGCCATTTACCTTCCACGGACCAAGAACTTTCCCCTGAACACCGAAGTCGAAGCCACCCTTACTTTTTCCGGCGACGATCCCGGTCCCTGGGTACGCGACGTCACGCCCTCGCCAGAATCCATCACCGTTCGCGAGCATCATTCCTTCGTTGAGCTTCCACCGCCCGGCTATAAGCCGCGCGCCTACGATCCGCGCAGCAGCTTCTTCGGAATCGAGTACCTAGACTACGCGACGCCCGTCAGCGAACCCATCGTGAAGCGTTACATCGCTCGCCATCGTCTCGAGAAGAAAGACCCCAGCGCGGCCATGAGCGAGCCTGTCAAACCCATCATCTATTACCTCGACCGCGGCGCTCCGGAGCCGATTCGTTCCGCGCTGCTCGAAGGCGCGCGCTGGTGGAATCAGGCGTTTGAAGCGGCAGGCTACAAGAACGCTTTCCGCGTCGAACTCTTGCCGGAAGGCGCCGATCCCATGGATCTGCGCTACAACGTCATCCAGTGGGTTCATCGCGCCACGCGCGGATGGTCCTACGGCGGAGGCGTCATCGACCCACGCACCGGCGAAATTATCAAAGGGCACGTCACCCTTGGCTCGCTTCGGGTGCGCCAGGATTTTCTGATTGCCGAAGGCCTGCTCGCTCCGTACGGCGCGGGCAATGCAGGCTCGCCCGAAATGATGGAGATGTCGCTAGCAAGGCTCCGCCAGCTTGCCGCGCATGAGGTGGGCCATACCCTGGGCCTCATGCACAACTACGCGGCCAGCACGGTTGACCGCTCCTCCGTGATGGACTATCCCCCGCCGCTCGTGAAGCTCAAGGCCGATGGCACGATCGATCTTTCCGACGCTTATGCCAAAGGGATCGGGGCATGGGACAAAGTGTCCATCACCTGGGGCTATAGCGATTTCGCTCCCGGCACCGATGAGCACGCCGCGCTCGATAAAATCCTCGATCGTGCGTTCAGCAGCGGACTTCGCTATCTGACCGACCAGGATGCCCGCCCCGCCGGCTCTTCCAGCAGCGTCGCGCATCTTTGGGATAGCGGTTCAAATCCAGTGGACGAGCTGAATCGTCTCATGCAAGTTCGTGCCGCAGCCTTGCGCCGCTTTGGCGAAAGCAATATTCGCGAAGGCGCGCCGCTCGCCACCATCGAAGATGTCTTGGCGCCCATCTACATGCTGCACCGCAACCAGGTGGAAGCCGCCAGCAAATTGGTCGGCGGAATGGATTACACCTTTGCCTTGCGCGGCGACGGTGAAATTCCCACAGAGATTGTTGCGCCAGCCGAGCAGCGGCGCGCCCTAGCCGCGGTGCTGGCCACGCTTAAGCCGGACGTGCTAGCGCTGCCCGAATCCCTTCTGAAGATTATTCCGCCTCGTCCGCCGGAATATCCTCGCGGCCGCGAATTATTCAAAATTCATACCAGCCCGGCATTCGATGCGCTCGCTCCCGCGGAATCCGCGGCCCAGCAAACTCTGCAATTCCTGTTTAATCCGGAGCGCGCCGCTCGCCTCGTCGAATTTCACGCACGCAATGCCGAAAACCCCGGCCTCGAGGAAGTCCTCGACGCTGTGCTCAACGCCACCTGGAAAGCCCCGCATCCTGAGGGCTATGAAGGAGAGATCGCCAACACTGTTGACGACGTCGCCCTGTACGACCTGATGGCCCTCGCCGCTAACGATCATGCCCGCGACGAAGTTCGCGCCATCGCCTCGTTCAAGCTCCACGAGCTGAAGGACTGGCTCGGCAAGCCCGCGGAAGCATCCTCGGTCATTCGCGACAAAGCGCACGCCTTCTTTGCCGCGAGTCAGATCGCGCTGTTTGAGAAAAATCCCAAGCAAATCGATCTCACTCCTCCGGTCGAACCTCCTGACGGCCCGCCCATCGGCAGCATGGGAATGCTTGATTGCGACTGGGACCTCTGATTTTTAACCGGAGAAAACTCTTAACTGCCGCATGTCAGTTTCGCGAAGACGTCTTTGTGGTGTCTTTTACTTCGACAAATGCAATCCCGTTCACGCCGCTACAAGCGAGCCACAGGTTCCCCTCGGGCGTGTGCACCATGTTCCGCACCACGCCACCGCCGGACGGAATAGTCCAAGTCTGGAATTTTTGCGTCTGCGGATCGAAGCGCACCACCGTATTCGGCTTGGTATTCGATTCGCTGTACCAAATGATGTCTCCCACCGCGGTAATGCCATAGGGCCTCGAGCGCGGCCCCCCTGGAGAAGCCCATTCGCTGATTTTGCCGGTCGCCGGATCAAGCCGCCCCAGGTAACCGCGCGAATAATCCGTGAACCAAAGTACGTCGTCCGGCGTGATCGCCACGCGCCGCGGACGCGAATCCACGTGCGGCAGCACATACTCGTGAATCGCGAGAGTATCGGGATCGAGGCTGGCCACTTTGTTGCTCCCAAACTCAACAAAAAATGGAATGCCCTTGGAATTCACCACCATCCCGTAAGGATTCGATTTCGGCGTCGGCGAGCTGACTACTTTCACTTCGCCCGTCTTCGGATTCAGCCTGCCCACCATGTTCCCGCCTTGCACCGTAAAATAAATGTTCCCGTTCGGCGCAAAGAGCAGTGTGTGCGGGTCCTTGGCTTGCGGATCCGGCATCGGATACTCGGTCACATCGCCCGTCTTCGGATCGAGCTTCCCGATGTACGACTTGAAATTTGCAGTAAACCAAATATTTCCATCTGAGTCTGGAACAAGCCCATGCGGCCCTGAATCCGGCGTCTTCAAATGGTATTCCTTGAACGTCTGCGTCTTCGGATCGAACCGCCCAAGCACATTGGCCATCTGCCCGGTGTACCAGACCGAGCCGTCCGCCGCATAAGCCGGATCGTGTGGCCGCGAGCCCGGTGTCGGCACTTGCCATTCCCTGATGGAAACCTTGACGGCTCCAGGAATCACGACCGCGTCAGGCGCCGGCTTCTCCGGGAAGTTCTTCGCGAGATATTCCGTCACCGTCGCAATCTGATCCTTCGGAACGGGCGCGCCGGTATTCACCATCATGTGTACAACCGACGCCCATCCTTCATGATTATGCCCAGCGTTCGTCACCGTGCTGAGCGCGTGGCACGTACCGCAAGCCTTTTGCACCGTCTCCTTCCCGTTTCCGTCGGGTAATTGCGGCGCGGATTGCGCCCGGCCCGCGATCGCGCCACCAAGGAGAGCTGCCCCAATTAAAATTGTCAGTGCCGCACCTGGGTTGGCTCGCCTTGTCCGGTTAGGCCCATCGAGGGGGGTAAGTTTGTCTCGCCGTTTCGCATAGCCCGATCCGCGCATAAGGGACCTCCTAGCTTCTGCTTTCAACCCGGTACCTTACGCCCCTCCGCTTTCGAGCGCAATCCATGCTCTTTGCGGCCACTGCCCTGAATAAAACCGATCTGGCCTCCGTGCTCCCCCCAGAACCTCGGCAGTTATCGGTACTCCCGCTTTTATCCTGCACTTTGCCATTGAGAAAAAGTTACGCCTACCTTATTTTTATTCTGGGTAAAAATACGCTTCACGTCCAGGAACGCCCATCTCCTGATCGGCGTTTTTTCTTTCCGGGATCCGTTCATTCGCTCCAACTCGTTTATTATCAACACCGATACGGCCCTCGGCATCTTGCACGATTTCAATGCAAATTGACCGTCGCAAGCCATTTAGAATCGGCACTTATGTAAGTGATACAAAACAAACAGCTTTAGCCCACGATTATTTACTTGACACAGGTAAGGCAATCTGGTAGTCTGTACCTGCATGGACATAAACCCTAAGCCGACTTCAACTTGGACCGCAAGTCTCGTTTCACATCGGCGACTAACTTGCGCAACGGAACCTTTTCAAGCGGTCGGCCCGTTCTTTGTTTCTTTGGCTTGCGAGGTGCTTTCATGGCTCTCCTAGAAATGCTCCAAAAGTATTCGACGGATGAGAAGTGCCGCGAGATTTTGACCAAACTCCGCTGGCCAGAAGGCGTCCGTTGCCCACGGTGCGGCGAGGACCGTGTGTGCTATCTCCAAGAACGGAAGCAATTCGAGTGCTCATGCGGCTATCAGTTCTCCGTCCTCACCGGAACAATTTTCAATGATACTCATCTTGCACTCGAAAAGTGGTTCGCAGCAACGTATCTTCTCTGCGAAGCAAAGAAGGGTATTTCCGCCTGCCAGATTCAGCGCACGCTCGGAATGAGTTACAAAACGGCTTGGTATCTCTGCCATCGCATCCGCGCGGCTATGAATGAAGCCAGCAAGAAGATGCTCAGTGGGACCGTCGAGATGGACGAAACCTATGTCGGCGGGAAGATGAAGGGACGCGGAGTCAAAGCGGCAAAGGACTCTAAGGAAATCGTGATCGTGCTCCGTGAACGCGGCGGGGAGATGCGTTTCTTCCATGCCGACGATGTAAAGGCTGGAACGTTGGCACAGTACATTAAGGACAACGTGAGTGCAGATGTAGATGTGATGATGACCGATGACTTCGTATCCTATCCGTTCGCAATGGACCGGGCCGGAGTAGACCGCGAGAAGCACAAAGTCATCCGGCACAGTTCCGGTGTCTACGTCATGGGCAAGGTCCACACGAATACCGCCGAGAATGCTTTCTCGCTCTTGAAGCGCGGCATCATGGGAACATGGCACAAAGTCTCGGCAAAGCATCTCGCATCCTATCTGCAAGAGATGGAGTTTCGCTTTAATCGTAGGGATCGCGGCGATTTGTTCATTGATACGCTACGGCACATGATTACCGCCCCGGTTCTGACTTTCCAGAAGCTGACGGCTTAGGCTGTTTTTGGCTCATTTCTTGCTTCTTTTTCTCCGCCCATTCGATATCTTCTTTTAATTTCTGCCTTTCTTCTTTTGTTGCCTCGGTCACCTCGCCATTGGGATAACTTATACTTGTTCCTAGCGGGATCACGCCATAGGAATCTCCACCGAATTCTGGATTGCGGACTGCGTTCCATAGAGCGAGATGAGCCATTTCATGTAGATATTCCTTCCGAATGTGTCGAGTGGTGTCCATGAACTCTTTCATTAAGGACTCGAACTGTTCTGTGGACAGAGATGTATCCGGGCATGACAAGACTAGCTTATCGATGAGGGCAGTAAAGATTCGGATATTCTCCTGAATTTTTTCTACAAATAGTCGGTCGTGAATCCATATACCATTATCTCGTGCGATCAGAATGCGCGTTTCTCCTCCCACCACCGTCACAGTCGAACTGACCAACGAAAAAAGATAGAGCGTGAGCAAAACGCCCTGGCTGATTGGCATACTTGGTTTATATAATCGCCGGACAAAATGCTGAAGGATTGGGAGGTCCCAGCCTATCAACGAAAACTCTGGGGCTTTTCTAACAGTTGAACCTCGTAGTTCAAAGAGAAATGAACTAGAACATTTTGTGTGTTTGATGCAGAGTAGGGCAGTGATTCTCTTATCTGACTGTTTGCCTGGGTAGGCCGATACTTCAACCTGGTAAAACTCGCGCACCTTCGGTCGAAGCAGATGCAAAATTTCTCTTTCGGATTCCACATGCCAATCCTCAACCCATTCGCTGGCGTGATCGCATAGGCTGTCCACTAGGTCGCCGATTCCGCAACCTCCCAACGCTACCTGATAGTCTCCAACGTGGATTGGTTTGAGCTTGTCAACGGTGAGCTTATAATCGCCATATGTCTCTTGGGAATCCGCGCCTAGAACGATGCCTTCATTGCAACGAAATGCAGAAATGAATGTCACACGCTTTCTCAATGGAAGCCGCTCTAACTTTGTTCGTGGAATTGACAGCGGCTTCTGGAGCGTCAAAATCATAGACAACTCCTTGAGCCTGCGTCAAGTAAATAATCGTGCTTTAGCCTTCTTTAGAATGAACGCTTATGCAAAACCCCAGGGGGTCCCCGAAGGTACACACACAGCACACAACTGGTCTCATAATGCCTGTGCAGCCCCAAGGCTTTCTCAAACCAGGGCACTATCTCCTTACGATTGACTCTCAAATTTCCCCAGGCCGACCAGACCGTTGCTCCGTTTTCTCGTCTATGTGGCAAGGGAGGGTTCGTCCATGAAATCGCGCTTCGGTTCTTTGCTGCTTGTTGTAATTTCCGTGTGCGGCTGTTACGCCCTTAGTACCCTGGCCGTGACACAGGACCCGCCGACACCCCCAATTCTGCCCGCGCCGGCGGTCGTACCGCCCTCTCCCGTCACACCGGATTCAGTCCCGTTCGCCCCGGCACCCGCAACCCCGGAAATGCCTCCAGTGGCCGCTATGCCACCCGTTCCTGCCGTCGCCCCAGCTCCACTCGAGCCTCCAGGCCCGCCTGATTGGAACGATGAACACTCCGTGAGCATCTCGGATGGACGCCATCAGCCCGCATCGGACTGCTCCGATCTCCATATTCGCTTCGATGACCGCGATGCCGTCATGAAATCGGAAGAGCGCAAGTTGACAAAGGCCGAAGCGCCCACTCTTCACGTTCACCCGCATACGAACGGCGGCGTCCAAGTACAAGGCTGGGATAAGGACGTCTATTCGGTAACCGCCTGCAAGGCCGCCGCAAACTACGATGGAGACGCTGAACGTATTCTTTCTCAAATCAGGCTCATCGTTCAGAATGGAGAGGTCTCGACCAGCGGGCCGAGCGATGAGCGCGATTGGACCGTGTACCTTTTGATTCGCGCGCCGAAGGCCGCCGCCATCGATCTCGAAACCGCCAACGGCCCGCTCTCCCTCTACGGCGTGGACGGCAAACTGACCGCCCATGCCACCAATGGCCCCATCACTATTCGTGACTTTTCAGGCGATGCCGATGTCCAGGCCTCGAACGGTCCTATCTCCATCACTGGAGGCAGCGGCAGCCTTCGCATCCACACGCAGAATGGCCCGATTGCGATAAATCTAAAAGGGAAAACCTGGGACGGCGCCGGCTTGACCGCCGATGCTCAAAACGGCCCGCTGACCCTTTCCGTCCCCGCCGATTACCAGTCCAGCTTCAGCGTGGAATCCCGGAACTACTCTCCGATGAGCTGCCGCGCAAGCATCTGCGAAAACGCCCGCAAGACCTGGGACGACAACAATCGCCGCATCGAATTTGGCACCTCGCCGGCGCTGATTCGGCTTTCCACCGTGAACGGTCCGGTTTCCGTGCAGTCCTCGCGCGAAGAAATGTAACGCCGCCTATCTGTTCCGAAAGCCATCGAGCGGTCGGTGTCAGGCGATTTTCGGGACGAATCGCGCATCGCGGATACCGCCAGGATGGACGCACTCCAGCCCTTGCGGCTAAGATTCAGCGCATGATGCCAGAAGCGCGTATGGCCCAGCCCGTCGCCGATTCGGAAGCCGTTCGGCTGGCCAGCGAAATTTTTCGCCTCGAGGCATCCGCCAAGTCGCTCCCCGGCGAATACGACGACAACTTTCTTCTCACCTCTGCCGATGGCCGCGAATTCGTTCTGAAAGTCATGCATCCCGCGAGGGAACAGTCTTTCGTCGAGATGCAATGCCAGGCGCTGCAACATTTGGCCAAGGGCGCCCCTCAGCTTCCGCTTCCGCGCGTTTGCGCCACGCCCGGCGGCGACGCCTTCACGGTTGCGACCCTCTCGGACGGATTGAAGCGCCTCGTTTGGCTTCTCACCTATATGCCCGGGACGGTCCTCGCCAAAGTAAATCCGCGCAGTCCTGAGCTACTGCAAAGTCTCGGGCAATTTCTTGGAGAGACGGATGCGGCGCTGGCGGATTTCTCTCATCCGGCCGCGCATCGGGAATTGAAATGGGACCTCTCCCGCGCCGGTTGGATTCGCGGCTATTTGCATTACATTGGCGAGCCCGTGAGGCGCGCGCTTGTCGAACGGTTTCTCGAGCAATACGACTCGACAGTGGTTCCAGCGTTGCCGTCGCTGCGCCGAGGCGTCATCTATGGCGACGCCAACGATTACAACGTCCTCGTCAACGCGCCGTGGCCGCAGCCCCGAAGAATGCTGAGCGTCATCGACTTCGGAGATATGCACCATAGCGTCATCGTTTCCGAAGTCGCCATCGCTGGGGCGTACGCGATTTTGGGCGAAAAAGATCCGCTGCCCGCTGCGAACGCCATTATCGCTGGCTATCACAACGCTTTTCCGCTCAACGAAGCCGAGATCAGCCTTCTCTACACGCTCATTGGCTTGCGCCTCGCCGTTAGCGTCACGAATTCCGCGCATCGCAAGTCGCTCGTCCCGGACGATCCATACGTGACCGTCAGCGAAGCGCCCGCATGGGAAGCGCTTGAAAAACTTGCCTTGGTTCATCCAAACTTCGCGCACTATTCGTTTCGCATAGCCTGCGGCCTCCCTGCCTCGCCGCACAGCGAAAAAGTCCGGCAATGGCTTGCGTCCGAAAGAAACAGCGCAGCTTCAATTGTTGATACGGACCTGCGCACTGCCCCCAGTATCGTTTTTGATTTGAGTGTCGGTAGTAAGTTTCTTGGCGCTGATCCACATAAAGCAGAAACGGCCAATCTCGCGGAGTCGATCTTTCGCGTGATGAAGAACGCAAATGCCCCCGTGGGCGTCGGCCGCTACAACGAAGCACGGTTGCTCTATTCCTCCCCGCTATTTGGGGCCAGCGAAAATCCCACAGACGAGCGACGAACCATCCATCTCGGCATTGATTTGTTCGCCGCACCCGGCACGCCTATCCACGCCCCGCTCGACGGCGTCGTGTACACCGTTGCGATCAACACCGCCCCGCTCGACTATGGCCCACTCGTGATTCTTCGCCACGCAACCGGTGACGCCCAGGAATTCTTCACCCTCTATGGCCACCTTGCGCGAGAGGCTTTTGACTCGCTCCAAATTGGCCAGCGCATCGCACGCGGCCAGGATTTCGCACGCATCGGCGATGTCCACGAAAACGGTGGATGGGTTCCTCACCTTCATTTCCAAATCATCGTCGATTTGCTCGACCGTGGCTCCGAGTTTCCCGGCGTCGCTCCTGCCTCCCAACGCGCCGTGTGGACAGCTCTCTCGCCCGATCCCAATTTGCTGCTCGGGATTCCTGTCAAACACTTTCCCCAAGAGGAACCGAATCCCGGAGAAACTCTCTCCTCACGCCGCGAGTTGCTCGGAAAAAACCTCAGCGTTTCGTATCACCAGCCGCTGAAGATCGTGCGCGGCTGGATGCAATATCTCTACGACGACACCGGCCGCCCCTTTCTCGACGTCTACAACAACGTGCCGTTAGTCGGCCACAGCCACCCGCGCGTGGTTCGCGCCGTCCAAGAGCAGATCGCCCTCCTCAATACCAACACGCGCTACCTCCACGACAATGTCAACCGCTACGCCGGGCGCCTCACACATCTTCTGCCAGAACCGCTGCGTGTCTGCTATTTCGTCAACTCCGGCAGCGAAGCCAACGAGCTCGCGCTCCGGCTCGCTCGCGCGCATACCGGTCGCGAGGACATAATCGTCCTCGAACACGCCTATCACGGCCACACGAGCACGCTCATCGAAATCAGTCCATATAAATTTAACGGGCCGGGAGGCCGCGGCCGCAAACCGTGGGTCCACGTCGCGCCGCTTCCAGATGATTATCGCGGCCCCTACCGGAGCGGCGACGCCGATGCAGGTCCGAAATACGCGCAGCACGTCGCCGAGCTTTTGGAGAACTTGCGGGTTGAAGGGCGTAGCGCGGCCGCATTCATCGCCGAAACGCTGCCAAGCGTTGCCGGCCAAATTGTTTTTCCATCTGGGTATCTCGCGGAAGTCTATAAGCACATTCGCGCCGCAGGAGGCGTCTGCATCGCCGACGAAGTGCAAGTCGGCTTTGGCCGCCTGGGCCCGCACTTCTGGGGATTCGACACACAAAATGTCGTCCCGGACATTGTCGTGCTCGGAAAGCCAATCGGCAATGGGTTTCCCCTTGCGGCGGTGATCACCACCCGGCAAATCGCGGCCAGCTTTGACAACGGCATGGAATTCTTCAGCACCTTCGGCGGCAATCCCGTGGCCTGCGCTGCAGGGCTAGCCGTCTTGGACGTCCTCGAAGAAGAGCATCTTCAGGAAAACGCGCTTCAAGTCGGGCGCTATCTCGTCGCGCAGCTCAAGGCCCTGCAAGAAAAATATGCCCTGATCGGCGATGTGCGCGGCTCCGGCCTGTTCCTGGGATTGGATTTGGTGCTCGATCGCGGCACCCGCGAACCTGCGCCCAGACAAGCTTCGTACGTCGTCAATCGCCTGCGCGAACGAGGCATCCTCACCGGCACGGACGGCCCGCATCGCAACGTCATCAAGCTGCGCCCGCCCCTTCTTTTCTCGCAAGCCGACGCGCAGCTGTTCGCCTCGACTCTCGACGCCATTCTACGCGAAGACCCCGCCCAACCGAACCCTGGCGACTGAACTTTATTTTTAGTATGACTTAACATTTCCGTTATCCTACGCTTAGGCTCACTACTACACGATGGAGCTGGACTCATCCCTCCCCTGGCTCGCGCTGGCGCTCACGCCCGGCCTTGCTTCTCGTCTGTCTGCGCGCCTGCTAAAGCGATTTGGTTCTCCCGACGCCGTATTTCGCGCGCCGCTCACGGCCCTCGAAGGCTGCAGCTTGCCCGCCCCCGTCGCCCAGGCCGTCTTCAAGAAAGAAGCCTTCAAGCGCGCTGAGAAGGAGCTGAAGGCCACCGGCAATATCGACCGCTGCCGTCTGATCAATTGGACCGAGCCTGAGTACCCGCAAACTCTGCTGCAAATTTACGATCCACCCGTCTTGCTGTATGTCCGCGGTGATGCGGAAGTCTTGAATCTCCCATGTCTCAGCATAGTCGGCACGAGAAAACCGACTCTCTATGGAACGCAAATGGCGGAACGGCTCGGCCGCGATCTCGCTGCCCGCGGACTCGTGATCGTGAGCGGCATGGCGCGTGGCATCGACGCCATCGGCCATCAAGGCGCCATGGCCGTTAATGGCCGAGCCATCGGCGTCCTCGGTACCGGCATCGATGTCTGTTATCCCAAGGAAAACAAAAAACTCTATGAAAAGGTCTTGGAGCGCGGCGCCATCATCAGTGAATTCCCCTTGCGCACGCATCCCGCGCCGGAAAACTTTCCCATTCGCAATCGTATCGTCGCTGGCATGCCGCTCGGCGTCATCGTCATCGAAGGCGCGCAATACAGCGGTTCTCTGATCACCGCGCGCCTGGCGATGGAATTCGGACGGGAAGTCTTCGGCGTACCGGGAAACGTGACGCAGCCGGTTAGCTTCGCGCCAAATCAACTGATAAAGCAGGGAGCGAAGCTCGTCACAAATGCCGAAGACGTAATCGAAGAGCTGCCCACGCCCGTGCGTGCCGCCCTCGTGAAGGCAGAAAAGCCGGAGGCCGAGCAGAGAAATCTCCTCCTCGCTGCGTCCCTAAATTCCTCTGAAAAAAAGCTCTATGAGCTGCTCAGCGCCGAGGAATCCAGGCACATTGACGACCTCGTCGAGCGATCCGGCTTGAACTCGTCCGAAGTTCTCGCTACGCTTTTTGATCTGGAAATGAAAGGCATCGTGCGGCAGTCGCCCGGGAAGCAATTCAGTAAGGTGTTGTTTTAGCAGCGGATACGGCGCGCATCGCCCACCCGTGGTTGCGCATCTAAAGCCTGAAAGTATCCCAGAGGCAGATAGCAGCATCTACGTGTAAGTTAGCGAGAAGGACACACGCCGCGCTGTCAGACCTTCCAGCAGAACAGTACGGGGTTACAAAGACAAGATGGCCCGTTCGCTTGTAATCGTTGAGTCGCCTGCAAAGGCGAAGACCATTAATAAGTACCTGGGGCGGAATTACACCGTCAAGGCCTCCATTGGCCACGTGATGGACCTGCCCAAGAAGACGATCGGTATCCGTCTGCCCGGAGAAGAGGAAGGCAACGGCAAAAAGAAGAAAAAGTCGAAAGCGAAAAAAGGAAGCAAGAAAGCCGCAAGAGAAAAAGAGAAGCCCGCCGGTAAAATCATCAAGCTGGATGACGAAAACATTTTTGAGCCGACGCTGCAGATCATCAGCGGCAAAGGGAAAGTAATTAACGACTTAAGGAAAGCGGCCAGCAGCGCCGACGCCGTTTACCTCGCAGGCGACCCCGACCGCGAAGGCGAAGCCATTTCCGCCCACCTCGCCATGGTCCTGTCGAAGCCCACAAAATTTGAAGAGCAAGAACCGACGGTTTCTCGTTTCAAAAAGAAGTTTGCAAAGCCCGAAGTTCCCGCCATCGAGGAGCCCAAGGAGGCTTCCAAAAAGGATGTAATCGCGATCGATCCCAAGAAGATCTTTCGCGTCACGTTCAACGAAATCACTCCAAAAGCGATTCGCGCCGCTTTCGAGCACCCGCGTAAGGTGGACGCTAACCTCGTGGACGCCCAGCAGGCTCGACGTGTGCTCGACCGCATCGTGGGCTACAAAATCTCTCCCTTGCTCTGGGATAAAGTCCGTCGAGGTCTTTCCGCGGGGCGCGTTCAAACCGTCGCTCTGCGCCTGATCGTCGAGCGCGAACAGGAAATCCGTGCCTTCGTTCCGCAAGAATATTGGACCATCCACGCCTTGCTCGACTCCGGCGAGCCGCCGCTCTTCGAAGCCAAACTCTTCAAGCACAAGGGCGAGGATATTGAAGTAAAAAACCAGGAAGCGGCCGATAAGATTGTCGCTGCGGTCAGCAAGGCGAAATGGCAAGTTGCCAGCGTCACGCAAAGAGAAAAGAGGAGAAATCCGCCTCCGCCCTTCACCACGTCCAAGCTGCAACAGGCCTCCTATAACCGGCTGCGCTACTCGGCGAAGAATACGATGCGCGTGGCCCAGGGACTTTATGAAGGCGTCGAGCTGGGCGACGAGGGCTCCGTCGCTCTGATTACTTACATGCGCACGGACTCCGTTAACGTTTCTCAGGACGCGCTGGCGCAACTGCGCGAACTCATTCCCCAAAAGTATGGCTCCGCCTACTTGCCTGAAAAACCCAACTACTACAAGTCCAAGAAAGATGCGCAAGAGGCGCACGAAGCAGTCCGTCCGACGGATGTGACGCGCACTCCCGAAGACGTCCGCAAATACCTGAAAGAGGATCAATTCAAGCTATATCAATTGATCTGGCAAAGATTCGTGGCCTCGCAAATGATGCCGGCCGTATTCGACCAAACCACCATAGATATTTCGGCGGCGGATTACACGTTCCGCGCGACGGGAATGGTGCAGAAATTCGCCGGTTATTTGGCCGTGTATCAGTCCGAAATCGTGGACGTCGCCGACGATGAAAAGAGCGACGAAGGCGAGGGCAATGCGCTTCCACGCGTGACCGAAGGTCAGACGTTGAGGCTGGACAAGATTCGTCCCGATCAACACTTCACGCAGCCGCCTCCCCGCTACAACGATGCCACGCTCGTCAAGGAACTCGAAGAAAAAGGCATCGGGCGTCCTTCGACCTACGCCTCGATCATTTCCGTCATCGTCGAGCGTGAATATGTAACCAAGGAGCAAGGCCGCTTTTCGCCCACCATGCTTGGCGAGCGTGTGAGCAATCTTCTTGTCAAAAGCTTCGAGGATATTTTCGATGTGACCTTTACCGCCCGCCTCGAAGAAGAACTCGACGAAATCGAGGAGGGCAAGTTGCCCTGGCGCGATGCCGTCAAAGAATTCTGGGAAAAGTTTATCGTCGACCTGGACAAAGCCGACGACGAGATGCTTTCCTACAAGGCCGGCATCCCCACCGGAAAGAAATGCGAAAAGTGCGGCCAGGGCGAACTGCTCGAGCGCATCAGCCGCTTGGGTTTCTTTTTGGGATGTTCTCGCTATCCTGACTGCGATTTTATTCAGGATCTATCGCCGGCTGTGCCGGACGCCGCTCCGGGCGAAACAAAAATCGAGTATTGCCACAACTGCGGCAAAGAAATGGTCATCAAGGCGGGCAGGTTCGGACCGTTCCTGGCGTGTTCCGCATATCCGGATTGCCAGACCACTCGCCGCCTCGTCGAGGGCACGCGCAAATCCATGCAGCCCGATGAGCCTCTCGACGAAAAGTGCTCCCTTTGCGGCAATGGCCTCCTCAAAAAGCACGGCCGCTTCGGAGAATTCATTGGCTGCTCCGGCTATCCCAAGTGCAAATACACGCGTCCGATCACCATGGGCATCAAGTGCCCCAAGTGCAAGGAAGGCGAATTCGTCCGCCGCGGCAGCGCCGGCAAAGGCGGCCGCGGCCGTCCGCGCATTTTCTACGGCTGCTCGCGCTATCCCGATTGCGATTTCACGACGCCCTTCATGCCCATCGCCGAGCCTTGCCCTAAGTGCGGCGCGCCGTTTATCGTCGAAAAGAAATCCAAGATCGGCACAGTCCACACCTGCCTAAACGAAGGCTGCGACTGGGAAAAACTCGCGCCTGAACCGGAAGCGCAACCGCAGGCTCAACCCGAGGAAGCCACTCCCGTCGGCGCGAAGCCATAGCCTTCATCCCGGCTCCGCGCTCAAAACCCTCGTTACGAAATGAATTAGTTATCGGTGAGCCAGGCTTACTTTGGCGCAGGAACCTCGTAATTTTCGTCGGTGTAGGCGAGCAGCGGAGTGCCTTGCTTAATTTCTACGTTCTTTCCGTGCTTGATTAATCCAATCGGTCCAAATAGCACCGTCAGAGCAACCGCGGTTCCTGCCTTTCCTTCCCCTTCTTTTCCTTTGGTTCCGCGCAGCCTGAGCCTGCCCGTATCCGTAATCAGGTAATCCAACCGCATGTTCAGTTCGCCGGGCTTGCCCATCATCCCTGATTTCTTCGCATGCGTAATCGTTCCCACCGCTTTCGCACCCGCCTTCACTACCACAACGTCGCCGATTTTAATGTCTTGGTCGAGCACGAGACTGACGGGGTCATCATCCTGCGCGGTTTTCGAACTCAAGTCCTGCGCGAATTTCAGATCCACGTCGGCGCCTTCCTTGAGGACAAGTTTCTCGGGAGGCGCCGCCGCCACCGGCGCGCCCTGCTTGCCGGCATCGGGAGGCTGCTGCTGCGGCTCTTGTGCCAAAAGCGTTCCACCGAAACAAAGTGCAAGAAGCGCGATGCCTGCAAAAGACTGGAATCGCATGGGGTTCTCCTCTTTTTCTCGCCCGCCGCGGGTATGGGTTCGGAACCTTCCGAGAGGATGCCGCGAGCGCACGCCGGCTAGAATTCAGATACCAGAACAAGAGTATCACTGTCTTATATTCAGAAGATAAGCCAACGCGAAGTAAACAGATGGGGTGTTCTTGGCATCACATCCTTGAGGAAAGATGCGCCGATTGGCCACACTTGCAGATGGACGTCGTCCTATAATCGTCAAAGGAAGACCCGCAAAGTTCCAGGCACAAAATGAAAACAACCATCGCCAAATATCTCGAATATCTCCGCGCGGTGAAGAATTCCTCTCCTCACACGATTTCGAACTACGGCAAGGACCTAGGCCAATTCATAACCTACCTCTCTCCTCCCGGTCTCGAGCCGCCCGCTCTCGGCAGCATCAAGCACACCACCATCCGCGAATTCGTCGGCCATTTGCACGACCACGGCCTGCAGAAATCCTCGATCGCCCGCAAGCTTGCGGCACTTCGCTCTTTCTTCAAGTATTGCGTGCGGGAAGGCCGCTTGCAGGAAAATCCCGCGCGCCTCGTGCCGACTCCCAAGCTGCCAAAGCGCATTCCTTCCGTACTCTCGGCCGAAGAAATGAACGGCTTTCTGAATCAGCTCGCGGAAATGGGCCCTGCCTCGAGCAGCGGCGGCGAAGCGTCCAACGAGCCCGCGCAATCCAAGGCAAAGGCTCCTAAAGCCAAGTCCGCCAGGCTCGAAGAGGAAGGTCTGCTGCTGCGCCGCGACCGCGCTTTGCTCGAGCTGCTCTACGCCGCCGGACTTCGCGTCAGCGAACTCACGGGCCTCAACCTATCCGACATCGAGCAAAGAGAGCGCATGCTGCGCGTGCGCGGCAAAGGGGATAAGGAACGCATCGTGCCCTACGGCTCAAAAGCGCAGGCAGCTCTCGATAAGTATTGGCCTCTTCGCGAGCAATTGCTTTTGCAGGCGTCCGCCAGCCGTGGCCGCCGCCGCGGTGCGCCTCACATCGAAGCCGTATTTCTAAACTACGCCGGCCGCCGCCTCACGCAGCGCTCCGTCGGCCGCATCGTCAAAAAATACGTCCGCCTCGTCAATGTGAATTGGGATTTGCACCCACACTCCCTGCGCCACGCTTTTGCCACGCATCTGCTCGCCGATGGCGCCGACCTCCGCGCCATCCAAGAGCTCCTCGGCCATCAATCGCTTTCGACTACGCAAAAATACACTCATGCCTCCATCCGCCAGCTCATGGACATCTACGACAAGTCACATCCGCACGCGTAAACAAAGCGGCCTCTAAGTCGTAATTTGTCTACACCACCTCAATTGTTTTGCCGAATCACAGGATGCGAGTTAATCTTATGCGGCGCACCGATGAGACAGTGGTTCATGCGTGTCAAACTTCCGATACTGAGCGGCGTCCTAGTTTGGGGTTCACTTTTTTGTCTTCCGCAGATGGTCCAAGCGCAGTCCAACTATGAGATCCAGGTTTATGGCTCCGATCTTGTCGACCCCGGCCACACCATGTTCGAGCTCCACAGCAATTTCACCATCGACGGCAGCAAGACCATCGAGGACGGCCTCTACCCCACCAACCACGCCGAACACGAAACCATCGAGATCACTCACGGGTTCAATGATTGGCTGGAAGTAGGTTTTTATATCTTCACTTCCGAGCGCAGCGGCCAGGGCGTTCAGTGGGTCGGCGACCACATTCGCCCACGAGTGGCTATCCCCAAGAAATGGAATTGGCCCGTGGGCCTCAGCCTCTCCAACGAAATCGGCTACCAACGCCGCCAGTTCTCCACGGACACCTGGACTTGGGAGATGCGTCCCATCATCGATAAGCAGATTCAGCGATGGTATTTCGATTTCAATCCTACTTTCGACAAATCCTTCCACGGCGAAACCGTGCCCCAAGGTTTCGTTTTCTCGCCCAACGTCAAAATTAGCTACGACTTCACACAGAAAATCACGGGTGGACTTGAATATTACGGCTCGGTCGGCCCGGCCACGGACTTCCTGCCCGTCCCGCTTCAAGAGCACCAGATTTTTCCGGCTATCGACCTGAATTTATCGCCCAAGTGGGAGGTCAATTTTGGTCTGGGCGTCGGTCTCACGCGCTCGACCGATCATCTGATCGCCAAAATGATTCTCGGCTACCGTTTCGATTTCTAACGATTGCGCGGAAATCGCCCATTCGCCTGGGCCCGGCGTTCGAGGAACTCCCTCGCAATCCAGTTGCTCTCTGCGAACGCAGCCGCTTCGCTGTGCGGGCTATGCTTGCCGTTCGCAACAAATTTCATCGTTGCCCCCGGCAATGCGTTGCGCACGCGTTCCATTTCTCCCGGTTCCGTTCGCGGGTCAAGAGCTCCATGCAAGAAGAGCGTCCGGACCGCGAGTTCGTCCAGCCGGCCGCCGTATAAGTCTTCGTCTGTCCGCTGCGCTTCGTCGGCAAGCCGAAACCAAGCGGTGCAATTCCGGCGCAGCACGGTAGGCCACCGGCTTTCTCCGTGGTCTTCCGCAAGCAGCTTCTTCGTCTCTTCGCCCAGATCTTCCGGACGCGCCGCAAATCGCTCGAAAAAAGAGCGCGACCCAGGCTTCCTGCGAAAATAATGAAAAGCCTCCAGGATCAAACCCTCGCAACGCTCCGGCGCCGTCAGCCCCATCATCGCCGCGATTACGGCTCCATCGCTGTGGCCCCACAGAACGGCCCTCTCGATCTCCAGCGCATCCAGAAATGCAATCGTTTCCGCCGCCGCTCTGCGGTGAAAATCGAGCGGCAGGTCTCCAGAGACTCGCGTCGAGCGTCCGTACCCGGAGCGATCGGGAATCAAAATGCGGAATTCTTTCTCGAATTCCTGAATTTGCCCGTCAAATGGATAAACCCCGTAGCCCCAGCCTCCATGAAGAAACACCAAAGATTTTCCGCCCCCAAACTCGCGATAGGAAATGGTGACTGGACTAACCCCGGGCGCGTGCTCTGAATATGGCAGATCGAGAGTCGGCACCTAATTTCGCCTCTCGGGCAATGACCATAAACCGTGCTGCAATTGTTTGATTTTCGTGGCTGGATTCACAGGCCGTACATTACGACAGAGGCTTACTCGACTCAAGACGCAAGCACAGGAAGACCGCGCCACTCTCGATAAGCAAGTCAGAGGCAGGCCGCTACATCCATCTTTCATCCTTGCCCGCCTTGCTCTTTCCGCAAACAAAAAACGGCTGGCAGTTATGCTGCCAGCCGTTCCATTTCAAGCTTTGCTGAAGTTGGCGCCAATTACCTGCGTCCACCGCCGCCATGGCCCCCGCCACCGTGAAATCCGCCACCGCCGTGGAACCCCCCACCTCCATGGAATCCACTGCCGCCGCGGGCGAATCCGCCGCCAACCGATCCACGACCGATCGCACCGCCGCGGGCATAGCCGCCGCGTCCTGCATAAGCGCGCCCGTAAGCTCCACCGCGTCCGTAGGCTCCAGCCCTACCGTAATAACCGCCACGTCCATAACCGCCACGTCCGTAACCGCCTCGTCCGTAGTATCCTCCGCGGCCCCAGTAGCCTCCGCGGAACCCACCGAACCACGGGCCAGCGCCGATGAAGACGCCGCCGTAGAACCAGTCGGGCCCGTAGTACCCGTAAGGTGCGCAGGCGTACGGATAGTATCCATAGTAGCCATAGGCGCAAACTGGCGCAGCGCCATAGTAGCCGCCGTACACCGGGCCGACTCCCACGCCGACGCTAACCTGTGCCTGGGACGGCGCGACTACCACAAAGCCGAGTAACGCCAACAACGCAATATATTTTAGATAACGCATGGTCTTTTCCTCTGTAGATCCGGACTATCCATATGGAATGCCCCGAATCTAAGTGCTTCAGGTCCTTCGTTCCTCCAGAAGCACCTACCTAGTTTAACTCCAAAACGGAACAAAAGTTGCGCACACTTTGTGGGCCACCAGACCAAGCTCTCGTCCCCGCCCTCTCCAACCCCACCCCGAAGCACCTTCGCTAAGCGAATTCAGGGGACATTTTAAAGGAGGTTTGACGCTATGCGTGGTTTCCATTGACTCCGCCGGCTCGACCCGCTATTGTTTTTATTAGGTAAATCTATAGCTTGAAAGAGCGGCAGCCAGTCTGCCGCTCTTTGCTTTTTGTGGTCGCTAGTCTTGGGCCCCAGCTCTGGTGGCGACGCCAGCCGGGAGAAGGCAGCCGATCCTGCACAAATTTGATGCAATTCCAAGTATCTTTAGAATGAATACCTACAGAACTGCATGAAAACAAAAGACTTCAACTACTTTTGGAATGAGCATTTTTGCAAAACGGGTGAAGGAGTACAGACCGGGGGGGCTGACGGAACTCAGCGGGAGCATCCCTTACAGCGCAGGCTTTTGGCATTCCTGGCTCTCGTTTTGGGCTTCCTCCAGGGGGAATCCGCACAGGTAGAAAGTGCTCGGCAGAGAAGAAAGGAATGGGTGTATGGGCATTCTGCAGGCTGCAATTCCGGCAATCATCATTTGCACGCGAGACCGTGCACTCGCCATTGCGTTCTACCGCGACACGCTCGGCCTGTCGCTGGCCTATGAAGACAGCTTGGCATCCGTCTTCAACCTTGCCGGAGCTACCCTGCGCGTCTCTGCCGTAGCTGATTTTACGCCGCACGAGCACACCATCCTCGGATTCCAAGTACCGGAGGTGGCGGCATCCGTAAGAGCCCTCCGCGAAAAGGGCATCACCTTCGAGATCTACCCGCACTTCCAGCAAGACGAACTCGGCATCTTGACCGTTCCTGGACGATCCGTGCAAGTGGCTTGGTTTAAGGATCCCGATGACAACGTTCTAAGTGTCACGAACGCCTGAAACAAATCTGGAGCCCGTTCGGTGCAGGGCTTCCAATCCAAGATTGGCCATCGCTCATCTCTAACTGGTCTTAAGTGAGTCTTGTGACTTCATGAGCCAGCGCCCAATGACGTAGCCCAGCGTTCCCGTGATCATCCCGCCGAAAATGTCGGCCACATAATGATAGCGCCCCCATACCGTCGAGACGCACATGCACCCCACCAGCGGCAGCATCACCCAAAAGAGCCATCGTGTGTGACGCCACGCACCCCAGGTGGCCGCAACCGCCCCCGCCACATGCTCCGAGGGAAACGCTGCGCCGCGCACGCGCCCGTAATGTTCGATGAAATTGATCACTGCCGTGGCCGCGCCGCCTTGCAGTGGGGCGTGCCACGCGCCAGCCATCGAAAACCAAGGACTTTCGACGGGAAAGAAAATCGCAATCACGTAGCCGATCGCGTAGCCCACCGCCGAATACGTCATCACCGACCAGTACCCGGGCCAATCCCGCCGGTAATACAAAATGCCGCCGACTACCAGCAAGTAAGTGAAGTAGGTCAAATAAACAAACTGCATGAAGTCATTTCGCGCCGGTGTCGCGAATTGCTCGAGCCACACCGTGGGCTGCACTCCGATAAGCCAATGATCGAAAGCGATCAGCTTGGCATCCTGCCAGCCCGGCTGCACCAGATGAACGAGCCGACCCAGCTCCTCGAAGCAAAACAAAAAAAAGAGATGCGGGTACCAGTGGCGCCAAAAATGCCAAAATCTTTGCGCGAAGCTGACACGCACATTCCTGTCTGTCTCCCCTCTCGCCTCCGCCAAAGTGGGGCAGACATTCCTGTCTTTCTGATTTCTTGCAAGTCCACCAATCTCTTGCCGCCCCGCAACCCTAGCCTCGAGCCGGCACAGAATCAGAATTACCCCCGCCACCAAAGTCTGCATCCCCATCAGCCGCAAAGGATGCGCCAGGTTCTCCGCAAAAGAAAGAATCAACGCCCCCGAAACTCCCAAATACCCCAGCGCCACGAACTCGAACATCCCGCAAGCAGCCCAAGCAGCCGCCAATTCCAGCGTGGCCAAAGCGCTGATGCTCACGCCGCGCGGTTCGACGGTCGCTGCGCCCTCGCCGCTCAGCACCACGCCGTCGCGCCACGCCATCGCGTATTCCCGCTCGCCGCATTGGTCCCTCGTTTTTCTCCTCATGCCCCGTGCTCCGAGTTCACTCTCTCTGCTTGCAATCCCCGCCCTGTCTCTTCTGTCCTCTGCGATCTCGTTCCCCTCCGTGTCCTCTGGGTAAAGCTCTTTTCTCCTCCCCATCGCAAAATCGCCCAGCAATTGCGCCTCGCAAGGCGTCCCAAGTCATTCGATGGATTCACCGCGGCCGGTTTTCCCACCGTTTCGAGCATCCACCGGTCGCTCAAACTGTCCCCGTATGCGAAGCATCGCTCGAGATCCAAATCCGACTCCGCCGCGATTCGACGGATGGCCCGTGCCTTTGCTTCGCCAAACATCGCTTCTCCCACGATCCGTCCCGTCCATCGTTCCTTTTCCTCTCCCAGCCGCGTAGCGCACACACGGATGTTGCAAGTCAGCCCGCGCGCCCCCAGCTCAGCTTCCATCGTGCGCGCCACCAGCGCTGCCAGCGGTTCCAGTGTTCCGCTTACGATCACATTCAAGTGCCCACGCTTCGCATGCCACGCCGCCCGCTCAATCGCGGTTGGAAAAAACGTTAGGACCGACATTTTTGCCTGTCTCTCCGGCTCTTTCGTTCTTTTCCCCGCTTTTGCTTCCTCATCCTCTGCCGAGCGACAGACAAGGAGTCTTGCTCCACCACTGGCCTCTTCCGTGCGCACGCCCCGCAGATACATCTTGTTCGCGTTCACAATCTGGCCAATCCCCTGCGGAGCCAGCCGCACCGCCTCCGCGAGCCAACAAAGTCGATTGCGAATGCCAATCAGCCGCTCCTCATTCAGCCGCAGAAAAAACCTCTCCTCCAAAGACGGAAGGGGGATCAGCGTCCCATCCAAATCAAAAAACGCCGCAACTCCTCCGCCCTTCTCCATTACTTCCCTCACGTCCTCTGCTTCCTTTACTTCTTTAACTGGCTTCTCCTCCATCACGCCGCCCCCTGCGCAATGCGTTTCACTGCGCGTATCGGCGTCACGCCTGCGAGGTATCGCCATCCTTCGGCAAGCACCGGCAATCCGCGAAGCAGACAAAAGCCAGCCGTCATCCACGTCAGCAGGTGTGCTCCAATGCGCATCAGCGCGTGCCAATCCGCGCTCATCCCTCCCAGCAACGCCACCGGCCCTCGCGCCAGCGCCAATTCCAATCCGAGGTAACAAAAGCACATGCATTTCATCGCGGCATACAAACCGCGACTCCTGCGCGACGCTACGAGCGCCCGCCCCCACCACGTTTTCAGCATGGCGTTAGCTCCCCAACCGGAATGCCCGGAGCGCATTGCCAGCCCGCGCAGAAAATCCGTCGCTGCTCCCCTTACAAAAAAGAAAACGGGCAGCCACAGCGAGACCATCCCGACCACCGCGAAATACGTAAAGTACACGTTCTCGATCATTCGATCGCCAAGAATGTCCAACTGCGCGCCCACCGGCGTCGCCAGATTCTTTCGCCGCGCGATGTGCCCATCCAGCGCATCCAACGCAATCGTTGCGACCGTCAGCCCCACCGCCGCGAGATTGGCCCACGCCCCTCGCCCGAATAAACTCACCGCCGCAAATCCCACTGCCACGCGCAGCGCGGTCACTTTGTTGGGTGTCCACTGCATAAGCACCTGCCTGGCGCGGATCAGCGCCACAGTGGCAAGTGGCAACCACGCTGCCAACGGCGGAGAAAATAGAGTCTTTGCTGTCCGTAACTTAGAGACGCCAGTGCCATCAAGCATGAGGCGCCGCGTCAGCCAATTGCGTCATCTGTCGCCCGTTCGCTGCCGTATGTGTCGGATGGCGCTCGAGCGCGTCTAATGGAGTTGCCATGAGCGGCCGCAGGACCAACGGCTGGCGCTGTTTCGCGGTCTTTGTGGGAGAATGAGGGAGCTCAAATAAGAAATAGACATCAGCCTAGTCAATAATGCAAAGCCGTGTGACGCGAGCGCGCTTTGCGCTGGACTTGAAATCGGGAACTAAATCTAAGATCGGAAAATAGGGCCAGCTCGGGTCCAAAAAAGATGATTGACGTTTCTCTCTCAGCAGCTTTCCTCGCCGGCCTGGTGTCTTTCCTATCGCCTTGCGTGCTTCCTCTCGTTCCAGGCTACATCTCGATGCTTTCGGGCATTGGCATGGAGCAATTGCGCCAGGGCCAGCCGCCGCGCGCCGGTCTTTTCGCTTCCGCGCTTTCCTTCGTCATCGGATTTTCCGTAGTCTTCATTTCGTTCGGAGCGTCGGCCAGCGCCGTCAGCACGTTCCTCCGGGAGAACCGCGCGCTTCTCGCTCCGATCGCCGGCGCATTGATTCTGCTTTTCGGACTTCATCTCCTCGGCGTGCTGGTAAAGCTCAGCCCCCGCGCTGGGATCATCGCCGGGTTCATTCTTGTGCTCTTGGGCCTTGCCGCGCTCCTCCATCACGGCCCGCTTTTCTTCGGCCTTGGTTGGGTCCACTTTTTCTCGCTCTCGCTTATCGGCTTCTTCGGCCCGGCTCTCGCCAAGTGGCTCAACCGCGACGTGCATCTCCGCAGCACGAGCACCAAGCCCGGCCTCGTGAGCGGATTCTTTCTCGGCTTCGCTTTCGCTTTTGGCTGGACTCCCTGCATTGGCCCGATTCTTGCCAGTGTGCTCGCGCTCGCCGCAGCCAGCGACACCATCGCCCGCGGCATTCTTTTGCTTGCGGTCTATTCCGCGGGCCTGGCAGTTCCCTTCTTGCTCACAGCACTGGGAATCGTGCAATTTCTCAAGTTTTATCAGCGCTTCCGAAAATATCTCCACGCAGTCGAATTGCTTAGCGGGGCATTGCTGCTTTTCGTAGGCGGTCTGGTTTTCGTGAACAAGCTAACTTGGCTGGCGGGCAAGCTCGGCTTCTTAAACCATGCGGTCTTATGGCTGGAGAAATCTCTGACTGGCATGAAATGACCAGCTTCAACCTAAGTCAGCCCTAAGAGAGATCGTCGCCGCACCCCGAGCTTTCATCTTCGGGTATAATCAAGATTGGGGAATGATATGAAGAAAGCGCTGCTCGTAATCGCCACCGTCTTGGCCATGATTATCGGTACTTACTTTGCCGACAGGGCCACGCGCCTCCAGGCGAGAGCCACCAACTCCGTCGTGAAAGCCGATAATCCAACCACCGGGATTGCCGAACCCGCCCTCACGCTCAAAGATCTCGACGGTAAAGAAGTCTCCCTCAGCGAATTCAAAGGCAAAGTTGTCCTCGTCAACTTCTGGGCCACCTGGTGCGACCCCTGCCGCGGCGAGATTCCTTCGCTTATCGAATTGCAGCAAAAATACGGGCCCAAGGGTTTCGTCGTGCTAGGCATCGCCCTCGATGAGGAAGGCAAAAGCGTGGTCGCTCCCTTCGTTGCGAAAGAGCGCTTCGACGTCAACGGCCAGCAGCTTCCCATGAGCTACCCAATCCTCATCGGCAACGACGATGCTGCTGATAAATTCGGCGGCCTCTTCGGCTATCCCACGAGCATCCTCATTTCACGCGATGGCAAGCAAATCAAGCGCATCACCGGCATGATCGACTACGACGAAATCAGCAAAACCATCGAATCGCAGCTCTGAGAAGAAAGTGGTTAGTGCATAGTGGTTAGATCGCAGGCGGCGATATTGCCTCCAAATGAGCCAAAGAGAAAGATTCAGCGGCACCAGGACCTTCTGGTCTGGCAGAAGTCCATGGACTTGGTCATCGAGAGCTATCGGCTTGCGCAACTTCTCCCTGTCAACGAACAGTATGGGCTTGCCTCTCAAATGCGCCGCGCGTCCGTCTCCGTTCCCGCTAACATCGCTGAAGGCTTTGGCCGCTGGCACAAGAAGGAATTTCTTCGCTTTCTGCTTCTGGCGAATGGATCTTTAAAGGAGCTCGAGACTCATTTGGAGATTGGAAGGAGACTCAGTTTTTTCGCGTCATCGGAGCTGACTAAGGCGCTCAAGATGGCTGACGAAATTGGACGCATGCTCACCTCCCTACGCGGAAAACTGGACAGCTAGCTCACCCCTGTTTTTTTCTTCGCTAGGCACTATCCACCAACCACTATCCACTTCCCTTGAAGTAATAATTTCGCTCATGTACCCTGAACGTATGTTGGAAGAAAAAGATTTTCAGAGAAAAGCCGACGCTGCCTTCGTGGAACTGAAGAAGCGCCTTCTGGTGCTCGCAGACGAACACGACTTCGACGTGGAAGGAGAAAGCGGGAAGCTCGAAGTCATCTTCGAGGAGCCGGAAGAAGTGAGGTTCGTCGTTTCTCCGAACACTCCAATCCGTGAAATATGGATTTCCGCTCTCTCGACATCCTTCAAGCTGGGCTGGTCCGAAGCGAAAAGCGCGTTCGTCCTCGAAAAAACCGGCGAGGATCTCTTCGCAGTAATGAACCGCGTGGTCTCCCAGCAGCTCGGCACGACGGTCAAGCTATGATCCCGCGTCGCCGCCGCGCCAAGAAAATCGCGCAATGAAATTCGCCGCCACGATTCTGTTCGGCATCCTGTTTCTGGTAGCCATCGTCGCGCTTCCTTCCGCGCCTCAACAGGTTCCCTCCCCAAAGGATGTCGTCGCGCCTACAGCCTACGTTTCGCTCGACCCTGCCGGCCGCGGCAGCCACTTCCAAATTGCGGTAGTCCTGAAAATCCGGCCCGGCTTCCACATCAACGCACGCGAAAAATCCGCGGACTATCTCATCGCCACTGATCTCCGCACCCAAGCTCCCGCCGGCATTCAACTCGGCGAAGTTTCCTATCCCAAGGGTGCGCTGCAAACTTTTTCCTTCTCCAAGACTCCGCTCAACGTCTATGAGGGAACCATCACTCTGCGCCTCCCGGCCGCCGCTGAAGCGAACGCGCCATTAGGTGCGCAAAACATCCCGCTCAAGCTCCGCTACCAAGCCTGCAGCACAGAAATTTGTCTTCCTCCCGTCACCTTGGCATTAAGCGTGCGCCTGAATGTCGTTTCGTCCGCCGCTGCTGCTAAACCGTCGCATCTCGATATTTTTGGCTCGCAATAGCTCATCAACTGGCGCAGCCCGATCTCTTACTGACTTCCGTTGCCGCCCGTGCCGGTAGATTCCGAGTTACAACGCTCGCTCACCGCATTTTCCCCTCTGTCCCCCACGCTTGCGGACTCTGAGACAATATTTTCATGAGCCAAGCTGCAAAGGTTTCTCGAAAGCATTTGATCATTCTGGGAACCGCTTTGGCCGTGCTGATCGCGGCCAGCGAATTTCTCGCTTGGCGCGCGCGGCACATGGACAACTTCGTCCGGCTCTGGGTTATTCAGTCACTCAGCGAGCGCTTCCAGAGCCGCGTACAGCTTGCGGCGCTCCACGTCACGGGATTTCCGCACTTGGGGGTGGCTGGCGAGGATTTGACGATCTATTTCCACGATCGCACGGATGTCCCACCGCTTATTCACGTCGATAGATTTTCGTTCAACCTCGGTCTGATCGTGCTTCTGCGGCTTCCCAATCATATATCGAGCGCGAGAATCGAGAGCATGACGATCACCATTCCGCCCCGGGGAGAAAAGAAGACTCCAAAAACAGGCAGCTCCTTGAAAAAGAACGATGTGCTCTCTGCCTTAATCGTCGATGAAGTGAATTGCAAGAACACCGTGCTCATTTCGCTGCCCCGAAAATCCGAGCCGGGCAAGCCGCAAAAAGCGCCTCTGGAATGGGATATTCATAACCTGGATCTGCACGATGCCGGCATCAACAAACCTTTCCGATTCCACGGAACCTTGACGAACGCAAAACCCAAGGGCGAAATCGACACCGGCGGAGATTTTGGCCCCTGGGATCTCGACGATCCCGGGGCAACGCCCGTCTCCGGTTCTTACAAATTTACGGATGCCGATCTTGGGCCCTTTCGCGGCATTGCCGGAATCCTTTCTTCCACGGGAAGATTTTCTGGCGAGCTTTCCGAGCTTGAAGTAAATGGCGAAACGGACACGCCCGATTTCTCTCTCGACAAGGTTAGCAAGCCCGTGCCGCTGCATACCGAGTATTCCGCTACGGTGGATGGCACCGACGGGGATACTCTTCTCCACTCTGTGCGGGCCACCCTTGACCATTCACTCATCCTGGCGGAGGGCAGCGTCATCAACGAACCCGGACACATAGGCCACAGGATCGTCCTCGACATCGGCGCTCCCGACGCACGCATCCAGGACATTCTGAGCCTCGCCGTGAATTCGGACACGCCCATTTTGACCGGTCCGGCAAAGATCACCGCAAAGCTGGTCCTGCCTCCCGGCAAAGAGAAGGTGTTGGATAAAATGATTCTCGACGGCCAGATCGGCATCGACGACGCACGCTGGTCCAGCCCGGAAATTCGCAAAACACTTCAGTCCCTTAGCCGGCGAGCGGAGGGTAAACCGGAGGACGTGGACGTGGGTAGCGCGGTCTCCGATCTGCACGGCAAATTCCGCGTCGAAAAAGGAATCGTCACCTTTTCGGAACTTACTTTCAGCATTCCCGGCGCGGCCATCGACCTTTCGGGAACCTACCAGCTCGTGGGCGGCGAACTTGACCTAAAGGGCCACCTACGGCTTCAGGCAAAGCTGTCGCAAACCGTCACGGGCACCAAATCTTTTTTCCTGAAACTCCTCGATCCATTTTTCGAGAAGAAAGGCGCCGGCACAGTGGTACCCATCTCGATTACCGGCACGCGGGAACATCCGATAGTTGGCGTATCCATATTCCATAAGAACATCGAGAAAAAGATCGGTAACACAAGGACGTAAAGCAGATGACCCAGGGATGAGCCAGTGTAGCCCGCTGCCAAATTTTCCGTGGATTATGCGAAAGCTTTTCGTAAGCGGCTGACGACGCGCTGTTGGCCAAGCGCGACCATGGTATCGAAAAGAGGCGGGGCTACGGCTTGCCCCACAATGGCGACGCGGCATGCGTTGATCAACAATCCGGCTTTGACGCCAGCGGCTTCGGCGACGGCACGGGAAGCATGGTCGCAAGCGTCGTGATTCCATTCGGGCAGAGCTGCGAGGGCGTCGGCTAGCTTTGCGAGCAGCTCTGAAACTTTCGGATCCTTCCAGAACTTGTCTTTTGCCGCCTGGTCGATGGGGAAATCATCACTGAAAAAGGCGAGCGACCACGAGGAAAAATCCGGGAGCAGGCGGATTCGCGGGCGGAGCAAATCCACTGTTCGCGAAAACCACGCGTGGTTTCGTCCATCCGGGCCTGGCGCGGCGCCTTCGGCCCATTCATCCCTCCACAGCTTGCTGCGCTTCAATTCGGCTTCCACCTCGGGAAGCAATTCCTCGATCGGCAGCTTTTGCAGATACTGCGTGTTGAACCATTCGAGTTTGGCTCTGTCAAAAACTCCATTCGTACGGCTGACGCCCTCAAGCGAAAATCGCTCGATCAATTCGTTCGTTCGCAAAAATTCCTCATCGTTCCCTGGCGACCACCCCAGAAGCGCCAAGAAATTGCGGAACGCTTCGGGCAGGAATCCGTCCGTGCGGTACATGTTGACGTCCGTGGCGCCGTGGCGCTTCGAGAGGCGCTTCTTGTCCGGGCCGAGAATCAGCGGGACGTGGGCGAAGAGCGGCGGCTCGGCTGCGAGAGCGCGATAGAGCAACACTTGCTTCGGCGTATTGGAAAGATGATCGGCACCGCGAATGACGTGGGTGATGCGCATGTCGATGTCGTCCACCACGACGCCCAATTGGTACATGGACTGGCCAAATTCCTCGTCGCCTTTTCCGGAACGCAAGAGAACGAAATCTTCGATCTCGTCGTTCGAGAATTCCGTCTCGCCAAAGACGACGTCAGTGAAACTCGTCGTTCCGCCCAGGGGAACCTTAAAGCGCACCGCCGGTTTGGCGTTCGGGGTCGAAGGCTTTCCGTCGCGGCAACTGCAACGCGTCACGCGCCGCGCGCCGCCGCCTTTCGGCTCATCGTCCTGGCCGGGGTCCGCGTAATCTCCGCCCGCGTACTTTTCTGCCGGGCAGTAGCACAAAAACGCGCTGCCATTCGCCAGGCATTTTTGGGCGGCCTGGCGATAAAGTTCGGTGCGCTTCGACTGATAAAACGGCCCTTCGTCCCACGTGACGCCGAGCCATTTGAGGCCGTCGAGAATTCCGGTCACGAGTTCAGGCTTGTTGCGCTCCGCGTCGGTATCTTCAATCCGCAGGATCATGGCGCCACCGCACCGCCTGGCGAACAGCCAGTTAAACAGCGCCGTGCGCGCTCCGCCCACGTGTAAATACCCTGTCGGGGACGGAGCAAACCGCACTCGAACGTTCGCGCTTAATTTATCGCTGGGTTCATGCATCGTATGCAAGTTCTCTCAAGGTCAATTTAATTGTTCAGTCTAGCGAATCCCTTGGGCCGCGTCCAACGCACGGATTGGGAGAAATTAAGGATGGAGTTTCGACATTGTGGCGTGCTGGGCGCGAGGCGCCTTCCGTCGCAGCGCGGATATTGATTCGAGGGATAGCTTCCGGCAGAATCCGCTGCAAATTGCTTTCCTAGCCCAAAATCCGCTTGCTTCCGAGCGGCATCTTTAGGCTGAGGCAGCCTGCAGTCTTCCTCGCCCGAGGCGGCTGCCGAAATGTCGCCAAGTTGTTACCCCCCGGCTGCTGCCTCTTTCGCAACCGGTACCCCGGTACGCTTGCTTCCAGAAAATTCCATCATCCATAATCAAAAGTACTTTGTTTTGTGCACCGAGGTGACTCCCTCGCGGTGTCGCGCTATTGTCTTCGCACGGCGCGGATGCGGTTTGGAGTCCGCT
Source organism: Candidatus Acidiferrum sp. (assembly GCA_049800195.1). GTDB lineage: Bacteria > Acidobacteriota > Terriglobia > Acidiferrales > UBA7541 > Acidiferrum. Next base: position 72,331 of record JBARJI010000050.1, read on the forward strand.
TCGAGGCGCAAGCCGGTTCGTTGACTTCGCACGATGCAAGGGCGCCGTCCGCGCGTGGGACGGAGAATTGACCGAGGCCTTGACCAACCAGAGCTTCATTGCACTGGCATTGCTGGCGGCTACCTCTTTGGTGGCGGCTTTTTTCGCTTATATTTACACTCTAAAGCGCCGCCAGTACCTTCTCTACTGGACCTTCGGATGGGCCATCGTGGCCCTAAGTTATCTGGGCCCCGTTCTTTTTCCCAGGCCGAGCAGTTTGCCGGTCAAGACTGCCCTCGACCATTTGCTGTATGCCGCCGCCGGGATTTTCTTTTTTCTGGGAGCGCAGCTTTACGCCCAGCGTCCGCTTTGGAGCAAGCAAGCGGCGGGCGCCGGAGGCGTACTCGTGCTCTGGGCCGGGGCAAATTCTCTCGGTTGGTTCAACGTGCCGCTGATTCTTCCCGCAGCGGCGATATTCCTTGCTGTTACTTACGTGTTCTGGCAAGAAAGCCGCCGGCAGGAAACGCTCGCGGATTGGCTTCTTGCGATTTCTTTTGCGGTGTGGGCGGGCGCAGGAATCATTTTCTTCTTTCTGCGCGCCGCTTCGTTCGTTCGCGACGTCAGCTTCCAAACCGCGGCCGCCGTGCCTTCCGCGTTCGTCGCGATGCTCATGATCATGGCTTTGTATGAAGAAGAAAAGCGGCGGGTCGAACGCAACATGCTGGCTCTTTCGAATCTCAATCTCGCGACTTCGAGTTTTGTGGGCGGAGAAATTCAGCGCATGCTTGCGCAGGCGCTCGATCGAGTACTTGGGGTGGTGCGACTTCCAGCGGGCGCGCTTTTCCTGCATCACGGCGACCCACAGGGCCCGACGTCCGTCGTCGCCGTGGGCCTGAGCGATGATTTCTGCCGCACGGCTCAAGAACAGGGTCTTGACGACTATCTGGTAGGACTGGTTTCGCGTCTCGGCGGTTTGCTGGGATTCCGGGATCTGAAGAACGACGACACCGTCGCGGCTCTCGAGAGGGAAGAGTCCATTCGGCGGTTTCGCCAGCTTGCCCTGGCGCAAGGACTTCGCAGCATTGTGGCCATAAGCCTTCAAGCCAAGGAGCAAGCCTTTGGCGTTCTTCTTCTTGGCACGCCGGACAGCCGACGGTTCACTCCAGCGGAATACCGGCTGCTGCTTGCGCTCGGGCACCAGATTGGGATGGCCGTCGAGAATAGCTACCTCATCCAGCAGACATCGCGGCGGTCCGAGGAACTGCACGTCCTCAACGAGATCGGCCGCGCGCTTAGCTCGACGCTCAACAAGGAAGATCTGTTGCGCAAAGTCTGGGAAGAGCTTCGCCGCCTTTTTGACGTGGAGAATTTTTATATCGCGGCGCTGGATCCGCTGCGGGACGAAATGCGGTTCGATCTGGAAGTGATCGGAGGCACGCCCAAACCGGCGCGAAGCCGTCCCGTCGGCAATTACATCACGGAATACATCATCCGCACGCGGCAGCCGGTGCTCATCCGGGAAAACTATGTCAGCGAAGTCCGGAAACTGGGGGTCGATCCTCTGCGGGACCGGGGCTGCTACTGCGGCGTGCCGCTGGTGGCTTACGACCACGCCATCGGCGCGATGGCAGTTTTTTCCGACAACGAGCGCACTTTCGACGAAGGGCATCTCGAGTTGATGCGCGTGCTGGCCAGCGAGGCGAGCATCGCCATCGAAAACGCGCGGCTCTTCAATGAAGAGCGAACCAAAGCGCGCCATCTCTCGCTGCTGAACACCATTTCACGCAACGCCATCGCCACGCTGAATCCCGACGAAATGCTGGCGAAGATCGCCGAGCAACTGGAAGCCGGCCTGACCTACGATCACATTGGCATCTGTGTGCTGGAATATTCGACGCGCGAGCTCATCGTGCAAGCCGAAGCCGGAATGCGCCGCGGCGCCCTCGGCCGGCGCATCCCTCTCGGCAACGGCCTCATCGGCCACGTGGCGCGCAGCGGACAATTGGGGGACTACCAAGCCGCGACGGCGGCGGATTCGCCGCAGAAGCCGCTGCTGCCGGATTCGCACGCAGCTATCGCTCTCCCGGTGTTCTACGCCGAACAGCTACACGGTGTGCTGTATGTGGAATCTTCGCTGCCCATCGAGTTCTCCGAGGAAGAGATTCTGCTTCTTCGCACGCTGGCCGACCTGATCGCCGGCGCGCTGCACAATGCCTACTCTTTCCAGAAGGCGCAGGAACAGGCCATCACCGACGGCCTGACCGGTGTGAAGACTCATCGTTTCTTCATGGAAGCACTTTCCGCCGAGTGGAAGCGCTCGACGCGCGCCGGACGCGCGTTCGCGCTTGTGCTGATGGACCTAGACCGCTTCAAGTTCGTCAATGATTTTTACGGGCACCTCGAGGGCGACCTCGTTCTGCAGCGAGTCGGCCACATCCTGGAGACGAATTGCCGACGTTCCGACGTGGTGGCCCGTTATGGCGGCGACGAATTCGTGATCCTGATGCCGGAAACCAACATGGAGCATGCACGGCAGCTGGCGACAAAACTGCGCGGCTGGGTTTCCGCCGACCCGCTACTGCGCGAGAAAAACATCAGCGCCAGCTTTGGAATTGCATGTTATCCGTTGCACGGTTCTTCGCCGCAAGAGCTCATCCAGGTGGCGGATGCTTCGATGTACCTCTCGAAGCACCAGGGTGGAAATGCCGTTTCGACCGCTGATCATTTCGACCCCAACGAAGCGAAAAAATGGAAGCGCGACGTGCTGGAAGCCTATCTAGGCGTGACACTCAAGCGCCTCTTCGCCACGGGTCCAGAGGCTTTTGAAGAGATCTATTCACGTCTGAAACAATTCACGGAGTCGCTGGCCACCACAGAAAGCCCGAGCAGCAAATCCAGCGTGGCCAGTTCCTCACAGGGCGCGGAGGGGCTGCCACAAGCCGTGCTCGACACTGTTACGTCGCTGGCGTTCGCCATCGATGCAAAGGACCACTACACGCAGGGGCATTCGCAAAAGGTTTCCGCGTACGCCGCACTGATCGCGGAATCTCTGAACATGACGGACGCGGAAATCGAGGAGATTCGGCTGGGCGGCGTGCTGCACGACATCGGCAAAGTGGCCATTCCAGAGAATATCTTGAACAAGAGCGGTCCGCTGAATCCGGAAGAATGGGAAACCATGAAGGCCCACGTAACGTTTGGGGCAAAGATCCTGGACCCGCTCTCGCCGCTGGCCCGGATTCGCGAGATGGTTCTGCACCATCACGAATTTTTTGATGGTTCGGGCTATCCGGGCGCGCTGGCCGGGGAGAGCATTCCCCTCGGCGCGCGCATCATCGCGGTGGCCGATGCTTACGACACGATTACCAGCGACCGCACGTATAAAAAGGGCCGGTCTTCGCCGGAGGCTCTTGCCGAACTCGAACGGTGCGCCAATGCTCAGTTTGACGGCGTGATCGTGCAAGTGTTCGTCCGTACCATGCGCCAGCTTCCCAACCCCATCATCGAAGTTGCCGCCACCGGCCCTCGGAATTCATAGCTGGAATTCGAGAGTTATGCGAATGAGCGCGAAGTGATTGGCGACTCGCGCAGACGCGCTAAGGCATAGCGCGGAACTTGGCTAAAGTAAAAGGGCTCAAATGCCGATACTTCGTGAGATGAGACCTGCCTCTATGTGTGCTGCCGATCCACAAGCGAGCAAGATGAGCAACTTGCGCCGAAGCCAACGCGTCTGCTTGAGCGTGCCGATTGTGGTGATGAAGGGAGCGCGCGGGAAGAACCAAGCTTCGGAAGAGACACGCACGCTCATCGTGAGCGCACACGGGGCTCTGCTGATTTTGCAAATGCCAGTGCAGGCCGGGGACCTGCTGACGATCAAACATCCCAAAACCGAGGAAGAGCTCGTATGCCGGGTGGTTAACCTGGGGCCCGATCAATCGGGCAAGCGGGAAGTGGGCGTGGAGTTTGAGCACCCCGAGCCGCGATTCTGGCGAATCGCTTTTCCGCCGCCCGATTGGAGCCCGCGGAGCGTTGAGGCAAAAGCACCTACCGCACACTCACCGGTCGCGAAACCTCCCCAGAAGAAGCCTGTAGCCATTCCCGCCGAACAGATAAGCACGCAAGTGAACAAATCCGCAGGGCCAGTCGTAAGCTAAGAGCTTGAAGCGGAATTGCGAAGTCAGGACAATAAAGGCGCAGAGAGACTCCCGCAAATCGGCCAGGCAGAGGGTTATGCGTCGAGGAATGGTGGCCACGACCCGGAAGAAACGAAAGCGCAGGCGAAGGGAGGAGGTTTCAGCCTCGCTTCGGGCCTGCTATTCTTTACTTGCCGTAGTGGAGGCAGGGTTTCGGAGGTAAAATGCAAACGGCATCCGTCAAGTGGATAGGTGAAGAACAATTTGTGGCTGCCAGTCCATCGGGCCACGCGATGGCCATTGATTCGGACCGCGCCTCCAACAAAGCACCCGGCCCGATGGAGCTGCTCCTCATGGCGCTGGGGGCATGCACAGCCACCGATGTCGTCAGCATCCTCAAGAAGAAACGGCAAAAGCTCGAATCCCTTGAGGTGATCTGTTCAGGCGAGCGCGCTCCCGAACCGCCCAAGGTATGGACAAAACTTGAAGTTCTCTATCGCCTTCGCGGGACCCTTGACGAGAATGCGGTGAAACGCGCCATCGAACTTAGCGAGCAAAAATACTGCTCCGTCTCCGCCATGCTGCAAAAAACCGCAAAGCTGACCTGGCGGCATGAAATTCTTCCACCGCCGGAATGACCCGGTCCGCTTCCTTACCCAGAACACCTCCTCGGCCTCTTTGGAACTGGCGCAAATGCTTGTTTCTTTCGGGCGTGCCTTGCAACCTCACATCGGCATCACATAGAATTTTGGATTCGCCTGGTTTGCCGTAACTCCCAAGGAGAAACATGTCTCACCGCATCGCGGCTAAAATCACGGGTGTAGCAGGCTATGTGCCCCCGAAGGTGGTTACCAACGCCGATCTTGAAAAAATGGTGGCGACCAACGACGAATGGATTCGGACGCGCACCGGCATCCGCGAACGGCACGCGGTGGAACCGGGCACGGCGAGTTCCCACCTCGCCACGGAAGCCGCGAAGGCGGTGCTGGCCAAGACTAAGACAAACCCCGGCGAAATCGAGCTGATCGTACTCGCCAGTGTCACGCCGGATATGCTGTTTCCCGCGACTGCCTGCCTCGTCCAGGACCGCATCGGCGCAAAGAATGCCTGGGGCTTCGATCTTTCGGCGGCGTGCTCCGGTTTTGCTTATGCGCTGACTGTTGGCGCGCAATTCATCGGGTCGGGCGCGCATAAAAAAGTTCTGGTCATCGGCAGCGATACCATGACATCGATCCTCGATTACGCGGATCGCGCCACCTGCGTGCTATTCGGCGATGGCGCGGGAGCCGTGCTGCTGGAGGCGGCTGAAGCCAACGAAGGCATCCTGGATTTCGCGCACGATATCGATGGATCGGGCGGGCAGCATTTGTACATGCCGGGCGGGGGTTCGCTGCATCCGGCGACGGTGGAGACGGTCGAAAAAAGGATGCACTACGTTCATCAGGAAGGCTCGCAAGTATTCAAGTACGCGGTGCGGCGTATGGCCGAACTCGCGGTGAATTTGCTCGAGCGCAATGGATTCACGAGCAAGGATCTCGCGCTTGTGGTTCCGCACCAAGCGAACCTGCGCATCATTCGCGCAATGCAAGAACGGCTCGGCGTCGAAGATTGCAAGGTCATGGTCAACATCGACAAGTATGGAAACACGACGGCGGGGACAATCCCGCTTGGTCTTTGCGACGCGGTGGCGGAAGGGCGCTTGCACAAGGGGGACCTCGTGCTGCTCGTCGCAGTGGGCGCGGGGTACACCACTGGCGGCGTCCTTCTGCGCTGGGCTTATTAGAGATCAAGAGTTGAAACCCCGCTCAGCTGGAATGTAAAGAGCAGCCGTCCCGAAGCAGATCGAAAGCGTTCGCTTGCTGAGTCAGTCACCTTGTTTCTTGCGAGTCTCTGAGTTGTAGCTACGCAACCTGGCCAGGAGCTCAGCCAATCGGCGGCGATCCTTGTCGCAGATCGCCGTGAATTTTAATCCCAAGCCAGCGTATTTTTCCAAACGGCTGACGACTGCTTGAGCGCGAATTTGCCCTTCCTGAACGAGAAATTCCATCTCCACTTTCAAGCCCACTTTCCGAGCTTTGCCGGTGACAAGGAACAAACCGCTGACACTTAAATCGTGGACGGGCGAAATATCGTCCATATCCGCAGAGCGCCAATACACCCAGACGTGATCTGGAGTTTCAAAGCGAGAAGACCGCATCCTGCAAGACAATTGCTTTTCCTGAAAACCTCGCACAGAACACCTTCTGCCCCTAACAGGACGGATGAAGATCGCGCGTAACAGCCAGCGCTCACGGGAGCAGTCGTGAAGATAACTCGCAGCTTCGTCGAATACACTCAGGTAATTACTGCAGAAGAGAGGGAGTAAAATGCCGGAGGGCTTGCGGGGTGCAAGTTGCGCGGGCAGCAAGCGAACCGAAATCTTTGGACTGTTCCTTGAAAGCCGAGGCTCCGCGCTATGAACGGGTTTCTGCTAGAGACCCGTTCCGCCGATTCACGGGAGGCACAGCGACCGATTCACTTCCCGGTCATCGTGTTGCACCTGCCTTGCGGATATAGATTTGTCCTTGAAAATTTGTGAATTGGTATTCCGGGCCGCCGCCATTGATCGTTCCATGAACCGTCTTGTCGATTTTCACGCGATACTTGCCGCCGGTCGCGCGGCCATCCTCGACGACTTGCTGCGGCGCCGAGGCCTGGAGTTGCACATCGAAGTCGCTGAGCACATCGCCGCGGTCTGACTTTATGCTCACGTTCGCTTTGACATCCGGTGGAAACGTCACGTCGATGTCACCGTTCAAGGAACTGAAGGCCATGGGTTTCTGCGGGCTCACCTTCACGAAGTTAGCGCGCACGTGCCCGTTCAACGCATGCGCAACGGCGCTGCCAGAAACATTGTTCAGCGTGACGGAACCGTTGATGTCGTCCACATCCAAATCGCCGTCCACTCCGGTAACAACGATATCTCCGTCGTTCACGGCCCGCAGCTTTACGGAGGTGTGCACAGGCACCGAGATCGTGAGATCAATCGTCCTGGCATAGGATTCCGTGCTGACGCGGACTTCGTTGCTTTCTTCTTCGATCGACAAGCCCGTCGTCGAAATATTCAGACGCTTCGGCCCGCTCGAGGGTTTCTCTGCCTCCTCGTTTCGCGCGCGCGCCTCGACGATAACTTCCTTGCCGTCGTAGGCCTTCACGGTGATGCCGCCATTCACCAGACTGGCTTTGACGAAGGCCGGCCGCGCTGGATCGTCAAGTTTGACGATGACACGGTCGCTGCCTGACTGCGTCTGGGCTTGCGCCTGTGGCGCGATCATTGACGCGCCAAACGTCGCGACGACGGCGAAAATGGTTTTCAACAATTGCATTTGGTTACTCATGGTTTTCAAGGATGCGAATGTCTCCATTTAGATTTTCAACTTGAATCTGCGGGCCGCCGGACTTCACCAGCACTTCGGCGTACCGGTCGGCGCGATAGATTACCTTGCTGCCTTTGTGTTCTTGTTCCATGGCATGCACCGGCATGGCCGTCACGGGGAAATCGCTGTAGATGCCACCGTTGAACGTCTTAAACCGGAAGTCAGCGGACAAATCTCGCGTAAATTTCAGCTCTACGTTGCCGTTAATCGTTTTGAAATCGGAATTTTCCTTCGGATTCTGACGGAAAGAGACGATCACCGGTCCATTGACGGTCCGCGCCGTCCCCGATCCCGCCACGTTATCCATCTCGATGTCCCCATTCACGTTCCGCACCAGAAAATTCCCGCTGATGTCGCGCACGACCACGCGCCCTTCGTTTACCGTTTTCACTTTGATATCGATTTCGCGCGGCGCGTGCACCACAAAATCCATCTTCACCCGGTACCCATCGTCGTCACGCGAATGCCGGCAATCATCGCACAGGCACCGAAATGGTCCGTTGACATACAGCTTCAAGGCGCCCTCTTGCTGCGTAATTTCCAATGTCACTTCTTTCTTGGCCTGCTCCAGCTTTTCTTTCGACTCCGCTTGTGTCGTCCTATCAACCGCCATCTCCACTTTGTCCGCCGCGTCAGCAACAACTTCAATCGATCCCCATACGTTGTCGATTTCCAGCGACTTCTGCCCCGTCGCCGGCATAACAAAGGACTTCTGTATCTTCTCCTCCGCGCGGACAGGCAAATCGTTATCGCCGTCATCCATGCTTTTCGCCGACACCGTTGCAGGCCCCATCGTCACGAGCAGCGAATCCAGGACGCTATTCCGTGAAGGCGCGCCCGCCATTTTCCCGGCGTGCGACACCGTCAAGAGCAACACCGCCGTCGCGCACGTCATCAAAATCGTGCAAACGCCTTTTCTGCGCACGTGCCTCTCCTCAATTCAATTTGCTCAGCGCCCAATCCGCGCGCTGCCGCACCGTGGGATTCAAATTCGGTGTTTGCGCAAAATTACGAAGCCGCTGAGCGGCGTCCGGGTCTCGCCATTCCAGCATTTGATCGATCAACGCCACCTGAACCAGGGGCGATTGCTGCTCCTGAAGCGCATCCACAACGCCCTTGTGTACCTGGGGCTGGCTACCATGGCTGCTCAGTGCGTCGAGCGCGGCCAGCCGCACGTCCACGCTGTTGTCATATCGCAAAGTATGCACAAGCGCGAAGAGCACTTGCGGATCCAGCTTTTCTTCGCGCTGGCTGTAGCTCACTCCTTGGAGCCGCTCGGTTGCAGACTGCTGTTGCAGCATCGATAGCACTACCAATTGCCGCATGTTGGTGAGCTCGGCGTGCATCGCAGCTATTTCGTTTTGACCGGCATTTGAACGGGTTGTCCTGTTCGCGAAATAGTTGCCGGCCAAAATACCGGCAGCGAGCAACGCAACACTCCACGCCACGGCGCCGATGGGCGAATGCAACCAGTGCCATGGCGTCGCGGGACACTGGCGTTCGAATGCAGCGGCGGCTTTATCGCTACGGCCTGTCTGATAGGCATGGAGCATCGATTCAAATCGCAGGCGCGATTCCGCGCTGGGCTGCTCGACAGGCAGAAGCGAGAGTTTTTTCCAAATGGCTACTTCTTCGCGGCAATCCGGACACTCCGCAATATGTTGTTCCACTAAGGCGTCCTGCCCGGCCTTCAACCCACCTTGCAAGAAGTCCGGCAGGAGCTCTCCGATCTCTTCACAATTCATTTTCGGCCCTCCTTGGAGGAATGACTTTGGACGGTGCGGAATTTGCGCCACGTCCAGCCAGCCCGCGCTCGAGCGCTTTGAAATTCTGCCGCAGTTCCTGAATCGCGCGGTGGATGCGCGTTTTGACGGTGCCAAGCTCGCATCCGAGAAGCCGCGCGATCTCCTCGTACTTCAGTTCCTGAAAGCGGCTCAAAACCAGAATCTCTCTTTTTTCTTCCGGCATCTGCATCAGAGCGCGATGCAACAGCGCCGCTTCCTCGGATTGTTGCGCCGAATCCTTGGGCGTCACCGGAGGCTCCATTTCCGGCTCAAAGGAGACGTGCCGCGGCGTCTTGCGGTAGTGATCCACGCGTGCATTCCTCGCAATCTGATAAATCCAGGCGCGAAACGGCGTCCCCGGTTGATAGCTCTGCCGGTAGCGCAGAATTCTCAGGAAGACTTCCTGGACCAGGTCTTCGCTTAGAGTCCGGTCGCCGGTCAACTTCGAATAGAAGTTGTACAGAGGCGCGTGGTAGCGGTCGAACAACACGCCTAGCGTTTCGCCTGCGCCATTGCGCACTTCGAGCATGAGATCCTCGTCCGGAGCCAACTTCATCGCCTGGTCATTTTCCGTATCGGCTCGTTCTCGGCCTTTCCTAGAGTGAATACCGCAAAACAAGGAAAAGGTTACGTTTGCATCGTATACGTGAACGGCGGGGAAGCCTCAGAGAATCCGCGTAAACAATGGTCATTGAGAAAGGGGAATCAAACTGGGGCAGTTAGGGATTCAAGGCGAACGGGGGGTGCTCTTACGAGGCTTGGAGGAACATCGGCTAGCGCTAAGAGCGCGCTGGTTGCAGGGTTAGCAGGAGCGCAACGCGGCTGCTAGAGCGAGATTCGTTTGCAGGCGGCGGTCGATCTGCACGGCTGCGTAGCGGGCGCAAATCACACGCTCACGCTCGCACCATTCGGCCAACGCAGGCATACGCACGCCAGAGAGTAGAGCGAGACCTCCGATAATCTTGTAATAGACACGAACAAGAGTTAACCCACCACAGTTGGATTGCAGATTGGGGGTAAGCTCGTGCAACCCGGCGAAAGTCTCGAAATCTTGGCCTGTCATGCGCCGGGCATTGAGATGTGCGGCAACCAGCACGCGGTCAGAGACTGGTTGCGCGGCCACACCGGACAGAACGGCGCGCCAGTAGTAGAGTGCAAATTGCGAGAGCGCAACGATGGAGATCGCAAGTAACATAGCGGCGAACATCCCTCAGTCTCAGCCTCTACAGGCATTCTGGCCGAAGGTCTGTCGAGTGCCAATAGACCGCAAGTACCAGCGCCGTAGGACGTCGGGCATGTTCCTTCAAATTATTTATAATCAATAGTTTAACTGCTCCTTTTTGCGTTTTTACGCTTCTTGCCGACCAGGGGGTCAAGTGTGGCGAAGGAGAGGGAATGCACATAGGAAACGCTAGCCTTCGGGGGAGAGTTTGGATCAGCTTGGATTCACCGGTTAGAGTGGCGTGCCATCGCTTGCTGTATTAGAATGAAAATAAATCTGTTGAGCAGATCCCCGGTAGCTCAATGGTAGAGCATTCGGCTGTTAATAGAGAAATCTAAATCTCATAACTCGTTTCTCTAGCGTCAGTTAACAGCTTTCCGGCATCCCCATTTAGCCTTTTTCTTGTCCCCAATATGTCCCCAGTTCGCTCGACGCCGTGGCGTGCCTGCCTTGCCCAAACTGCGTCTGGCAACGGAGACTCATTTCAGCAAATAAAATGGATTGGGTAACTTGAAAACACGTTCAGCGCAGCACCCGGCAAGATCGCTCGCTTGGTCGGCGATGTTTAAAACGATTCGGTAGCCTTTGTCTGAGATCGCCTGTCGGTCGCGAGATTTGAATGTGCTGGCAGGAAGTTTGTTCCCTTCGCCGATGGCAAGTTTCGCCGGAATAGTCTATGAAGCTAGCGGACTGGACTCACTGAATCATGAATTTCAGATTGGACCAGACGGTTTCGTAATCCCTATCGAGATATTTCTCTCCGGTTAGCTTACGTTATAATGATCTCGTAACTCAGCCACGGGAACCGGCGACGACGCACGCCTGTCCAGCAGTCCCGACTATTCCTGGGCGGTATTGATGGGATTGCTCAGCTTTATCGAAAGCGGGGAGATGCCCCCGCCAGAGGCGCCATCGTAACGAGTTAATTCCAACCCAAGCGAGCTTGTGCGAAATGGGACGAGTGGCCAGTGCCTAGTCGCAGGAAGAGAGGCGAACGAAATAATTCCCTTTCGCCACTGAAAACTAGCCACTGGCCACTGTTACTTTGATTTTTCGTAGGGGACTTGCGTTCCCCCGAGCAATTGTTCCTTGAACCAATCCTCGAGTTGCGATTCTGCCGTCATTCCCGAAAGCGGGGACATATGAAGAATGGTCACAAGCGCACCGCGAACAACGGCCGCAATGCGGTCAAGCTCGTCGTCGGTGACCTCCACGCTTCCGGAGTGCACAATTTTCGAGCGAATGCCATAGAGAGCTTTTAGCTCGTCGTAAACATTTTCGCGTGCTTTGGGATCACCGGACAACAAGTGCGCGCCCCGGACCGCCAATCTCTCCGTGAGTTCCACGTGACTCTTTCCTCCCAGAAGGAGGCCCTCTAACGCAATGGCGTACAGGAGGAATGCTTCTTCCCGGCGCTCCTCCACTCCAGCGCGCCCGGCCCATTGCAACGCCGAAAGGATCCGGTCTTGTAGATCGGACGGACGTGGTTCCGCAAGCCAATCCGAAACCTTTTGCAGTCCAAGCATCCGCGTCATCGCCTGCGGTATCTGCGTAAAAGAAAACTCAGCGAGTGGCCCAACGCGGATTTGTGCCAGATCCGGCGTAGAACCGTCGGATGCGATGCGCAGTGCGTACCGGGCACTCGGTCCAGCATCTCCGGGCAGGAAGATTCGCGTCCGGTCTTGCGTTAGCTCTGCAAAGAAATTGATCACATCGATCGTGAGCCGCAGGCGGCGCTCCGCGAGGCGCAACGCGGCTTCTTTATCGATGGCTTCGACGTGAACCTCGCTCCAGATGCCTCCCAGCATCATTTTGCGTAGCATCTCTAGCGTTGCATCCGGTTGCGCAGCCGCTGCATCCGTTGCGGCGATGGCCACAGGTTCGCCATGTGTGACCCGGCCATGAAGCAACGCGATCACCGGCTGGTCGGCTAGATAAAAGCGACAGGGCCCAAACTGCTGTGGAAGACCGTTCGCACTCAGCCCCAGCACTTGGAGATACAGTTCCCATCGTGCCGGCGTTAGGAGAAGACTTCGCTTGAGTTCCGCCATGGCCTCGGACAGACGCTGGTTGAACTCTTCGGCACCGTGAGCGTCGGCGTTTACGACCTTCAGTATCGCGGTCTGGACGTGCGACTCGACGGCGGCTTTGCTGATGAGCTCTTTCTTGGTGGCGATCTCGGTGATGTCGTGCAGGCAATTCTTGTAGGAAGTCCGTTCGACGCCGGCAAGGGCCAGGGCCCCGTAGGGCTCGCGCTCGAAATACGTGCCAGCTTGGAGGAGTTCCTTGAACGACCCGACCTTCTCCTGCTTTGTTCCCGCCTTTTCGTGTAGCCCGGCTATGAACCGGCGAAGTCGCGCAAGGCTTTCGTCGAAATTCACCTTCGGCTCCTTCTAGAGAACACCAACGTTCCTTGCTTCTCTTCAAAGATTGTCGTATTACCTTGGCCAATTCTGCCAATTCCGCGGGCATACGGCGTGTGGGTCAGGCAACTCTCTTCCACTGCGCCTTTGTTAGGCTGAGTTCGACAACATCTGGGCCGAAGGCAAAACAGAGAGTTGACTTATTTTCTATGGCAAAGCTTCGGACGAAATCGCGGCGAATGTATACGTCACCAAAACCAACACTCCCTAAATCTATCGCATCAACCGTTCCACTTTCTGTGTTCACCCTATAGAGGATCCTCCCGTCTTCCGACCAAACGAACACGAGATCCTCGCTCACCAAGATGTTGACTGGCTTCCACACCTTGTCAGTGGCCCGCGCAGCCTTCCCTTTGTCACAGACCCACAAACCCTCTGAAGTCGAAAACCAAAATCGCCCATGACTGTCTTTGGCCGCATCGAAAATGTCGGATGTCGGAATGCGTGCAATCTCCTGAATCTTGCCGTCATGCGCAAACATTAGAGAGGAGAGTGTCTGACCGACAATACGAACCATAACAAAACCACCGGTAGCACTTGCTCCCAAGAACTCAGAATGAAATTTTTCGTATGCCGGTCGTAACTGTCCATTCCGGAAACAGTAAAGAATTCGTTCATCGAATTGATAGAGCAATAAGCCGCATCCGCGATCCCATCCGATGCGCACCGCTTGCAACCCTTTTTGAAACGGCCTCCAACCGTTCGTAGCGCGTACCCACGTATTGTTCGCATCATCCAGAGCAATGAGTCCCACCCCGGGCGCAAACACCAACTCCTGGACGTCGTTCCCCGACGGTCGATCAGCCCTCAACACTCGCACAGAACCACTCGGACCTGTCCTGGGCGGCTCTGAGCCGCCAGAGTGGGAATAGAGATCGTAACCAGGGCTTGCAAATGCCTGTTTGCGTTGTAACACGTCGACTGGATCACTGGTCACGATTAAAGAGGATCCAAATTGCCGTACGAAATCAGCCCTCGTAAACGAATAGCCCCTGACTTTTGCTGCTTCTTGGCCATCAAGGTTCGGCAGGGAGACTCGTGGACTCTCGAAGGCTTGGATTAATCCGTCTAAAGCAAGTGCTCCGCCGGTCGAGTCGAGGTCATCGAGAATGCTCTTAAACTTTAGTGCAAGTGGCCCCGTTCCAGAGGACAAGCCCGCGCCAGGGTACTTGACTGTGTCTGCGGCCATGCCATCGTCACTTGCGAAAATCATTGGCGTTGGACCATAGATACCACTGGCAAACTGAATCGCATTAAGGATCCCCCCTACGTCGGAACCCTGCTTGACTGTTTTCTTCCAAGCTTCAGTTAGTTCTTTTGCCTGATCCTTGTAAGCTCGGCATGTGTCGATCAAAAAAATGGAATGGTCGGTCACTTCGGAGAACTGCCGATTGATATCCGCGATGTCGACGAGCCGGTCACTGATGTTCGAGATGTCTTTTTTAGATTCATCGTCAACAAACTGTTCGGGAACCAAGAAGACCGATTTAGACATCCCATCGGCTAAGCCGTGACCGAAATAGTAAAAAACAATAAGAGTCTGCTTGTTCGGGTCGCTGTTCTTTCTTACATACTCTCGGAAATTATGAATTCCCTGTAAAATGTCGCTCTTGGAGAGCCTTCGCGTTGGATCGAACGATGCTGGGCTGACCTCGTTGCTCGAAATTACCTGAATGTGATTCGCCTGAGACGGTGACACCAGCCTTCGAAGATCGGTTGCCACTCCCTCACCGGTCCTCACTGCATCCGGAAGTTCTCCTCCGGCTCTTTTACTCAGGGAGGGGTAATTTCCGGTCGAGATCACGAGCCCAAAGATGTCAAAGTTCGAATACAGCCTGCTGACCTTAGAAGCGACATTGTTGCGGAATTTCTCTAAATCTGTGGTTGATATTTTGCTGACCGTCGTTTCTCGCCCTGAACCTCCAAGGGCAGTGCTTGCTTCGCTCAGGCGCGCCATCCGCGTGCCCAACACCAATGGGGCGTCCGACTCTATAGTTCCCGACTGATCGAGATTTGCGGACGTGCCAAACGTGGCTTTCACCCAATCGGTAAAGCTCTTCGCTTTCGCGCTTACCTCGGACGCGTCGCGAAACACCAATCGCATCTTTCCCACCTTGAGTGCTTCGAGAATCACGAATAGATCGTCTGGATGGCTTGCCAGGGCATCGCCTACGCGAGAGTTTGTTTGAACACTGTCTTTGACTTTGTTGAGTGGCAACGTAAGCAGCTCAAGACTGGAAAGTTCGATAGACGCGTTGAGATCCTCGTTCCCGCCGATCGCTGCAGTATTCCCCTCAGCGTTCGCATTCGCTTTTAGCTTCAGCTTAAGGGTGACACTCGGCAATTTTGCATGAGACACAACATCAGATTGGCTCCCCAAGAACGCCGAACTCGCCATGGCGACTCGATCCCGTGTCTTACCTACCGTCAACAGCGTCCCAGGCAAGAAATCTGAACGGAATGGCCGGACCGGGTCAAAGTCCTGTTGTCTAACCCAATCCTCGATCGATGAACCGGACGTCGGACGCTGGTGATAGCGAACGCCTAGCCAAATCACCCCGCCGCATCCGACCAGAACCAACAACAATTTCCAACCGGACTGTCGCCACACCGTTTTGGCTGAACTCTTTCGCGAACCTCTCGATGGCGGCATTGTTGAACCCCAAGGTAACGAGTTTGGGTATTCTACTAACAATTACCCGGTCAGAGCACGGACAAAGCTGATTCAGACAAGTTGGCGATGGCCATGGCCGCTTTGATATCTCGTCGCTCGTCATTCCGGTTACGTTCTTGTGAAGGTGTAGGATAAGCTCTTCAGGTTGTTTCTTTCTGACTCGCACCATCTGCAATGGCAAAGCTACTCAAACCGAAATTAATGGTGGCCTCGACGGTGTATCACTTCGAGGACCACCTACAACAGATCTGTGCTGTTCTGTCGGGCTTCGGATACGAAGTCTGGAATTCGCATATAGGCACGATCCCGGTCCATCCCGGCCACTCCAACCAACAGAATTGCGTCACTGCGGCAAATCAATGCGACGCGTTCTTGGGGATCATACGGCCGTTATACGGCAGCGGTATTGTGGGACCGCGCTCAATTACGCATGAGGAAGTCCTGGAGGCTATCCGCTGCAAAAAGCCCCGATGGTTCCTCGTGCATCGTGACGTGACCTTTGCACGGCAACTCCTCAAGCCCTATCTTTACAATGAGGACGGAACTCAGTCGGCATTTGTGTTCAAGAAGACCGCTGTTATGGATGATATTCGGGTGATCGACCTTTACAACGACGCGATCCAAAACGAAATTCCAGTTGCGGACCGCAAGGGGCATTGGGCACACGAGTTCTATCGACTGGAGGAAGCTCTGAAGTACCTGGATAACCAGTTCAAAGACGTGAAACGGATCCGAGCAATCTGCAAGGAGATGGCGGCGCCATGAATGCCAAAGATCTCCACCAGGTTATTTCGCGCGGAGAAAACGCGCACGTGTCGTTTTCGACGGAGGCAGAAACTGAATCTGTCGCCAAAATCGTTTGTGCATTCTTGAATAGTCAGGGCGGTCGCCTCTTTCTCGGAGTGCGTAAGAATCAAGTCCCGGGAGTTGCCAATGTAGAAGTGAGGGCTTCCGAGTTAGACCGAGAATTGCCCTCCCGAATCTCACCGAAGTCCGTCTGGACGGTTGAGCAAGTTCGCTACGACAATCGTGATGTACTGGTCATCGAAGTACCCGAGGGAAAAGACAAGCCGTATGTATTCGGGGGAGCAATTTATCTGTGGCGAGCTAAGCAAGCGGTACCCGCAAGTCGAGACGAAATTAGCGAACTCATCGAGACCCGCGCACAAGCGAGCTACAGGTGGGAGAGGCAACCGGCCTTAGGCGCCGACCGGGGGGATCTGGACGATGAACTTGTCCTTCAAACGATCGCGCGCGCGCGCGATGCTCAACGGTGGCACGGCGCGCAGGACGACATCGATGGTTTTCTCGATGAACTTGGCCTGATTCAAGATGGCAACGTAACGAACGCGTGTCTGCTGCTCTACGGAAAGAAACCTACACGTGTGCTTCCTCAGGCCCGAGTTCGCGTTCTGGTAATCCCGGAAGGCAAAATCGCAGACCGTTTTCGCGTGGACAGAATGTTTGAAGACTGCCTCCTGCGCCTCGCCAAGGAACTACCGGATGCGCTCAGTGTCTACGTCGGAGGTGTGGAAAGTCACTTTTCTAAGACAACGTGGGAACGCTCTGACACTCCTATCTATCCAATGAGTGCTCTTCGCGAAGGCATCATGAACGCACTCATTCACCGGGACTATGCGAGCAGCGCTTCCATCACTATTGCAATTCGCTCGGACTCTCTCAAGATTTCGAATCCCGGGCGTCTTCCTCGCGACCTGACACTCTCCGATTTAAAGAAAGATCATCCGTCCTTACCGAGAAACCCTGATATCGCTCACGTTTGCTTTCTTTACGGCCTCATTGAAAAGGTCGGTCGGGGTACCCAAAGAATTCTGGCCGACTGCCGCAACGCTCATCTCCGCGATCCGAAGTGGCAGACTTCGGGGCTCGAAACGACATTGATGTTTTACTCGCGCGTTTTGTCCTCATCTCGATCGACAGAGGATCTTAACCCCCGTCAGCAACAAATCCTAAAGACCGTGACCGAGCGAGGACGGGTAACTTCGTCCGAGATAGTGAAGATGGTAGGTCCGGGGGTGACGGATCGTACGATACGCACCGATTTGCAAATGCTCTTGGATCTCGGTCTCGTGACCCGAAAAGGTCGCGGGCGGGCAACGTTGTACGAAGCGGCGGGGAGTGCGTCATAGCTTGAGCAGTTTCCGGAAACTTCCGGACTTCAGATCCTGTACCCCCGCGCTCAACTGAGGCTCGACTCAATTCGTTTGTTTTCAGTAACTTAATAGCGATTTGATTTATCCGAAGCAAACCTGCCCCTTCCGGATTCTTCCCGATTTGCCGCAGAGGCTCGCAATCCTCGGATGTCGGCTTACATGGGAACCTTCGCTCGCGGAGCGAAGGCAACTACCGACGCGCAAGAAAGTGGGCTAGTGACCTTGCCGAACGCGATCGAACTTCGTTGCGATTTGGAAAAGTCCAACTTCTGGAAGAAGCCTAGCAAGGGCGCTTATAGTCTCCGAACTTGATTCTCCACATGCGGTTTCCGGACAAATGAAATGCGCCTCCTATTCCGCGATGCAAAGAGAAGCGAACGGATTCCGGGAACTTCCGGATTCTGCAGGCTGGGCCTCGGTCCGCGCGGCCGATTTAAATAATCACTTTATTTTCAGTATCTTAACAGACTATCTCCATCCCAGGTTGATCTCGCGCCTTTTCCGGACATTTCCGGATGGTCTCGGTCGCTAAACTACTCCTGACTGAGAGCAACAGGAGCTAGCGCATAGTAACTCCCGCCCGCCTCCTCTGAAGGATTTCAAGAAGTGGCTCTGAATGTTGCTCAAGCCAAAGCCGCGGGCGGGGTATTCGCTAAACTACGGTTCAACACCCTACTTGGGGCTGGAAACAATCGCAATGACGCCGTCCGGATCGGGCGACGTGATATCGGCAAAATAGCGTGTAAGATCGGCGGCGAAGGCGGTCGAGGTATTTTCATTCGGAATGATTCCGATAACTTCGGAATTTCTGTAAGCTTCGACGCGCACTTTGCGAACTTTGTTGGTGAGGAGAACCGAAGTGGTGCCGTCAGGCAATTCCCACGAGTAACGCATACAAATCTGTTGGAGTAGTCCAGAAAGCCGCGTGTATTCCCGTTGCTGTTCTGGTGTCGGCATAATTCCGTGGCCCACGCGATTGGCGGAAGGGCTCGAGCGAATAGATTGTGGCATGGCTCGTGGCTTCGCTCCAGATCATTCGTTCCAAGGCCGCGTTCTTCGGCTGTTGAGCCAAGATGGTCGCTTTGTCTCCGATGCAGAGGCGCGGTGAACGCTCCGCGCACTTCTTCTTCACACTCTTTGCTTTCTCCTGGCCGATATCGGCATAAGGGATCTGACGAATACTATCGTTGAGGTCAAATATCCAGGAAATCGGATCGAGTGTTCTGAGTATGCCCTACCAGAAGCGAACGAATGAGATAACAAACCCCAAAAGGGCAATCCAACTCAGCGCCGCGCAAACCGATTTCATGTCCGGGCGATAACCAGGGTGCTGATTTTAATTTCAGGTTGTAACAAACACGTACCTTGCTGGGGTCATACAAGAAGGATAGAATCCATGCACGTCTGCGAGGTGGGAAAGTGGTTACCATCGATGACATCCTTCAATCTGTACGTTCACGAATAAGAACCCCCGACCAAGAGGCAAGGATTCGGGCGCTCTACGAGCGTGCCCACGCCGCCTTCGAGAAGGATCGCTCGCAGGGCATCAAGCAGGAATTGCAGTCGGACTGGGCGTTGCTCAAGAGTAAGTTTGAGAAGGCGATCCAACAAGTGAAGAAGGAAACTGGATTCTTCTGATCGAACCAGATGCCTAAATTTACGCTTACGAAGATCGGGATTCTCGGCTTTCGCGGCTTTACGAAGCTGCAAGAAATCGTGTTCGGCGCACCCTTGACCCTGATACATGGCCGAAATCGCCAGGGCAAGAGCAGCATTCTCAATGCGATCGAGTGGTGCTTGTTCGGACCGGAAGTAGCCGCAATGAAATACGGAGACATAAGGGAGCGCGATGCTTGGGAAGTTAAAAATACTAGCTCACCTGCATGTTATGTCGAATGCGTCTTCCAGTCAGGTGACGGCAAGACTGTAACGGTCAAGCGGACTTACAAGACCTCTCGAACCAGCGAGCTGGCCTACCGAATCGACGATGGACCAACTTCGACAGAGGAAAAGCAGCTTCATGCCCTCTTCCGAATTTCAGCGGCTGATTTCCTGTCGTCCGTCCATCTCCACCCCGAGGTTATAAGAAGTCTTATCGTCGCGAAACCGAAGGATCGTAAAGAAGCTATTGACCGACTTCTTGGCCTGTCCGAACTGCGAGATACCTTGAATGCAGTCGCTGCTGAAAAGCCGACTCAGTGGACGGCTGCGCTCGAACAAAGCCTTCAAGTTCTTGACGCCACGCTGACCACCGCTCTCAGCGAGAAAAAGAGGACCATCGACACCGAATCGTCTGCGTTGCTGAGTAAGGGGATTCCGCAGAGCGCTCTCACAGCCGTGGGGGCGCAAGAATACGCCAATAACGTGTTGGGTGATTTGAAGGAATTTGCTTCCGCATATCACCTGGCCGCACCAAGTATCGGCGGGCCCGCTGCTTTTGGCGGAGTACAGAAATTCGTCACGGACCTTCCCTCCGCAATTCACAAATTGCGCAACGAGCATCCTGTACTCGCGGACCAGGGGCACTTTTTGATCCAAAGGAGCACTCTTGAGGGATTGAAAGTTGGCTATCTTTCGCAGCAAACGGCCAAGGCGGACGCCGAGAGAGCGCTTGAGAACTATGCAGACAAACGGACCACCGATCAACTTGAGGAGGCGATTACGCGCGCAAAAGCGGAGGTCGCCACAACCGATGCGGAAATGAGAGAAGTCTCCAAGAACGCGACGATACTAGATAGCACGTTGCTCTTCTTCGAAAATCGAATGGCTGGAGAGCAAATGACCTGTCCGCTTTGTGGTGAAACTAGCCGAACAGTGCAGGAGTGGCGTGCCCACATCCAACATGAAATAGAAGCCAAAAATCTCAATCCGTTAAAAGCCAAAAAGCAGGACTTTGCAAACCAAGTCGGTGCTCTCGAAAAACAGAAGGAGGAGAAAGCTCTCCTTCATAAAAAACTCTCCGCCGAAAAACTCAAGTTATCGGCCAGCGTCGCCGGCATTGAAAAAGCGATAGGACGCAGCGTTCTTCCATCCGATGACCCGTCCGCGATCCTCGATGCTGAAATCAAACATTTAAACGATGCGATCGCAGGTTTGCAACAACAAGTCTCCGATATTAACTCCAGATTCGATGAGTTTCAGCGAGCTGTACTGGACCTCGACCGTTTTCAGAGAATTGGTAAAGCGCAGCAGGAGATGACGAAAATCGAAGCGATCCACGAGGACGATGCATATAAGCAACTCAAACTTATCCGCAAGGAATGCGAACAATACGTGGAAGACGTGGAATTGCTTGTCGAAGGCCTCAAGAATACCGTGACTGCCGAGGCTGAAAAGCGACTGGCGGGCGTCCAGACGGCGATTTCATCCATGTTCACGAACCTAACCAACCGTGCCGATTTTCCCGGACTGAAGGTTTCCGCCGTTGGCGATGGGTACGCCATAGAACTAGTCAACACTTCCGGCACAACACGGTCAGCCCTACCGGTTCTGAATCACGCTGATCTCAATTGTGCCGCCCTCAGTATTTTCTTGGCCCTGGCGAGCAGCACCCAAATCTCTCACGAACTCGGAATTGTGATCTTGGATGATTCCTCGCAGAGCCTCGACACCGGCTGTAAGAAGAGTCTATGCTCTGTGCTCTCACTGCTTTGCGAAGCCCGTCAGGTGATCGTCGCAACAGCAGACGACGAATTTAGGAATGAAGTGCTGCAAATGACTAAGGCCAAGATTTCCTGCGTAGTGAAAGATTGGACTCCGACCGGCGGGCCCACCATTGAGTTTGACGGGCTCGCTGCCATCCATGCGGTTTGACACTTTCTCAGCATTGATGGCCATCAATGGCCGCTGGCCAATTGAGTACGGCAAAATCGCACAGATGCTTCTCGCGATTTCGTTTGATCCGCGCAGGGGAGGCTTTACTGTGCTAAATCATTACAGCGAGGGGGTTGATTTAGAATTGACTCGAAGGACGGACAAGTTCGCTGTGGAGGTCAAAACGACCGAGGGAGATTCCTTTACACTCAGCGAAAAAGACATTGTGGGCCTTCATGCAAAATCCCGAAACGATTCCTATACGCCCGCCGTGGCGGCCTTAAGACTTCAAAGATCTGCAGATTGGGTTATCGGGAATGCCCGCAGACTGATAACAGGATCATATACTTGCGATCGATTGGCGCTTGATTCCATCATCGAACTTGAAGGCATCGCCAAAATTCACTTCGAGAGAGCCGTCGTTGAACTCGAACAAGGTGTGCTGCGTCCGCCGACGGGTGCCCCTCTCGATTTTCTCGCGACAGTGCTTAAGGACGAGTCACGCTAGGATCTCGGTGCATTGTACTTGAGTCAGATACCGCAGATGACCGTCGTCATCAGCTCTCGGGCACAATGTCTGCTTTTTGAAACTAAGGCCTGTTGAACTTTAGAAAGGGTTATGCGGTCCCAGCCCATAAATGGTCCATATAGAAACAATCGATCTATCGCTGCTCGGTGTAACCCTACCCAGTGACCGCGTGGGAATGGTCATCGCACAACCGTATGTGCCGGACACTTCGCTGAGTGCCGTAGAACCGTACAAGTGGACGGAGCAAGCAAAGCCGCAACAGTTAGCTGTGCTAACCGAGACACTAGCCATCGCTAGATCTAACCATCATGGCGTGAGTAAGACGCACTTCACGGTTTTCCCAGAGTACAGCATTCCAGGTCCCGAGGGCATCGAACTGGTGGAAACTGCAATTCGGCTGGGCGATTGGCCCAACGGCACGGTTGTCATCGGAGGGACAGACGCACTGACCCACGCTCAGTATGCTCAATTACTTCAGAGCGATCGGACCCATGTCGATACACTTCGTAATGGTGCTGACCGAGTGGGACTCAACAAATGGGTCAATTGCGCGATAACTTGGGTGAAAGATGCGAACGGGAGTTTGGAGCGCTGGGTTCAACCCAAACTGTACCCGGCCTGGCCTGAGATGAATATATCGTATGAGCATATGTTTCGCGGGAGCTCCCTGTACTTGTTCAAGGGCCGTTTAGAAAACAGCGCGCCATACAGATTCGGCACCCTGGTTTGCTTCGATTGGATTGCCACCGTCGGGACTCAAACACCTTGCCAATGGATGCTTGCAGATATGCAACAGCACGCAGGCGAGAACCTGTTGCCGTTGTCTTGGCTGTTCATTATTCAGCGCAACCAGAGGCCTTCGCACCACACCTTTCTGAATCGGGTGGCGGCTTTTTTCGACCAGACCCAGTTTCCAAGCGTCACACGCGGCGGTGCTTGCCTAGTGTTCGCCAACACTGCGGGAAAGGCGGTACCCGGACGCACCAATGAATTCGGTGCCTGCAGTGTCGTCTTCTCGCCTCCGTCCATGTTCGCCCAGCCGACCTGTGTCCCGACATTCTCTCGCGGAGGCCCTCGATTTCGCGATGGCAGCAATCTGTTGCATGACTACAAAGACGTTTTCTTTAGGGAGCGCGGCGCGTGCATCCATTCTTTCGCTCAAATCAATCCGGGTTCCCTCCTTGCGGGAGCTGCGGGACGATCTCTCGCTGTCGAAAACGCGCATGTCTGCCCCGTTTCTGGACCGCCGCTGCCACGCGCTCCCGCCGCAGATGTTCCCGCGTCGGTCAAATGGCTAAACGACGAACTCGATCAGGTGCAGAGTTTGTCCTTGAGGCACCCCGCCGCGCCACTGTCAGCGCAGGTTAACATTGCACACCAGCAAAATACCGCGGCACTTCGCGGAATTGCTTCTCAATCCGCAACGCACGCGATAAGGCTCGCCGCGCAGGAGTCGAAGACTCAGAATGCGGATGATTGGGATTCCACTGAATCCGAAGCCCTGGAGCACCTCGTTCATACCCTGGACATCATTGGGGTTGGTTTTTCGCCTCCAACGGTGGGTGTCGACCCCGCCCATGCTACGGTTCCGATCACGAACAAGGTCGTCGATATTCTCGCGATACGTGGCTCCTCACACGAACAGTGCATCGCACACTCTAGGACCTTCCTTACCAACCCCCAACGTCAAGTTATCCTTGTGTCTCGCGACCCGGACAACACAGCCTGGGACAAGAGGTTTGGCAGTTTCTTGCGGCCCGAGACTCCGCAGCTAGGCGATGAGCGCAACATTACCGACCCGGCTAGCGGTTCACTCCATCTCGGGTATCAGAATCTATTAGACATTTACCGGCAGTCAGCCACGCCTGCAGATCTTGGAGGGGGGATAGGTGCCGAACTTGCCGCATGAACTCGGTCCAGTTGCTGAGGATCTGCGCACGTATTTGGCAGGCATCCTACCCGGCTCCCAGCTGACCAACGCGGCCGTTAATTCCGCATACCCGCCACTCTTGTTGTTACAAACCGCGAATTTTGTGGCGGCGTTCGCGTTTTCCAATGATAACATGGTGAAGACCTATGACGTCCTTTACGGAGGCTTCAAGAAGTATTATGCGGAACAGAACGGTAAATGGGACGCCCTCGATCTGAGCTTTATCTACTGCGTCCGACCGGACGTTCCCGACCTTGAGCGTTTCTGCTCAAAGATCGAAACCGATGTCTATTTCTGTCGCAAATTTGTTATTCCGCTCGTACAGCCTCTTGGCGAGGCGCTATCGCGTCTCCCGTTTCTTCCGCTTATTCCCCTGCATGGCCAGTCCTTCAGACCACCCTCGGCTCAGACTTTCTTGCAGCAGTGCGGTGTGCCTACCGGACTGGCGAAGTATCTCGTCATCCAACGCGAACGCAGCCCCGAGGGCATAGTCGAGGATTGTATTCGTGGGGCTTTCGGTGAACCACGGGAGCTGACGCCGGCACTGAATGCGCCTGTCGCACACATGGAACGCGCTGCGACACCCGTACTGCTTGAGAAAATCGCCGTCAAGAATTTTCGAGCCTATCGCAAGCAACAGACTTTTACGGTCGGCCCCGCCGTGACTTTGCTCTATGGCCCGAACGGTTTCGGCAAGACCTCGTTCTTCGATGCCATAGACTTCGCAGTTACGGGCGACATCGGCCGAATCAAAGCCTCAAACGAAGCCCATTTCAGGAAAGCAGCAAAACACCTTGACAGCATGTCCGAAGAGAGTGCGGTGTCACTGTCCTTTAGGACCAACGGGACCTTGCGCGAACTCACACGGACCGTGAACGACCGAAAACAGGCTCTTTTGGATGGTCATTCGACCGACCGCAAAGCTATTCTCGCCGAACTGACGGGCGGCGATGCCCCAGGCACAGACCGGGTCGAGAATTTTGTGAGCCTCTTTCGTGCGACGCATCTTTTCAGTCAAGAACACCAAGAACTCGCCGAAGGTTTTCAGGAGGATTGTCAGCTTCCTGGGCATATTGTGTCACGGATGCTCGCGTTTGAAGATTATGCCAACGCCGTCAACAAGGCAGCAAGAGTTCGCGAACTGCTCCAGATTGCCATCGCGACCGCAGAGGAAGAAATCAGAGAACACTCACGACAAGTCGCCGACGAGCAAAAACACCTTGACCGGCTGAGCCACACGGCCCAGGCACACACTAACACCGGTCCACTTGACGTCGAGATCGAAACCCTACGTGCAAAGCTCCGAGAGATTGGCATTCCCATGTCGCCCGGAGAACCCGACGCTACCGTAGTGCGGGGATGGAGGGCAGCTCTCGAAGCCCGCTACGCTGAGAGTCAAAACCGAACTACTCGTTTGTCATTGTTGGCCAAGGAAGCTCCAAATTTGCCGCGGTTGCTCGCCGAATTGGCCGGACTGCAACAGCAGCTTGCGGCAAACGAGGAGACGCTAACCGCGACCGACGAAAAACGCAGCGCAGCAGAACTCGACCACCAGCTTGCGGTGCGACGGCTTGCCGAAATCAGTGCTAAGCGCGAAGAGGCACAGACGCGCGCCGGACACTTGCAGTGGGTGCGAACCACGAAACCTAACTACGAGCAGATTCTCCAGAGACAACGGGCAATTACCGAAGAACTGAGTCGCGCAGCTTCTACCCTTGAGCAGCACCGTGCGTCCGAAGAGAAAGCCCTCAGCGACCTTCACACTCACGAAAATCTGGTGACTCAGGCCAGTGAAAGACTCGCGACCAAACGCGCGGAATCCGTGGCGTTGCATGCCTTGAACACCTCCATCCCCGATTGGCGGGCAAATCAGTCCAGACTCTCCTCCGTCGGTGAGGCAGAACAAGCCTTATTGCATTCTTTGGAGTCGCTACGCGCTGACGAGCGCCAGCTTTCGCCGCGCCTCGTAACGCTCGGTGCCGAGGAAGCTCGCCTCTCGCGTCAAATCGCCGAGGTTGACCAGAGTCAGTCTGACCTCAAGAGATTGCTTTCCCAACTGCAGGGCCACGTTCGTGATGGCATTTGTCCACTATGCGGTGAGGATCACGGATCGAAGGATGAACTGATCCGCCGCATCCAGCATCATATTGACTCTGATGCGGCGAGCGCTACCCGCGTCCAACTCACCGGCGCGCAGGAGAACGTCAGACAGCTGGCAGAGCTAATCGCAGAAAACAAGAATAAGCGCCAAGAGGTCGAAGCTCAAGTCATCAGCATGAAGGACGAACGAGCCAAGCTTACGACAGATATTGGAAGCTTTGAAAATTCCATTGCGAAATTTGGCATTGTCATCGACGCTGTGCAGTCACTCCCTGAAGACCAACTTCACACCCTCCGAGACCGCGTCCAGGAAGAAATCGCGGACCTAAACCGCCAATTCCAAGACCTAAACGATAAGCTGCAGACGGCAGGCTCTCTGTTGGCAGATGTGAGAAAATCTCTCGCCGCCGAGACGGCAGAAGCTACCGACCGCAAAACCGTACTGGCTCGCCTTCAGGAGGAAGAAGGCCGTCTGCGTAAAGACCCCCGCCTGATCCAAGTCTCCCTCGACGTTGATCCCGCCCAACTGGCAGAGCTTGAGCGCATCAACCTTCTGGAACTCGCCGGATTCAACACCGAAGTCCCGAACGCCGAGGGAGACGAACTTCAGAAAAGACAACAACTTAAAACACTCCGCGAGGAATCAGCTTCTCTCAAGTCGAGCATAGCCACGCTGCGTACCCGAGTGGTGAATATTCAAAGGACAGCAACCCAAATCACAGCCCAACTAGGGGAATCCAAGCTGCCGCCGGACGTGAGCGAAAGCACCTTGCTCGCCTTGATCGCTGAGGAATCTCGCGTCCAAGCGCAATTTCTCGCCCTCCGTGATTCAGCGACGAGTATTGAACTGGCAATCGATGCGGCGACAACGTCTGCGGCGCTGACCCAATTGCTTCAGAATGTACGCAACAGGGAAAGGGCGGTGGCCACAGCAACGCTGAAGCGAGACCAATATCAGCCCTGGTTGAAGTATTTTGACGGACTTTCTCGCTTGCTGTCGTCCCAACAGAGCCAGGCTATAGCTAATTTCACCCGTGACTATGGTCCGCGAACATCGGTAATTCAGCGACGACTTCGCGCTGTATACGGTTTCGACGAAATCGAAATTCGGAGTACTCAGTCCACGGTTATTGTCAGGGTCAAGCGTCACGGCGACGAATTACGACCGACAGATTACTTCAGCCAGTCACAGCAGCAGACGCTCTTGCTGAGCCTGTTCCTGACTGCATGTCTTTCTCAAACTTGGTCCGCATTGTCCACGGTGTTTTTGGACGACCCTGTAACTCACTTTGACGACCTGAACACATACGCTTTTCTTGACTTGATTGTCGGACTGCTCAAATCGGATTCCGGACAGCGCCAGTTCGTCATGTCCACCTGCGACGAAAAGTTCTTGCAACTCGCACGTCAGAAGTTTCGCCATTTGGGTGCTCGCGCCAAGTTTTACACCTTCTCGGCCATCGGCGCTGACGGCCCCGTCATTGATGAAATCGCCCCGACGTAAACCCGTTTGTGTAGACGGTACCACTCGAATGTCGTGCTTGCCGTGCGAGACCGCCCCTGTAATCACGTCAACGCAACAAGAACTGGTCATGGGCAGCATGCGGACGCCTGTTCACGCTTGGCAATCAGCTCCCGATCAATAATCCCATCGCTCTGGTCTAGAAACCATTCGATACCCCATTCACAGCTCTTAGCCTCTCATCCATTGTTGGCAATTGTTCCCTCGCCCGCACCTTCGGAAAAGACTGCCGGTCCGTCTCCAACCTCTATCCCTTGCGCGCCGCTCGAACCTCGAAACAGAAACAAGAGCGGCCTCCGCTAGCACACGGCCGCGCCAGGTAAGCGCAACCTGTCACGCCCGTTGCCATTCGCTCCACCCGCAAATACTAAACCGCTTCGCTCCCTGTCCTTTCCGTGAGTCCGTTGCGATTTGGTTCCCCTCCCTGGTTGAGGGAACCAACTCTCAACTCACCGAAAGGACAAAGAAAATGAATTCAGAAAGCATCAAGAAAGTTACAAATCAAGCCATCGAGCAACTCATTACGGCGCTCAACGAGGGCCGAAGCGAAACGCTGACGCAGTACCTTGCGGCGATTGGCCGATTCCACCACTACAGTCTCCGAAACGTGATGCTCATCGCATCACAGAAGCCGACTGCATCGCACGTAGCGGGCTTTCACGCTTGGCACAAGCTGGGACGCTTCGTGAAGAAAGGCGAGAAAGGAATCATGATTCTGGCCCCGATTGTTCGGCGGAAGAACGAAAGCGCCGAACAAAACGGGACTGACGAGTCATCAACGACTATCGGCTTTCGCGCTGCCTACGTCTTCGACATCAGCCAGACGGACGGCCAAGAACTTCCCGAAATCGGCAGCGTCAATGGCGATCCCTGCGAATACAGCGAACGGCTCGGCAAGTTTATCGCCGAGCAAGGCATCGCCCTCGAATACTCGCAGGACATTGCTCCGGCGCGCGGCACTTCCGCTGGAGGCAAGATCACGTTGTTGCCCGGACAGTCTCCGGCTGAAGAATTCGCGACGCTGGCACACGAACTCGCGCACGAAATGATGCACCGTGACGAACGCCGCAGCAGCACTTCAAAGCGGAGCCGCGAGACCGAAGCAGAGGCCGTGGCATTCGTGGTCTGCCATGCCATCGGCCTAGAAACGGGCTCAGCTTCTCAAGACTATATTCAACTTTACGAAGGTGACGCAAAGCTCTTGACGGCCAGCTTGGAGTACATCCAGAAAACGGCCACCCAGATTCTCAATGCAATCGGCGTGGAGTGTCCCTCCGCGCCGCCTAGCTGGGGGCCATCGGAGTCTCCTTGTAGTAGTAGAGTTCAACGCTGTGCTCCGAGAGAGTGAGGGGTCCTAAAATTCGTTCCAAGTTAGCGCAGCAACTGGCGAGTAGGTCATCGTAGGTCAGAATCCGCAGTTTGCTTTGTTGAGCCTGAAGCGTTGTAAGTTTGCGGCGGTTTTCCTCGGTGAGGGACGCAGAGCGGCCAATGACGACGACAGCGCGCGGGTTCACAGAGATTCCGATCAAGCCAAGGGTTTCCTCAACCTCTTGCTTGTTGTCCGCGATGAACTGAATCCAGTCTGCAATTTGGTTGAGAGCGTGCGTCAGTTCCTCACGCTGTTGGCCATCCTTCCGAAAGAGTTCGCGCACGGGTGCTTCGATCTCGACAAGTAGGTAGTCATTGTAAGACTCGCGAAACACAAAGTCGCTGACCCGGCTTCCAAATGGCAATTTGGACCATATCTGTTGGTATGTCGGGCACAGAAGTTCTGGGTGCTGTTTGAGGAATTGATGGGTTGGCTCCTCGGGTCCGTCTAGGAGGGCCTCAAATTCCTTTAGGAGTGCCGCATAGTGTTTTCGAGTAGCCCCCCGACCGTCAAGGTGATTGAGTTTTAACGTGATCGCGTTCTTTTGAGCAATCGCAGCGAGTATGTCAAGCTCCGCCCAAATGGGCGCATACTCCGGTTTCCAATATTCTTCACCCAGCAGCCGGTAAATTTCGATGGCTTGCCATCCCACAGGCAGCTTGAACCGTGTATAGGCAACGAATTCCACTGCATCAGAACCGGGTTGTTCCACGGTCATCCCAGCGGGGAAAAGGTTTCCGCTCAGATAAAAATCGCTTTCATTGTAAATGGAGATCAGGCACGGCGGACGTATTGGAGGAAGAGGCATTTGGAACCCGCTCGGAACCGTACTTCCATAAATCAGAGGGCGAATTCTTATGGGCACATCAGTAGCGCCAGTCTTAGGGTCGGTAATGGCCAATGCGATCTCAAGACCACCCGGAGTCGGAATGTAGGTCTTTGGATCTGCGGGAAAATAGATCAGCTGCTCCGAAAACTGGGGAGCAACATCTGCAACAGAATCATTTGAGCAAAAAAGTCCTATTTTTTCCTCACCCTCTAAAGCCATATCGTATCGGACGAATATGCCATCGGTACACCGAATGATAGTGATGTTAGAAGGTCCGCGCATGTGGGGCGGCGCAATATCTCTTTGACCCGCATATTTGGTTTCAAGAAGCTTGCGCGCGGCTCGCGTGTAGGCGTTTAACGTTCTGCCGATGGCCTTATCTAGGGAACTCGGAGCAGCATCCGAGGTGTCGGTACCGACTGTCTCTGTGAATTGCAGCGGCTGGCCCGGCTGCACGGATATATCGCATTTTTTTAGTGAGGGGCTCGGTTGGATCGTGTCACTTGCCACAGGTTCTTTCCTTCTATTGCGACATAAGCATAGCGCCTGAATTGCGCTTGGTCTAATAGTGTTTGCATCGGCGCATGTCCCACGAAAGCGCAGTTCGATTGACAATCCTCGGGGGGAGCAATACGCTGTCGCGAAATGATGACTACAAACGAATTGCTTGAGATTTATAAGTCGCTCTTTGATACGTGGCGGTTCGAGGTCAATTCTCATTGGCAGCGAAGCTCATATTTTGCCGCGTTTGAAACTGTGGCGGTCGCGGCGTGCTGGAAGTTGCTCACAGATTCGCTTGGCCAAAGATGGGCCGGAGTTGTACTTTCGGCATTGGGTATTATCTTGACCTTTGTCTGGTTTCTCAACAACAACAAGACCCGCTACTATGCGCGCTATTGGTTGGGGACTGTCGAGGACATCGAACGCAGGCTCGTGGAACGTAGCGGGGAACGCGATATCGACTTCGCCAGAAGAATATTGAATCGTCCGAGAACAGATTTGATAAGGCACCCTTACCTGGTGCAGGCCGTTCCTTCGATCTTTCTCGTCGCGTGGGTAAGTCTGCTTTCCTTTGGAATCCGATCGTTGGTGGTAGAATCCGGCACAATGGGTCACGCGTTAACCAGCGAGTTGATCTCCCTTGTCGTCGCTTTAGCCTCGCTCGTTCTCGCTGCCGCTACAGCTTTGATTGCGAAAAGCTCGCTATCACAGGCTAAGCAGGTTGCTGAGCGAGACCAAAGGGACTGGAGGCAGCGAAAGTGGGCCGACATGTACCTCAGAGCAAACGAGACGTATGACTCCCTAGATCGCTTCCGTGTTCTATCGGCTTCTTGGTCTGCGGAAGTACGGGAACGAGAGTGGAATGAACTCATGCGCACGATACGGGGAGCGCATGCAATGGCCGTTGTGTTTCCTAAGAATCCTGCGATTGATTCGTTCTTGTCCTCCACCGCAGCGTTCAAGGACGAGAGAACCGTATCAGAAGAACGCCTTTCGAAAGTCTTTGATGCCGTCGAGCTGATACGAGAGAACGCGAGGGTATCCTTTGACATTCTTGGATGACGCGGAGGCGGTTATTTGCGGACAACTTGAGCAACCATATTCTAGCGTGAGAGGTTAATCTTATGCCCAGCGGCACGGATGATTTGCCGGAAACGTCAGTGGACCTAATCGCCGAGAGTATTGAGGCGCAAGAATTCGTAAACGGAGTGATGGCTGATCTCGACCGATTCAAGCTCTTTCCAGACGAATACTTCGCCAGGGTCATTGGGAACGTGCTTTCTGGAACGAGCGTGGACAAGCAGGGCGAAAGCGCCCAGATGGCTGACCTCGAAGCCTTAGTGGCGAAAGTCGATACAGGGGAATTTTGGGTTCGGCGAGAGCACGATCCCTTGATTCATCCAATTGGCCGCGTCCTGGCCGCAAAGATGTTCTGTGCGCCAAGGCGGAACGTACACTTTGTTGTTGGCGTTGTCGGCTTCTATGACGGAAATAGGCTCCCCAGTTTTTCTTCAATAGGTATTGACATTTCAAGCCTGCCTGCTAGTGAAGCAACGATTCCGTATAGTCCGCAGGATGTTCGCGCGTTCGTTGAGTTCAATCCCTACGAAATACCGTCGAGCACTGTCAGTGACATGATGAGGGCAGCTCCGGCATGCGTGGAGCGTAGCGTCGCTGAACAGTTCCGAAAAAGCGAGCTCTCTCTGGCGGTCTTGCATGTTTCGGGGTCGATCTGGCTGCTTTCACAAACTCCATTTGGAAAGAAACTTCAAGAACAACTAGGTGAGAAAGTCGCCGATGCCTCAGTGGAGTTTCTAAAATGGATCGCTGGCACAGTAACGGAGACGCTGCGGCAACTTACAGGAAGAGATAGTCGCTTGGTCGTGAGTTTCCTGTATAGGGGATGCGAAATCGAGTTTGTGCTGAAGGGGACGGAAGGCCCAGTTCTTACCGTTGATGCGATGCAGACAATGGAGGCCGCTGCCAATGAATCGTTACTCTTGGTGGACGCTCTGGCTTCCGCAGTGCCACGACGCGTAACCTACGGCTTCGATGCGGCTAGCAAGAGGTGGTTCCCGCTGCACGCAAGCACACGGAACAAGGGGATCATTACGAATCAGCCCTACTTAATAGCTCTGGAAAACTTGCACGGAGGCCTGAGCGTTGGTGGTCGAAGACTTCCCATTGGGGGCAATGACACTGAGGCCCGTTAGGACCTGGAAATGGCTGCGCGCGGTAGCGTCGCTTTTGAACTCCTCGTCGAAGGACTGAATTGGCCCAGCACATTCCCCTTTTTCGCCGCGCTTTTGCTTGGGCCCCGCTTCGGGAGAATTCCCGCGCCCAGCAGCTTCGCGCAGTCTTGCTCTTATCGAGCCAGAGGCAGCAGCCTCGGGCTCGAACGGCGGCACTACCGAGTCCTCCGAGGGCGTTCCCTTTTAGGGAGCGCCCTCTCGAAAGAGACCCCTATCCTGTGTGATCGCTTCTTTGACCGCACCGCGGATTTGGACAAGAGCCATCTCGCCGCAATTGATGCTGCGGTCACTCTGTGATAACAAGTTCATGCCGTCTCTATGCCGCCGCGATGGTAGCAACCTAATGACGCCACTCGAAAAATTTCTCCACGACGTTCACGAGATTTATTCCTCCCGCGCAGCGGTGGATGAAACCCCTTATTATGGATCGCTCGAAACTCTCTTCAACGAAATCGGGAAGGTACTAAAGCCGCGTGTCCGCTGCATCATTCACATCAAGAATCAGGGAGCAGGCCTGCCCGATGGCGGCCTCTTCACAGCAGAACAGTTTGGCAAGAAATCAGGCCAGGAGCCCAAAGAAGGACAGCCTCCCTCGCGAGGAGCTGTTGAGGTCAAGGCTCCGAGCGAAGACGCAACGCGAGTCGCGCTCGGTGAACAGGCGACGCGCTATTTGTCGCGCTATCGCCAAGTACTGATCACAAATCTGCGTCAGTTCATTCTCGTTGGGCATGATCTGGATGGGAATCCGGCCATCCTCGAAAAGTACGAACTGGCAGATAGCGAGGCCAATTTCTGGAAAGCCGCTGCGCATCCGCGCAAGACAGACGACGTGCATGGAGCACGGTTCGCCGAATACTTAAAGCGCGTGATGTTACACGCGGCTCCGCTGGCGGCACCGGAAGACGTTGCCTTCTTTCTTGCTTCTTACGCCCGAGACGCCCTTGCTCGCATTGAAGGCATAGAGCTTGATGCGCTCGCCGCCATCCGCAGCGCTCTTGAAGAAGCGCTCGGCCTTAAGTTTGAGGGGAAGAAGGGTGAACATTTCTTCCACTCTAGCCTGGTTCAGACACTCTTTTATGGTGTCTTCTCAGCGTGGGTTCTTTGGGCGCGTAAGCGTCCAGCCACCGCAAAAGAGCGTTTCGACTGGAACGCTACGGCACGTCTTCTCCGGGTACCGGTTATACGCAAGCTTTTCCATGAAGTGGCCGATCCTGGGCAGCTCGAAGAGTTGAATTTGGCCGAGGTGCTTGATTGGACCGTCGCAGTTCTGAACCGCGTAGATCGCGCGCAGTTTTTCACCAAGTTCCAAGAATCGGAGGCAGTTCAATACTTCTACGAGCCGTTCCTCGAAGAATTTGATCCAGAGCTACGTAAGCAACTAGGCGTTTGGTACACCCCACATCAGGTTGTGGAGTACATGGTGGAGCGCGTGGACACCGTGCTTCGGAAAGAATTAGGTCTGCCAGATGGCCTAGCAGATCGAAATGTATTTGTCCTTGACCCGTGTTGCGGGACGGGTTCCTTTCTTGTCGAGGTTATCCGACGAATTCACAAAACGCTCAAAGAGCGTGGTGAAGACGCGCTTGTAGCGAGCGATCTTAAAGAAGCGACCAAGAATCGAGTCTTTGGATTCGAGATTGTGCCTGCACCATTCGTTGTCTCTCACCTGCAAATTGGCTTACTTATGGACCAACTAGGAGTCCCGCTTTCTGAGAAGGGAGAAGAGCGAGTCCCAGTCTATTTGACGAACGCTCTTACCGGGTGGGAACCACCCAAAGGGCCAAAGCAGCACTTGATTTTTTCGGAGCTGGAAGAAGAAAGAGACGCCGCTGAAGACGTAAAACGCGAAGCACGAATTCTGGTTGTACTTGGCAATCCTCCATACAACGGTTTCGCAGGGGTCAGCCCCACCGAAGAAGAAGGTCTCCTGGAGCCGTACAAGGCGGGATTGAAAAAATGGGGCATCACAAAAAACTATCTCAATGACCTATACGTGCGGTTTTTTCGCGTTGCGGAACGCCGAATCGCCGAAATCACAGGGCGCGGAGTCGTTTGTTACATCTCCAACTTTTCCTATCTCGGAGATCCTTCCTTCGTCGTGATGAGAAACCGTTTCTTGGAAGAGTTCGACAAACTGTGGTTCGATTGCCTCAATGGTGATAGTCGGGAAACCGGAAAACTCACGCCGGAAGGTAAGCCCGACCCGAGCATCTTTTCCACCAAAGGGAATCCTGAAGGAATTCGTGTAGGAACGTCCATTGGTCTTTTTGTTCGGGCGACGGGCCGCGCGAAGAGTCCTCGGGTTGCTTTCCGTCACCTATGGGGTGCAACCAAGCGGTCCGATCTTATCGAAAGTCTCAAGGTTCGGGACTTCGATTCCCTTTATGAGGATGCAAATCCAACAGAGTCGAATCGCTATTCATTCCGACCCCTTCACGCGAGCAAGTTGTATTACCAGTGGCCTAGCCTCGACAGCATTGCCGAGGAGCCTCCGATGCTGGGATTAAATGAGAATCGGGGAGAGGCTTTACATGATATTTCTCGCGAAGAAATTGTGAGGCGGATGAAGGCGTACTACGACCCAGCCGTATCCTCCGATGCTCTGCGAGCGTTGCATCCCGGATTGGCGACGGATGCTGCCTCGTTCGATGCGGAGAAGACTCGGGCACGCCTTCAGCGTGATAGCAAGTTCCAAGAAGAAAACGTTCGCCATTTCATATTTAAGCCATTTGATCTGAGATGGGCATACGTAGAGAGGTTAGGAAATCTCTGGAATCGAGTTCGTCCTGATCTTCTTAGGCACGCGAGCCGACCCAATCAGTTTATTCTCGCCCGTCGCAACGTGCCTAAGTTCCCAGATGGATCGACGCTCTTTGCTTGCACGCATCTCGCAGACCAACATGCCCTGCACACGGACGCCTATTTCATTCCCGTGAGGCTATGCGCCCAAAGTGAAAAGCAAGACCCGGGGACCACGAGACGGATGGTGTTTTCCGCCACTGACGTTTCCAATGACAACTCGAAGCCCAATCTTTCTGTACAGGCCCGTGCTTATCTCAAGAAACTCGGCGTCGATAATCCCGATACGGATCTCAAGACCGCTAAGCTCATTTGGATGCACGTGCTCGCGGTTGGCTATTCACCTGCCTACCTTGATGAGAACGCGGACGGGATTCGTCAAGACTGGCCAAGAATTCCCCTCCCGAAGTCCAAGAAGCTGTTGCTTGAATCAGCTACGTTGGGAGAACAGATTGCAAACACGTTGGATACTGAGTCTCCTGCGAAAGGAGTGACCGGCGGAAACCTTCGATCTGAGTTGAAGAGTCTTGCGAGTCCGGCGCGAACTGGTGGGGGGAATCTGAAAGACGATGAATTGGGTTTGACTGCGGGTTGGGGCCACGCGGGGCTGGCTGGCGTAACAATGCCTGGTCAGGGCAAGCTTATCGAGCGCGCTTATTCCAAGTCCGAACGCGAAGCTATCTCCTCAGGAGCAAAGCCTCTCGCTCTTTCCCCTGAAAGGATGTTTTCGCTTCTAGGCTCTAAGACGTTCGACGTTTATCTGAACGACGTGGCCTACTGGGCGAATGTCCCCACGAAAGTGTGGGACTACACCATCGGCGGCTATCAGGTAATCAAGAAGTGGTTGTCCTACCGAGAGGAGAAATTAATAGGCCGACCTCTGAATAAAGATGAAGTGCGATATGTTCAGGAAATAGTTCGCCGCATTGCTGCGATCCTTCTGCTGGAGTTATCAATCGACGCAAATTACCGGGCCGTAAAAGCCGACACATTTCCTTGGACGGTCTAGGTCGAAGCAGCGGGGACATGGATCGTCGCGTTCTGCGCCAACTCCAAAGGAAGGGACACGCGGCTTGTTTAGGTCGCGGTCCTTCGGCGCACTGGCGGAGAAAGGGTAATACCCTTAAGAAGGGGCAATAGAGAGGGTAATAAGCCACCATAGATGCCGAATTCCATTTAGCCTCCCAGTCGGCCTGCTCTAGCACCCGGCTGCGCCAGTCGCTAACTTCCCTCCTGTCACACCCGTTGCCATCCGTTCCAGCCTCCTAATGCACAACTTCTTTCCGTCCTCCTGTGGGCGCGGCGCTTTGGTTCCTCTTCCTGGTTGAAGGAACCAAATCACCTAACAGGAGAACAGAAAATGAAATCAGAACAAATCAATCTTCAAATCAACAAAGGCTTCTCAAACACTCTGCTGCATGGCAATTGCGTGGAATTACTCTCTGGCATGTCATCGGGCAGCGCCGGTTTCGTACTTACCGATCCGCCGTACATGGTCAATTATTCATCCAGCGATGGGCGCACCGTTCCCAACGACAATAACGACGCCTGGCTTAAACCCGCTTTCCGGGAAATCTATCGCGTGCTTCGTTGGAATCGCTTCTGCGTGAGCTTTTATAGCTGGAACAAGGCAGATACATTCCTCACTGCTTGGCGCGATGCGGGCTTCCGCGTAGTCGGGCACTTGACCTTCATCAAGAAGTACGCCTCGACCGAACGCTTTCTTCGCTACCAGCACGAGAACGCCTACTTGCTGGCGAAGGGCAATCCGATGAAGCCGAGTTGCACAATACCGGACGTTTTGGAATGGAAATACTCAGGCAACAATCTTCACCCGACTCAAAAGCCGATATCCATCTTGACGCCTTTGGTTCAGTGCTTCTCTGCGCCGGGGGATGTAGTCCTCGACCCCTTCTGTGGTTCAGGTTCTACACTGGTAGCAGCGCAGCAACTAGGCCGGCGATTTATAGGCATTGAGCTTTCCAAGCATTACTTCGACCTAGCGGAGCACCCGCTCCGGTAGATTCTGGCGGGTGATCGGAAATGACCAGTCAAAGAATCATCGCGCACACTCATGTTAGGCGCGCCGGAATCAGGAAAGGTAGGCGCTAGGAAGGTCGTGTTGGCTGACTGTCCCGCACCGTTCGCAGATGAAAGGCCGGTCCCAGTGAGCGTATTGCGTGTTGTACGTAGAATGATTGTGCCGCCAGAAGAGAACCTCGCTTGAAGGCGCTAGTGAGGCTCTTTTCATTTTGAGTACCGACAATAAAGAGCTAATCTCTGCACGATGCATCGTTGGCTGGACTTCTGGTAAGTACCGACTCGCCTATGGGTTTTCATTATGGGAACAAATGAAGATGGCTCCAAGATGAGGCAATGGCTCGCTGAGCTTTGGTCAGCGATTTCGACGATTTGGCGAGCAATTGTTTCGAAAACTCCGGACCGCCCAGCCGAGCCAAAGGACAAGTTAAAAGTTGAATCGGAGTTGTACGATTTCTCTTCGCATGGGGACCAGTCGCATCAGCAAGCTGGACCTCCGAAGGTAGTGACTGCCCCGGGAACTATTCCCATCAGGACTTCGGCCCCCCCATTGTCGGCATCAAAGGACCCCGCCATCCGCGAGATGACTCTCCCTGTCGAGGATCAGACATCGCCCTATCAGGTTGCCGAGTCAACTAAGGTAGAGCAGAACGCTTCCCACAAAGATCCCCATCGTGGAAGCCCGGAGGTACCAGACATCCCGAGCTTGATCACGCCTAAGAGACTTCAAGTTGAACCAGAGGTTTTAGTTGGCAGTCCTTCAATTATTGGACCTGAACCATCTGGAAACCGCGATATGGCACATGCCGTTGATGTCATCGACGACAGCCAAACGAATGGCACCTTAGCAGGTCGAGTGAATGAGTCAGTGGGTGAATCGAAGTCGTTGCCGCAAGCAAAGACAGGCAAATCTACCGCGTCGCAGAAGGGCGAAATGGACACCAGAATCGCACCTATCGAGCGAGGAGGGAGACCACGCGGACAACGAGAATTGACAGAGGCAGATGGTCCGATTTCAACCGAACGCAGCCAAAAACTCCGGCCCCAGCGACCGGAACTTGTGTGTTGGCTCCAGGGCATGGCTTGGGTGCTGGGAATAGAAATGCCGGAAGGATGTCAAGAATCAATTCAAGCGCAGCAAGGCACAGATTTGATTCTAGAAGAGGATGACACTAAATATGTTTGCTTGCGTCTCAAGAAGCCATTTGAAGCCGTGGAATTCGTAGGTGACGAGAAGGAACATCTTGACGACAATTCTTGGCAAATTCCGGCGAAGCAATTCCGGCTCTTCAAGCTAGTTGGCACCCAAGGTACACGTGGCCGTGCGGTTCGACAGGGCAGTTCGGGACACTTCTTAGTCGTTGTTCCAGATTCATGGAACTGGAGTCAAGATCTTGCCAGTGCCGCTTTCGGTACATCAGAATTCGTATCAGCGGGAGAATGCTGCGCGTACCACTTCGACCTACCACTGGAACGAGGAAAGATACTTTCTTTTGAAACCCCGGAAGGTGAGATCGTACCGATACCCTGCACGACTGAGCACTTTGAATTCAGGGGTAACAGAATTCGTGACGCTCACACAGGGGCCGGCCCACTCTTTGGAATTGAACCACCACGACTCAGTTTTTTGGACCCAGGCAGCCAAGAATGCAGAGTGAAGACCGTGATAGTCGGCGAAGCGGGTTCCAGTGGGCGGAAAGTAGCGTGGCGAGCACAGGCAGAATTATTTGAGGATATCCGTCCCGAAATCATGCGCAGAGGTGCTGGGTGGTACTTCGTCCGCCTCTACGATGACAACAACGATCTAATAGAAAGCCTGGACTTCCGCTTCGCAGCAGGCCTGAAGGCCCTGCATGTTGAAAATGGCTCAGCTTTGCCGGGTACTGGCGGCCACTCTGAAGCACGCATAGTTTTCCGACACAGCGGGGACTGTGCGATCAGATCCCTCTCCTCCGGCTCTCTCGGGCCGGTGGCTTTCTCTGAGGGTTCCATCGCACATGTCCCTCCCGACCCCGAATGCGATGACTCTAAATGGATCGTCGGTGCTAAAGCCGGTTTCAACATCGACGTGACCGTTCTCGTAGAACGAATCTGGTGGGCGGTTGCACGTGACCCAATTGAGACCAGTGGGCTCAAGTGGACAAGTCTCCCATTTTCTCTATCTCGGGATGACTTCAGGGCAACCTCACCCACCGTCATCCACTTCAGACAGCCACGACCGAGATGGGCCGAAGAAGTACGAATCGGTTTCGAAGCGGATCGGAATCGGCCTGTGCACTTGTCGCGTTCCGAAAGAAATTTCCTTATCCCTCTGCGCGAGCTCGAAAGCGCTCGTGAGCTCCAAGAGTCTACACCGGCCAGCTTGAAGGTGTGGGTTACGCCCGCAGACTCTATGGCGGAAAAGCTCGAAAGTGTCGTCGGATTTATATCAAGTGCGGCGCGTCCCGCCGAGAGAATAACCGAGCAGTACTTCCTACGCATACAAGCCATACCGCCTCATAAACTAATGGGTGCCCTGTCTGAGCTTCGGAAATGTGCGCGGGGTCCAATCCGACGCATCATCTCCGAACTGCGCCGCGAGTGCTATCCGGCCACTCGCGCATGGTGTTGCCCAAGCACGCGAGAAGAGTTCGTCCGCGACGGACTTTGTGTCCTCGCGCTGGTGATTGAGCATCCAGAGACATTGATCCGTCGACACAGAATTCGAGAGCGCTGGCTGAGACGCGCGGAGGTTGCGGCGACAAGATTTCCGGAACGCATGGCGGTCGTCAGGTCACGCTATGCGAAACTGTCTGGTGCATTGGGTTCCACGACATTCCGTGAGATGCCATGCTCAGCGGGGATTGACTAATGCAATCCGCCGATGTGCCGTATCTGGGTCCGATCCGGCTGGCCCATGAGATTCAAGAACGCTTTCTTCGCTATCTCAAGACAACTTTCTATTTTCGAGATCCCGAATTCCGCCAATCCTTCGAAGCAGCGCTTGATGTTGGCACTCTCGTCAAAGGCCCGTTTCTCGAATCAACTCCCGTATATCGCAGAGGCATGAAGGCCGAGGACTTGTTGCGCGAGCTTCTGGCTGCGCAATTTGACAAAGGCTTTGCTGCGGCAATGAACCCAGAGCGCACGCTCTACAGCCACCAGGAACAATCTATCCGCCGCGTAGATGGCGGGCGGAACGCTGTGGTCGCAACGGGGACGGGGAGTGGAAAGACAGAGTCGTATCTCTACCCAATCCTTCTTCATCTCTACCGGGAGAGTCTCGGCACAGACCGTCCACGCGGGGTTAGGGCTCTTGTCCTCTATCCCATGAATGCACTGGCAAATGACCAAAGAAGGCGGCTTGGCGAATATTGCAGCAGGTTCCGTGAGAGTTGCAGTGGATTTGCACCCACATTTGGCCAATACACAGGTGAAACACCCAAACACGAAAGAGATTCTCGAAGATATGCCAGTCAACATGAGGCCAAGCGATTACCCGGCGAGCTTGTATTTCGGACGGAAATGCAGGATCACCCTCCGGATATTCTGCTCACGAATTATTCGATGCTCGAATATCTGTTGCTTCGGCCCGACGACAGCCCTCTTTTCGACGAAGGCCGAGGCAAAACATGGCACTTTCTCGTGCTCGACGAAGCTCACCAGTATCGAGGATCGAAGGGCATGGAGATGGCCATGCTATTGCGCCGACTAAAACAGCGTCTCCGCGAAGGTGGCTGTGAGCAGCACCTGCGCTGCATCGCAACAAGTGCTTCCCTTGGTCGGGGGGCAGAGGCTGCCCGCGACGTTGCGAAGTTCGCAAAAGAACTCTTCGATGAGCCGGACTTCGTTGAAGAGGATGTCATCGTCGAGGAGCGGGAGGTTGTCTCAAATTCTGGAGAGGCCAGACTTCCACCAGAATCCTATCCCGCTATTGCCGCAAAACACGTCGTCGATTATCTTGCGTCGCTCGCAACGAAGCTCGGTTTGCCTTACGATGAGGGCCAGGACCCGACTGAGCTTCTTTATCGAATTCTCCAGGCCGATGCGCGAACGTCCGTGCTTCGTAAATCCATCTCCACTCCTTGGGAAGTCTCGAAAGTCGCCGCAGAAGTCTTCGATGATCTCCCCGAAGCTCGGCAGGAGGATTCACTGGCAGCTTTCGTCGACCTCCTGACGAAGACCCAGGACCCAAAGTCCGGGGCTCCTTTACTTTCAGCGAGGTACCATTTTTTTCTACGGTCACTTGAAGGTGCCTTCGTAACATACTCGCCGACGAAGAAAGTCTGTCTTGAACGAACAGCGCCCCCCGGCCAAAATCTGGAGGGCACATCCGCTTCTTTTGAAGTTGCACTGTGTCGTGAGTGCGGCCAGCACTATTTTGTTGGCCGGCGGGAACAGGGGAAGCTACGCGAAGCGATTCGTGACCAAGGAACCGATGAATTCAACCTCGCCTTTTTCAGACCTATTGATGAAGCGGGTGCACTCGAACTGGAAGTCGATCAAGACGTGCAGAGTCAACTTCGGTCCAGGCTTTGCTTAGTTTGTGGTGATTTGTCGCGTGAGAGCTTTTCTCCTGAACGGCCAGCCTGTACACACGGACATTCAGTTGAGGTTGTAGAGGAGAAGGTCAGAGCAGAGCATGAGGACCAAATGCGGACGTGTGGAGCATGCGGTTATAGGGGACCCGATCCTGTGAGAGAAGTCGTGCATGGAACGGACGGCCCAAATGCGGTGGTGGCAACGACACTGCATCGCAGCTTGCCAGTTGACCGAAGGAAGGTTCTCGCCTTCGCGGACGGAAGGCAGGAGGCTGCCTTCTTCGCATGGTACGCGCAAAACACTTACGAAGCGCTCGTTAATCGCAACGTTCTACTTCGGAGTGCCCGCGCCTTGTCGTCCAGCGGCCCAGTTTCGATCCGAACCCTCGCGCGCCACCTACGCGAGGAAATGCGCTCCCAAGGAATCCTCCAGGCATCCCAAGACGACCTGGAGTCACTCCATCAGGCATGGACCGTAGCCTATCAAGAGTTTGTTACCGACGAGCCGCGACTCTCTTTGCAGGGACTAGGCCTCATGCATTGGTGGCCACTGCTCCCAGAGAACCTATTTGTCCCGCAGAGAATGCTGCGTGCGCCGTGGTCTCTAAGCGAGAGTGAAGCCCGAATACTCATTATTCTCCTGCTTGAATCCATGCGCGCGGAATTTGCTGTTGAACTCCGCACAGAACCGAATGTCGCCATCCAGTGGGAGGAGCTCAGACTCAAGGCGTATCAGAGCTCCGTTGAGATCCGTTCCAGTGACGGGCAAAAGGGTGTAAAAGGTGCCAAAGGCATTAGAGCGTGGGATGGCGTAAAGGGTCGGCGTGTGAAGTTTCTGGCCAGGCTGCTTACGAAGACCGCTGGTCTTGCTATAGGCGACACTTCGACAATCGATGATGCGCAGGCACTGCTGCGAGAAGTGTGGGAAGTGCTGAAATCAGCACGGTCGCCGACCAACATACACGATGGCCTTCTCTTGCGTGCCGGAGATGCGATGCGCCTCAATCCAGACTGGTGGCGTGTCCAATCCGTTGGAGAAGATCAGGAACTGTTCCGTTGTCAAAAATGTGGGCGATACCAGATGCTGTCCCTGCGAGAATTGTGCCCGCGACCCGGGTGCGACGGCAACTTGTGCCTGGTAGACCCACATGATACGGGTCTTACTTCAAACCACTACAGAACTCTTTACCAAGAGGAAATGCCACCTACCTTGCGCGCAGAAGAGCACACCGCGCAGATCGACAAGGAGAAAGCTAGGGAATTCCAAGCCGCATTTGAGGCAGGACAAATCCACTTATTGAGTTGTTCCACGACATTCGAGTTGGGTGTTGACCTTGGAGACCTTGACACGATTTTCCTGCGCAACGTCCCCCCCGAGCCCTTTAACTATTCCCAGCGGGTCGGCCGTGCGGGCCGTCGTCCGGGTCACCCCGGGTTTGCCGTCACCTACTGTCGAAGGAGGCCGCACGACCTAGACCACTTTGCCGAACCCTCTCGGATGCTTGATGGCAAGACCAGACCGCCTGTGCTCCATGTGACGAACGAAAAGATTGTCCTGCGACACGTCGCTGCGGTTGCGTTGTCTCTCTTTTTCCGCAGTCACACCCACCGAGCCCGCTTTGGTGATGTTGGGACCTTTTGTGTTGACCTCGCTGTCCCGCATGGAGTGCTCCATCTGTCGACATTCTTGAAGGAAAACCAGTCCAGAATTGAAAGAATTCTTCGAGAAATTGTCCCAGAGGCGATCACGGAAAGGATAGGAGTGAACGACGGAAGCTGGGTCGGTGCAATCGCAGGAACGGAAAGTCGACTCGCACGTGCCGAAGCCGAGGTCTCAAGCGATTACGTAGAGGTCGCCAAATTGGAACGGCAGTATGCGGAGTCAGGGAGATACAGAGACGCGGCCTGGGCCAGAGACCGAGCGGCAACGATTGCAATCGAAGACGTGATTTCGTTTCTTTCTCGAAAAGCCGCGATTCCAAAATATGGTTTCCCGGTCGATGTCGTTGAGCTTGAACTATACAGGACCAATCGCAATGTTGGCCCTGCTGACGCTTCGAACGTTTCGCTCCAGCGTGACCTGGCAATTGCGGTCGCTGAATTTGCACCGGGCAGCAAGATAGTCGCCAACAAGAAACTGTGGACTTCATACGGCTTAAAGAAGGTCATTGGCCGAGAGTGGGATCGGCGGGAATACCTCAAGTGCACGAGACACGGCACCTTTCACTCTCGGAAAGTTGATAGTGGCGGTGACCTACCAGCGCCTTGCTGC
Organism: Candidatus Acidiferrum sp.; assembly: GCA_049800195.1. Classification (GTDB taxonomy): domain Bacteria; phylum Acidobacteriota; class Terriglobia; order Acidiferrales; family UBA7541; genus Acidiferrum. Next base: position 116,612 of record JBARJI010000050.1, read on the forward strand.
GACAAAGCGACGAGAGGAAGATATATCGACCCAATTTTTGGGTTTGTGACTGACCGCAAGCCCCCCGAAGATCCATCCTCAAGGCCGGCGAAAGTCTTCACCACTCGTCCATACTTCTCACGCTCGCAAGCAGACAATTCCGAAATGCTCGACATCGCGGGGCTTGTGTCACTAACAAGGGCCTCTCCGGGATACCTTGTGGTCCTCTGCGAAGGACGCAAAGGACAGGGATTTCATGTCTGTCGGGAATGTGGCATTGGGCCAGTACCCTTGCCGAAACCACTTACCAAACCACATCAGACATCATTCGGACGCGACTGCCGCGGCACACTCGACCGGGTGGCACTTGGGCACGAGTTCCTAACAGACGTGCTGCGACTTCAGTTTCACAAGTTACCGACCCCACCGATACCTTCTGAAGGTCTTATATGGTTTACTTACGCCCTTGCTTACGCCCTGCTCGAGGGAACGGCGGAAGTGCTCCAGGTTCCACCGAGCGACTTGAGTGTGACCGTAAAACACCCCCAACCAGGAAGCGACATTCCAGAGATCGTGCTTTACGACAACGTTCCTGGCGGAGCAGGACTAGTTGCAAGGCTTGAGAACGCACCCACCCTCCGCGAGTGCTTGGAGGAGGCCCTCCGCAAGGTGAGCGGTCTCTGTGGCTGTGACGAGAATACGAGTTGTGACGGCTGCCTTCGGAGCTATACGAACCAGTTTGCGCATGCTCGATTGGCGCGAGGCCCTGTGGCACGATATCTCGCAAACGTTTTGGAGAAGTGGGAATGAGCATTCACCGCTAATCAGCCCTTCACCGTTTGTTCGAGAAGAATGCCGCACCGCGTATCGCGAACGATTCTCAAGTAGCCGTAAAGCATTCCCCGTCTTGCTCTCATCCACATTGGAAGGCCGACCCGATAGCAACGCTCTAACCGTTTCCTACATCTACAGATACCAAGGGGTGAATCCTATGAAAAAGAGCCTCCCCTGATTGATCTTTTTGGGCGTTTTGCTATTGATCGGATGTGCAAGCAATAAAGACGCGAACGAGAAGAACTTCTCAGAAGCGTTGAACTCTTACCTCGCCAAGAAGGGCCAGCTTTGCCTCGGCATTCCGTCCGCGTGGCCGGTCGATCTCAATGAAGCCGAGCGCCGGAGCGGTATGGGTACGGCAGCGGAAATGGCCGCCCTGGAGAAAGCTGGCTTAGTGCGCTCTTCCGAGACGGAAACCGAATAGACACCGCCGCTGAGCACCCGTCCAGTCAAGGCAAGAGTTCTTCGGTACGAATTGACCGAAGATGGCAAGAGGTTTTACCGAGAAAAACAGACGCTAGCTTTGGTTGGCACAAAGGGGAAACAGGGCGACCTCTGCTTTGGACAGCAAGCGCTGGACAAAATCGTCAAGTGGGAGGAGCCGAATGCCGCTGGCAACTCCAAAGAGGTGTCAGTTTTCTATACGTACAAGATCGAGAATCTCGCTGAATGGGCAAAGACCCTGGACATTCAAAGAGTTTTTCCCGGAATCGCTTCCACCATCGACCGAGCAGGAAAGACGGTAATGAACCAGGCTCTGACGCTCACCAACCAGGGATGGCAGGTCATGGGCACTCAATTATGAAATGCCTCCGCTCAAGATCATGCAGATTCGGCTCGCTGGACTATCGCGGATCGACCCCACGCATGGCCGCCGCGCGGCGCTTGAGATCGAAATGGATGGGACATGCTGGGAACTCGACGAATCGGGCGAGCCTCCCGCACGCGGATTTGCGCGGTTGATTAAGCGCGAAGACCCCGACGTGATCCTTTCCGAATGGGGCGATTCCACAATTCTCCCCCTGCTTCGCCAGCAGGCGGAACGCTCGAAGTTTTCGCTGCTCTTGAACCGCGATGAGTCGGCCTCTGTCCAACAGTCGAAGGGACGCAGTTACACGAGTTACGGGAGAATTTTATTCAAGGCAAGTGCGACACCTCTCTTTGGCCGCATCCATGTCGACAAGCAGAATTCTTTCATCTCGGAGAAATGCGATTTCGCCGGCCTTTGGGAGCTCGCCCGCATCACGAAACTCCCGATTCAATACGCAGCGCGGACGACAACGGGCACCGGCATTTCCTATATGCAGATGGAACTCGCACATCGCGATGGCGTGCTAATTCCCGAACAGAAAGCCGAACCTGAAGATCCCAAGCATCCCGATGAACTTCTGTGCGCTGACCGCGGCGGGCTGGTGTTCGTGCCGAAACTCGGTTTCACCCCGAACGTTGCGGAACTCGACTTCGTCAGCCAGTTCCCGAGCATTATGGCCCGGTTCAATATCTCACCCGAAACCGTCAACTGCCCGTGCTGTCCCGGTGCTCCCCGCATTCCTGAGCTGGGGTACCGCATCTGCGAAAAAAGGCGTGGCATCACCAGCCGCGTTGTCGAACGTCTGATTGCGAAGCGCAGCGAACTCAAGAAATTACAGAAAACGTCGCCGCCCGACGCCGCACTGCGATTCAAACTGCAACGCGATTCCATGAAGTGGCTTCTCGTCTGCTGTTTTGGCTACACGGGTTACAAGAACGCTCGTTTTGGAACAATCGAGGCCCACGAAGCCATCAATGCCGTCGCGCGCGAAACGCTTCTGGTCGCGAAGGAGATTGCTGAAAACGATGGGTTTCAACTGATCCATGCTTTGGTGGACTCGCTCTATGTCTGGAAGGCAGGGGCGAAAAGGGAAGACTTCGAGCGGTTGGGTAACGAAATCGAAACAAAAACGCGGCTCCCTCTCGCGATTGAATCAGTTTATCGCTACGTTGTGTTTCTCCCCTCGAAACAGTATGCCGACGTGCCCGTACCCAACCGTTTCTTTGCCGTTGGCGACGATGGCGAATTAAAAGTGCGCGGCCTCGAATGCCGCCGCCATGACACCGCACCGTTGCTGAAACGGATGCAGCACGAAGCATTGGCGATCCTCGCCGAAGCGCACGACTTTGCCTCGTAGGTTCACAAGATAGACGCAGCACGGATGGTTCTAGCGGATTACCATGAGCGTCTTTCGACCGGAGATGTGGATATCCGCGACCTCATCGTCAGCAAACGCATCACGAAACAGCCGCGTGACTACCAGAAGGCCGGCGTCACTGCGATTGCCGCGCAGCAACTCTTCGGCAGCGGCGTAAAACTACGGCCAGGCCAAACCGTCGAATACATCTTCACCGACAGCGAGTCCGTCGTACCGAATGACCGCGTTCGGGCCTTTGCGCTTTGGGAAGGGTGGTTCGGTTACGACCGGAAGAAATATACCGCGATGCTGCGCGAAGCATTTGAACCATTTGTGCTGTGCCTCCCAAAAACCCCGGACGAAGACCTCTTAAATGATTCGCTTTCCGAGGAAGAACTGAAACGGTTTCCCCTCTTTGCTCCCTTGGTCCTTCTTCGCCCGTTGAAAGTTTGATTTGTTCTTGTAGCACACGATCCACACAACTCTCTTCAGTCTTACAAAACCTCACCTTCCATCGGTAGGTTCCCACCGGAACTGTCCTTCCCCCTCAATGCCCTTCCTGCGAGAAGACTGCGCCTAGACCGCCCGCTTCTCCTGTCAAGGGCGTCCGCTGCGCTCCCGTGAACGCGAACTCCACGCGCCCTTGACAGCGCGGCCGGCTAGTCGCCGGGGACCTCTCAGGAAGGGCATTTGTTTTCTATGCACCGCTCCGCGTTGCCTTGAAAGCAAAACTTAAAACCCTTCAAAGGAGTTCTTCTCATGCAGCAAACCGGACAACAACCCTTGTTTTCTCTTGGTCAACTCGTTGCCACACCCGGCGCGTTGGCCGCTCTCGCAAAAGCAGGACAAACCCCGCTGGAGTTCCTAGCTCGCCACGGTCGCGGCGATTGGGGCGAATTGACTGAGGAAGACCGCAAGGAAAACCAACTCAGTCTCGAACGCGGTTTCCGGCTCCTCAGCAGCTACCGCACCAATGCAGGCGACACCAAATTGTGGGTCATCACCGAAGCCGACCGCAGTGCGACCACGATTCTTTTACCCGAAGAGTACTAAGAATTTCTAAAAATCAAAAAAAGGAGAAAGAGAAATGAACACGAAAGAAGCAGTGAAATCGTTGCAAGAGTACGTGAACGTTCCCCTTGCGGAATTGGTTGAATCCTCGACCAACCCGCGCAAGACGTTCGATGAGGAAAGACTGGAGGAACTGGCCGAAAGCATCCGAAGCAAAGGTGTCCTTTCGCCGCTACTCGCTCGGAAAGTGAACGGCCATTTCGAAATCGTCTTTGGGGCAATGCGTTATCGCGCTGCGCAGCGAGCGGGCTTGCTGGAAATCCCGGTCCGTATCGCGGCCCTCACCGACGCGGAGGCGCTCGAAACGCAAATCGTGGAAAACCTCCTACGAAGTGACATGCATCCGTTCGAGGAGGCGCAAGGGTTCCGCGCGTTGCTCGAACGCGACGGAGTCGGTTACACCATCGAGAAGATAGCAGCCAAGACGGGCAAGAAAGCCCCCTACATCGCGAAACAGCTCCGGCTCTTGGACCTCATTCCACCTGTGGCCGATGCCTTCACTGCCGGACACATCGGCATCGAACACGCGTTGCTGATTGCCAAGCTCGCTGCGGACGTTCAGGAGAAAGCGTTGGCGCACTGCTTTGATGGCTACTACGCCGCGAACGATACCGAGCGGAGCCTCGTACCCGTCAGCCGCTTGCAGGCGTGGATAGCGCAGAACATCTACCTAAGTCTCAAATCCATTCCGTTCTCGAAAGACGATGAGACCCTCGTGCCGGAAGCGGGAAGTTGCGCCAACTGCCCAAAGCGGACCGGGTTTAACAGGTTGCTTTTCTCCGAAGTCCGCGAGGATTCCGATTCGTGCGCCGATGCCGCGTGTTTCAATCGCAAGCTCGACGCGCACATCGTACAGCGCGTTTCGCAATTACCGAATCTAGTGCAGATTTCGGAGAACCACGACGCGACGGGCGAATCACCCATTCTGCCGCGCCGCAACTACGTCGAGGTCGTGACCCGCAAAAGCAAGAAAGGCAGGGACGCACGGCCCGAAGAAAAACTCTGCCCACACTTGACCCCGGCTATTCACACGGACGGTATGAGCAAGGGCCGTCTCTTGAAAATCTGCGCTGACCAAAACTGCAAGATTCATTTTGGCGACAGGCAAAAGGAAGAAAAACAGCGGCTTCAATGGAAGGCCGAAAAGACCGCCGGAAACCAAAAAGCGAAACAAACGCTCGCGTTCCGGCACCGCCTTTTGGCCGACGTGCTCAAGCGCGTAAAACCGCAATTCGGGAGCGAAGAACTCCGCATTGTGGCACAGTTTGTCTTGCGCTCGCTGTCGCATGAACTGGCGTGCCGCCTTGCCAAACGCCACGGCCTACAAAATCCGAAAGATGCTCACGATTGGCAAATGGCGGAGAAAGCGCGAAGGCTCCACAAGAAGGCGGACGCCGCTGGACTCGCTGTGCTTATTTTCGAGGCTATGCTCATCGGCGCTGCCGGGAGCGCGACCGTAAACAAAGACGATGACCCACTGGCGGATGCAGCGTGCCTCTATAAGGTTGACGCGAAGGCACTGCACACCGCCGTTGTCAAAGCTGAGAAAGAGAAAGCGACGAAGAAGAGCAAAGCGGCCAGCGGGAAGGAGAAGCCCGCGAGCAAAACGAAAACCGCTGGCAAATGACACCACCCGAAGACCGAACGGGGCCGTCCTTCAACGGACGGCCCCGTTCTCCTCACCCTCTCACTTCCGAAAATCCCCGGCATCAGGAAGCCCCCTCGGTTGCGAGCACAACTCTGAATCGGACGCTCCTTGCAGCTCTAGCGAGTCGCGACGCGGAGCTGCGGGCCGATGTCAGTCTCCCTTCTACGACTTAGCGTGCCCCGCTCCGGGCAATTCGGACAGTGCGGATAATCCACCGCCGACAATCCTCATAGCCACTCCCGTGACTCGACCGATTATTTCGGCCTCATCAAGATACGAGAATTTACGAATCGGCTGCGGCGAGGTTATGTGTGGCACCAGAATGAGTTGTCCGTCTTTCAATTCGCACCAACCGCAGGCATAACCATCTCTAAGTTCGACGAAATAGATCGGACGCTCCAATTCCTCCCGCCATGCTCCTGTCTTGATCTTTGTCTCCGTCGGATCGATCTGCAGGAACGACCCCGGCAGGATTACTGGGAAGAGAGAGTAGTCGCGCATGCCCAGATAACCGTAGAGCGACTTCCGCAGATCGAGTTGCCGAATCAGCGTCACCGGCACCTCTCCCCACACTTGCACCAATCTCGTTAGAAGTTGCGTCCCCTCTGCATGGAATTCCTGGCGCACTCGTATCGGAAGAGGGATTGTCCCCTCGTCCGTATCCGCGATGTCGCCTACAAGGTGGGTTGCAGGCCATGTGAACATCGCCTGGTCCTTGGCTGCGTCAGAGAGGTTGACCCCGAAGAACGCCAGGAGCTCCTCGCAGCGGCGATTGTAAATTACACCAAGCGAGTAAAATTTATGAATCCCGGGAACATACGTGCCATTTTCGATCGTCCGCAACCATGAGTGGGAGATTAGGTAATCTGGATTGCCCTTCACCTCGGCCAGTCTCTGGCCCCGCCGTTCCACTTCCCGGAGCGACAAACGCAGACTTTCTCGGAGCGTCTTGAGACGTTCTCCAGGGCGCGAGCTAGGTCTCCGTAAGCCCATCTCGCGGAAATAGTAACGAGGACGTCGTTAACTGTCCAGCCAAATGATGTCTGCAATAAGCTCTGTGCCTATTTTGGTATTTACTCAGACCCCGGTCTCAAATACGGTCAGCAATCACTTTTTTCACACTTCGTTCCTTATTTTCCCTATGCACGTCTGGTTTTTTGCTGAGAGGCCGGTCCGGTCCCCATGCGACACCAGAAGCGCTTCGGATTTGAGAAAGCGAAATCATCAAAAACTCCGAATGAGGTTGCGAGCGGAAAAACGACGCTCTACACGGACCCCAAATCAGCACAGACACTTCGCGAAATACTTAGCGGGAACAACATGACTCTGTCGCAGGTATCCAGAGAGTCTCGGAAATTGTTTCCCGGACAATCCCTCTATCACATTCCTCACAACCTCTACTTTGATTTGCGCGACGGGCGATTCACGCCTAATGTTTATCAGCTCATCGCACTCAGTTGCGTCTCCGGCTACAGTCTCATTCATTGGCTGTCCGTGTTCGGCTTCCATTTGGACGACATTCCGCGCTTACAATTGCGCCTTTCATTCCCGCAGACGATGCTTCTCGACTCAGCCATCTATGATAGCCACGCCATCGTTGAATGGTTCGAGGAGAAAGGTGAGCCGCCTCTGGGCATAACTCCGCTCACTCAGATCTTCACCCAAAACGTTACGGAACGAGTCGCCGCACTGCAGCGAATCAACAGGGTGCCCTTCATCTACGCCAAGGTCGGGACCGAGGATGACTTCTGCTTTCCCGAATTGCTTCCGGGCAGCATTGTTCGCGCCGACCCCCGTGCATCCGAAGTGAGCCTCGCGGCAACGGGAGGGAAAGTCTCCCCTGATCTTTTCTTAGTGGAACACGCTCACGGTCTGAATTGTTGCCGCCTGCAAAAAGTTGCGCCACGAAGGGTCGCGCTCGTGTCCACAAAACTAACCGCGCCGCGCATGGAACTCCAGGTCGGAACCGAACTTAAAATCCTGGGGACAATAGATATGGAAATTCGGAGTCTCAAAAATAGGAACCTTTCCTTAGGTTACCGAACGCTCCCAACCCCAAAGAGCCGGGAGCTCCTTCGACCCGATGCTCCTGGTACTGACTTGCGTCACTTGCTCCGCAAAAGCAGGCAGCGCGCTGGTTTGTCCTTCCGGCAGGCATCAGCCATGAGTGCCAAGTTAGCCCAAGAACTCGGCGATCAAAGATATTTCACAGCCATCGGCTCTCTCTCCGACTACGAATCCGCCGAAGTACCCCCACGACACATCCACAAGATCGTTACGCTTTGCACGATCTACTCCATCGGGTTTTGGCACCTCCTGAAAGCATCGGGGCTCGCTATGGACAAACTCGGGCAAAGAGCGATTTTAGAGGACCTAACAGAAGGCACACATTGGGCTCCTCGTTCACGCCGTAAAGATCAAGACCCACAGGGAACGAAAGAAGGTTCCTTTCTCAGTATTCTCATGGACCGTTTCGAAGAGGTCCCGCTGTTTCTCCGTAACGCACTTCCGGAACTCTGCGGCATGCCCCGCCTCGCACTGCGCGATGTGTTTTGGGTCGGAGAAATGGGGCAGGAGTTTCATGCCCCACTGCGAGGCGCAGCATTCTTAGTTGTCAACCAACGCATGAAAACACCCTTCATTTCGGAATCGGAGCCGGAGTGGAAGCAGCCTGTATATCTTCTCGCCCGGCGTGACGGATCGTATTTCTGTGGCCGGTTCGCTCTGGCGGGCCACACAACCGTACTCCACTCTCTCTCTGCGAGGCCCTCAAGTCCGAAACCTCATGAGAGTGGAGGCGACGCAGAGATAGTCGGCCGGGTTGTGACTGTCTTGAGGCGGATTGCAGCCAGAAGATGACCCCATGGCGAACAGCGTGCTCTCATCCGATAGCCCATTGTTCTCTTGTTTTCATCGCTTTTTCTCCTCCCATGTCGGAATCTCGAACACTTTAGCTTTGTTCTGGCCATCGACCTGCCAATGCGCTTACGTTAATCCCATCAGGCTGAATCGTAGCCGGCCGTTCGGAATTCACAGGGAAAATGTTTCCTTCGGAATTAATGTGGCTGTACGTGAGAATCCGGGCTCTTTTTGCATGGCATCTGGCCAGTTTCTTTTGTCTTACGGCAGGGAGCGTGCTCGCCCTGGTCAATCCGCTCGTACTGATGTGGGTTATCGACCGCGTCCTGCCAAATCGCGACATTGCTCTCCTAATGTGCGCAGTAGTTGCGATTTTCCTGAGTTCCGAACTGCGGCCCATCCTCTCGAGCTTTGGGGCCTATTTGACGCTTCTGGCCTCACAACGAACGGTGGTTTCTATTCGGAAGGAAGTCCTCGAAAAGTTAGATTCCCTATCCGCCGAATACCACGAGAACACTCCCGTGGGGGCGAGACTCTATACGCTTCGGGAGCCTATCGAGGAGGTTGCGTATTTCGGGTCAGATCTGGCTCCCGCCATTCTCCGTACGGCGCTCGTGACCACATTCACTCTCTCCGCGATGCTGATCTTGAACCCTAGATTGACTGCGCTAGTTCTTCCCGCAATTCCGGCGTTCATTCTCGCTCGTCACCATTTTCGCGGCCTGCTCGCGGAGCGATCCGACAAGGTGCACGCCACCAGAGCGGAACTGAGCGCTTTCCTTGAAGGGCACATGTCTTCGGTCCTGCAGATTCAACAATTACAGCAGGAAAAGAGGCAGGAAAAGCGAGCCTTTCATTTCTTTGCAGACGTGGCCCGATCCCAAGTAAAACTCGCCGCCGGTGGCGCCCAATTCACAAGTTGGACAAATCTCCCAATAGCCGCAGCCGCAGCGGTCATCATAGGTTTCGGTGCCTGGTCAGCCCTCCGTGGCGTCATGACCGTCGGCGGCCTCGTGGCATTTTACAGCTATATTTTCCAACTGTTTGACCCCCTAAGTAGTGCCCTCGAAACGTACGCACGAGCGCAGCGAACCTTCTCCAGCATCCGTCGTCTCCAGGCAATTCTGGCCTTGCGCCCAACTGTGACGGATCAAAACTGTGGCCCCGAGATGCCACCCTCTACGGTGTGCACTATTCAATTTGCAGGCGTGTTTTTCGGATACGAGCGGCAGAAAGGTTTTTTGACGATTCCCAGCCTCTCTATCGAGAGCGGAGCACACGTCGCCATTGTGGGTGAAAATGGTGCAGGCAAAAGCACGTTTGCGAAACTAGCTGCGCGGCTATACGACCCCGACCGTGGGTCCATGACCATCGGAGAATCGCCAGCCAAGAATATCCCGCTGAAACAATTTCGCTCACTCGTCTGCTACGTACCCGCCATTCCTGTTCTCTTCGACGAAACTCTGGCGGAGAATCTTCGACTGGGCAACCCACGCATCGGTGTTCGGCAACTGGAAGTAATCATTGATTTTCTTGAGCTCCGCTCTTTTGTCGCATCGCTCCCGCGCGGATTGTCAGAGCCCCTGGGCCCTGCCGCCTGTCAGCTGTCCGGTGGCCAGCGGCAAAGACTCGCCCTGGCTCGTGCCCTGTTGCGAAGGCCCCGCATATTGATTCTTGACGAAGCGACTTCTGCGCTGGACCCTCCAGCGGAGCTTTCGATCCTCCGTGGGATTCCCGAATTGCTGCCGGGGGTCACAATCATCTTCATCTCGCATCGTCTCGGGAATGTGGCATGGATGGACCGGGTTCTTGTTTTTCACCATGGCAGAATCGTCGAGGACGGGCATCACCTCGAACTAAAAACGTCTGGAACCATCTATGCGCAGTTGCAGCGGGCTTCGGACGCACCTCGGTTTCAAAGTCTGTCCTGAAGAAGCTCCCTTCACAGACAAAGAAAACTTCTTCACTCAAATTCTTCAAAACATGACCCGAATCTGAACGCACGCAGCGTGCCGAGTCTCGCGTTATGCGACGTTAACTTCCTTATTGCGAGTGTTTTGCGAATTCCATTTCCTGATTCACGAACAAATGAAAGCGCTTGTGGATGTCAGAGTGCGCCCGTGGCACTGTCTTTCACATATTCTCAGCGACGTTGGACCAGGAAAGGGGAACCTCTTGCTAAAGATAGCCGAAGGAGTACGGAGCACTCACGACCGCGACGGGGCAGTCGTTCTCGACATCCATCACGGCCAAATGTTCACGCTTAATCTTGTGGGGTCCAAAATCCTCGAAATGCTGGAGCGCGGTTGCCCGGAAACTCAGGTGGTCGAGGAAATCACCCGCAAATTCCGTATTCGTTCCGACATTGTCGAGCGCGACGTTCGTGAGTTTCTGGAATGCCTCGAAAAACACCGGCTTGTCGAGGTTCGCGTACAAAACAGCGGCGCGTAAAGCCGCACGAGAGGCTGATTTGAACACACAACAACAAGACGACCTGGACACCTACCGTCTCATCATCACTCGCCGTGATGGATCCGAACTCTTGTGTCTACCTGATGGTCCGTACCATTCATTACCTTCCGTTGATGTCTCCCGCTGGCAAAGAGTCGCGGAACCAATCAGAAACGCACTGAAAACCCATTTACACCTCGACGCCTACTCTCTTTTTACGTGCCTTTCCGAGTCGCCCACAAGCGAGACATCCCGGACTCTTTTTCAGGTGATGGAATGCGTCCATCCGAATGGGCTCCTCCCACCAACAGCATGCTGGGCCCCCTTTTCCTCGCTGACGATTGCGTCCTTTCGGGATGCGGAAGATTTCCGCAGGATTTGCAATGCCCTCAGGACTCTCTCCCATCACGACGAAATCCTCAGTGAAGGTCCATTTGCCAAACCAGGATGGCTGCGCGTGATATGTGCGTGGATTGCGCAGCAAATTGAACCCCTGAAGATCAGACTCACGAGCACTTTCCAGCAACTTAACGCGAGCTCCTCGTTCAGCTTGATGCGCTTCGAAACAACGGGCCCTGCTGTCTGGTTCAAGGCCGTAGGAAAACCGAACTCCCACGAATTCAATATCGTCTCCATTCTCGCCACCCTTTTTCCAACATACCTCCCGCCAATCATTGCGGTTCGTCCGGAGTGGAACGCGTGGCTTGCGAGGGAGGTGGAAGGGACCTCGCCTGACGCTGATTCCGATTTCTCTACGTGGAAGACAATCTCGGAACGCTTGGCGGAATTACAGATTGCATCACTTCGCGAACTGCCTCGCCTCATTTCTGCAGGCTGCCGCGACATCAGAGTCTCCTCGCTTCTTAATCGCGCAGATGAGTTCTTCGCGATCATGGACAAACTCATGAAACAGCAAATCAAGACATCTCCTTCAATCCTGACGTCTGAAGAAATCCTTGATCTTAGTAAGCGAATTAAAGGAACTCTCTCGCTCCTTGCAGCAAGCGGTATTCCAGATGCCCTGAATCATCTCGATTTGAATCCCGGAAATATTTTCGTATCCGGCGAGCGCTGCACATTTATCGATTGGGCAGAGGCGGCCATCGGCCATCCGTTTCTGACATTTCAGTACCTGCTCGAACATCTGGCACGCCTTCGCCCGGAGTACGCTGACCGACGCGAAGAATTAGTCTCCGCTTATGCCTCCCAGTGGCAGCGCTTCGCTCCGGCCTCGGGCGTCTCACACTCACTGGCAAACGCACCGCTAATAGCTGTGTTCGCCTATGCGCTTTCCACCGGCACCTGGCGTGATCCAGAGACGTTCGCAAGTCCGAGAGTCGCAGGTTATTTCCGTAGTTTGGTTCGCCGCATGAAATGCGAGGCGGATGCCCTTGAGAACAGGAGCCTTGAATGTACGCGTGTCTGAAACCCCCGCCCTTGTCGGAACAGGAACCAGTAACTGAAATCCTGCACGGCGTACCCGTGACGGACGCGTATCGGTGGCTCGAAGACCAGGATTCGCCGCGGACCCGCGCCTGGATCGAAGAACAAGCTCTCTACGCCCGCAGCTATCTCGACAGCATTCCAGGACGCGACCACATCCGTGAACGTATTCGAGAATTCCTCGCCGTTGAAACCTATGACTCTCTGCAACAAGTTGGCAGCCGCTACTTCTTCCGGAAAAGGCTCGCCGACCAGGAGCAGTCTTGCATTTATATGCGTGAAGGTGCAGACGGCGAGGACCTTCTTCTGATCGATCCGCTTGAACGGGGCACCGGCAGCCATACCGCCGTAAAGCCACTTCGTATTTCCCCCGATGGTCGGTTGCTTCTATACGAAGTGAAAGAAGGGGGAGAGAGAACGGGAACCTTTGAGTTGCTTGATATCGAAACTCGCAAGCGCCTTCCTGATTTCCTCCCCCGCGGGTACTTGCGGGGATTTGCCTTCGCTCCGGACGGGAAGAGTTTCTACTATGCTCAAGAAACGGTAGACGCGAAGCGGCCCTTCTACCGCGCTGCATACCACCACGTATTGGGAACACCAATCAGCGAAGACGAGCAGATTTTCTTTGCGGGCGAGGATGAGAAGATTCGGCTTGGTCTATTTTCCGACAGTAAACGTCTCGCGTTCTTTGTATATCGATTTCTTGAGAAAACTTTCACCGATATTTACATCAACCCGCATTTCCTTTTTGATTCATAATTCTGAAACCTCGGAGCGTGATAATCGTCAATGTTTATGAGGGTGCGAACGTGGTGAAGACGCCCCGGAGGTATGA
>JBARJI010000051.1:0-1840 GCA_049800195.1 Candidatus Acidiferrum sp.
ACTTCAATCTGCCGCAGCAGCGTGACAATCTGCTCCGGTTTGTATTTCCTTGTCGGCATACCAGCGCTCCTTCAGAGTGAATTCTCTCTCACTTCCGCTGGTACAAAAAATCCCGGTCAGGTCACCATCGTCGGCCTTGTCGTTTATATGGTCGCGTATTTGTTTGCGCAGGGTGGAACGGTTTTCGCTGTTTCCGAACTTTATCTTGGAAAGGAAACCACGATCGGCGAATCTCTGGGCCGGGTTCGAGGCGAGCTGGGGTCGCTGTTCGGTGTAATCTTTCTTAATGGGCTCGTGACCGGGATCTCGTTTATTCTTTTGATCATCCCCGGGATTTACATGGCTTGCCGCTTGTGCGTTTGCATTCCCGCGGCGCTTCTTGAAAACCTCGGGCCGCGGGAATCGCTCGAGCGGAGCTTTGGGCTTACAAAGGACAACGCTGGCCGGGCATTCCTAATCCTCTTTCTCTACGTGGTGATCCTTTACGCCGCGCTTTTCCTAGTCGATATACCCTTTGTCGCGGCTGCGCGATCCGCGGCACATGATCCGGGCATGCTCCGTTTCTTTACCGCGATGATGCAAGTCGGAAACTTCGTTGCCGGCGTATTAATCAAGCCTATTCTGACGATCGCTTCCGCCATATTTTATTTTGATTTGCGCGTTCGAAAAGAAGCGTTCGATCTACAAATCATGATGAATCCCTTGGCTGCCGGGGTGCCGGCGCCACGGAGCGCCACGAGCATTTTGTCCTAAGTGTTGCCGAAGATCGCCGTTGATTGCGTGTCCCAGGGCTGAGCATGCCAACACGGTTTAAACGCTCCTTCTGTGTGCTTATTTTCTTGATTTGTAGCGGGGCCGTACGCTGCGCGGAGGGAGCGGCTTGGCCAGGCGCTGCTCAGACTGCGGTTGCGGGTAACAATGTCTACCCAGATGCGGCCTCCTTTGCGGCTGAACTGCAACGAATCGGAAATGCGATCGAAAAGGAAAAGACGAATCCCGCCGGCCTAACCGCCTTGCGCGAGCAGCTGCCTGCTCATTGGGAAGTGCTCGCGGGCGAACAGCACTATTCCCTTTCCGCGGAGCCGTTGAACACTCTCCTAAGCGATGCCGACGGAGGGGAAAATCCGAAAAGTAGGACGGCCAAAGCCGGCGAAGCCGCAGAGTGGGCCTTCGACCTCGCGAGCCAGGTGAGAGGATATGAAGCAGGGCAAACGCGCGGCGGTTCGAGCGCCCGGCCCGCGCTTCAACGGATCTTAAACCGGCGTGAATTCAGAAGCGTGGAGGGTCCGACGGCTTGGGAACTGTTCCGGCAGAGAGTGAACCGCTGGATTGAAGAGCTTGTCCTGCGCTTCTTCCGGCAGGTGGGCCGCTACCCCATAGGCGCCACGGTTTTGTTCTGGTTGATCGTCGTGGCCGTGGTTGTGTGGCTGGCCGTGATGCTTTTCCGGTATTGGACAAGGCGGGCTTCCCTGGAAGAACTGGAGGTGCCGGATTCCGTCGCTATCGTTCGCACCTGGCAGGAGTGGGTCCAGGCAGCACGCGAGGCCGCCGCGCGTGGAGATTATCGCGAGGCGGTTCATTCTTCATATTGGGCGGGCATCAGCTATCTCGAGGAGAATGAGGTGGTGCGGAAGGATCGCGCGCTAACGCCCCGCGAATACATGCGCATGGTTTCGAACTCCACGCAACTGGCAGTCACCGGCCGTAAGACGCGTGAGGCGCTTTCGGCGCTCACGATTGTTCTCGAGCAAGCTTGGTGACCAGCCCGAGTTTTTGTACCACGGCGAATGAGAGAGTTTACACCACAACCTCATCGGGCAAGGGTGCAAATGGCGGCTCG
>JBARJI010000052.1:0-34202 GCA_049800195.1 Candidatus Acidiferrum sp.
TCTCGAGGTGGAACCGCGACCACTTTGCCGTCCCGCCAGACGTACAACGGCAATCCCTCGCTAATGTGCTCTTCAATGACTCGCTTCATCGCGGCCCTCATTGCCATTTCGGCGCGCTCCAGCAGCGGCAGCTCGAGGACGTGTGGCGTTGGGTGAATCATGGTTTACCGTAAGTCGTAATAACCTCATTATACGGCTTTATATCACTTTCCGGCCTGTAACGGGCGGCGGGTAACGATTGAGCTGGCGTGGAGACCCTCCCGGTCACTGGCCCTCTAAAATTCTGGCAGACAGTCACGGCACAAAATATGGGAGCAAGTTTGAGAGCAGAATGGCACGAAAACGTGCCGAACACCGTCTAGCACCATGCACGTAAGTTGCAGAAGAACAAAGCAGGCCACGCGTCGTCTAATGGTCTGTCACACCTTCTAAGTAGAGGGTTGCGCCGCCTGCTTGAAAGAAATACATTTTGCGCCCAATGACACTTCAGTTCCGACGATGAGAGGCTCACGAATCCGGTCGTCACTCGCGCCGCCGAAGGGAACGGACAGGAACCGGCTCGTTTGCCTCATCTGCCCCTTTTTGCTCCGCGTGTTTTCAATAAGTTCCTACCGTTCAAAGAGATGATTGGTAGGGGCGGTGTGATCGATCCACCAACCGACAAACGCTGAACATTCGAAAGATTGTGAGCTCTCGGTGCCACCCTTGAGGCTCTGTTCTTTCTTATTGCCGCCTTTTGCCGCCGCGACCAATCGCCAAGTTGTCAAAGGGAACCAAGATGACTGGAGCGGGCGATGGGAATCGAACCCACGTCCGAAGCTTGGGAAGCTTCTATACTGCCATTGTACGACGCCCGCTCTGAACACTACGCTAACAAAACAGGTCATGGCCTGCAAGAGGCCGCGCGTCACTGGTACGTCTGCTCAAAGAGAAATAACGTCATCCCCCGACAAAAGGAACGGATGCCTTGGATTGCGGGCCGCGCCAGCGTCCACTTAGGACGCACCGTTGGCGATTGCACAGCAGACCGCGCGCGATTTCTTGACGACGAACCGAGGCTCCGATAGCGTCAAAGGTACGGAGTGCCTTCGCCGCACCCCGCAGCGCGCACGGAACTCAGGCGGGAGAACCTCGTGGCCAACGCCATCATCACCCTGACAACGGATTATGGTACCGACGACCACCTTGTCGGCACGCTCAAAGGAGTCATCCTCAGAATCAATCCCGAGGTGACCCTGGTGGACATCACGCACCACGTAACGCCCTTCGATTTGCTCGATGGCGCCCTGGCCATCGGCGCGGCCTATTCTTACTTCCCCCCCAAAACGATTCACGTGGTGATTGTCGATCCCGGCGTTGGAACAGAGCGCCGACCGCTTCTCGTCAGTGGACAGAATCAATATTTTATCGCGCCGGATAACGGAGTGCTTTCCGTAATCTACGAACGCGAACATAGCAACGTCGTGGTGCGCCACGCCAATGCAGAACATTACTATTTGCAGCCACTGAGCAAGACGTTTCACGGACGTGACATCTTCGCCCCGGTGGCCGCTTGGCTCTCGAAGGGCTGGCAAACCGCGGCCATGGGCGATGAGATCAGCGATTACAAGCGCTTCGCAATGCCTCGGCCGAAAGCTGTCGACGCCGGCGCCAAAGGCGTTGTGCTGCGAATTGATCCTTTCGGAAACCTGGTGACGAATTTCCGTCTCGCGGATTTGCCGAGCGATGCGCAGAATGGCGGAGGCTTGAAACTGCAAGTCGGAACCCACGCAGTCAACCGCATGGTGGACACATTCGCCCGCGGCAAAGCTGGCGAGCCGGTCGCCTATATTGGCTCCAGCGGGTATCTCGAAATCGCGCTCAACAAAGGAAACGCCTCGCGTACATTGAGTGTTGGCCGCGGAGCGCCCGTAATTCTCGCCAAAAAGTAGTTCCCTTCCTCGGCAAGCCTTCGGATGAAAAGCCTTTCGCTGACACGGTTTGCATGAGCCTCGGTCAGGAGTCACCAGTAACCACTTTCCATGATTCTCTCGACTTTGGAATTCAGTCTCAGCGCGTATGTTCGAGCGCGGCCATTTGCGAGCGAGTGCGAGGATCCAGCCAATCGCGCCACGCGTCTCCCAAAAGATTGAAAGCGAGTACCGCGGTCATAACCGCCAGTGCGGGAAAAATCACGAGGTGCGGCGCATCGAAAAGATGGCTGCGCGCGTCGTTCAACATCGAGCCCCAGCTTGGGACAGGAGCCAGCACGCCGAGTCCAAGGAAGCTGAGCGTGGACTCCGCAAGAATCGCTCCCGCCATTCCGATGGTGGCCTGAATGAGAACGGGCTGAAGAATATTGGGAAGCAAATGTCTCAACATGATGCGCGGATTGGAAGCGCCAAGAGAGCGAGCGGCCAGCACGAATTCCAGTTCCTTCGTCTTCAGGACCTGGGCGCGCGCGAGACGTGCGTAACCGGCCCAGCCCGTAATGATCAAGGCTAGGATGACCTTTCCGATTCCGGGGCCAAAAAAAGCGGCGAAGGCGATCGCCAACAATATTCCTGGAAACGACAGAAACGCGTTGATCAGCAAGAGATTTACGAAGCGATCAAACCACCCGCCAAGAAAACCGGCAAGAAGCCCGATTGCAAGGCCGGTCGTACCGCAACCGAGAACGACCGAAACAGAAACGAAGAGGGAGACGCGCGCTCCATAGAGCGTGCGAGAAAGCGTGTCGCGCCCAAGTTCATCTGTCCCCATCCAGTGCGCGCGCGAAGGCGATTCGAGGCGCGCGGGAAGGTTCTGCGCGGCGGGATCATCAGGGACAATCCACGGAGCGAATAACGCCACAAGAATTAGCACGAGTGCCGCGGCAAATCCGGCGCGGGCGAGAACGCTCTGCCGAAGAAATTGGCGTAGCGATGCCAGTGCAATCATGAGAGCCGCACCCGCGGATCGATAATCGCGTAAAAAACGTCGGTCAGCAAGTTCACGAGAACGTAAGAAACCGCAATGACTAGAATGCATCCCTGCAGCAAAGGATAGTCCCGCGCAGAAATCGCCTGAACGGTGAGCCGTCCGATGCCCGGCCAGGAAAAAATTGTCTCGGTGACGATGGTCCCGGCGAGAAGCGTACCGAATTGCAGTCCGAGAATCGTGATGATGGGAATGAGCGCATTGCGAAAAGCGTGCCGAAACAAGACCGCGCTCGTGGAAACGCCTTTTGCCCGGGCCGTGCGCACATAATCGCTCGAAAGCTCTTCCAGCATCGAACTACGCACCATGCGCGTAAGGATGGCCGCCAGCGCGGCCCCCAATGTCGCCGTGGGCAGAATGTAATAGCTAGGACCTCCGCGACCGGAAACAGGCAACCAACCTAGTTCAATGGAAAAAAACAAGATGAGCACAGGACCGAGCGCGAAATTTGGCACAGCGAGCCCGAACAAGGTGAAGATCCCCACCGCCCGGTCGGCAGGTTGTCCGCGGCGATAGGCGGCCACCACGCCCGCTGGAATGGCTATTGCCATGCAAACCAGAAGAGCCAAAAATGCCAGCGAGAGCGTTGCCGGATAGCGCTCGAAAATAATCCGGCGAACCGGCGCTTGAAATGTGAGCGATTGCCCAAGATCGCCATGCGCCAATCGTTCTAAATAGCGGCCGTACTGCACATAGAGTGGCTGATCGAGGCCCAAGGCGTGGCGCAATTGTACAATTTGCCCAGGCGCCGCGCCCTCGCCCAGCATCTGCTCGACGGGATCACCCGGTACGATATGAATCAGCAGGAAAACGAGCGTGAGCACCAGCCAAAGCGCCGGAAGCGTCAGCAGGAATCGTTGAAGGAGGTGGCGCGCCATTCGTCCGTTGGGTTCAGGAATCCGCCGCCGCGGCTTTCGTGCTCTTCTCCGCTTGTTCCGCGCCAATAGTGGATTCCGCTGCTCTTTCCTCTTCCGGCGTCGGGCGCACGCGTTGAATCTTCACGCGGGCGACGCGACGGCCGTCCATTTCCACCACCGTAAAGCGAAACTGTCCGTACTCGAAGCTTTCTCCTCCGCGAGGAATGAAGCCGAGCCGGTCCAAGACGAATCCGCCGACCGTCGCGTACGCGGGATCTTCAGGCAAAGTAATGTTGTATTGCGCATCCAAATCGCGAACGTTCAGCGCGGCGTCAAAAATAACCGCTCCGTCCGCGAGCGTCAGCGGGCGCTCAACCACATCAAATTCATCGTGAATCTCTCCGACCACCTGTTCGATGATGTCTTCCAGCGTCACCAGGCCCAGTATGCTCCCGAATTCATCGACGACCAGCGCCATGCCGATATGGCGCGTGCGAAGCTCTTGGAGCAATTCGCTCACGGGCTTCGTTTCCGGCACGATAAGCACTTCACGCAATACCCGGCGCAGATCGAAAGGTGGCGGCGGCAAATTTTCTTCCAAGCGCCTGTCGCGGTCGAGCAAAATCCAGAGCATGTCCTTGATGTGAACGAAACCGAGAATGTGATCGCCCGAACCGCGATACACCGGGATGCGCGAGCGTTGCGAAGTCGCGAAAACGCGCATCACCTCGTCGAGAGACGCTTCCACCGGCAATGTGTGCATATCCGGGCGAGGCACCATGATCTCCCGCACTTGCACTTGTCCGAGCTCGATGGCGCTAACGATGAATTTTTCTTCGCCTGGCGCGAGTAGCCCGCGTTCGCGCGCTTGCTGAATCTGGATTTGCAGCTCTTCCGTCGAGTGCGCCACGCCGTACGCTTGCGGCGAAGAAACGCCCATGGCCTTGACGATTACCCCCGACACCCCGTCCAGCGAATCGATGGCCCAGCGAAATGTGTGCAGGAACCACTGGAATGGCAGAGCCACGAGAAGCGCGACACGCTCCGCCCGCGCCAGGCTCACCGTCTTTGGAACAAGTTCTCCAAGAACCACGTGCATGGCGCTCAGCAGAGCAAAGGCGCAGCCCAAAGCAATGGCGTGCGAGAAAAACAGTGTGCTCGTATTCTGGGCACCGCGCCAGATTTGCTGGAGTGCCGGGGCCAACGTGGCTTCGCCGAGTGCGCCGATGGCCAGACTTGTCAGCGTGATGCCGACCTGTACGCCCGAGACGACGCGATGTAAATCCGCCAGTAAACGCTCCACGACGCGGGCGCGGGTGTCTCCTTTGGCTACAAGCTGGCGAACTCGCGAAAGACGTACAGCGACGAGGGAAAACTCCACGGCCGCGAAAAAGCCGTTGAGGGCGACGAGCGCCAGCACACCGATCAGCCGCACCGCAAACATAGCTTCTCAGGAATCCCCTAGCGGCATTGTAACAGTATGGACGCGGTGCGCGGGACGCGGTTGCCTTCTCTACACACGCTTGATGGTCACGAAAATGTCTTCGCCGCTGAGCGCGAGCTTGACCCCGCCGTTTTGCGTTGGGCTCATTTCCAGGCGCTCCGCCAGAAGTTCATTCCGCAGGAACGCTTCGTGCGCGGTGATGGCTTCCGCGATGCGCGGTGAAGCCGTATAGCTGACGTTGATGCGGTCCGAAATATCCAGGTTCAAGGCTTTCCGCTGATCTTGCAACATGCGGTTGAAGTCTCGCGCAAGGCCCTCTTGCAATAATTCCGGCGTCAGCTTCGTATCGAGCGCCAGAAATGTGCCCTGTTCGAGCATGCACTTGAGATTTTCTGGCCCTTCAAAGGAAATCACAATTTCCTCGGGCACGAGTTCGAAAACCTGGTCGCCTACCGAAAGCGAATACGTGCCGCCTTTGAGCACCTGAGAAGCATCGCTATTTTCCAAGGCTTCCGCAATCGCCTTTAGATACCTTCCCGCGCGAGGGCCAATCTTTTTGGCGTCCGGCTTGAGACGAATTTTTACGAAAGTCGTTTCGTCCTCGATCAAAACAAGCTGCTTCAGATTGGCCTCTTCCAGAATCTGATCCACGTAATCGGGGTTTTCGAGAACGCGTCTGTCGGCCGCGTCCTTAGCCCGCACGTATAGGGTGCTCAAAGGCTGGCGAATCTTGACTTTGCTCTGCGTGCGAAGACTCAGTGCAAGATTCTTGACGCGAATCACTGCTTCGATGCTCTGTTCGAGCGCTTCATCGATAAGCGAAGCCTTGACCTGCGGATATGGCGTCAAATGAACCGACTCCGGCGCCGATGAATCGACCGACCGCACCAGGTTTTGATAAATATCCTCGGTCAAAAATGGAAGCGCTGGAGCCATGACGCGCGTGACCGTCGTCAGCACCTGGTAAAGAGTCTGATATGCGTCCGCCTCACTCTTCCAAAACCGCCGCCGCGAGCGCCGCAAATACCAGTTCGAGAACTCTTCGTCAAACACCTGAAAAGCCTCGATCAGTTTGTAGTGCTCGTAATTCTGAAACGCACCGTTCGCTTCCGCAACAAGACGCTGGAGTTTGCTCAAGACCCATCGATCCAATTCGTTAGTCGCGGCAAGCGCGATGCCGCCCGGCTTCCAGTCGTCCGCGCCGGCGTACATCACAAAGAAGCTGTAGCAGTTCCAGAATGTCAGCAGCTTCCGCCGCGCGTCGCCATCGATAGTTTGCCCCGCATTAGCTGTGGGGTGAAGGTCGGGAAAATTAAGATTCTGCGCGGTCTTCTGTTCCGTGTAGATATAGCGCATCACTTCCGCGCCCAAAGCCTCCGCCGCCTCATCAAATGCAATCGAGTTGCCCTTTGATTTGTGCATCTCTTCTCCGCGCGCATCACGAACGAGCGCGTGGCCCAACAGTGCTCTAAAAGGGGCGCGGCCATCGATCATCGCGCTCATCGCCAACATCGAATAAAACCAATTTCGAAACTGGCCTGGAAAACTCTCCAAAACTAAATCCGCCGGAAACCATTTCTCCCAATACGCTTTGTCCGTCGAGTAACGCATCGTGCTGAACGGCACAATTCCCGCGTCCAGCCACGGATTGCCGACATCCTCGATTCTCTGTGCCAGCCTGCCGCACTCCTCGCAGCGAATCTTTACCGCATCAATGTAAGGCCGGTGCGGCGAATTGCCCTCAAACACTTCCCATCCCTCGACCGCCTTTTCCTTCAACTCTTCTTTACTGCCGATGACCACAAAATGGCTGCAATCGCCGCATACCCAAATGGGCAAAGCCAGTCCCCAAAACCGTTTCTTCGAAATCATCCAGTCGCTCATGTTGCGCAGCCAGTCTTGCTCGCGCGCTTCGCCCTCCGGCGGAATCCACTTGATCCCCGGCACGACCCGCTGGATGCGGTCCCGCCAATCCATGCGAATAAACCACTCATCGACCGGGCGGAATACCAGCTCTTCTTTGCACCGCCAGCAATGCGGATACACGTGCGGATATTTTTCCCGCGCCACCAGAAAACCGGAACTCTTCAGCGCCGCGATAATGTCGTCCGCTACTTCATTTGCGTTTCGTTTGGTAAATTGTCCAAATCCATCGAGAAAAACGGAGCTATCGTCGAGCGGCGCGATAAACGGAATGCCATTTTCTTTCCCAAGCTGTTGGTCTTCCGCGCCGCAACCCGGTGCGATGTGCACGAGTCCCGTGCCTTCCGCTTCGCTGATTTCTTTCCAGCCAATCACGCGATGCGCTTCCGCCGCGCTTTTTCCGCCCCCGGTCTCGCCGTACGGAAAAACTCCGCCGGGAGCTTTCTGCGCTGGCAACTCGTCGAACGGCCCGTCATAAGTAAGTCCGATCAAATCCTTGCCAGGCAGCTCTCCCACGACCTCCACGCCCCCGCTGCCCTTCAAAATCGTCCGGATCGAGGGCAACTTGTGCGTCTCGTGCTTCCCTTCCACCTGCAAATCCTGCACCCGATCGTGTTCGAAGTTCCCTTTCGCCACATAGTAGAACCAGTCGCCGTGCTTGACCTTGAGATAGGACATCTCCGGATTCACGGCCACGGCCACGTTCGACGTCAAAGTCCACGGAGTCGTCGTCCAGATGAGCAGCGCAGTTCGCTCCGCGCCCCTGATGGGAAATCGCACGAAAACCGAAGTGTGCGTCGTGATCCGCCGGCCCTCGGCCACTTCCATTTGCGAAAGCCCAGTCCCACAGCGCCCGCACCACGGCATCACGTCGTGCCCGCGATAAATGAAGCCTTCCATGTGGCACTTCTTCAAAAACGACCAAATCGTGTAATTGTTCTCATCTGAAAAAGTAAAATAGCTCCCGCCATATTCTGCCGAGCCAAGCTTCCGAACAATCTCGCTCGCCCGCGCCGTCTCCGTAAGGCCGCTCGGCAATTTCACAGTAACCACGCGGTCTCCGCCGGCCAAGGCATCGCGCAGAGCGATAAGCACTTTCGGATCGTCCCAATCGCACCAATAGCCCAGCCGAATCGACTGCTCTGTCTGTCTCGCCGCATACGTCAGAACGCGTTCTTTACACGCCCGCACAAAATTCTCAATCCCATACTCCCGAATCTCGCGCTTCGTCTTCAGCCCGAGGCTTTTTTCCACTTCCACCTCGACCCACAATCCCTGGCAATCGAATCCGTTCTGGTGCCGCAGCGCGCACCCGCGCATCGCGTTGTACCGCTGATACATATCCTTCAGCGAGCGCCCCCACGCGTGATGCACTCCCATTGGGTTATTCGCCGTGATTGGTCCATCGAGGAACGACCAGTGCGGCCCGTTCGCCGTCTGTTCACGCAGCTTCTGAAAAATCCGGTTGTCCTCCCAGAAGCGCAGAATCTCGCGCTCCATGGCTGGAAAATCGGGCACTCGTGGCACTGGTTTATAAATGTTCATGGGCTATATCTTCTTAGATTATCACAGCCGCCAAGCGCGCCCGCCCGGTTGCGCGCTGGAAGCGTGTCCACTAGACTCAAGCCTTACCTCCAGCGGCCGGGAGAATACTTGCGGACCATCCTCCGTTTTCTTTTCTGGACATTGACGCCAATTGTGGTTCTCGCGGGCTCGGTGACCTGGTGGTTCGTCTATCGCCCGCTTCCCCAGCTCGACGGAACAATCGCTCTCCCGGGTCTGCAAAAAGAAGTCACCGTCGACCGCGACAATTGGGGCGTCCCCCACATCCGTGCGTCTTCCCTTGAAGATGCCGTCGAAGCCCAGGGCTACGTGATGGCTCAGGATCGCCTCTGGCAGTTGGATTTGATGCGCCGGGCTTCGCGAGGCCAGCTCTCCGAGATCGTCGGCCCCCTTGCCCTTAAATCAGACCGGCAATTCCGCACCTACGGCTTTTCACGCGCGGCCGATCGCGACTTCGCCGCCATGGACAATAACTCCCGCACTCTGATGGAAGCTTATGCCCGCGGCGTGAATCGCTTCATAGACCAGCACCAAAAGAACTTGCCGCTGGAGTTTTCTCTTCTCAATTACAAACCCCAACCCTGGCAGCCCACCGACTCCCTCGTCATCGCAGGTTACATGTACCAAACGCTGACCGACACCTGGGAACGCGAATTGGACCGCGCCAAAGTCGAAGCCCTCGTCGGCCCCGATCGTTCCAAGGATTTATTTGCCGAGGACTCCTCCATGGACCATTTCGTTATCGGCGATCCGAACGTGCTGAACGACGGCTCGAAAGCCTCGCGCGCCCGCTCCGACCGTCACGAGGATGACGACGATACTGACGACACCGTTCTGAAAGCTCAGCTCGGCAGCAGCTCGAACGCTGGCACGCCCGAAAGCTTTGCCGATCTCACCTCGTCACTTTGGCCTTCCATGGAAGGCTACCTCGAACAAACGCAAAGCGAAATTCGCCAAGGCTTGGGCAGTAATAATTGGGTCGTGAGCGGTGAGCATACCGCCACCGGCAAGCCGCTCCTTGCCAACGACACGCACCTAGAGCTCTCCATCCCTCCCATCTGGTACGAAATTCATCTCAGCGCGCCCGGCTACAATGCCGAAGGTTTCACCCTCCCCGGCGCTCCACTCATCGTCATCGGCCACAATGACCGTATCGCTTGGGGCTTTACGAACAACGGCGCCGATGTCCAGGATCTCTACATCGAAACCTTCAATCCCGCCGCTCCCGACGAATATCTCGTCAACGGCTCTTGGGTAAAAGCACAAACATACGATGAGGTGATTCACGTCAAGGGGCGAGCCGACGAGCATCTAAATGTTGTCGTCACCCGCCACGGCCCCGTCGTCCGCCGCGAAGGCGATAAAGTTTACGCTCTCCGCTGGACTGCTCTCGAGCCTGGCGGTTTAGGAAATACCTATAACTGGCTCTCGACCGCGCGAAACTGGGAGGAATTTCGCGAAGTCATGAAACGCGTCTGGGGCCCCGGACAAAATGCCGTCTACGCCGACGTCGCGGGCAACATCGGTTACATCATGGCCGCCCGCGTCCCAATTCGGAAGAAAGGTCGCGGCGAAGTTCCTGTTCCCAGCGATACAGACGATTACGAGTGGACCGGCTACATTCCTTTCGATCAGCTTCCCCAAGCGCTGAATCCCGATAGCGGCCTCATCGTCACCGCCAACGCTCGTGTCGTCGGCCCGAATTACAAGCCTTATCTAACGGACCGCTGGGAAGAGCCCTATCGCACCGCGCGTATCTATAATCTCCTTCACGGCAAAAATGGCCTTCGCCCCATCGACATGCTGAAAGTCCAAACGGATACCTATAGCTATCCTCACGTTTTTCTTGCGGACCAGCTGATAGCCGCAGCCAAAATCGCGCAGCCGAAAGATCCTCGAGCCAGAGAGCTCGTCGAAGACTTGAAAGATTGGAACGGTATCGCGGACGCCGATTCTCCGCTCGTCTCCTTCCTGGAAATGGCCCGCCAGGTGTCGTTGCATCTCCTCCTCGAGCCTTATCTGGGCAAAGACACGAATCTGTACGAGTGGCGCAGCAACGTTTTTCTCCAAAAAATTCTCACCGAACGTCCGTCAAACTGGCTCCCTCCCGCCTACAAGAATTACGATGAACTGCTCGCCGCTGCCGCCGATCGCGCTGTCTCCAACCTCGCGGAGCAATCGCACGGCGAGCGCATTAAGGATTGGCAGTGGAAAGACTTCGATTCCCTCGACATGCTGCATCCTCTCGGCCGCGAAGGCATTCTCAAGCATCTCTTCAGCATCACAGGAAAACCGCAATCCGGAACCCTCTACAGCGTTCGCGCCGCCACCACCCACCACGGCCCCTCCATGCGCTTCATCGCCAATCTCGCCAACTGGGATCGTTCCATCCTGCTCATCCCCGCCGGCGAGTCTGGACAGTTCGGAAGCAGCCATTACACGGACCAATTTTCCTACTGGTACGAAGGCGATCCCATCGTGATGCCGTTTAGCGACGCCGCGGAAGCGAAAACGCGTAAGCACACACTCACTTTGAAACCATCTTCATGATTCGAGGCGACCTTATCTCCACATGCCTGAACTCCCGGAAGTAGAAGCCGTCGCGCGAACTCTCCGCCCCCTGGTCGAGCGTCAGCGAATCCGCTGCGTTCATGTCCTGCACGCGATTGCTACGAAACCGCAAAGCCCGTCGCAGCTTGCGCGAACGGCTGAAGGTCAGCGAATCCTCGCAGTCAAACGGCTTGGCAAGTATCTTTTTCTCCAGTTGCCCAACGCAATCGTCACACTTCATTTCAAGCTGGACGGCCAGCTTCTTTGGTTTTCCCATGCGCGACAAATGCTCGCAGCCGCCAACGTGCCCGCATCTGGCGTCCACGTCGATGTAGCCTTCGAACTCGGCAAAGGCGTTCTAGGTTTTGCGGATGGCCGCCACTTCGGCCGCGTTCATGTGTGGAAATCGCAAGAGGCCTGCCCCGCCCTCGCCGGCCTTGGCATCGACGCAATCTCTCCCGATTTCGCGGCGCCTCGATTCGCGGAACTGTTGGCTGCATCGAAACGTCCGCTAAAGGATTTTCTCCTCGATCAAACCCGCGTAGCAGGCATCGGCAATATCTATTCCTGCGAGTCGCTGTGGCATGCCAAGCTTCACCCGCGCCGCCGCGCCAATTCTGTGAACGCCGCCGAATCCCTCCGCCTCCATAAAGCGATTGTTTCCGTTCTCGCCCGTGCCTTGGAACGCTGTCTGCATCCGCCTCCCGATTTTCGCGACCCCGCGTGGTGGTTTCAGGGCCTCGAAGAAATCCTTCGCGTCTACGATCGCGAAGGAAAACCATGCCGCCGTTGCGGAAATCAGATCAAACGCATCGCGCAAGCCGGCCGTTCCACTTACTTTTGTCCTCACTGTCAAAAATAGAAGCCCACGTTAGGTGTTCCGAGCGTGAATTTCCCAGCCTCAAAAACCTCCGCCAGCAGAACAATTCAATTGCGCGCTCTTTCACCCCCTTTCAATCATTAACCCCGTTACCTCGAGCACCCAGAACTCGTAATAGTATTTATTCTTTCCGTTCGAGAAAGGAGTACCCATGGCCAGCAAGAGCGCGCCGGTAAGCCAATGCCAAAAACCGCGAGGATGGCTCGGCCGCCTCACTCTTTTGCGTATGAACGCATCCCATTCCAGGCTCACGGATTGGGGCTTAGCCCACATTTCCATCGCACAAAACGACACCATCCTCGACGTCGGCTGCGGCGGAGGGCGCACGGTCAAAAAATTGTCCGCGATGGCCACGCACGGAAAAGTCTATGGCGTCGATTATTCCGAAGAAAGTGTCGCCACAACCAAAGCCACAAACGCACCATCGATAGAAGCGGGTCGCGTCGAGGTCCGCCTCGGCTCCGTATCTCAATTGCCCTTTGCCGATGCCATATTCGATCTCGTCACGGCAGTGGAAACACACTTCTGGTGGCCTGACTTGCCCGCAGGCATGCGCGAAATCTACCGAGTACTGAAGCCTGACGGCTCGCTTATCCTCGTCGCGGAAATCTATAAAGGCGCCAACACCATGGCTGCCCGGCTTGCGGAAAAATATGTGTCGCGAATACCTATGACGCTCCTCAGTGTCGATGAGCACCGCCAGCTTCTCGCAAGCACAGGTTTCACGGATGTCCGAGTCATCGAAGACCGCAAAAAAGGATGGATATGTGCCATCGGCAGAAAACCCTAACCCGCGAATGGCTTCATCCCCGCCGCCACTCCAAACAATCCTTAGCCCAGCCCAACCTCGCGCCTTGTTTCCCTTCTCACCCGTGCCTTAGAATGTTCATAGCTTTTCGCTTTCGCCGAGGACACAAACAAACCACGTGAACCAGCCCGCTCCCAAAAAGCCCGAACCGCCAAAGAAGCCAGACTTCGAGCGCTCCCTTGCTCGCCTCGAAGAGGTCGTCCGCCGCCTCGAAAGCCCCCAGCTTTCTCTCGACGACGCCATGAAGCTCTTCGAAGAAGGCGTCGCTCTTTCCCGTGAATGTCAGAAACAGCTCGAAGAAGCCGAAGGCCGCGTAGAAATTCTCCTCAAGAAAGCCGACGGCAAACTTGCCCCCGAGCCTTTCGACCCCGAAAGCGAGTCCGAATCGTGATCGCGCCGCTCGCCCCGGGAACGCCAATCTCCCGATTGGCGTCCGCCCTTCCTCGCGGTGCTGCATCGACGAGCTCTTTTCATCTCCATCTCGACGCAGCCATGCATACGCCGGACCGGCAACCCACTCCCGTTGCCGCCATTCTCCTCGGGCTATTAGCTGTCAGCCGTCAGCCAACTGCCTTTCTATGCCCTTCAACTTTCAACTTTGAACTTTCAACTCTTTCCCACCGATGACTGCCCCCGCGTTTTTCGAAGAAGATCGCATCGCCGTCGATGCCTCCCTCGACCGCCTCATGCCCGCCGAATCCGCCCAGCCACCGTCCATTCACCGAGCCATGCGCTACAGCGTCTTCGCAGGCGGCAAGCGCATCCGACCGATTCTGTGCATCGAAACCGCTCGCGTCTTCGATTCCAATGTCGTACCCGCACATTATCCCGCCTGCGCCATCGAGTTTATTCACACCTATTCTTTGATCCACGACGACCTTCCCGCTCTCGATAACGACGATCTCCGCCGCGGCAAGCCCACCAGCCACAAACAATTTGGCGAAGCCGCCGCCATTCTCGCCGGCGACGCTCTTCTCACTCTCGCCTTCGAGACTATCGCTGCCACTCCCGTCGACCCCGCCCTCGGCGTCGCCATCCTCGCCGACATTTCCGCTGCCGCAGGCACGATAAACGGCATGGTTGGTGGCCAGGTCGCTGACCTTGAAGCCGAAGGCAAGCGCATCGATCCAGAAACGGTCGAATACATTCATCGTTCCAAAACCGCTGCCCTTATCCGCGCCTCCATCTCTTCCGGCGCGCTATGCGCAGGCGCTTCCCCCGAAGATGTTGCGCGCCTCCGAAGATTCGGCGAATCCCTCGGCCTGCTCTTCCAAGTCACTGACGACATCCTCGACGTCGAAGAATCCTCCGCCGCCCTCGGAAAAACCGCCGGGAAAGACGCTGCTCAGCAAAAAGCCACTTATCCCGCCGTCTATGGCCTCGAGCGTTCCCATCAGATTGCGAATGACCTAGCGGCAAAGGCCATCGCGGAACTCACCCCCTACGGCCCGCGCGCCTCACGCCTCCGCGAAATCGCCGAATACCTCGTCCAGCGCCGCGCTTAACTCCTCCCACCTCATGACTAAACACAAATCTCCCGCACGTTCGAGGAGCCTCCGTGCCCTCTGCGGCCTCTGTGTTAAAATCCCCGCGCACCCCACCTCGACTCTTATAGGATCACCGTGAAACTGCCCCAAAACGCAAACTGCCCATGAAACCCAAGCCCGACCGCAAACGCCTCGACTCGCTCCTCATTGATCGCGGTCTCGCCGAATCCCAGCCAAAAGCGCAAGCGATGATTTTGGCTGGCGAAGTCTTCGTGAACGGCTCACCCGTGCAAAAAGCAGGAACGTCCGTTGCCATGGATGCGCAAGTCGAGGTGAAAGGCCGCCAGCTAAAATATGCCAGCCGTGGCGGCCTAAAGCTCGAAGGTGCGCTCGCAGACTTTTCGATAAATGCGGCAGAGCAGGTTTGTCTCGATGTGGGAGCCTCCAACGGCGGTTTCACCGATTGCTTGCTGCAACAAGGCGCGGCGCGCGTCTACGCCGTCGACGTAACCATCTCCCAGCTTGCCTGGAAGCTTCAGAAAGATCCTCGTGTGATCGCCATCGAGCGGAACGCGCGAGAACTAACCTCCCAGGACGTCCCCGAACAAGTCGATCTCGTCGTCGCCGATGTGTCGTTCATTTCCGTTTGCAAGATTCTCGGGCCGGCTTCCGCATGTGCCAAGCCGGGTGCGAATTTTCTGATTCTCGTCAAACCTCAATTCGAGCTCCCCCGCGACGACATCGGTGCGGGCGGAATCGTCGGAGACGTTCGCTTGCACGAAAAGGCCATCGCTATCGTGCAGAAAGGAGCCGAAGCCGCGGGTTTGATTTCCGTTAAGGTCTGCCCCAGCCGTTTGACTGGCGCGGAAGGCAATCAAGAGTATTTTCTCCACGCTCGCAAAGCGGTCCTGAAGTAGAATTCCAAAAGAATATGCCGCCCGCTCCAACCTTCAAAACTATCGGCGTTATTTCCCGCCCGCGCCGCGCAAATCTTTCCGCCGTCGTGCCGCCCCTTCTCCACTGGCTCGAATCCCACGGCCTCCGCGTCATTTATGATGAAGAGACCGCGACGGCTCTCTCCAATCCCGCCAATGGACAATCCCGCGAGCATCTCGCGGACCAAGCCGACTTTCTTTTGGTTTTGGGAGGAGACGGCACCCTCCTCGCCGCCGCCCGCGTAGCCGCCGCGCGCTGCATTCCCATTCTCCCCATCAATCTGGGCAGCCTCGGCTTCCTCACCAGCTTCACGGTCGACGAACTCTATCCCGCTCTGGAAGAAACTCTCGCCGGCCGCTCTTCTATGAGCGAGCGCGTCATGCTCCAGGTCGAACTCGTCCGCGCCGAAGCCGTCGTCGATCTCCAGCATGTCCTCAACGATGCCGTCGTCAACAAAAGCGCCCTCGCCCGCATGATCGAGCTCCAGCTCTTCATCGACGACGATTTCGTCTGTCGTTACCGCGCCGACGGCCTGGTTGTCGCCACTCCCACCGGTTCCACCGCCTATTCCCTTTCCGCTGGCGGTCCCATCGTCCACCCGTCCGTCGAATCCTTCATCATCACTCCCATCTGCCCCCACACCCTCACCGACCGCCCCGTCGTCGTCCGCGATTCCTCCTGCATCGAGGTAAAACTTGCAGGCAGCGCCGAATCCGCCTTCCTAACTCTCGACGGCCAAAAAGGCATCCCCATGGAATCCGAAGACCGCGTCCGCATCACGCGCTCTCCGAATTGCCTCAAGCTCATCCAGCCCCCCAAGAAACCCTACTTCGAAATCCTCCGCAGCAAACTAAAATGGGGCGAGGCCTAGTTTTTTTGGAGTTACCGCGCCAGTGAGGAGGGTGAGAGCGAACTGATTTTCGATTTGGCTTGTTCGCGCGAAGTTTCAAGAATTGCGGCTCGACCCAAACAGTGTTCAGCCGTTTCGGTTCAAGTTCGACATTTCCATATTTGTCGAATCGGCGAACCGTGTAGACTTTGCCGATCATGCTTTTGAATAATTTCTCTGTGCCCAGTTCATCCTTTACGCCCGGCGGATTTCTCGCGGGAGACATCCCCATAACTTTCACTTTGTCACCAATCCGGAACTTCTTCGCCATCGCCAATCGCAGCTCGCCCGCTACGCCAGCGCCAAATTCAGATTCTCAATAGCCTCATCGATCTCCGCCGTATTCTTGTACCCGACGGTCACGCTATCCACTCCCGCATTCTTGAATGCAAATCTCATCGCCGCCCTGCGATCTTCGCGGTTAAACGTCCCTTCCCCCGCCAGCTTCATACTAATTACGCCCAGTCCCGCTCTCCGCGCCTCTTTCACGTGCGTAACAACCTCCGGCACGTTCCCCAATCCGTCCGTGTTGTAATCCTCCGCGTCCATCCGCGTCCCCTTGTGATTCATCCGGATCATCGCAATGTCCAGCCACTTGTTCTCCGGGACCCGCCGCAGCGCCGGAAGCCCGTGCACCGACGCTCCATGGCTCACGATCATCTTCCTCCGCTCAGCTTCCAAAATTCCGTCCTGCCACCTTCTCGTATCCGCAGGCCACGTCGCCGTGTGCTGCCAATGCAGCAGCATAATGTCGAAATATTCCGTATTCGACAGTTTGCGCAATTCGTCGAATTTCTCCAGCGGATCCCCGCCGTCCCAGGTCGTCACTTTCGACATAATGCGGTAGCTATCGCGCGGAATCCCCTTCAACGCCGCCCCCAGCATCCGCTGCGTCTCGCCATAAGTCTCCGCTGTCTCAAAAAACCGAATCCCGTTGTCGTACGCATAGCGCACCAGCCTCGTAAACCCATCCTGCCCCAACTCGCGCTGCACTTGCCCGCCAAAGCTGCCCGTTCCAAACGCCAGCCGCGTCACCTTCACTCCCGATTTTCCCAACGTCACCCAGTCCGTAGCGCTCTCCCGCGCCACGCTCTTCCCCGCCGCGCCCATCGGCAAGCTCGCCGTTACAGCAACGGCTCCGCCAGCAATCCCAGTTTTCAGGAATTCACGCCTCGTGTAGTGGCTCACAGAAGCACCTCGAATCGAGCGGAGAACAACGCGAGTGTCGTGGGGCTTTGAGATGGCCTCGGCTGGGCGCCAGCCTCTCGCTACCCGCCCTCACCTTGACCACCCCATCTTATTCCCAATGTCAATTTTCCGGTATAGCCCATCCATCGACCATTACCCGGGCACTTCTCCGATTACCGAATCAGTCAGGATTTGGGCTGGTTGTTGAAGAACCGGGGCCAAGACGAACGGGCACTATCTCCGATGTGCAAGCGGAACGTAGGTGTTTGCTGACTGATTTGCGACTGTGGTAGGTGGCATCATCGGCTCAGTCCGGGGCGTTTTCGTCGCCAGCAACCGCGGTATAAAAACCTCATCGGACCAGTTCCCGCCAGGCTTGGCCATCAGATCCGGCAAAGCCCCAGGTAAACCTTCGTGCCACTTACACTTAGTCGACGCGCTCGAGGCCCGAAAATTAATCCCAAAAAGTACTTGACAAATCTATGCCTGGGTGGTATTCCTTTGGCTGGAGAATCACATCTCATCGGCCTTTGCCGCCGTCTTTCCGGGCGGCTATTTTTTTGCTTTCCCGTATCCCGGCACGCCGCGCTCAGGCCTGAACTCTCTCCCGGCTCTTTAGCAGTATTTCCAGTTTCGTAGTTCGAGTTCCGCCCTTCGCAGGTGCTCCTAACTGTCACGAACTGCGAGCTCAATCCCGAGAACGCGTTGGAACTCTAACTCCTTTAGAATCCGCACTTCCACAAAACACGCCTCTATCCCCCGCAGAATCAACACTTCCGAAACAAAGCACTTAAAACCCTTTAGAATGAACACTTACAAAAAAAGGGGGGGGGGTACAGACCGGGGGGATGGCTGACAGAATGGACCGAGAGAATTCTTGACGCTCTAAAAGTCTACCGGAAAAATCGCATGGCACAGCCAATCTTGGCCGTGCGTCGCGAATAAAGGAAAAGGATTCACCACTCGCTTGTAGCGTCGCAGCGCCACGTCTCGCTCCCATCCGGCTTTTCAGCAGCCCGCTAAGTACTGGCAGGGGTCCGAAGCAAAGAGCACGCCCTCAGACAGAGAGCTCAGGCCCCTAGAATCGTGGCCGCCGCGTCGGCGCCAGCGCATCCGTCCGCAACAGGTCGTCCTGTGTCTCCCGCCGGCGAATCAGTCTGGTTCGAGTTCCGTCGACCAACACCTCGCTGGGCCGCGTCCGCGCATTGTAATTGGAAGCCTGCGTCATGCCGTAGGCTCCCGCCGTCCAAATCGCAAGCAAGTCGCCGGCCCTTACTTCCCCGAGAGGCCACTCGTGCAACAAACAATCGCCGGTCTCACAAACCGGCCCGACAATGTCGACGCGATGAGCAGGAGGCTTTCCGTCCCCGGCTTCTCGCACAATCCGTGTGATGGGATGAATCGCTCCATAAAGCGCCGGCCTCAGCAAATCATTCATCGCCGCATCCACCACCACGAACGTCTTACCCCGGTTCTTCTTCGTATAAATCACGCGCGTCAACAAAATCCCGGCGCTCGCGATAATCGACCGCCCCGGCTCCAGCAACAAGTGCAGCCCCAGTGGTCGCACGCATTCCGCCACCATCCGCGCGTAATCCTCGCGCCCTGGTGTTTTCTCCGTCGTATAACGAACGCCCAGCCCGCCCCCCAAATCGAGATACTCCAGCCGAATCCCCGCCCGCCGCAATTCCTCCACGTAGCCGGCAATTCTCCGAAATGCCCGCCGAAACGGGTCCAGGGAAACGATCTGCGAACCGATATGCGCGCTGATTCCCTTCCACCGCAAATACTTCGACTCTTTGTGGGCAAGATAGAGCCGCCGCGCTTCCGGCCAATCGAGGCCAAACTTGTGCGTGTGTTTTCCGGTCGAGATATGGGGATGCCCACCCGCCGCCACGTCCGGATTCACCCGAATCGCAACACTCGGAATTTTTCCGCCCCGCCCCGCATGGCGCTCCGATTCTTCCAGCAACACCTCGAGCTCCGCTTCGGACTCGGCATTGAACAAGAGAATTCCGCCGCTGCGATCCGCGGCACGTTTTCCGCGCGAAGAAGGCGAATATTGCAGCGCATCGCGAATTTCGTGCCGCGTCTTGCCCACGCCCGAAAACACGATCCGGTCGCCGCGTATTCCCAGATGTCCCAAGTGCTCAAGCTCGCCGCCCGAAACAATGTCAAAACCACTTCCCAATTTTGCAAGATGATTCAAAATCGAAAGATTCCCGTTGGACTTTACGGCAAAACATATTGTGTGCGGCGTTTTGCCAAGTCCACGGTCCAACTCCTCATAAGCCCCCGTGATCGCCGCTTGGCTGTACAAATAAGTCGGCGTTCCAAACGACGCCGCTGCCGCCACGAGGATGATGCCTTCGCAAAACACGTGCTCCACACCTTTCTCGCGTGGCGAATTCCTCCAGCCAAACTGCGGCGTAAACCCTGCAGGGTCGATAAACGCCAGTTTCTTCCTCGGATTGGGGGTCTGCGCGCTCATCGCACCTTCAGCACCACGAGTGTCCGGTCATCCGCCAGCGGCGCGCTCTGGGCAAACCAATCCACCTCTCGCAAAATCAGGTCTGCAAGCTCCGTCGCACTCACCTCGTGTTGTTGCTCGATGAGATTGCGCAATTTCTCCGTTCCGAAAAACTGTCCCTCGCTGTTGACTGTCTCCGCGATTCCATCGGAATGAAAAACCAGAATGTCGCCGGGCGCGAGCGAAACGCCCCACTCGTCGTAACTCACCTCTTCAAAAATCCCGAGTGGAAATCCCGTAAGCGCGATCTTGTCGCAGCGGCCATCCTTATAGAGCAGCGGCTGCGATTGCCCCGCGTTCGCCACGCGCAATTTGCTTCGGCCCTTTTGCCAGGTCGCGAAACACGCGGTCATGAAGCGTCCTTCGATGCGCCGCTCGCCCACGATTTGGTTCATCTGTTTGAGCATTTCCGCGGGCTGCAATTTCTGAGGCGAAAGACTTCTCATAATGCCGATCGCCACCGCGCCATAAAGCGCCGCCGCGGTTCCCTTTCCACTCACGTCTCCGAGCGCAATCCCGAGCTGCTGCGGCCCATAGCGGAGAAACTCATACAAATCGCCGCACACTTCTCTCGCCGAGAGATATCGCGCCGCCATGTCCAGGCCGAAATCCTCGGTCGGCACCGGCCGCAAAAGCGCGCCCTGAATGCGCTTCGCTGCTTGCAGGTCGCGCTCTAGGCGCGCTTCGTCGCGCGCCACTTGTTCATAGAGCCGCGCGTTTTCCAAGGACACGGCAAGATTCGCCGCCAGAATCGAAAGCGTCTGCACGTGATCCTCTGTAAAATAATTCAATTGCGGGCTTTCCAGGTCCAGAACTCCGATGACTTTCCCTTTGTGCAGCATCGGAATCGCCAGCTCCGAGCGCGTCTCCGGATTCACCATCAGATACCGCGGGTCGACCGTCACATCCGGCACGACCACGGGCTCCTTCAGCTCCGCCGCAGCGCCCACGATCCCCTCGCTTGCCGCCACGCGCATCTTTCCCTGCACGCGATGTCCGTGCTTCACGTCCACGCGGTGCCTGAAAACTTTCTGATCTTCGTCGTACAGCATGATGCTCAGAATCTGGTAATCGATGACTCTCTTGATCTGTTCCGCCGCGCGCCGCAGCAATTCCTCCACGTCGAGTATCGAGCTCGTCTCCCGCCCCACTTCATTCAAAAGCAGCAGCGTCTCCGCCTGCGCGCTCACGCGCTGGAACAAACGCGCATTCTCGATGGCCACGGCCAGCCGGCTCGCGAGCAGCGTCAATATGCTCTGCTGCTCGCGCGTGAAATAATTCAGCTGCCCGCTCTGGATGTCGAGCACGCCGACGCACTTCCCTTGCAGCATCAACGGCACGGCCAGTTCGGATCGCACGCTTTCAATCGCGTTAATGTATCGCGGATCTTTGGAAGTGTCGCTCACACGCACGGGGTGTCCCGTGGCTGCCGCGGTTCCCGTAATTCCCTGCCCGATAGGGATGCGCAAATTCTCCGCGAGCTCCCGCGGATAACCAATGGAAAATCTGTGTTTCAGGTACGCGCCGTCGCCCTCGAGCATCAGCACGCCAAAAATTTCGTAGTCAATGTGCCGTTTGATGAGCGCCGCGCTTCGCGCCAGCACCTCGTCCAGGTCGAGCGAAGAATTCACCTCTTCGCCGATCTCCGCGAGTGTGCTCAGAACTTCGGCGGAAACTTCTTTCGGCTCGATCGCCACCGTTTCCGCGGCCGTCGTTTCTTTAGGTTCGTTCGTGGGATTCATGAACTCATTTCATTATAGCAGGCGGGCGCGGAGCGATTGCGGTCCATGCCATTGCGCTCGCGGACCTTTTCCAACGGCGTGGTTCAGGCCGCCGCAAACACATTGTTCGCGCCGCCCTTCTTTCAATCCCCTGATTTTTGGGCTTTTTCCAGCGGCTTGAGCGTCAGCACTCCGACGCCCTCAAGATTGCGATAACGTTCCGCAT
Source organism: Candidatus Acidiferrum sp. (assembly GCA_049800195.1). GTDB lineage: Bacteria > Acidobacteriota > Terriglobia > Acidiferrales > UBA7541 > Acidiferrum. The sequence goes on from JBARJI010000052.1 coordinate 21,961, forward strand.
AATCCAGCCCAAAGCCGACGACGAATTCGTTCGGAATGCTGAATCCGACGTACTCCGCGTGCACGTCCGCAATGCGCCGTTCGGGCTTGTCCAGAAGCACCGCCACGCGCAGCCGTTTCGGCTTGCGTTGTTCGAGGATCCTCAAGAGGTATTGCAGCGTCATCCCGGTGTCCAAAATATCCTCGACGACGATCACCGTTTTTCCTTCGATACTCGCATCCAAATCCTTCGTCAGCCGAACCTGCCCGGAAGATGTTGTGTCTTTTCCGTAGCTGGACACCGCGATGAAATCCAGCGACACCTCGCCCGGAATTCCGCGTGCCAGATCCGAAAGAAAAAACACCGCGCCCTTCAGCACGCCCACCAAAAGCAGCGGCTCTTCCGGAAAGTCTTCGCGAATTTGTTTTGCGATCTCCAGGATTCGCCGGTGAATGCGCTCGCGCGGAATTAAAATCCGCACCTTTTCGCCTGGCACTCCTTGCGCACTTCGTGTCGTCTTTCTCTTCATCACCATGCTCTTCCCCAAGCTAGAACCGCGACTCTAGCGCACGTCGTCGTTGGTGAGCAAGGCCCCCGACGGCCGCACGCGCAAGTTCTTCAAAATTCTGAGTTGCAGCAGCCCGCACTAACCTGTGTCACGCTCCAAACGATCAGCGTAATCTGTGGGCGCCCGGACCATAGAGGAAATCGCACTCTGGAACATCCTTACTTGGAGGCTCTCGAAAATGTCCGAAAAGAAACTTCCCGAGCCCTGGCTGCGCGGAACTCTCGCGGAAGTCCCCGCCGTTCCTCGCGCCGTCCTGCACGCCCTCGAACTGGCCGGCGAAGATTTGCAACGCTGGTGCGGCTCGCTAAGCGATGACCAACTGAACCGCCGCCCCGCGCAGATCGCTCCCGTAGCCTTTCATTTGCGTCATATCGCGCGGAGCTTGGACCGCCTCCTAACTTATGCGGAAGAAAAGTCCTTGGACGCGAAGCAGTTAGCGGAACTTAAAGCTGAACTGGACTCTGGAGCTACGCGAATCGAAGTTTTTGCAGAACTGTCCGCGGCCCTGAAAAGGAGCGCGTCTCGCATCCGAAACTTTTTCGGGGCAGATCTCGAAGCGCCGCGTAGCGTCGGCCAAAATAAACTCCCCACCACGCTCGGCGGCCTCTTGGTTCACATCGCCGACCATACACAGCGCCACGTGGGACAAGCCATCACAACAGCGAAAATTGTGTCCGGCTAAACATCGTGAACGCAGCACGGCGGCCGAATTCCGATCGCGCGTTTCCAAGCGCGAGCTGCTTTCGCGTCCAGCTACCTAAAAATGGAGCCTAGGGGTATTGTGACGCCAAGTCGCGGCTCGGCTATACTCCAAATCCCGGAGAACTCGATTGCTGGAAGCCGCGAAAAGCACGCTCCTAATCCTCAGCGCCTTATTCCCCATCGTGAACCCGCTCGGTGGCAGCCCCATTTTTCTCGCTTTGACGAGAGATTATTCAACGCCGGATCGCCGCGCCCTGTCGCGACGCGTCGCTATCAACAGCTTTTTTCTCTTGGTATGCTCCTGCCTGATCGGAACGCACATTCTCACTTTTTTCGGAATTTCCTTACCGGTAGTTCAGGTCGGCGGTGGCCTGATTGTGATCGCCACTGGCTGGGCCATGCTGAATCGTTCGGACGATGACTCTGACGACCGCCGCGAAGGAAAAGTACGCAAGAAGGCCGCTTCTGGCGATGAATTCAAGAACGCCTTCTATCCGCTCACGCTGCCATTGACCGTCGGCCCCGGTTCGATTTCCGTCGCCATCACTCTCGGTGCCAACATACCCCACCATATCGGCTTGAATCCTTTGGGCCTGCTTGCCGTGCTCATCGGCACTCTTATCATCGCCGTGAGCATCTATCTCTGCTATGGATTTTCGGATCGCCTGGCGCGTGCGCTGGGAGCAACAGCAATGGGCGTTATCATGCGCCTTTCCTCATTCTTGCTGGTTTGTATCGGCGTACAGATTCTATGGAACGGCGCGAAAGCCCTGATCGAAACTCTTCCCGCGTTCACCCACTGAGTCATGCGCCAGATGAAGTAGGAGTCCCACGCAGCATCCTTCCGAAGGCTTCCCTGTTCGCGCAGGGACGGCGGTTGCGCCCCCTCGGTCAGTAATTCAAATGGAAGTTCAGCAGATGCCAGTGATAAATAAACCAGAAAAAGCCCACGCAGCTGAACGCCAGCAAGGTGTTCCACATTTTATTCCACACCCATTGCTGCCCGTCGCCCCAGGACTTCACGCTGTTGTAAATCGCGATCAGCGAGCCCAAACCAGTTATCAGCCCCAGAAGCTGCAGAAGGTGGACCCACAAATCGTTGCGCTCCGTCAACCCGGACAGCGTGCTGAGCTTGCTCAGAAAAATCAGCAAGCCCGCCACAAAGATCACAACTCCAAAACACACCAGCCGCACCAGCATGCGCAGCCGCTTGGCGCCGGCATCCAACGAGAGTGGCTTCCCATAATGTTTGCGAATCATAGCGCCAAGAGGCCACAGCAGCAGCGTCAGCGCGATCGCCGTCAAGCTAAATCCGATAATGAAATAACTCACGCTTTGCTTATCGAACGTATCATTCACCTGCTGAAACACCATGAACGGATAATCGACATAAGCTACGCGACGGCCCGTGGCATCCTTCACGAAGGCAATCTTCGCCTTGCCATCCACGTCGCGAAACACCATCGGCGCGATTTCTCGAAAGTGCAGCGGCTGTTGGTTCACTCCCTCGAAGTCCTCCATCGAGATCGTGCCGTCTTTCGGATTGAACGTAACCTTCGTTTCGCCTAGCAGTCCCGTTACCGCCAAAATATTGGTCTCGAACCGGCGGCTCACGTCGTACGTCCCCACAACACTGCGTGCATCCTCTACGGCGCTTGCCAACTCCGGCTCGTTCGCCGCGGGGGCTGGGAAATACCGGTCCATGAACTTGTCGTACAGCACGCCTCGCGCATCTATTTCTCCCCGACCGGCGCTGTTGTAAGACACGAAGAGCCCCGTGTCCGCATCCAGAATCAAGAACAAATCGCTGTGAAAGAAGATCGTGTCGCCTCCGTGGGAAATGACGCGATGGCCGTTTTCGGACTGCTCGTAGAACCCCAGGCACATCGCGTTCATCGCCGGTGGCCATCCCTTCTGCCGCGCGTGCATCTCGATCGCCGTCTCCGGTTTCAGAATTTGCACGTCTCCGTAGCGGCCATTCTGCAGGTGCATGATCATGAAGTGCGTCATATCCACTGCCGAAGCGGAAAGCGCTCCGGCAGGCGCAACCTGTATATACTCGAACGGCTTCGCTTCGCCCGACCCCAACATATATCCGTCGGACATGTCCGCCTTCAGAGCTTCCGGCAGCGGCTGACGAAATGTGGCGTGCTTCATATCCAGCGGTTTGAAAAAGTGCTCCTCCACGTAATCGTCGAACTTTTCTCCAGAAACGCGCTCGACGATATATCCGGCCAGGGTCGTCGCATAATTTGAATATGCCGGCGTAACTCCGGGCGGGAAAATTCGGGCGGGCATGTGTAACTGAAGGTATTCCGGGAGCGGACGTAGCTCGCTGGCGGAGCCCAGAAAGCCCAGATCCTTGACCGTCTCCTCAAAACCCGTGCTGTGCGTCATGATGTCCCGCAGCGTGATGGGCTTTCCAAATGCCGGCGGAATCTTGAAATCCAAATAGTCGTTGACGTCGCGGTCCAAATCCAGTTTTCCCTGTTCCACCTGCTGCATCACCGCCGTCCAGGTGAACAGCTTTGAAATCGATCCAGGGCGAAAAAGCGTCGTTTCCGGCGAAACGGAAATCTTTTTTGCCACATCGGCATAGCCGTAGCCCTTTGCGAAAACGAGTTTGCCGTCCTTCACGACGGCGACCACCGCGCCCGCTATGTCTGCATGTTCGATTTCCAGAGGCAATAAACCATCGAAGAACGCATCGAGATCGTCCGCGGTCAAATCATGAGCTTTGATCCCGCCTTCGTCCGAAACAGCGGCCTTTGCTTGCGCCTCCGCCGCCTTTGTTTCCGCGGCCTTTGTTTCCGCCGCCTTGTGCGCTTGAGCAAAAATCGCGGCGCAGCCCAATAGCGCTGCACAACCTAAACAAAGCAGTTTTGCACGCATGGATTTTTTCCCTGTAAACGCTTCCCGCGTTCGGCAAGTGATGCCAGTGGGCTTCGAGAGACCCTCTTACAGAGTCCTCGATTTGTACTTACCTAATTCTCGCGGCTTCCCCGCTCCCTCAGTAATTCAAATGGAAGTTCAGCAAATGCCAGTGATAAATAAACCAGAAAAAGCCCACGCAGCTGAACGCCAGCAACGTGTTCCAGATTTTATTCCACACCCATTGCTGCCCGTCGCCCCAGGACTTCACGCTGTTGTAAATCGCGATCAGCGAACCCAAGCCGACTAGCAGCCCCAGAACTTGCAGCAGGTGGACCCACAAATCGTTGCGCTCCGCCATACCGGATGGGTTGCTGAGTTTGCTCACAAAGATCAGCAAGCCCACCAAAAAGAGCACAACTCCAAAACAGACCAGGCGCACCAGCATGCGCAGCCGCTTCGCACCTGCGTCCAGCGAGAGTGGCTTTCTATAATGTTTGCGAATCATCGCTCCAATAGGCCACAGCAGCAGCGTCAGCGCGATCACCGCCAAGCTAAATCCAATAATGAAATAATTCGCGCTTTGCTTGTCGAACGTATAATTCACCTGCTGAAACACCATGAACGGATAATCGATATACGCTACGCGCCGGCCCGTGGCGTCCTTCACAAACGCAACCTTCGCCTTGCCATCCACATCGCGAAAGACCATCGGCGCCATTTCTCGAAAATGCAGCGGCTGCTGATTCAGCCCCTTCATACCCGCCATCGAGATGGTGTCGTCTTTCGGATTGAAGGTGACTTTCGTTTCTCCCATCAACCCGGTTACTGCCAGGAGGTTGGTTTCAAATCGCCGGCTGCTTTCGTAGACGCCCGTGACGCTTTTCGCGTCTTCCGCGGCCGTCGCAAGCACCGGCTCGCTCGGCGGAGCCGCTGGAAAATACCGGTCCATGAACTTGTCGTAAAGCGTGCCTCGCGCGTCTATCTCTCCCCGCCCAGCGCTGTTGTAGGAAACGAAGAGCCCCGTGTTGGCATCCAGAATCAGGAACAAGTCACTGTGAAAAGCGACCGTATCTCCTCCGTGCGAAATGACGCGGTGACCGTTCTCCAACTGCTCATAAAACCCCAGGCACATCGCGTTCATCGCCGACGGCCATCCCTTTTGCCGCGCGTGCATCTCGATCGCCGTCTCCGGCTTCAGGATTTGCACATCACCGTAGCGCCCATTCTGCAGGTGCATGATCATGAAGTGCGTCATGTCCACTGCCGACGCCGAAAGCGCCCCAGCAGGCGCAACCTGCACGTATTCGAAGGGCTTCGGTTCGCCCGAGCCCAGAAGATAGCCGTCGGACATATCCGGCTTCAGAGCCTCCGGGAGCGGCTGGCGAAATGTCGCATGCTTCATGTCCAGCGGTTTGAAAAAATGCTCTTCCACGTAGTCGTCGAATTTCTCTCCAGAAACACGCTCGACGATATACGCTGCAACGGTCGTTGCATAATTCGAGTAAGCCGGCGTCGTTCCTGGCGGAAAAATCTGGGCAGGCATGTGTACCTGCAAGTACTGCGACAGCGGCCGCAGGTCGCTCGCCGAGCTTACAAACAGATCTTTAATCGTCTCCTCAAAACCCGACCGATGCGTCATGATGTCCCGCAGTGTGGTGGGCTTTCCAAATGTCGGCGGAATCTTGAAATCCAGATAGTCGTTCACGTCGCGGTCCAAATCCAATTTCCCCAGCTCCACCTGCTGCATCACCGCCGTCCAGGTGAACAGCTTTGAAATCGATCCAGGGCGAAAAAGTGTTGTTTCGGGAGAAACCGGAGTTTTCTTTGCCACATCGGCGTAGCCGTAGCCCTTGGCGAAAACCAGTTTCCCGTCCTTCACCACCGCGACCACCGCGCCCGCGATGTCCGCGTGCTGGATCTCTAGAGGAAGTAATCCATCGAAGAACGCGTCGAGGTCGTCCGCGGTCAGATCATGCGCTTTGATCCCGCCTTCGTCCGAAACAGCGGCCTTTGCTTGCGCCTCCGCCGCCTTTGTTTCCGCGGCCTTTGTTTCCGCCGCCTTGTGTGCTTGAGCAAAAATCGCGGCGCCACCGAAAACGGCTGCGCAGCTCAAACACAAAAGTTTCAGATGTATGGATTTCTTCACTGTAACTTCCTCCTGCTTCGCTTGACGCTGCCCAGGATCACCAGCTACGCATGCAACACAAAAGCTGGCCCCTGAATGCGTGAAACATTTGTTGCATTCTTGTGTGAGGGAGACTAAGTAGCCGAGGCGCGATTGTCAAGTGTTTTGCGATGGCAAACCGCCTTTCCACGCGACGCGCGCCGGCCAATGAGCGGCTCGAATCCGCGGACTGCTCGCTTAAGCAGCGTTCCGTTTGCTATCCCAGTTATTGGTTCTCACGGTGAGGTGCTCGATTCGGTCGCGCCGCACGGCGTAACCAATTCCTGGCGTTTTCGGAACGTGGATCGTCCCCTTCGGCGTAACCTCCACCTCGGGCTCGATGATGTCTTCGCTCCAATACCTCTTGCTCGCGGATACATCTCCGGGAAGCGTGAAGCCCGCGAGCGTGGACATCGCAATGTTGTGGGCTCTGCCGATTCCGGTTTCCAACATTCCTCCGCACCACACGGGAATGGAATTTGCGCGGCAGACATGCTCGACTCGTTTCGCTTCGCTATGCCCGCCCACGCGCCCAAGCTTGATGTTGATGATCCGGCAGGCTTTCAACTCGATGGCCGTCAAGGCGTGCCTCGCGTTGTTGATGCATTCATCGAGACAGATCGCCGTCTGAATCTGCGGCTGAAGTTTCGAATGCGCGTAAATGTCGTCCCAATTCAGCGGCTGCTCGATCATCAGCAGCTTATATTCATCGAGCTTGCGCAAATGCGCCGCGTCCTCGAGCCGATAGGCGGAATTAGCGTCCACGGAAAGCAATATCCCGGGAAACTCCTTGCGCACCGCGGCCACATATTCGAGATCCTTGCCAGGTTTGATCTTCAATTTGATTCGCTGATATCCGCTGCGCAGTTCCTCTTCCACTTTTCGCACGAGCGACAGCGGGTTCTCGCGAATCCCGAGCGATACACCACTCGCAATCTCGTCCAGAGTCCCGCCCAGCAGCTTCGAAAGCGGAATCCCCTTGATCTGCGCCTCCGCATCCCACAGCGCATTTTCCACTCCGCTCTTCGCCATTTCATGGCCGCGGATCGAAGCCAGCAGCGCGGGACAATCCGAAGCAGCGGAAATAGTCTTGGCGATAAGGGCTGGCACGACGAAGTCCGAGATCACGTGCCACGCGGTGTCCGTGGTTTCCGAGTTGTAGCCCGGTGTTTCGGTCGCAGTAACTTCTCCCCAGCCGCTCACTCCGTCAGCTACAACTTCGACGAGAATAATTCTCCGGAGATGCGAAACGCCAAAGCTCGTTTCGAACGGCGCCTTCAGGCGCATTTGCACTTCGCGCAACGTAATGGATTCAATCTTCATAAGGCTCCAGGAGATAGGTTCCTTGTTCGGCGTTGAATTCGAATCCGACGGCCGCTTGGCCATTCGCGATGTGTGCTAGAAATTGCTCGCGAACATTTGTTTGGATTTTCTCGGCGGCCTGTGGATCGTCCTTGCAGATTTCGCGGATCGCGGTGGGAATCGCGATGCGCCCCCACGCTGGGTTTGCCGCGATCTGCTTGCCCGCGAGCACATCTTCCACACGCTGCGAGCGCACCCACCACTCGGCGACAAGACGGTCGGTCGCAAGCCCCGCGTGGAGCGGGCTGGAGGTCCGCCCGTAAAGGTTCGGTACGTAGTGGCGGACGATAGCGCCAAGCCGCTCGATGTTAAAGTGCGCGTTCTTGAGCTGCAGCGGGTCGAACGTCCACTCGATCAAGTTGATGCCGCGCTCGAGTGCGTCTTCGCGCTGCGCCAACTTGAGCAGCCGTCCCACTCCGCGGTTCTGATGGGATTCGACGACTCCGACCATGTGGGAATGCAGATAGGTAAGGCCTTCACGCATCGCTGCGAACGCCAGCGCAAATCCTACGGGTTGATCCCCATCGTATGCCGTCATCACCTGGCCGCCGCTTTTCCTCGCGACGATGAAAATCTGGTCGGGGACCGTGTCGATTTCCGTGTAACCCCAGATGCGTTGCTGCAGTTCGACGCACACACCCATTTCCCGCGCATTTTCCGGTATTCGAATATAAATTTGCTGGCTCGCGGTGATCATCCGTGTTTTCTCTTCGTTCTATCTTTGGCGCAACGAATGTTGCATTACCACAGCCACGATGGGATTCTCGCAAAACAAACACGGGAGTTTGCCACCAACCGCTCCTATTTGCAAGCGCTCCGGGGATTGTATCTCATTGCAACAAACGTTGCACTGGTGAGAGTGTTAAAATTTGGCGAACCGCGTGACGGGGCGAAATTGAGGGTGAACGGCGCGAAAAAGGCGAAAGTTTGCACAAGAACTTACTTCCCTTGGCTCAGCGTATGTTTCGCCGCGAAAAATGGATTTTCCTTTTCGCTGGGACTGAACCCGGCGCGGTACCGGCGCCAAACCTTTCTTGGCGTTTTGCCTGGATTTCTGAATAGGGTTTAAGGATGCGCATTTCATTTGCCGGCGGTAGAATTCGCGGCGAAGGTCGAGGATGAGAGATCTGAGTTCCTGGACGACTCCCGTGGCCGAAGCAGGCACACGCTGGATGCGCGACAGTGCTCGCTGCAGAGACAAATCATGAAGAAGAAAAACAAAAAGCTTTCCGGCGATCGCGTCATGGGGATGGATGCTTCCATCACGCGGCGCGATTTTTTGGGATTGACGCTGCTTGCATCGGGAGCGGGCTTGCTCAGCGGATTGAATCCGGCCGAACTTCTGGCGATGCCGAGAGGTTCCGCGCGGGGCGATGCCTGGGAGGATTGGACGGGGTACGGAGGCACCGGGGAGTACAGCCGATCGAACGGAAATACGTTCGAGGTGATGACGGCCGGGCACAAAATGCGCGACGGAGCGTACGACCCGTTGCCTGCGGACACGATTGAGACCGGGGAGATGTACGACTGCGTTGTTGTCGGCGGGGGAATCAGCGGGCTGGCAGCGGCGCTTTTCTTCCTTCGACAAACTCGGCAGCGACAAACGGGAGCGGATAAAACGTGCCTGATTCTCGAAAACCATCCGATTTTTGGCGGCGAAGCAAAACAAAATGAATTTGAAGTGGATGGAAAGCGGCTGATGGCGCATCAAGGTTCGGCGATTTATCTGGTTCCCTATCCCTACAGCTTCATTGCGCGTTTTTACGATTCGATCGGATTGAGCACGCCCAAGCTGACATATCAAAAATGGAGTGGTGCGGGCCCGGCGATGACACTGGGCCGAACGCCGTACGATTCGGCGGGGTTGAGCCGCGGGCAGTGCGGCTTTTGGTTTGGCGAAAAATTCGGACGGAAACCGGGAATGTGGCTGATCGATCCAGTCGGGAAAAAGATGGAAGGAGAGCCGGTTTCCGCCGCTGATCGACACGAATTGTTGCGCTGGTTTTCTGGCGCGGCGGCGGACGAGTCGAAATTCGATGCGCCGAAATATGAAGGCGATGAAATTTCGCGGAAGCTCGATGCCATTACGCTGGAACAGCACATGATGGAGCGTTACGGGCTGAGCCGCGAGATCATTCGGACTTATCTTTCGCCGGTTGAAGGCGGCGGCTCGGGATTGGGGCCGGATGCGCTTTCGGCGTTCTGCGATTACGCTGCGGATTTGCTGCATCCGTGGGATGACGGCTCCGGAGACGCGGTGCAAATGTTTCCGGGCGGAAATACGACGATCGCACGGCTGATGGCCAAGGCGCTGTGGCCTGCTGCGATCGATGGGCCTGCGACCGTGGACGGAGTGACACGAGGAGGGGTGAATTTTGCGGCGCTGGATGCGGCTGGATCGAGCGTGCGGCTGCGGCTTTCCGCGACGGCGGTCTCGGTGCAACACGATGGCGATCCGGCGAAGGCGAGTTCCCTTTCGATTGCTTACGCCAAGGACGGAAAAGTCTATCGCGTGAAAGCGCGTTCGGCGGTGATGGCCGGGGGAAGTTGGACAGCGAAGCGCATCATCAAAGATTTGGGCGAAGCGCAACGGAATGCTTACGCGCAATTTTACCGGTCGCCGTGCATGATGGCAAATGTCGCGGTGCGAAATTGGCGTTTTTTGCAAAAAATGGGAATCACCGGATGCAGGTGGTTTGACGGCGTGGGAAATTATTTTGATGTGGTGCGACAGGCCGTGTGCGGCGACGTTGCACCCACGATTAGCCCGGATGAACCGGTGGTGCTGTCGCTGAAAGTTCTTTACTCGTATCCGGGCGAGTCGACGGAAAACCAGGGGCATCGCGGGCGCGGCGAGATGATCACCACGTCGTTTCGCGAGTACGAGAGGCGAATACGGCAGCAGTTCACGGAAATGTTTGGAGGCGCGGGATTTGATGCGGAGCGGGACATTGCGGGAATTGTTTTGAATCGCTGGGGCCATGCGTATCTCAATCCGCAGCCGGGATTTTTCTTCGGAAAAGATGGCACGCCTGCGCCGCGGGAGGTGTTGCGGGCGGAGCCGTTCGGACGGATCGCTTTCGCGAATACGGATTTGGCGGGAGCGATGGATCATCGGTATTCGATCCTGGAGGCGCATCGGGCGGTAGGGCAGTTGCTGGAGCAGGTGGTGACGTGAGAAGAAGTGGCGAGTGACGAGTGGCGAGAAGGGCCCCCCACCCCGGGATGTCCGCAAGTTATGAGGTAAACGGTTGACAGGACGGGAGTTGCGGGGATTCCTGCGTGTTGCACACTTGGAGGCTGTGGAAAAGGAGGGAAGGGTTCGGGTTGGTTTGCTGGCTCGTCGAGAGGATGGCTTAAAGTAGAGGGGTACACCCCCGGTATGACGGGAGTTGTGCGGAAGGACATGATGGGAAAGGGGTTGCGGCGTTTTCTGTGTGGCGAGCGAGGCACAGAGAATGTGGCGCGAAAAAACACCCCTTGGGAAGTTTGTAAAATACTGAAAATACATGGGTTGAAGAAACTGGCATTTGTAAACACTTGAAAGGACAGGTCGTTGTTTGCTCGCTGTTTTCTCTGGATGTGCTCTGTGAGAGAGCAGACGTGGAGAGACGGAGGGCGAAGAGGTAAAGGAAATGGAGGAGGTGGAGGATCGGACTAGGGGAGCGTGAGGCGCGCGCAGGCAGAAGAGCTTCTGCGGGCCAAACACTTCGAGGCTGAGCGTAAACATGGGAGATGGTAGCAGGGAAATTACTGGGACGTCAATTCATTTACAGGGAATGGTCGAATTCGGGGGTTGAATGGTCGTTTTGGAGGGGTGAACGGCGAGCGACGTTGAGGAGTGAGGCGGGGAATCGACCCGAAGCAACGCCAAGACCCCGCTTCAAGAAGCGAACCGAAGAATTGGGGAAGTAAATCAGGGCCACCCGTCCTAACTCTTTTGGTACAGGTTTGGAAGCGTGTGGAAAAATTCAAGAACGTGGAAACGTCCCCGGATTTCCATCCGAGGGTTTCATCAACCAGCCTTGCGGTTCCATGTCAGGTCTGTTTTGGGTCACCTTCCGTCCAGGTAATTTTGTCCGTCAACGTCGTTAGCGCACTGTTGATGTTGTCGCGGAACGTTTTCCAGCACGAGAGTTCGGCCGTCGAAGGATCAACTGCCCTAAGCTTCGGAAGTAGTCGCGCGAGCTTTCTGGGGGAAATCACTCTCTCCGAAAACAAAAACAACTCGTACAGGTCCGGATGGTCAATTTCCACTTTCCTCGAGAGTATCAAGGAGAATTTTTGCGATAGAGTTGTGATGCAAGCGCTCGCATAACGACCGTTGCCGGTTTCTGCTGCTCCGAAGTCAAAACCTTTGGCGCGTGAAGACATTCCGACGCGAGCCAACACAGCGGCAGCGATCAAATCCCCTTTGTGAGAGAAGTCTATATGAGACAAGACTCCATCCGGATCGATCTCTGTGACCCGAATTTGGAACTTGGCCTCCGCCTTCAGGCCTCGTAATGGAAGGTTTGTACCCTCATCCTCATCGTCGCCGCAGCCTTGGCCTGCTTAGTCCCCGCTCGCCGCGCCGCCTCCGTCGACCCGATG
>JBARJI010000053.1:0-11043 GCA_049800195.1 Candidatus Acidiferrum sp.
GGCCGGAACAGCGGTTCGAGAATGGCCCACTGGGCGTCGGTCAGATCCATGCATTCGATTTGCTCCGTTTTGGACTATCTTTCAACTCTTCCGTGGGCTGAAAGTGTTTATGAGACAACTTCTAGCAAGTCCGTCATACCTGGTCGCCGGGAATCTGAGCGTAAGGCTCAAACGTGAGCTTGGCGAAGTGTTTGTGTGGAAGAAAACCGAGCTGACTGCCACGCCAGAGCGGCTGGAAGAACTCGAATCGTTCCGGCGAGAACTTTTGGAAATGCTGGAGCTGCCGCAAACGCATTGACTCCAGCACATTTGCAATTCTTGCGAACTCCCGGCAAACTAAAAATCCCATGGCCACTTACGACATTATTTGCATTGGTGCGGGACCTACCGGACTGGCTTGCGCGATTGAGGCGAAGCGGGCCGGCATGCGGCCTTTGGTGATCGATAAGGGCTGTTTGTGCAACTCGATTTACCATTACCCAGTCAATATGGTGTTTTTCACCACGCCGGAGCTCCTTGAAATTGGCGATTTGCCTCTGGTTAGCGCGGCGGAGAAGCCGGTGCGCGTTGAAGCGCTCAAATACTACCGCAAGGCGGCCGAGCATTATGAGTTGGAGTTGCGACTGTTTGAGCGCGTACTGCGAGTGGACGGCCACGACGGCAGCTTTACCGTCGTAACCCAAACGGAGGAGGGAACGGAAGCACGGTACCCGTCGAAAAAAATCGCCGTCGCCACGGGGTACTACGATCTTCCCAATGTGATGGGCATCCCGGGAGAGGACTTGCCGCACGTTTCGCACTACTACAGCGAACCCTTCGAGTTTTGGAAGCAGGACGTGGTGGTAATCGGAGGCAAGAACTCCGCGGCGGAGGCCGCTCTCGACCTCTTTCGGAATGGCGCCCGCGTTACCCTGGTGCATCGCAACGCCGAGCTTGGCTCGTCCATTAAATATTGGGTCCGGCCCGACATTGAAAACCGGATCAAAGCCGGAGAAGTCAAAGCTCTATTCGAGACGCGTGTGAAACAGATCACAAGAGACGAAGTTGTCGTGCAAAATGGCGCGGGCGAGAAGCGCTTGCCCGCCAGGCAAGTTTTTGCGCTGACCGGCTATCATCCGGACTATGAATTTATCGAAAGCCTGGGAGTGCAACTAGACCCCGACACCCGCAAACCTGCTCTTGATCCCAACACGCTCGAAAGCAATGTTCCCGGAATTCATTTGGCGGGTGTGGTGATTGGTGGGCGGCATACCGGCGACATTTTCATCGAAAACGGGCGATTTCACGGCAAGCAAATCATTGAGTCGTTGAAAACGTAAGAAGTATGCCTAGCGGCGCGAAGATACCGATTTGCCGGAGCACAGGCCGTTTGTTAGACTCCTAGCTTATGGCATCCATCCTTCGAGAAGTCGGCGAAACATTCACGACGCTGGTGCAGGGATTCAGCGTGACTTTCCGGAATATGTTTCGTAAAACGGTCACGGAAAATTATCCTTTCGAGCCGGTACATTTTCAGCCGCGATATCGCGGGATCCACGTATTGCACCGCGACGAATCGGGGCTCGAGAAGTGCGTTGGATGCTTTTTGTGCGCTGCAGCCTGCCCGGCGAATTGCATCTACATTGAAGCGGCTGAAAATACTGACGCCAGCCGGATCTCGGCCGGCGAACGCTATGCCAGCGTTTACAATATCGATTATTCCCGCTGCATTTTTTGCGGTTACTGCGTCGAAGCGTGCCCAACGGATGCGATCACGCACGGGCACGGTTTTGAGCTAGCAACGTACGACATCAACTCCTTGGTCTATCGCAAGGAACAACTACTCGAGCAGCAGCCGACGCCTTCTACTCCGTCGCGTTAGCGCATTCCATTCTTGATTCGTTCTTAGATAACGCCACACAAAATATCCCGGTCTTTTCCGCTTATAAGCCGCTACTCGCTCGGCTTTTTCCGCGAAGTTGTGTCTGGTCATACATACACAGTAGCCAAGACGTAAGTCTGATTTGGGCTGGGCGCGTGGGTGGGCGTGATGAAGAACGGCATAGGTGGCTGGACGCGGTGGTGCGAGGCTCCGGCGCGAGAGAGTTTGGCGAGAGCGGAATATGCGTTTGTGCGAACTCCACGAAGCACACGTTTAGGCAGCGAGGCCAACCGCAGCATCAGCGGCATATTCGGTGCTGGAGCGACCAACAAGCCTCCAAAAACCTGCAAAACGTCAGGATGGACCGCCATTTATGGACTGGGAGGCGGCTCGATCCGCAAGAAAATTATCGGACACGGGATGTGCGCCATTCTTTCCGGATTCGGCGGAAGAAAGCACGCCGGGCACCCGGGCGGAACGTTCGCGCTCCTCGAGAAGCCAGCGGGCCAGCAAGGCAGCGGCGTTTTCTTCCATCCATTGATCAACCAAAGCGACAATTTCCTTGCGGAGATCGGACGCGTGGGCCAGACGAGACAATTCAAAACTTTGCAGAGAGTTTCGCGAAGCGGAAAGAAGAAACTCCCAAGGCGGCTGCGACGATCGGTTGGTCATAAACCTCCGTTAGGGGACGACGCGCATATTAATAGTAAAGTAAAACAAGTAAATAATACTTATAGGTAATAAACCTGTGGAATTCTGTGGAAAACTTTTTGGCCCTTGGAGGCCCGCCGCAATGGTGGGAAGGCCGCATCAGGGTGCTGTCCGTAGAAATACGGGAGCTTCGCCGCAAGCCCTGCGTGCCTGCAGCGCCTGCCCTGGCGACTACCAAGACCCCGACCGGACGGCGTGGGTGCCGGAACCGGGAGAGGACGAGGAGTTGCCCGATGAGACGGACGACCCGGAGACGCAAGAGAACACCGAGAGCCAGGCTGACGGCGACGACGAGTTTCCTGCGCAAAGAGAATAGCGAGCAGGGAAGGAGGCGCGAGCGATGCGGAGGTCGAAGCGGAGGATGAAGCAAGAAGAGGCCAAGCCGGTGCAGTCGCGGAAACAGCGGGAAGTGATTCGGGACGTGATGCTGAGCGCAGGGCAGTGCGCGACATGGCTGACGCTCGACGAGTTGACGAAGCTGACGCACTACCCGCCGGCGAGCATTTCCGCGCAATTGCGGCATATGCGCAAGCCGCGGTTCGGAGCGTACACGGTGGTGAAGAGGTGCCGAGCCGTGGACAAAGCCATGCGCGCGGAAGGCTTCGGCGTCGTTTGGGAATACTCGGTGCAACTGGAACGGCGCAGCCGGATTCGGAGAAAGATCGATCGCCGCCGGAGAGAGGACAAGACTTCGCAGAGGGCGAACTGCTGAAGAAATTGTCGGCAGAACTTGAGGCGCGGGGCTAAGGGCAGCGAAGCGCACGAACCGTGCGCGATGGCGGAGGAGCCATGAGCGTAAAGCCGGAACTGGCGTTTGATGTCTGCTGGGAAGTGTATCGCGGCGCTCGCGAAGTGCTGGAAACGAAACGTGGGATATCCGCGCTGAACTGGAAGGACACGGGAAAGTTCTTGTGGCGGCCAGACATTCGTGCGCGGCTCAATGAATGGGTCGCGGACTTCGCGCTGGCAGGGCAGAAGGCGCTCGAAGGGCCGGAATGGGCTTCGCGCATGGTGCTCTTCCGGCTGTACTACCTCGGTCTCGCGCCCTACGAAAATGCGCGGCATTTTGTGGGCTTGAGCGAGCGCAGTTGGGTGAACTGGACGGAGGAAGTGAGACACCGCTGCGGGAAGGAGTTGCTGCGGCGGGGAATGTTTCCGCCAAGGAAGTACTTTTGCTGAAGTGCATAACGATCACCCTTTTGGCCCATGAATGATACCGGATTGCGCTCTTGAACTCGGCTCGTGGTATCGCTTATGATATCAGTATGCGAAATCGGAAAGTGAAGCGCCTGACGATTCAGGCCGGCACGACAAAGACAGCTCGTAACATACAGACGACCTTGCGCCTCCCGAGGCAGTTGTACGAGCGGGTCAAGGGCTACGTCGATCGAGAGCAGACACGCAGCGTGAACGATTTCATCGTGAACGCATTGGCAATCCACGTAAGAGCACTGGAACGAAAGGCTATCGATGACTCGTTTCAGGGCATGGCGGAAGATAAGCAGTATCAGCGAGAGGCGTTGCGCGTCGCGGAGCAATTCGCTCGAAGCGATGCTGAAGCAATCGAGCTATCCGAGCGGGACTTGGTCGGGCATTGAATGCTACGCGGGGAAGTTTACCAGGCAAACTTGGATCCCATTTCCGGTTCAGAGCAAGGTGGGACTCGGCCGGTATTGATCGTCAGCCGTAATGCACTCAATGCCAACGCTCCGATTGTGATCGTGGTTCCCCTCACCAGCCGCGAAAATAAGAGACGCCTGTATCCTACGCACGTCGAGTTGCCCGCGGGGGAAGCATCTTTGTCGAAAGATTCCGTGGCGCTATGCGAGCAGGTGCGCGCGATTTCAAAGAGTCGATTGACCAGGAGAATTGGTCAGCTGAGCTCCCAAAGGATGTTTCTAATCGAAAGCACGCTGATGATCGCGCTCGATTTGAGGGATCGCCTCAAATCGTAAGCGCATCGCCGACGCGGAGGAGTTTGCCCTGTTCGGCGTTAGGGACGCGGGTGTTGGTGGTCAGGCGGTAGAAGTGGTCGAAGCGCGCGGCGGGAGCCCACACGGGTAGCTGCGCGCGGCGAAGTTCGACGAAGCGCTTTTGGAAACCGTCCAGCGTGACGCCGGTGCGCGAGTCGCGCGCGGGAACCGGGCAGCGCGCGCAAGGGTTGCTGCCCTCGAAAGCTACCTCACCAATTTTGAAGCGCACGACGCTGGTTTCGGTCTCGCCGAAAAGCTGGTCTTCCCAGAACGCTGGCACGCCTTCGATTTCGAGGGTGGTGCGGAAACGGCGGCGTGCTTCATCGAGCGCCAT
The DNA here is from genome assembly GCA_049800195.1 of Candidatus Acidiferrum sp. GTDB lineage: Bacteria > Acidobacteriota > Terriglobia > Acidiferrales > UBA7541 > Acidiferrum. The sequence continues at coordinate 4,880 of JBARJI010000053.1, forward strand.
GCCTGGAAACCATCCGCAGACAGCCTCAAGCGAGGCTGTCGAGACAATCGTTGGGCCGGAAGCCAGACCGTCGTCGGGAAAACCTTCGCGCGTGTAGCGAACCTGAATCATTTGCTCGAAGTACATGCTGAACCACTCCGCCGCACCTTCCGTATCGCTTGGAAAGGCAAACGTCATAGCAGGAATGTCGCGGCGATCTCCGGGAACGGTAAGCGTAACGGAACGGATGTCCGGCGCGTACGCGGCGCGAATGAGGTGCATGGCGGGGGTGCGTTTGCCATTCACCCAGCGGCCATCGGCGGAGTAGAGCGCCCAAACGCGATCGAGTTCAAGGCCGCCGTTGGGGCCGATGCGCGCCTCGCTTACGGAAACCGGGTCGAGCGCCTTAATGGGGTGCAGACGGATATTCGCGAGACGCGGCGCAGTTATCTGGGAATTCACAGATAGAGTTTAGCAGAGCGTCGCGCGCGGGATGTGCGGCGGAGGAAGAGCGCGTAGGAACACCTCCGTGGTCAAGCGGCAGCGCTCCATCTTAGGAGAATGATTCTTTCGGCGGCGAGGCCTGAACGGGAGTGAGGACGAGGAAGCAGGAAGACCCGTGCCATCGGGATTTTAATGCCAAGAGTTAGGCTCCGTGCTAGCTCTCTGAAGTAGCGGCGGCAGCGCCCAGCGATTTCTTTTTCCGCACCATCTGTTGCACGGTAAAGAGCAAAAGCGAGCGGTCCTGTGGTTCCATCTTGCTCAGAAGGTGGCGCAGTTTGCGCATAAAGCGCAAGTCCTTGCCCGAACTGCCCCAAGTTGAGCTGCCGGACTCGATCCAAGCAGCCGGAACGTCGGGCTGGGGCGGTTCGTCGCCATCGTAGAGAAGCTGGTAAAGCGGCAGCTCCAGAGCTCGAGCGAGTTTTTCGAGCGTTTCGATGGCGGGCACGGTGTGGCCATTCTCGACGCGCGAAAGATAACAGCGCAGCAGGCCGGTTCGTTTCTCGATGTCACCTTGGGACAATTTCTTTTCCTCGCGCAAAACGCGCAAGCGCTCTCCGATGATCATCACTAGCTCCTAACCAATACTGCTCCGCTTGTTCGTAGCATGGGTCTTCGAGGTGGAGTGACTGGAGTATAAACTATCAAATAGATATAGATCGAGGAGATTGGGTTGCATGGCATTGTGGAAATCGGGACACACCATGTACCGAGTGGTTTGCCAGCTTCAGAAGAGCCGGCTCAAGGCTCGTTGGATGCCATCTGGCTCCAGGTTTGCCAGGTATTGAGCGACGACCGCGAAAGGAACATGAAGCCGTAAACCGGGTCGCAAAGCGAATCAATCTCCATTTCCTCGACATTATCGTGGCTGGCGAGCCTAAAATGCGCTGGCGTGTCAGCGCCTTCCGAGCAGAACCCGAACCTAGATTGAGCGAATTAATGCATCATTTTGCCGATTTGAAGATTTATCGGACGAGGAAGGCGGGGGAGATGCGATGTATGATGTTGAAAATAAAAGGCGGTAAAAAAAGTTTAGGAATTTTGAAGATTTCTCTTGACAAAAAATCAGAAAGTGGTACAATTTCTTTCGTAGAGAATTATGCCTCGGCAACGCCGGGGCGTTTTGCTTTTACGGCTGAAATCTAACGCACCCCCAGCACCTGGGATCGAGACAAACTCCAAGACCACTCGAACAAAGAAAGTATAGCGCGGCTGCGGACGCATGCGCCGAAGTGTCTCTGCCGCAACAAGTTCCAGAGTTCCACACGGTTTTCACGCTGAGTTGCGCCTAAACAAGTCGCGCGCGCACAGCTTACGCACAAAAAGGAGCCAAGATGCCGAGCTATCAAAATACGACTCCGCCAAGTTCGCTAATGCCCGGAGATGTAGGCTTTAGCTTCAATAACGAGGCGTTTCCCGGAAGCGCCGAGGCAGGCAGTCAGTTTGCCATTCCCAGCTACGCCGGCCGGGCGGATAGCGGCACGGCCGTGCGCTGGCAAACAATTTTTGGGACCGTCCCAACAGCCGTCAATCTTATTTTGCAAGGTGCGATGGCCGACGTCGACGCGGAGTATCAGACCATCGACACCACGACGAACGCCGCAGGCGAGGCGCGCACCGTGGACGGAGTGCAGGCAAGGTTTTTGCGCGTCAAATTTATTTCGTCGACCGGCGGCAGCGGGCTCACGGCCAAGCTCCTGGTCTAAGCGGCCTGACTCGAAGACTTCCGCCACAGAGAACGAAAAATGCGATGCATTGCCTATCGCGCGTCCGGGAATTGCACCCACGTCTGGAGACCGTGCAAAGGCCGCGCGCTGAAGAACTCCATGCTTTGCCGAAACCATCTGACCGCGATCTGCGGCGTGTATCTAGGATTGCACGTTCGAGGCTTCCCGGAACGCATGCACGGACGCAAATCCGCGCCGAGCCCTGAGCCGAGCCGTTCGACACAGCCTTGAATTCCGCCTCACGTATCGAAACGTCGCGGCAGCGCGCGAAGCGCTCTGAAACGACGTTCAATCCCGGCTCGCCGGGAAAGGTTCGCCGGACGCGCGATGCATCCCGGCAAATCGGAGAGGAACTCCGCAAATGAAAAGCAACGGCCATGATCCGAGCGCAGGAAAAGTGAACGGTCATGCACCGGTCTCACCTTGCAGCACGGCGCAGGAAACGGAAGCGCTGGTGAAAGTGGGCAGGGCTGCGTCTGACGATGCACGCGATTTTCCCGCTGCGGCCGCCGCGTATTCCGCCGCGGCCGGTAAGGAACGCGATGCGTGCGCTGAGGTGGCTCCGTCTCTGGAAGGGGAAGCGAAGAGCCAGCCCAGGCAGCGCAAAAAAAAGGCTGGCGAGGGAACGTCGCGCGTCCTAAGCGAAAAGAACGGGAAGAAGGGCACGAAAGACACAAAAGATACGCAAGGCGGGAAAGATACGGTGGATATTCCGCCAGGCTCGGAGCCTCTGCCGGAAGACGGGGTGGGATTTGTGGACGCCATGCACGAACACGTGGATCTCTATGAGGCTTGCGCAAGGCTCCTGAAATCGAAGGACGAGAAAATCGCGCAGCGCATGATGGAACGATTGCTCGAGATGTCTTACGGCAAGGGTCCGGCGGCTGGTGAAGAAGTGCCGCAAATAATCTTTGACGCGCCGCGGCCGATTCGCGACTGACCGCCTCGCGCAAACAAGTCTGTAGAAGCAAAAACTTTTCGAGAGGAAAAACAAATGGCAACCAATACGACCAATTCAACCACCACGGCCAGCACGAGCACCACGGCCAATACGCATCTGGAGTTTATCGGGATGATTGTCGAGATCGCAGGTGTGGCTTCCGCCGTCGGCGGCCTGGTGCTGAGTTTGCATCACGGGCCGGCTGCCGCGGCGCTGCTTGGCGGCGCAGTGGCGTTCGCGATCGGCAAAAAACTGCGCGCCTCGTAAGGATTGCGCCGTCGTTCCCGTGCTTTCCCATGCTTCGCTAAAAAACCGGGCGTCTCAAAAACACATCGCAATGCCAAAGCACCTCGATCTCAGCCGAAACAGAAAGAAGCGCGGGATGTGGCCGCAGCGCATCAGCGATTGTTACGAGCCGTTCCCGCGGCAGAAGCAATTCCACGAATCGAAAGCGAAGTACCGCCTGTTCGGAGGCGCAGCGGGGCCCGGCAAAACGAAGGCGTTGCTCTGGGAAGCCATCCTGCAAGCGAACGAAGTTCCTGGAAGCGACACGCTGCTCTTGCGGCGCACGTACCCGGAGCTCGAATCGTCCTTGCTCGCGTATTTTCGGCGCGATGTGCCGCGGCACCTTTATAAGAAGTTCAATGACTCGAAGCACGTCGTCACTTGGCTAAACGGTTCGACGACGCGCTTCGGCTACTGTCGCAACGAGAACGACGTTTATCAGTATCAAGGCGCGGAGTTTCTGTTCATCGGGCTCGATGAGCTGACGCACTTCACGTTAAAACAGTGGCAGTTCCTTACGTCGCGCAATCGCTGCCCGATCAAATTTCAATCAGAAGGCAGGAATCGAGGGAAGCTCGTCGTCCCCTCGATGGCCGGCGCCACGAATCCAGGGAATATCGGCCACGCGTGGGTAAAAGCGTTATGGGTCGATCACAAGCCGCCCGCCGCTTTCGAGCAAGCGGAGCTTTATAACCAGCGCGATTACGAATTCATTCGCGCGCGGCTCGAAGACAATCCCATTTACGCGAATGACGCCGACTATCGCCGCACACTCGCAGTGCTGCCCGAGCACCTGCGGAAAGCCTTCCTCGACGGCGACTGGAACGTATTCGCGGGACAGTATTTCGACATTTTCGATTATGGCCGGCACACGGCGCGGCCCGAAGAGGTTCGCCTCGAACCTTGGTGGCCGCGGTGGATTTCGGTTGACTGGGGGTTCCAGCATCCCAGCGCGGTGTATTGGCATTGCGCCGTTCCAGTCGACAGTCGACAGTTAAGAGTTGAGGGTAAAGACAACACATCCTCTCAAGGGTCCCCTTTTAGCTCTCAGCTCTCGACTGTCCACTCGCGCATCGTCACTTACCGCGAGTTCGTGCAAAACGGCTTGTCGCCGCGAATGCTCGCGCAGGGAATTGCGGAGCGCAGCGGCCGCGAACCCATCAGCGAAGTGTTTCTTTCGCCGGATGCTTTTGCGCATCGCACGGCGGAAGCCTCGATCGCCGAGCAACTCGGCGACGTCTTGATAGCGAACGGCTTGCCGCGGCCTGCGCCCGCCGATGATGACCGCATCGGTGGCTGGCAGTTCATGTACCAGATGTTGGAGACGAACGCGTGGGTCATCACGGAAAATTGCGAGAAACTCATCGAATGCATGCCGACACTGGTGCGCGATGCGGGACGCGTCGAAGACATTCGCAAAATCGATGGCGATGATCCCGCGGATTCGGCGCGCTATGGATTGGTCTCCGGCGGAAGAATCGCCGGTGTTGGGACGGCCTTTGCGCCGTCCAGGGCGGGGCAACCCCCGCCCCTACATTCGCCCGGAAGCGGAGCGCATTTTGTTACGGGCATGCCGCTCGGCGAACAAATCGCGCGCCAGGTGAGCGCCACGGATCGCACGTCGCAGGCGATTCACTACCAGCGGCTTGGAGCCGAAGCCCGCAAGCAGTTTCAGCCAAAGAAATTCCCGCGCCGGCATTGGTGACCGGACGGCTAGAGGGCGTCAGGGTCGTAACTGCGGCGAATCAGAGCACAAACTTCGCGCAACCGGCGTTCGGAAAGTGCTCTAGGTTGACGCTCAATGAGATCTTTCTTCGGGAGAGTGCTGATGAAGTGCGCCCTCAAGCATGAAGGACCTGGCAGTGCTGTTTCTCCTGGTTGAAGCACCATCGTCGACGGGGATTCCGCAATTCGAGAAGCAAAAGGAACCATGAGAACAGTTTCCGCGCGGTCGGAGAGATTCCGGGAGTCTAGTGAAACAATCAGAACCCAATGCCGTCTACGGTCTTCCCCTAGATAAGCGGTCCAGATGTCGCCTCGCCGAGGCGCGGGTTGCAGTGGGCGGCGGTTACTCGCCATCGTAGTTGATCCGGGAGGTCGTGTGTCCCACCGCGCGTTCGAGCTCTTGCTCCTCGCGCAGCGCCTCGCCCTCGAGAGAAGCGTAGTAGGCGGCTGTTGCCACCTCCAACTGGCGACGCCTCTCGGCACGTCGGGCGATGGAAACCGCACGGTCCACGGCCTCGGCCATGGTCGAGGCCTTTCCGCGACGGATCAGCGATTTTAGAAACTCACCATTTTCGGGAGCGATCGTCGTAGAGATTTTTTGACGGTTATTGCGTCCGGCCATAGTCGCGCTCCTTGCGAGTAAGTGTAGCACGAAGTGGATGACAAATATCTGACAGATTGTAAGACGGAGTATCCCCCTTATGATGCCGTTGAAAGACTTTCTCGAACGCCTCATGAGAGGACGCTACGTCGGACTCCTGGAAGGCGAAGTGGCCCGCCTGCGCGCTGAGAATCGCGCGCTGACGAACTCGCTTTTGGGGACGGCGGGATTTCCGCCGGTGGACTTTCCCGAGGCCCCGAAGCCGCAGCCGCTTCCGCGACTGAGGAAACGTTCGTGGCACCAGATTCAAGCCTGGCGAGAGAACGCCGCCTCTAAGGATCCAGGTTTGACGGGGAGTTGAAGCGGAGACGGAACGGATACGAACGCGCTGGGCAAACAAAAGGGC
>JBARJI010000054.1:0-1803 GCA_049800195.1 Candidatus Acidiferrum sp.
CGGTTTTGGTTCTCACCCATTGGGTTCATACCTCCGGGGCGTCTTCACCACGTTCGCACCCTCATAAACATTGACGATTATCACGCTCCGAGGTTTCAGAATTATGAATCAAAAAGGAAATGCGGGATTAGGATTAGCACGGCAACTAAAATCAAACCGTTCGTGAATTTGCCATTCATATCGCACCTTCTTCGTCTAGCGCTTGTGGAGACTGCGGACATTCCAACTCAATCGACGCAACCGCGCAGCGTCTTCTTTTTCCCGGAAACTCCTGTTTCCAAACGCGGATCAGCGGCTTGATTGTTGCGGGGCCCACTTTGATGTCCTGACCCCAAGCTCGCTCGGGTACGACATTCCGAGAATGTTCCAGAACAACGCGTGACCAGTCAGCGTAATCAAGGAATGGTTCGCCAAGATCGTTCACTTCAGTTGCGCCAAGGAATCCCAAGTAGACCAGGACGACCGGAACGCCCATTGACGCGAGCTTCCATGCCCAAGCAAATCGATTCGCTATTTGGTAGTGCGAATCACACGAGAGATGCCAGCCGTCTAGCGTTTCATTCAGCTCCGCCGATGCTGCACTCAAGGCGCGGCCAATCTGGTCGTGATTCGCCTTGGACCCTGCTGTTGCCGCCTTATAACAATCATTACCATCCTTCTTCAGCTCTGCGGCATGGGCTTTGGCCTCGACAAGCAGCAGGCCGGGTTTTCCTCCCACAGTGCAGGTGCTCGCGATGTCCCAGTTCGGGCTATTCGCTCGTTTTCGGACGGCCAGCCACCAGCTTGTGACTTTGTCGCGTTGATCTTCGGAAAGGAAGCCTATCGCTTCTCCGAGCTTTGCTTCCTCGATGGGACTCATGTCCCACTCGCCATTGGACTCGAGCACCGGCAATCCTCGGGGCATCCAGAAATGGTTTGCCTCGACACGGATACCGGGCAGTCCGACAAGTTCGGTTAACTTGTCGGCGACGATTGTTCGATCTTCTCCCATGAACAACAAGCAACGGGGGAAGCTACCGCGTCTGCGATTTCTGGGTAATGCGTCAAGCCACTTCATGCCTCAGCCTCCTCAGGCGTGGCGTCCAGTTCGAGCGGCTCTGTGGGACAACTATAACTGCGTTTTGCAGCCCGACTTCAGCAAGAACGCCGAAAGGTTTACGAATTGACAAGGGGGATAAGGGGATTTGAGAACTCGGCCTGGCCTTCGCGTCGAAAAACCTTCTGCTAGATAACGAAAGGAATATGCGCTATCCTTTCGTTGCTAGATTTCTAACGAAACGATCCTTTCGCGATGACGACGCCAACGAAACCCAATAGCCGTCTCGGGACTTACGTTGTTAAGTCCTTCAAGGACGAGTCTTTCCGAGCCTACGTGCCTCCGCCACTGCCGCCGGACCCACCTCTGGGGCTCCAGCGGCTCTTGCCGCTGCTGGAACAGGCCAACCAATCACTCGGACGTCTGGACGGGCTCGCATCCATTCTGCCCGATCCGTCGCTTTTCATTTACCTCTACGTCCGAAAGGAAGCTGTACTCTCCTCGCAGATTGAGGGCACGCAATCGTCGTTTTCAGACCTGATGCTGTTTGAAAGCGCCGAGGCTCCCGGCGTCCCGCTGGAGGACGTTCAGGAAGTTTCAAATTACGTGGCGGCGATGAATCACGGGCTCCGCCGACTCCGCGAGGATTTTCCGCTGTCTTTGCGGCTAATGCGGGAGATTCACAAAATTCTTTTGTCTAAAGGGCGCGGCAGCCAGAAACGTCCGGGCGAATTCCGCGAGAGTCAAAACTGGATTGGGGGCACGCG
>JBARJI010000055.1:0-48344 GCA_049800195.1 Candidatus Acidiferrum sp.
ACTTCAATCTGCCGCAGCAGCGTGACAATCTGCTCCGGTTTGTATTTCCTTGTCGGCATACCAGCGCTCCTTCAGAGTGAATTCTCTCTCACTTCCGCTGGTACAAAAAATCCCGGTCAGGTCACAATCCAAGCGTCGGCTCGTCCAGCACCAGTAATTTCGCGTCAATGGCCATGATCAGCGCCAGATGCAGTTGTGTTACCATGCCCTTCGACAACTCCCTCACCTTGTTGCCGAGGCGGATCGTCGTTTTCGCCAGAAAATCTTCCGCCTTCTTGCGATCGAAACGCGGATGCACGCCAACGACGTAGTCCAGCAGCTGCGAGACACGCGCCCATCGCGGCAACACGGCGACATCCGCAATGAAGCACACATCGCGCATTAGTTGATCGCGCTCGGTCCAGGGATCGCGGCCGAGCACCTTCAACTCTCCCTCATAGGCGGTGAGCCCCAGAATTGCGTTCAGCGCGGTGGTTTTGCCTGCCCCGTTGGGACCGATGAGTCCGAAGATGCGACCCTCCTCCACGCGCAAGTACACGCCGTCCAGCGCGATCGTTGCGCCGAACCTCTTTCGCAGGCCGCGTGCTTCTATGCATGCCATGGCGTCAGCGTTCCTCCTCAGCATCCGGCTTAACGGCTTTTTCCGCCCGGCGGGGCTTTTTGGCACCATCCAGCAGTTCTTCCCTCTCGAAGCCCAGCCGCTGAATGGTGGCCTTCACGCGCGGCCATTCTTTCGCAAGGAATTTCTGTCGTTCACATTTCAACAGCAGATTGCGTGCTCCGGCCTTAATGAAGATGCCAAGACCACGCCTTTTCTCGACGAGCTCTTCATCCACCAGTTCCTGATAGCCCTTCAGGACGGTGAGCGGATTGAGTCGGTACTCGGTCGCGACGCTGCGCACCGAGGGCAGCGGGTCGCCCTCTTTGAGAACGCCATCGAGAATCATGGCCACGACGCGGTCCCGCAGCTGGCGGTAGATCGGCTGACTGTCGTTCCACTCACCGTCCATCCTGTTGTCCAGATCCTCTTTCCAAAGGCGCCCCCGCTCACTGTACCCGATGGAGGTCCATGAGAGCGTGCATGGGCTTGTCCCCTGGCATCATATACGTCCAATCCTCGATGTGGTGGCTGGCGTCAATGATCGTGAATACAGCGTGGTACATGTGTCCATTCTCATTGCCTCCGGAAAGATCGCGAAACCCGAATTCCACCCTCTTTCCGTCCGGCGAGATTTTGCCCGTCATGCGCGGCCGGTTTCCAGCGTCACAATAATGGACCAGGGTGAGGCTAGCGCCATCCAAATAAATCATAGTGACCGGATGGTCGTAGCGCTTCGGGTCCAACGGCTTTCCCGCTTCCTGCATTTCATGCACGAGCGCGTTTCCCCTGGACGTCACACGCAGCGAGACATGCACGGGCTTATCCGTGCTCATGTCGGCTTGCGGAGGTTCGACGCTCACGGGACCTTCCCAACCCCCCAGGCTTTTCATTGTGTCGAAGGACTCCTGCGCCTCGGACTTCGGCGCCGAAGTGGCGGCGGACTGCGCGAAAGCCACAGGAGTGAGCGGCATAAGAGCAAGGGACAGCATAAGGTAGAGAGATTTCACATTTATTCTCCTCAAGTTTCTATCCTTTTCATCGCCCGAGCCTCTCGCCAGGGTACTAACGCGGGGCGATCAACTCGGGCGTGCATTACTGTTGTAGTGAACTATAACACTACAGCCACTGTCAAGGCCTTTTTTTCCTCTTATTTGCGTCGTTCCGTCCACCTTCCGAGTTGGATAGAAATACAGCCAAGGCCCGCCGGCTCAGGCTTGAGATTTTTGCTTCTTGAGAATCTCAGGGCTACCGCCCCACCAAATGATTAATTCTTGGGTAGGCAGCTGTTTGGGAAATCTCCGCCGCCAGGACAAAGTCTTCTAGCCTCTTGGAGTCCTTCTTCATTATTTCGTTGCGTCTTTACTTCCTGACTTTCTTTCCTTTTCCGGGTGGTGAGTCAATTTGAGGTGATGCCGCTTTTGGATCGGAATCGTTTCCGTGTGCACTGCAACTCGGGCGGTGTCGCGGGAGGCAGAGCCAAAGTGGCAATGACGAGCTCGCCTGAGCGAGCTGGTCCCACACATGTAAGCACTTCCGGTCGACTTTCCTAACCTGGCGTTGCCCCATCTGCCTTTGTCTGACAAAAGTGCTTGCTCCAAATCTTTCCAGGCGATATAGCAATCGTTGGAGTTTCGCGAGGGCTTCCGGCGATGACGAGCCTTTGGCAGGACCTTCGTTATGGTCTGCGGATGCTGGGGAAGAACCCCAGCTTTGCCGCGATTGCCATCCTGACCCTTGCCTTGGGCATGGGTGCAACGGCTGCGATCTGGAGCGCTGTCGACAGCGTCCTACTCGAACCATTCCCCTACAAAGACGCAAACCGCTTGGCGACTCCCTCCGTTTCCTTTCCTGATGAGGGCTCGATTACGCGTTTTCCTGTTCCGATTTTTCTCGATTTCAAGGAGCAAAACCACACATTTGAAGACATCATCGGCCTCGCCTACACGGATGTTCGCTACAAGCGAAGCACAGGGACCGAACAGCTTCTTGGCTCGTGGGTGACCCCGAATACGTTTACATTTCTCGGCATCAAGCCTCTCCTTGGCCGCGAGATTACACAGGAGGACGGGAAACCTGGTTCTCCAGCCGTGTTCGTCTTGAGCTACGCGTTGTGGACGAGGCTCTTCAATCGGGACCCACACATGCTTGGAGCTACCCTGAATCTGAACGGCACGCAGAGGACTCTGGTTGCTATCATGCCGCCGCGATTCAGGTTTGGGGACTGTGAAATTTGGATGCCCCTCGCACTAAACAGATCCACCTTTATTTCGGGATTTGGTGTTCAGCCGAACGAGGTGTGGACCATCGGTCGCCTCAAACGTGGTGTCAGCCTGAAAGCTGCCTCTGCGGATCTTGAAGTCATCGCAAAACGCTTCGAAAAAACCTATCCCGCATGGTTTCGCGTTCATTACAAGCTGGTGGTCAATTCCCTGACGGAAGAGTCGGTAGGGCGCTTCAAACTGACATTGTTTGTTTTGATGGGCGCCGTCTCGATGTTGCTCTTGATTGCTTGCAGTAATGTCGCAAATCTCCTGCTCGCCCGCGCAACAATGCGGGAAAAAGAAATGGTCATCCGCGCATCGATGGGCGCGACGCGAAGCCGCCTTATCAGGCAATCGTTGGTCGAGAGTGGCCTATTGGCAGGCACGAGCTGCATTGCCGGGTGCTTATTTGCGTATATCGGATTGAAAGGATTGGCAGCCGCGATTCCGCCAGACATGATCCCTTCCGAAGTGGCGATCACGCTCCAGCCTGCTGCATTGCTGTTTGCCATGGTGGTCTGCATTTTGACCAGTCTATTTTGTGGCCTTGCGCCCGCGCTCCATGCGGCTCGACGCGATCTGCGCATTGGGCTTGCGGCGAGCGCAAAAGGCGCAAGCGCCGACTTCCGGCATGGCGGGTTGCGCTCCGGCCTGGTGATTGTCGAAGTCGCCCTGTCGATTGTGTTGCTGGTAGGTACGGGGCTGATGATGCGGACGTTGGACGCCCTCAAAAAGGTAAACATCGGGTTTGATCCGGCCAATGTTGTTTATGCAGAACTTTCGTTCCCGGAGGGCCGATACGACACCGCTGAACAAAAGAGAGTTTTCTTCGGGAAAGTACTTGATCGTCTTGCCACCACACCGGGAGTAATTGCGGCCACTGAAGCTACCTCCCTTCCACCCTATTCCTTGGGCTGGACCGAAGTCGTTATACCGGGAAAGACACATTCTGAATCTTGGGGTGCCACATTTGATCTATGTAGCGAGGGCTATTTCCAGACTCTAGGTCGACACATGTTGCGGGGCAGTCTGCTCTCGCACAGCGACGTCGAGTCAGCTCGGCATGTGGCCGTCATCAACCACACGCTTGCACGGGCTTTCTTCGGAAACGAAGACCCTGTCGGTCAGAAGATCAAGTTCACTACCTTCGAAGAATGGGCAGCGGATTGGCCGCGGGATGCCTACTTCGAAATTATCGGGATCATCGCAGATGCCAAGAACAGTGGGCTGCGGGACGCGCCAAGACCCGAGGTCTTTCTGCCCTACACAATCACTGGCACCGGTCCGCGCGAGATTCTGACAAGGACCGCAAGCAATTCAAGCTTGGCCCTGAATAGCCTTCGACGCGAGATAGGAGCGGTGGACTCCGACGTGGCCGTCTCCGACGCTGGATCCATCGAGACATTTCTTAAACGCCGGTATTACACCGGACCACAATTCACGGTCATTATTCTGACAACGTTCGGCGCTATCGGTTTGCTCTTGGTGTTGATGGGCATCTTCAGCGTCATGGCCTACAAAGTTTCGCTGCAGACGCATGAGATCGGCATTCGGATGGCTCTCGGCGCGCTACCGAACAACGTTCTGCGAATGGTGTTAAAGAGGGGCCTGACTCTGATTGCAACGGGAACGATCGCGGGATTGGCTGCAAGTCTGGCTTTGACGCGATTGATTTCTAGCCAGATTTGGGGTGTCTCACCGACTGACCCCTGGACATTCTTCGCCGTTGGAGCTCTCATTTTCTCTCTTGGGCTAGCAGCATGCCTGTTTCCAGCCCGCAAAACCACGCAAGTGGATCCGCTCGTCTCTCTGCATTACGAATAACTCAATTTCGAGATACATTGGGAAGGAACGGGTAGACGGGGAAACAGCGCTTCGCGCGAAAATCTTCTCTGTGTCCTCTGTGCTCTGCAAACTCTGTGTTAAATTCTCTCCCAGTTTCCGATCACATCGTGCCGCCGACCTCCGACACCGATCTCGCTTTCGCTTCCATCGAAGAGATCGCTCGACTTTTCCGCAAGCGCAAACTCTCTCCTTTCGAACTCGTCCGACTGATGTTCTCGCGCATCGTCCAACTCGACTCGAAGTTGAACTCCTACATCACTGTGACCACGGAACTCGCCCTGGCCCAAGCCAAAAAAGCTGAAGCTGAACTCTTCGGTTCTCGCGGGCGCCACCGCGACCGCGGCCCTCTTCACGGCATTCCCGTCTCCCTGAAAGACAACATCTACACGAAAAATATCCCAACCACTGCGGGCTCGCGCATCCTTGCCAAGTTCATTCCGCAACACGACGCTACCGTCGTCAAGCAACTCAAGGAAGCGGGGACCGTCATCCTCGGCAAAACCAATATGCACGAGTTCGCCTACGGCGTCACCAGCAACAACCCCCACTTCGGCCCCGTCCACAATCCCTGGGATCTCACCCGCATTCCCGGTGGCTCCAGCGGCGGCTCCGCAGCCGCCGTCGCCGCAGGCCTTTGCTACGGCAGTATCGGCACGGATACCGGCGGTTCCATCCGCATCCCGGCGTCGCTCTGCGGCGCGGTCGGCCTCAAACCGACCTTCGGCCGCGTCAGCGTCGAAGGCGTCATCCCGCTCTCTCCCAAGCTCGACTGCGCCGGCCCGCTAGCCCGCACCGTCCACGACGCCGCTCTCCTTCTCGAACCCATTCTCCCCCGCATCAAAGGCGAACCAAGTCTCCGCTCCTACCCGAAACTCTCAGCGAAACCTCCAAGATTCACGTTAGGCGTGCCTAAGGAACTTTTCTTCGATTTCATCTCCGACGAAGTTCGCTCCGCGTTCATGGAAGCGCTTCACTCCCTCCGCACCCCAAGAGTCCGTATCCGGGAAGTCTCTTTATCTCTCTTGGAGGAAACCGAAGACGCCGGAAATCAAATCGCCTGGGCCGAAGCCACTCACTATCACCAGCAGGCCGGCTGGTTTCCCGGGCGTTCGGCCGAATATGGGGACGATGTGCGAACTCGCCTGACGTTGGGTACGCAAGTGCGTGCCACTAACTACCTGACTGCTCTCGAGCTCCGCGAAAAATTCATCCAGCAATTCCACCTCGTTATGGTCGACGCCGGTGTCGACGCCCTCGCCGTCCCCACCACCCCCATCACTGCCCCCCAAATCGATCAGGAGTCCATCCTCATCGGCGAAAACGATCACTCCACTCGCGCCCTCCTCCTTCGCACCAACCGCCCGGCAAATCTAGCGGGCGTGCCTGCGATCTCTGTTCCGTGCGGCCTTACACCCGCGGGCCTGCCTGTCGGCCTCCAACTCATGGGCGCCGTCACCGAGGAGCACCTCCTCCTCCAAATCGCTGCCGCCTTCGAGCGCGTCCACCCCAACCAACCCCACCCACCCCTAACTACTACCTAGCCGCCCCCACGCCACGAATGGCGCTGGCCGAAGCACACCTCCCCGCTCCGGCGGGCATGTCATTTCGATGCGCGTTCCTTCGTTGACCGTTCGGGCCGTTCAACGTTATAATTGACGTTTGTCTTTACAGCTTGGAGGGCAGATGTACGCTGTTATTCAGACCGGGGGAAAGCAGTATCGTGTCGCACCGGGCGACACCATTCGTATCGAGCGCGTGTCTGGCGAAGTCGGTGAAAAAGTGACGTTTGGCAAGGTTCTCGCCGTACACACGGACGAGAAGAAAATCGTCCTTGGTGACGATGCTTCCAAAGCCAGCGTGAGCGGCAAGATCGTCTCGCAGGGCCGCGCCAAGAAAATCACCGTTCTCAAATTCAAGAAGGGCAATCAATATAAGATTTCTCGCGGCCACCGGCAAAACTTTACGGCCGTCGAAGTCAGCGATATCAAGCTGTAGTCTCTGCAAAGCCTGGATTTTCTCTTCCTCGGTTTTCTGAGAATAAAGTCTTCTAGAAAAAAAGGAAATTCGTCATGGCACATAAGAAAGGCGGCGGCTCCTCTACAAACGGCCGCGATTCTCACGGACAAAGGCTAGGCGTAAAGCGCTTTGGCGGGCAGCTCGTCAACGCGGGCACGATTCTCGTGCGCCAGCGCGGCACCAGGCACCAGGCCGGCGAAAACGTCGGCCAGGGCAAGGACGACACGCTCTTTGCTCTCGTTACCGGCTATGTGAAGTTCGAGGATAAGGGCCGGCATGGCCGCTTCATCAGCGTTCAGCCGTCCAAGCAATCCGAGCCCGTGCCAGCAGTCAATTAGTTCAAGCGCCTGTATTTCTTGGGCGTCGACCCATCATGCTTCCGCGCTTCTGCTATCCTTCGTAAGGGCGGCCGCATAGCGGCCGCTGCATTAGGAGTGTCATTTTCGTGTTCGTCGACGAAGCAAAAATCTTTGTAAAGGCGGGCAATGGCGGCAACGGCTGTGTGGCGTTTCGCCGCGAGAAATACGTTCCCCGCGGCGGCCCATCCGGCGGCGACGGCGGGCATGGCGGCAGCATTTATCTCGAAGCGAATCCCAACGACAACACGCTTCTTCGTTATCGCTACAATCGCGAATTCAAAGCCGATCGGGGACGCCACGGCGAAGGCTCGAATTGCACCGGCCACTCTGGAGAAGACATGATTCTTCAAGTTCCTGTTGGCACGCTCGCTTACGATGAGCAAACCGGCGCGACCATCGCTGATCTGGCCGTCCCTGGACAACGCGTGCTGATCGCGCAAGGCGGACGGGGCGGACGGGGCAATCAAAATTTTGCCAAGCCGTGGCACCAAGCGCCGCGCGAACATGAAGACGGATTTCCCGGCGAAGAGCGTCATCTTCGTCTTGAACTCAAGTTGCTCGCCGATGTTGGCCTGGTCGGTTTTCCAAACGCGGGCAAATCCACGCTGATCTCCGTGATTTCGGCGGCTCGCCCCAAAATCGCGAACTATCCTTTCACCACGCTCGAGCCCAATCTCGGGGTCGTCAACGCCGATGGCCTTGGCTCTGCTGCCAAAGAAGGGCGCGAGCTTGGCCGTACCTTCGTTGTTGCCGATTTGCCTGGGCTCATCGAAGGTGCTCACGAGGGCGCCGGGCTCGGCATCCACTTTCTGCGCCACGTCGAGCGCACGCGCTTGCTCGTGCATCTCATCGATACAAGCGACGCAAACGATCAAGACCCCATTCATTCGTTTGAAGTCATCAATGGCGAGCTACACGCCTTCAGCGAAACCCTCATCGAGAAGCCCATGATCGTCGTGGCCACGAAGCTCGATGCCACGACCGACAAAACGCGCCTGGAAACTCTCCGCGAATTTTGCTTCGAGCACAATCTGGAATTTCACGCCATTTCCGCGGCTACCGGCGAAGGCGTACGCGAACTCGTTCGCGCCATCGCCGACGCACTCGACAAAATTCCACGTCCAGCGCATGAAGCTACTTTGGATTTGCCACTCAGCCCGGATGAAATTGACGAGCACGCGCCGAGGCACGATTCGTTGCCTGCACCAATCAAGAATTCGTGAGAAAATTAACCACACGTTCCGCTTGGGAGGCGCATTGACCACCGCGCAGGCGCATCGCACCGCCGCAAAGCACCATCCGCGCCGCATCGCGCTGTTCGGCGGTTCCTTCGACCCGATTCACAATGGCCACCTCGCCGTGGCCCGCGCCGCCGACCGCCGCTTCAATTTCGACGAAATTCATTTCATTCCGGCAAGCCGCCCGCCGCACAAGCTCAAGCAGCACCTCGCTCCTTTTCCGCACCGCTTCGCCATGGCATCGCTCGCTTGCGCCGAGCATCCGCATTTCGTTCCTTCGCTCGCCGAGGCCGGCGAAGACTTCAGCGGCACGCAGCTTCACTATTCCGTGGACACCGTGCGCTATTTCCGCCACGCCTACAATGGCCCTGGCGACCGTATTTGCTTCATTGTCGGCGCCGACGCTTTTCTTGATATCCCTCTGTGGAAAGAATACGAAACGCTTCTTGGCCTGTGTGATTTTATCGTCGCGAACCGCCCGGGCATCCGCGCGGAGGCGTTGCGGCTGGTGATTCCGCCGGATTTGATTGCGCGCCCCGATGCAAAAAAAGACGCGGAAATTCCGTCGTCGCAAGTGGTCGCGCATCTCCACAGCACCAGCATTTATCTGCTCGATTCCGTTTCCGTCGACGTATCCGCGACCGACATTCGCCGCCGCGCTAACCGCGGCCAGTCCATTCATGGGCTTGTCTCCGTACGCGTCGAGGAATACATTCTCAAACAAGGCCTATACCGGTGAAATTAGACTCCTTGCCACAAGGCGTTCGGCTGGCTGTTGAAGCGGCGCAAAATAAAAAAGCTTCCGGAATAACTGTTCTCGATCTCAGCGGCGTCGGAGCCTTCACGGACTATTTCGTGATCTGCACGGGATTCAGCACGCCGCAAGTGCAAGCCATTTGCAGCGAGGTCGAGGACCAGCTCGAAAAGCATCTGCACCGCTCTCCAAGGCACCGCGAGGGATACAGTTCCGCGGAATGGGCGCTCATCGATTTTGGCGGCTTCATCGTCCACGTTTTCAGCGAGCAAGCTAGGCGCTATTACGACCTCGAACGACTCTGGCGCTCGTCCCCCAAGCTCGAGATTTCCGACGAACCCGCCGCGGCTGCGCGAAGCCTTTCTCTCGGCCAGCCGCAAGCCGCGGGCGAAGCCTATTCCAAATGAGCACGGAGCGATTGCCGTGGATCGCGGAGGATCCCGCATCGCTGCGTCTTCTCGAACTCGCGCAAAAGGTCGCCGGCGTCGCGACGACTCTTCTGATCAGCGGGGAAAGCGGCACCGGCAAGGACCATCTTGCCCGCCTCGTCCATGAACTCGGCCCGCGCCGCGACTCACCTTTTTTGAAGATTGATTGCGCCAGCCTCCCGCCCAATTTGGTGGAGAGCGAGCTGTTCGGCCACGAACTTGGCGCGTTCACGGGCGCGGTGGAGCGCAAGTTGGGCCGCCTCGAGCTGGGCGGCACTGGGACTATCGTTCTTGACGAAGTCGCGGCGCTGACGCCCGGCGCGCAAGGCAAGCTGCTGCGCGTTTTGCAGGAGCGAAGCTTTGAGCGCCTCGGCGGCACGGAAACGTTGCACATTGAGGCTCGGATCGTGGCGCTCACTAACGTCGATCTAAGCGCCGCGGTAGCCAGCGGCCACTTTCGTGAAGACCTTTATTTTCGTTTGAACGTCCTTGCGCTGAGCGTGCCGCCGCTGCGCGAGCGCCGCGCGGATATCTTGCCGCTTGCAGATTATCTCTTGGCGGCGCTGCGTGCCATCCACGGCCACCCTGGCTCACACCTGAGCGACGCATCCCGCCGCATGCTCACCGTCTATTCGTGGCCCGGAAATGTCCGCGAACTGCGCAATGCGTTGGAACGCGCCATCGTTTTTTCCCGCGGTGACACGCTCGACCCCGCAGACTTTCCGGACAACATTCGTGCCGCGGCCTCGGGATCTGCCGGTTCCACCGCCGGCTTGCGATCGCTCGAAGAAGTCGAGCGCGAGGTCATTGCAACAACTCTAGAGGCCACGCGCTACCGCATCAGCCGGGCCGCAGATGCGCTCGGCATCAGCCGCAAAACGCTTCTCGAAAAACGTAAAAAATACGGTTTGAAGTGAAAATTCGCCTGCTCATGCTCGGCAAGACGCGGCGCGCGGAAATGCGCGAAGTGATCCACGATTACGTGAAACGCATCGGGCGCCACTCGCCCATCGAAATCACCGAGGTGCGCGATGGGGAAGCCGCCATCAGAAAACTCGACGCCGATCGCGCCGCGACAGCCACTTTGCTCGATGCGGCCGGCAAGACTTTTACTTCCGAGGCCTTCGCTAAGTGGCTCGGCGAGCTCCGCGACCGCGGAACTCGCGAAGTTATTTTCATCTGCGGTGACGCCGACGGATTTCCCGCCTCTCTCCGCGAGCGTGTTCCGCAAAAGATTTCTCTCAGCGCCATGACCTACTCCCACGAACTGGCGCGCGCTATGCTCGCCGAGCAGCTTTACCGCGCCTTCTCCATCCTTTCCGGCAGCCCCTATCCGAAATAGCCGCTCTGGTGTAAAACCTTAGGCACCATGTCGATTCGCATAATTCCTGATCAGGATCAGCCCTCCGCGGCAATCGAGATTTCCCTCGAAAAGCCGCTGCCCGATTACGACTTGCTCCAGCTCGACCAGCCCACTCCTCGCGACGTCGATCTCATCCTCGTTTCCCAGGGCTTTCGCGATCTTGTGGATGACGCGCGCGGCGTGCTGATGGATCTTCTCGCCCATCCGCCCTTCCAGGTGAACTCTCCGGAACACGCCAATCTCGATTTCACTCATTCCGCTCCGCTCCCTCTTGAGATCACCCAGCTTACCGGGGCTATCTGTCCTGGCGATGACGAGGTTTATCGTCCCGGCCTTTGGATCATCGTCCGCGACCCGCACGCCAAGCCCAAGACGACGCTGCCCGCCGCGACGCAAGATCGCATCACCGCCGTCGCTCATGAATTTGCCAAGCGCCTGGGGCTCTGCTGAGCGCGGACGTACGCGATTTTTTCTCTTGACCCTCGGGAGTGTGTGACATACCGTTTCGCCCAATTGGCGGTCCGCGATTCGCAAGTACCCTGGAAACCTGGTTGCGCGAACCCCGTCAAATCAGGCGCCAAATTCTTATGTAAAGGAGCACCGATGGAACGTCCAGCAGGCGTGACGATTCTTGCAGTACTGGCCTTCTTTATTGGCGGATTTCTCGCTTTAGGAGGTCTGCTAGCGTTGCTTGGCGGGGCGATGGTTTCCCACATGGCCTCGAGTGGCGGCTTGCGAATGCTGGCAGGAGTGGGGGGCGCAATCGTAAGCGTTATTTTCCTAGGTTTTGCCGTGATCTATATCGTGGACGCGGTAGGGCTTTTGAAGGTGGCGAATTGGGCGCGAATCCTGACGATCATTTTGGTCGCGTTGAGCTTGTTCCACAGCGCCTTTCGACTGTTGAGGTCGTTTCTGCATCTGCATCCGGTCGCAGTGCTTTTCACGCTCATCGTGGCTGCAATCGATGTCTGGATCTTAGTTTATCTTTTCAAGCCGGACGTGAAGCAGGCCTTTGGCGCGACCAACTTTTGAGAATGTATTAGGCGCCAACCAATTGGGGCGGCTGCTTTGTGCTTCTGCGCTACGTCGTCTTGACCTTTCCTTTCGCACGCTCCAAACTCTAGACCTTTCCCTGTCGTCTGCGTTCTCTTTAGGGGAAGGCACTCATGCCGGAAGAAAAAGGGCTGCTGATGATTTACACCGGGCCTGGCAAGGGCAAGACGACTTGCGCGCTGGGGACGGCGTTTCGCGCCGTGGGGCAAGGGCTGCGGGTGTTGATGGTCCAGTTCATCAAAGGCTCTTGGCATTATGGGGAGCTGGATGCCGCCAAAATGCTCGGCGACGATAAATTTGAAATTCGGCCGATGGGCCGTGGATTCGTCAAAATCGGAGGCGCCGAAACCGACCCGGAGGACATCAAATTGGCGCGGGAATGCTGGGAAGCCGGGCGTGAAGCGATTTATGGCGGGAAATACGATCTGGTGGTGTTGGACGAAATCAACTACACGATCAGCTACAAGATGCTGGACGCGGGCGAGGTCGTGGAGGCCCTGAAAAACCGGCCTGAACGTGTGCACGTGATTTGCACGGGGCGCAACGCCCATCCGCAGCTCGTCGAGCTGGCCGACCTCGTCACGGAGATGCGCGAGGTGAAACACCCGTACACCAAGGGTATACTGGCTCAACGGGGAATCGATTATTAGAAGCTAGAGGTGGGAAGTTAGGGGTTAGAAGCAAGCACACTGGTTTAATTCGGGGTTCGTTTTTCAAGACTTGGCAGCCGACTGACAAATTTATTCCATGGCTTGGTTTAAGAGAGACAAGAAATCGATCGAAGGAACCACGCCTCCGGAAGAGCGCCGCGTGCGCACGGAGGGGCTGTGGGCGAAGTGCGAGTTGTGCGGCACAATTGTTTTTCGGAAAGATTTGGAAGCCAACCTGTACGTCTGCCCGAAATGCCAGTTTCATTTCAAGATGAGCGCAAAGCAGCGGCTGGAGATGCTGCTGGATTCGCGCTGGACGGAGCACGATGCGGGGATGACGTCCACGGACCCGCTCAAATTCGTTGACACCAAGCCTTACGCCGCAAGACTGAAGGAAGCGCGCAAAAAGCTGGGCATGAATGATGCCGTGATCACAGCGGAAGGCCGGTTGAATGGGCGCGGAATCGTCTGCTGCGCGATGGAGTTTGGATTTATCGGCGGTTCGATGGGCGCGGTGGTGGGAGAAAAAGTCACGCGCGGCATCGAGCTGGCTATCGAGACGCGCCAGCCGCTGGTGGTCGTATCCTGCTCGGGCGGCGCGCGCATGATGGAAGGAACGATCAGCTTGATGCAGCTCGCGAAAGTGTCCGCGGCGCTGGCGCGGCTCGATGATGCCAAGCTGCCGTACATCTCGCTGCTCACCGATCCGACCACCGGCGGCGTCACCGCGAGCTTTGCGATGCTTGGCGATATCAATATCGCGGAACCGGGAGCGCTGATCGGCTTTGCGGGTCCCCGTGTCATCGAGCAGACTATCCGCCAAAAGCTTCCCGATGGTTTTCAGCGGTCGGAATTTCTCTTGGAACACGGCTTCCTAGACGCCGTGGTTTACCGCAAGGACTTGAAAGCATTCATCGCCAACTCCTTCGATCTCCTGACGAATTGAAATGAATTACGACGCTTCGGTCCGCTATTTGCTTTTGCTGGGCAGGGAACTGGCCGCGCCGACGCAGGCCGCGGCGGCGAAATTCGACCTGGAAAATATCACTGTTCTTGCCGAACGGCTTGGGCGGCCCGACCGGGCTTATCCGAGCGCGCATATTGCGGGAACCAATGGCAAGGGTTCGACCGCAGCTTTTCTCGAATCGATACTTCGGCGCGCTGGCTTTCGTACAGGCCTAAATACTTCGCCGCACCTGGAAAGAATCAACGAACGTATTCGCGTGAATGGTGAAGAGATAAGCGACAAGGCGTTTGCCGAAACGTTTACGCGCGTTCAGGCTTTGAACGAAGAACTGCTCGCGGCGGGCAAACTTCGCGCTCATCCGACCTACTTTGAGTGCGTCACCGCGATGGCCTTTGAATATTTCGCGCGCGAACGGGTGGATTTCGGGATTTTCGAAGTGGGGCTCGGCGGCCGCTTGGATGCCACGAATATCCTTACCCCGGTCGTTTCCGTCATTACGCGCGTGGACTTCGATCACGAAAATTTTCTTGGGCATTCTCTCGCGGAAATCGCAGCCGAAAAGGCGGGCATCCTGAAGCCGCGCGTTTCCGCCATCGTAGCCGAGCAACGGCCAGAAGTCCTCGATGTCATACGTGCGCGAGCGAAAGAACTTGGCTGTCCGCTTATTGAGACCACGTCCGCGTTTCACATTGAAAAGGAATGGATGGAAAATGGCTGCAGCCGTGCAAGCGTCATCGAATCTACGACCGGCTGGTCGATGGAGATTGTTCCGCTGCTCCTTGGTAAATTTCAAATACAAAACGGCTTGAATGCCGTCGCTGCCGCGCGGTACTTGCAGAACCGGGGCTATCGGGTTTCCGACGAAGCAATTGCGCGGGGAATCGCGGAAGCTGTTTGGCCTGGCCGTCTTGAGAAGCTGCAGTCGAACCCGGATGTGTACCTCGATGGCGCGCACAATCCGTCTGCGGCGAGGGAGCTCGCCGCCTTTTTGGAAGAGAATCTCGCGGGGCGGAAGATTTGGCTGGTTTTCGGGGCTTTGCGTGACAAGGCCGTCGACGAGATTGCGGGTATTCTCTTTCCGCGCGCCGCCGAAGTAATCTTCACGCAGCCGCGCACCACGCGTGCGATTTCCGTCGCGCAGCTTGCCGAACTCACGTCTCACCACGCAGAGCGTTTCACGGTTATCACCGAGCCGGAACTGGCGCTCGAATACGCTCTCGACAGAGCCGCGGTGCACGACGCCATCTTTGTCGCGGGATCGCTCTACCTAGTCGGGCAACTGCGCCACTACTGGAAAAATCGCGCCCCGGTCGCCTCGCGATAAGAAACACCGTACAATGTCCGGCTCGGGTTCCGATTGAGTCGTTCCCGAGGACACGGAATGGCGATGGCAAAGAAAATTTCGAAGGCGCGGGGCCACGCGTTAGAAGGAAGCAGCGGCAAAGCACGCCCCGGCATTACTCCCCTTGTCGGTATTATTATGGGCTCCTCTTCGGATTGGGGAACGATGGAGCACGCCGTCACAACGCTTAAGGAACTCGGGGTGCCGTATGAAACGCGCGTCGTTTCCGCCCACCGCACGCCGGACCTGCTTTTTGAATATGCTGGCAGCGCCGAGAAGCGTGGGATCGAAGTAATCATCGCGGGGGCAGGCGGCGCCGCTCATTTGCCGGGCATGACGGCTTCGAAAACCGTGTTACCGGTGCTTGGCGTTCCCGTGGAATCGAAAGCTCTCAAGGGACTCGATTCATTGCTGTCGATCGCGCAAATGCCCGGTGGGATTCCTGTAGGCACTCTGGCGATCGGCAAAGCTGGGGCAATAAACGCCGCGCTTCTTGCTGCCGCCATCCTCGGCGGTAAGCACCCGCACATCCGCGAAGCGCTGCGTAAATTCCGCAATGAACAGACAGGGCGCGTTCTCGCCAATCCCGATCCGGTGGCCGCGGCTCTTGCCGTGAAAAAGGGGCCGTGGAAAAAAAGGAAGCCGGCGTGAGCATCGGCATCCTCGGCGGAGGACAGCTTGGCTACATGCTCGCTCTCGCGGGCTATCCTCTTGGAATGCGATTCCGTTTTCTCGACCCTTCTCCGGAAGCTCCCGTGGGACGAATCGCGCCGCGCGTCACCGGCGATTTTTCCGATCGCACAGCCCTGGGAAAATTTGTTCATGGGCTCGATGTGGTGACCTACGAATTCGAGAATGTGCCCGCGGATACCCTCCATTTTCTCGCTAAGAGTGTCGCCATTTTTCCCCCTCCCGGCGCTCTAGAGGCGGCGCAGGATCGCCTGCACGAGAAACAGTTATTCGAGAAGCTGGGAATCCCCACCACCGAGTTTGCTTCCGTCCCGGTAGCCTACGACCTCGATGTGGCGCTGAAAAAAACGGGGCTGCCCGCGGTGGTCAAGACGCGGCGCATGGGATATGACGGCAAAGGCCAATGGATCCTTCGGACTCCGGAGGATGTGAAGAGCGCAAAAGACGCATTGCCTAAACTGACCTGTATCGCCGAGCGCTTTGTTTCCTACACAAGGGAGATCTCCGTAATCGCCGTCCGCGGGAAGGCAGGCGAAATCGCTTTCTATCCATTGGTGGAAAATCATCATCGCAACGGCATTTTGCGCCTGTCGCTGGCGCCCGCCCCAAGCGTCACCGCGCAAATTCAGCAGGCTGCCGAAGGCGCCGCGCGCAAGGTCTTGGAATCGCTGAACTACGTAGGGGTTCTGGCCATCGAATTCTTCGAGCGCAATGGACAGCTACTGGCCAATGAAATGGCTCCGCGCGTCCACAACTCGGGACACTGGACGATCGAAGGCGCGGTAACGAGCCAGTTTGAAAATCATCTGCGCGCCATCAATGGCCTGCCGCTCGGTTCCACGACTGCAATTGGCGCCTCCGCGATGATTAATCTCATCGGCGAAGTCCCGGATTCGGCGCAGGTCCTTGCGATTCCCTCTGCCCACCTTCATCTCTATGGAAAAGAACCACGCCCTGGCCGCAAACTTGGCCACGTGACGTTTCGGGCGCCTTCTTTCGAGCAGCTCGCGAGCCGTTTTTCCAGCCTACCGGCCTTCTTCCAGCGCCCCGATTTTTGTCTGGACGGGTCTGGGAGCAAGAGCAGCCTGTCTGGCGAGTGAGTACCATCTGGACTCGCTCCAGGGGTAACTATGTAGCCTCCCAATCCCATAGGGGGAGGCCGGGTTGCCGCACTGCCCTGTGAATGCTACGATTTGGGATTCCATGAGCCTCGAAACTCCCAACCGGCCCCGTGTGGGGATCCCCTGGCGAACGTCTGAGGAAGAGGCGGAGAACAACCGCCCTAAGATCGCTAACTATGAGGACGCCGTGCGCAAAGCCGGGGGCGACCCAGTACTGATCCCGCTTAGCGATGGAGCCAAACAGCAGCAGCTGATACCGAGCCTGGATGCGTTCGTACTGCCTGGCAGCCCGGCGGATGTTGAGCCTGCCGAGTACGGCGAGGTAAATCGCGGCAAATCCGCGCCTGCGGATCCGCGACGCGTGCAGACGGACCGAGCCATCCTCGCGCATGCGTTTGCGGAGAAGAAACCCGTGCTGGCCATCTGCTACGGCTGCCAGCTCTTGAATGTCTATCTGGGCGGGACGCTGATTCAGGATGTGCGCGCGGAACTCGGGACAACGACTCCGCACAGCAAAAAGGATGTTGCTCCGGAACCCAAGGACGATCCGATCCACGGAGCGAAGTTCGAGCCGCGGAGCCGGCTGGCCGAGCTGGCGTCTGGCGAGCAAGCAAAAATCAACAGTTCGCACCATCAGGCCATCGCAAAGCCAGGAAAGAACTTGCGCGTCACGGCTCATTCGACTGACGGGGTTATCGAAGGCGTGGAGTGGACTGGAGATTCCAATTGGATCGTGGGCGTGCAGTGGCATCCAGAACGCATGTTTGGCGACGCGTTCTCGGAACGACTGTTCCGCGATTTTGTGACAGCGGCGCGCGTTGCGTTCGTCCAAAAGGCTTGAGCTTTTACATTCCGATTTTCACTGTTCAGACAGTTGGGGGACTGGATGATTTCACTCGCAGGCAAGGCGGCACTCATCACCGGCGGTTCGCGCGGAATCGGCGCGGCGGCCGTCAAACTCTTCGCGCAGGCCGGCGCGGACGTAATCTTCAGCTACAACAAGGCTAAGGATGCGGCCTTACAGGTCGAGCAGGAAGCCAAGAAGCACGGGACGCGGGTCGAGGCTTTTAAAGCGGACGTAGGCCGCCACGCAGACAACAAGAAGCTGGTCGACCAGTGCATCGCGCGGCTCGGACGCCTGGATATTGTTGTTGCCAACGCGGGAATCTGGAACGCCGAAAGCCTCCCCATCGAGAGCATGACCGAGAAGCACTGGGACGAAATGATGCGGGTCAATCTGAAGAGCGTTTACTCGATCATTCACTTCAGCGTGCCGCAGATGATCAAGCAGAAGTCCGGCAAGATCATTCCAATCGCGTCGACGGCGGGGCAGCGCGGCGAGTCCTTCCACACGCACTATGGGGCGAGCAAAGGAGGCGTGATCAGCCTCGTCAAAGGGCTTTCCACCGAGTTGGCGCGGCACAATATTCTTGTTAATTCCGTCGCGCCCGGGTGGGTGGCCACGGACATGTCCAATCCCTTCATTCAAACGAAGGCCGGAGCAAAGGCCATTGCCGCCGCGATACCTCTGGGGCGCGCCGGCAGCGCCGAGGAAATCGCCGGCCCAATTCTTTTCCTGGCCTCGGACCTGGCCAACTTCCTCACCGGGGAGATCATCAATGTAAACGGAGGGGCGGTCTTGTGCGGTTGAAGCTTGCCCGGCTCATTGTTTGTGCGTTGCTGGTCAGCGCGTCCTTTGCGTTGCGCGCATCCGCTCAGAATCCGGACACCATGATGCCGGAAGAGAGCGAGGCCAAGGCCAAAGAGGTGCTTCGCGATCTTATCAATGCGCGCGGCGGCGCCGGCTACACGGGAGCTGTCCAAGGCGAGTGCCAAGGCACGCGCGCGCAATTTGGCCACAATGGAGCCGTCACCGGATACGTGCGATTTCTAGATGCCCGTGAATATCCCGACAAAGAGCGCCTGGAATATTCGGCGAAAAATCACAATCTCAAAAGCATCATCAATACGGTGATTGGGGTTGACGGCCTGGACTGGTCCCACGGCGGCGTCATCATCGCGCTCTATAATGGCGGTCGCGGCTGGACGCTGGACCGCAGTGGCGTGAGCGAACTGCCGGCCACCGCCGTCTCCGACTTCGACGAGCAAGTAAAAAGAAACATCGACAATGTGCTGAGGATACGGCTCAAGGAGCCAGGGTGGTCCTACCACTGGGGAGGTATCGATACTGTCGATTTGAAGGAAGTGGACTGGGTCGAGCTCACGGATAGCGACCAACGGACGTTTCGCCTGGCCGTGGACCGTTCCACGCATTTGTTGGTGCGCAGCGTCGTCACCACTGACAATGAAGAGACTCATGAAAAGGACGACGATACGACGATCTATACGAACTACCTGCTGAAAGATACCGTGTGGACTCCGATGCAAATCACCAAGGATCACAACGGCCGCCGCACCGCTCAATTCTTCTACGAATCCTGCAAATTCAATCCTGGTTTCCCCAGCGACTACTTCGACAAGTCTTCTCTGCTAAAGCATGGCAGCGAGGCGAACTTGAAGAAGAACAAGAACAGTAACGACAACAATTAGGGCGTCGGCGGTTTTGACTTTGCGCTGTAGTGAGGTGCGCGCGGGCTTGGTTTCTTAGCGCTGTGGGGTGATTTGGAAAAGAGGCTGTACTTCACTCTGGAGCAGCTGATTTTCGCATGATCATGGAAAGCCGACCCGCATAGACTCCACGAAAGTGATTGCGCCGGCCAAGCTAGTGCGATTGGGGTGCTCTCTTGTCCATAAGTACTTCCTTTGTAATGGGATAGAGCACAATTCGGCCTGAGCTTGGAACTTGGACGGAACCTCGTTTGGCACTCTGCAGGCATCTTTTTGCGAGTGGTTGCGGAATTTCGCAAATGCTCTGAAGAGTACCGCCAGTAACTAGTGCTATGGTTATTCGGATTTGGGTACCCCCTTCCTATGGAGATTTGCTGATAAAATGTAATAATCTACACAAGTTAGGTGGGCTCCGAGGCTGTTGTCGGAGTCAGAGTGATGTGTGTCGTCCCAGAATGAAACTGAGCGCCAACTTCGTGTACCCGCGTCGAAGCCCACGAAATGGCTTTAGCTTGGTGGAGCTTGTCCTGTCGCTGGCGGTGCTTTTGATCATCTCTACTTTAGCCGTCCCTGTGATTCTGCGATCACTTCAGTCTTATCAACTGAATTCGAGCGCCTCTCAATTGGCGGGCATGCTCAAGTTCGCAAAATTCGATGCGATTCGGCAGAACACTCCGGTGAGCTGTCAGATTCAGCAGCAAGGAACAAGTTGGCTAGTCTGGGTGGACTCGAACGGCAATGGGATAGCGGATCCGGCCGAGCCGCAAATGTATGTCGGGGGTGGGTTTACGCTTCCGCCTGAAGGCTCGGTGCCCAGTCCGGCTCCCATCAAGACCAGTTTGGGGCTTGCTGCTTCGAGCTACGCCTGGACCGTTCTGTCTGGATCCAACGGCACGATTACCTACGACCAGCGCGGCGTGCTCGGCTGCGTCGGGAACGCGAGCTGTAACACGAGCGTGGTTTACGTGCTGTACCTTGACAATGGTACCGATCCAAATTCTGGTTACCGCGCGGTACTAACGCTGCCATCCGGAGCCGTGCAAGTGTGGTCAAGCTCCAGCGTCGGGGATTGGCATCGGATCAGTTGATTGGGAACTAAGAGCATAGTGATGAGCGATCGCATAAATCACAAAACAGGCGCCAAGGGCACAAGAGGCCAGCGCGGCTTCACGATGGTGGAAGTCCTCATGGCAATTGTGATCCTTCTGGTCGGGATTGTGGCCGTCGCGCAATTGGTTCCCGCTTCAATCGGCTCGAACTCGACGAATCGCAACGACTCTTCCGCGCTGGTGTTTGCGCAGCGCGAAATGGATCAATTTCTGGACCAACCGCTCAACATGACCATCAGTCCGCCGGCCTTCATCGATGGGCTAGGGTTCAGTTGCGATCTCGGAGATCCCACGCAATCCAACATCGTAGTCGGCAGTCCAGTCGTCATCACTTACGACCAAATCATTATCGATTTTACGGCGTCGCCGGTGGCCGGCTACAGCTTCACCTATCAAGATCCGAATGATCCCGCTGGAGTGGTCTACGACGTCCGCTGGGCGGTCATCACCGTGACTAACAACGGCATGGTTAGTTCGAAACGATTCATTTTGGGAGCCAGGAGAGAGGGCGGCAATGGCATTTACAGGCCGGTGACCGTCGATACCATCCTCGAAAAATGAAACGCGTCCATCCCATCCGAGGCCAACGAGGCTTCTCGCTCATTGAACTGATGATCGCAGCGGTGATCTTTGTTTTGCTGTGCGGCGCCGCTTTCGCGCTCCTCTCTGTTGCGCAACAGAGATACCAAACGGAATCGCAAGTATTGAACTCCTTCCAGGAGGCGCGTTTCGGCTTGGACGAAATGGTTCGAGACGTGAATGGTTCGGGCTATCCGCCGGAAAATTCCTTTTCTTTTGCAACCTCACCGCCGCCCGCAAATCTTTATGCGAGCACGCCGGTGGCCTGGGACCCTAGTTATCCCAACACTCCTTGCCAGATCGGAACCGGGGGAGGCGGGACCTGCACCACTCCGGGGGATTTCGACATGATCGTCGAGAGAGACGTGGATCCCTGGCGCCACGACGGCGTCGAATGGACTCGCTACCAGCTCCAGGGCACTGTTCTGTCTCGTGCCCAAACTTACAAAGTGGCGGGAGGTGACCCGAGTTCGACCACCTCGCCTGCGTTTGTTCCGTATGTTCAAAATGTCATGAACAACGCTTCGCCCGCGCAAATTGCCCAGTTCCGGGCTGTCTATCCGAATATGTTTCCAGGCGGAAATCCGGTGCCCATCTTCACCTACATTTGTCCGAATCCGACTCCACCTCCAGAATCGATCGCTTGTCCCTTGGCCGGATCCAACAACTCGCCAATCAATATTACGGACGTGGAAGTCACTCTGATCGTGATGGCGCCCACGGTGGATGCACAAACCGGCATGCCCAGGCTCATTGAATTGCAGGGCCGGGGCCACAGCCTGAACCCGATTCAGTAGTGGCAAAGAACAAGGATGAAGAAACAACGCAAATCGCGCCGCTCCGAGGACGGAATCGCACTGCTCATAGCGATTTTCGTCTTGCTATTGGTTAGCGTCGTAGCCATCGCATTGCTCGTTTCTTCCGGCACGGAAACCGCTCTTGGCGCAAACTACCGGTCGTCTTCGACGGTTTACTATGCCGCGCTGGCAGGGCTCGAAGAAGCGCGCGGTCGTATGCTCGCGAAAAACCCAAACTACTATGGCATCGTAGACCCTTCCGCCTTCCCAACGCCCTTCCCATTGGGTCAGACCACCTACGTGATAAATGGCTTGTCGGGTGAGACCATCCAACCCTGGGACTCGAGCAACCAGTATTACGACGCGGAATATCAGACCGAATTTGGCGTCCCGGCGTCCAGCGCGTCGTGGCACGGTGTCTCCTCCGTTTGGAACAATAACGCGCAGTCGATGCCTGGCCCTCTTTTCAAATGGGTTCGTATCAATGCCGTGACGGAGGCTTCTCTCTATCTGGATGTGAATACCGATGGCGTGTATGACTCCACTACACCCCTCTATTACGATCCGGCCAACTTGAACTATAGCGGAAACCCGTGGCCGAGCTTGATTGTAAATTCGAATCCACCGTCCACCGCCGTCGAAGCGCTGGAAATTACCGCTCTCGCTGCCCTTCCCAATGGGAGCCAGAAAATTCTGCAGTATCTTGTGGCTCCTGTTGAAATGAACCTCAACTTCCCTGCCGCGTTGACGATGGATGGATACTCGGACGCTTTCAGTAGTCCCGATCATAATAC
Source organism: Candidatus Acidiferrum sp. (assembly GCA_049800195.1). GTDB lineage: Bacteria > Acidobacteriota > Terriglobia > Acidiferrales > UBA7541 > Acidiferrum. The sequence goes on from JBARJI010000055.1 coordinate 22,536, forward strand.
ATTCACGATGGAAGGAAGCAGCGACGGCGGCGACCACGCTTGCGCTCCCTCGGGCCCGATATCTTATCCGGTGTATGCGGTCGGGGTCCCAGACAGCACTGACGTCACCAACGTAAAAAACGGAATTCCCACGAGTCCAACAAACGAAACCGGGAACTTCACCGGAACCGGTCCCACTCCTAGCGTTGCTCAAGTCTTGCTCGCCCCCAATTTGCAAACGGTGCAGGGCCTTAACCAGCTTTCTCAAACCATTATTCAAAGCGCGGACGCCGTCATCCCGGGCCCAGCAACCGAGGCAAGCTTGCCCCCGGCGATGTCCAGCTCGAACCCCATGACCATCGCCGTCGAGGGCGATTTTGCTTTGGGGACGAGCATCCCGGCAGGCTACGGCTTGCTTCTTGTCACTGGTAATTTCACGTATGCCACGGGTGCCAATTGGAATGGGATTGTTTTGGTCATCGGAAAAGGCACGGTGACCGCAAGCGAAAACGGCGCGGGCGGCACTTTCAATGGAGCAATGCTCGTCGCGCAGACGCTCGACTCATCGGGAAATTTGCTTCCGGGACCTAACCCGGGGCCTGCGACCTTTAACGACACGGCATCCCCGGATGTGGGGAGGGGCATTGTTTACAACTGTGCTTGGATCGAGGCCGCGGAAGCGCCATTGACTTACAAAGTTTTGTCATTCCACGAAATCCCGCAACAGTAGCAACTAGGACTGAGAATGATTCACAATAAGCCCTTCCGGAAACTTGGCGTATCCTTCCTCGCTATCGGTGCTGCGCTACTCTTGGCTCAATTGAAATGCGATGCGTCAGCTCGTCATCAGCAAAAACAGGAGCAATCGCAACCACAGCAGCAGTCGCAGCAACCGCCCCCTCCTCCTTCTCGAACTGAGGCTCCGAGTTCGCAGCCTGCTTCCCAACCGGCGCCACCGATCGGCGAACTGCCTATCAAGAGACGGAAAGTTTGGACCAACGACGACGTGGTCTCGCTTCGTTCTCCGGCCGACAATTATGAACTGGAGACAGAAGCCAAAAAAGCTGCTGATACGGCCGCCGCTGCAAAAGAAGCTGCTATTCGGGCAGCCGTAAAAACCGAGAAGCAGAACCCGCTCGACATCAAAATGCCGGACACCGTGGAAGAGACCGAGAAGATGGTGAACGACACGCAAAGCGATATTCACGAGGAAACGGTGGTCCTCGACAAGATGCAGCAAGAACTCACGGATACTCCCCTCGAGGAACAGGCCCAGAAACAAACGGAAATCGATCGCCTGAATACGCTTCTCGGAAAATCCCAGAGCGATTTGAAAGCTCTTCAGGAGCACCTGCAAACACTTCGTGAAAAATCTCAGAAAGCAAATCCACCCGTGGTACCACCGCCCCCTTCTATTTAGCCGCCAGGAATTGGCACCCCCTCAAAGAGTCGTGTGGGCTTCGCCGGGCTCCGACTCCTCACATGGCTAGGTCCGGCCCCGCCGCTGTATAATGGCTGAATGCGTAACTGCCAGGGAAGTGCGCCGATGCACGGCACCACAGTATTGTGCGTGCGCAAGGAAAACAAAGTGGTGATGATCGCCGACGGCCAGGTGACCATGGGTGAGCACGTGATGAAGCACACTGCCCGCAAGACGCGCCGGCTCTACAACGACAAAGTTATCGCCGGTTTTGCGGGTTCGACGGCCGACGCTATTTCACTTTTCGAGCGATTCGAGGGCAAGCTCCAGGAACATTTGGGCAACCTGCAGAAAGCCGCCGTCGAGCTAGCCAAGGAGTGGCGCAAAGATCGTGCTCTGCGGCATCTCGAGGCCCTGCTCATCGTCGCGGATACGAAATCCACGTTTCTTCTTTCCGGCAACGGCGACGTGATCGAGCCGGATGATGGATTGTGCGCGATCGGCTCCGGCGGCAGCTTCGCGCTGGCCGCGGCGCGCGCCTTAATCAAGCACTCGAAGCTCGGCGCGAAGGATCTGGCCATGGAAGCAATGCGTATCGCCAGCGAGATTTGCATTTTTACCAACGCCAACTTTACAGTGGAAGAACTGTAGGGGCGGTGGGATAACACGCCCGGCCGTTTTGACGCATCCAAAGGATTGCCCATCATAGGATCACTCACAAAGGGTTTGCACGCAAAGGGATTGGACATTTCATGACCAGCAAGACCGATAAGGAAATCGTTTTCGCGCCCAGCGGCAACGGCGCTCCGCCCGCCGAAGAGCAGGAACTTCTTCCTGCGCTCGACGACATGACTCCGCGCGAGATCGTCGCGGAACTCGACAAATACATCGTGGGGCAGAACGCCGCGAAGCGTGCCGTTGCCGTCGCTTTACGCAACCGCGTCCGCCGCCAAAAGCTTCCGCCGGAGATTGCCGAAGACGTCCTTCCCAAGAACATTCTGATGATTGGCCCAACGGGGGTTGGCAAAACTGAAATCGCGCGCCGGCTCGCTCGTCTAGCTGGTTGCCCCTTCGTCAAAGTCGAAGCCTCAAAATACACGGAAGTCGGCTACGTAGGCCGGGACGTGGAATCCATGGTGCGTGATCTCGTCGAAACTTCGATCGACATGGTGCGGGAAGAAAAGCTCGATGAAGTGGCTGATCGCGCGGAGCAAGCCGCCGAAGAACGCGTCCTGGACCTCTTGCTTCCGCCGCCTCCGCCCCCCGCGCCCGGTACGTCGGAAGCCGAAGCCGCAGCCCAACGCGAGCAGACGCAGCGGACGCGCGAAAAGCTGCGAGTCCAGCTTCGAGAGGCGAAGCTCGATCAGCGTATGGTCGACATCGAAGTTCGCGAACGCGCCATGCCCTCGTTCGAAATCATCTCGAATCAGGGCGTCGAGGAAATGGACGTCAACATCAAGGACATGCTTTCCGGGATGTTCGGCCAGCAGAAGAAAAAGCGCAAGATGTCCGTGGCCGACGCATTCGAGTACCTGATCCAGGAGGAAGAAAACAGGCTGCTGGACATGGACCAGGTGACGCGCATCGCCGTCGAGCGCGCCGAGCAGATGGGAATTGTTTTTATCGACGAAATCGACAAAGTCGCGGGACGGGAATCCGGTCACGGCCCGGACGTCTCGCGCGAAGGCGTCCAGCGGGACATCTTGCCGATCATCGAAGGAACCACCGTCAACACACGTTACGGCATGATTCGCACGGACCACATTCTTTTCATCGCGGCGGGTGCTTTTCACGTCACCAAACCATCGGACCTCATACCGGAATTGCAGGGCCGCTTGCCGATTCGCGTCGAGCTGCAATCGCTCAAGGAAGAGGATTTTATCCGCATTCTCACCGAACCGAAGAATGCCCTCATCAAACAGTATGTTGCGTTGCTGGAGACGGAAGGCGTGAAGCTCAACTTCACCGAGGACGCGGTGGCGTCCATCGCGCGATTCGCCACCACCGTGAATGAGTCGACCGAAAACATTGGAGCGCGCCGCCTTCACACGATTCTGGAGAAGGTTCTCGACGAGCTTTCCTTTGAAGCTCCCGATCTTAAGAAAAAGAATGTCAAGGTCGACGCTGCCTATGTAAATAAGCAGCTCGCGGAAATCGTCAAGAATCAGGATTTGAGCCGCTATATCCTGTAAACTCCGAAAATCGAAAATGGAAATCCTAGACTCGCGGAAACTTGTATCGCACCGTGTGGAGTGTTCCAGCAATAAGATTGTCGCTCTTTTAGTTTTGACGCTTGCATTTCTCGCCGCCGCAGGTTGCGGCGCGCCAGGCGAGCCCGTCCCACCATCCCCGCCAATACCCGTCGCGATCACCGATCTCACCGCGCACCAAGCCGGCGACGGCGTGCAGTTTATTTTTACATTGCCTTCGAAGACCGTCGCGGGAGATCGCCTCGCGGCCCCACCAGCCGCCGAGTTTGTGCGAGGCACGGCGAAGCCAGATGGTTCGCCCGACAAAAAATCATTTCGCGTTGTTTATACGATTCCCGGGGCGCTGGTGGGTGATTACGTCTCCAACGGCGAGGTGAAATTTATCGACCCCATTGCGCCAGCGGAGACGCGCGCGCATCCAGGCGAGGTACTGGTGTATGTCGTGCGCACGCGTGCTTCGAAGAAACGCGCTTCGGCGGATTCCAACGTTGTTTCCGTACGCATGTTTCCCGTGCCGGAAGCCATCGCTCACGTGGACACACGCGTCACCGAATCCGCGATTGATCTCAGCTGGGCTGCTCCTACGCGCACGTCCGGCGGGGACCCGCTGAGTGGATTTTCAGGCTATCGCGTCTATCGCGGCGAGCTTGATCCCTCTTCCGCGGAGGAAGCCGCGAAGGATCTCTCGAAAGCCAAATGGAAATCCCCGCTCGCCCTGCTCGCTTCCCCGAGCGAAAACTCTTACCAGGATACGTTTTTCGATTTTGGCAAAACCTACGCATATATCGTCCGAAGCGCCGTGCTCGTGGATGGCAATACTCTCGAGTCCGATGATTCCGCACCCGCGATAGTTACTCCCCGCGATATTTTTCCTCCCGCCGCGCCGCGAGGCTTGGTTGCCGTGGTTCTTCCCGGCCCCACTCCCGGCTCGGCCGTCGCGGACGTCTCGTGGTCGATCAATCTTGAAACCGATTTGGCTGGTTATCGCGTCTATCGAAGTGAGCAGCAGGGCACACGGGGTACGCTAGTTACTCCGGAATTGTTGCTTACGCCGGCGTATCGTGATACGTCTGTGGAGCCCGGCCACCGCTACTGGTATTCCGTGACTGCCGTCGATCGTGCTGACAATGAAAGTGAGCCCAGCCCGGCCGTCGCCGTGGATGTTGCGAAGCCTCCATCGTAGCTCCGGGGTCCGGTTTTTTCAAATACTTGGGAGAGTATCGAGTGACTTCCGTCCGCGCACACCTGCCTGTGTATGGATCATTCCACGCTTTTCGGAATACGTCCGTGCGCACGGGTGTTTACGCGGGCGTCCTTCTCTCCATCGTATTCAGCGCCTGGGTGATCGTGGCCAATCGTGTGCCATTGCTTGACCGTTTTGCGTTCGCGCGGAATCTGGCGGCGGTGGCGCTTCTCGCTCTCCTGGCCTTGATTCCCGTGCTTCGATTTTGGCGCCTGCCCGGCAACTTGCTGGCCTCGAGCCTCGTCGCTTGGCTCATTTTCAGCCTGTCCTATCGCATCCTTTGTATGGGCTTCGCGGGTCTTGAGGAGCGCTACAGTGCGGTGCAAATTTTCGTGCTCGGCGCGGTATTGTATATGCTGGTCGTCACGGTCTCCTGGCTTGGTACCATCGTCCGGCGCGTGCGCGCGTCGGACGTATCCCACTCGAATCACCACGCGAGCTGATCCCGAATGAAATTTTGCCGCTTTGTTCCTCTCGATTCTTCCGCTGCTCGGGCTACCTCTCCGCTATATGGCCTGCTCGAGGACGAACGAGTACGCGAAATTTCCGGTCCTCCATGGGCCTCTTGGTCGCAGGGCTCGCGTAGCTGGGAGGCTGCAGGAGTTCGCCTCCTGGCTCCCGTTGAGCCCACGAAAATCGTTTGCGTTGGCCGCAATTATGCTGCGCATGCCGCCGAACTCGGCAATGAACTGCCCAAAGAGCCGCTTATTTTTCTGAAGCCTTCTTCCGCGGTCATTTCTCCTGGCGAAGCAATCGTTCTGCCGCCGCAATCCCAGCGCGTCGAGCACGAAGGCGAGCTTGCGCTGATCGTCGGCCGGCGCTGCTCGCGCCTTCAGGAATCCGACGATGCGCTCGCCTATCTGCTCGGCTATAGCTGCCTCAACGACGTCACCGCGCGAGACCTCCAGAAAAGCGACGTGCAATTCACGCGAGCGAAAGGTTTCGATACCTTTTGTCCGGTCGGCCCGCACATCGAAGCGCGTCTCGATCCGTCGGATGTCCTAGTGGAAACGCATGTCAACGGCGCCCTCCGTCAAAGCGCCCGCACTTCGCTGATGATCTATCCGGTTGCGTTCCTCGTCCGCTGGATTTCTCACGTGATGACTCTTTTTCCGGGCGACGTGATCGCTACGGGCACGCCTTCTGGCGTCGGGCCGCTTGTCGCGGGGGACGTTGTCGAGGTGAGCGTCGGCGGTGTTGGCGTGTTGCGCAATCCAGTGCAAGCCCCCTACACGTAGTTGCGCTGCCCCGCTGCGGATTCGGTAAAATACACGTTTGTGGGGTAATGGAGCAGGAAAGCCTTTTTCCAGCGTGTTAGGAATACGTAGTTTCACGCGCCTGCGGCATCCCACAACTGACTTTTTGGGAGCGCCCTAGTTGAAAGCTTTATTCGCAGACTGGAAACTTGTTCTCGCCATGGGCGCCGCCGCGGTAGTGGCCATCGCCATGATCGCCTACGCGTTCTTTCGGCCTGCGGAGGAGCCAGAGGAAGCGGAGCGCAAGCGGCGGCTTCACTTGAACCAAATCGGGCGCATCGCCGAGGGCCAGGTTGTCGAGCTGGCCGAGCATCCTCCCGAACCGCGCGATAGCTCAAGAAAAATTTTCGGTTCCCGAGCCCGGCCGCTCGCGGATAAGAGTCCACGGCATTTGGTCACTTACAGTTACGCGATTTCGGGTGTCACCTATCACACGGCGCAGGACATAACGGGCCTTGAAGGACAGATTCGTTTCGAACGGCTGGTTGCGGGCCAGCCGGCTAGCGTGAAATACGATCCGTCGAATCCGAGCGACTCGATCCTCGTCGCCGATGACTGGTCGGGCTTGCGCTGAGCTCAGACGTGATTGCGCTGAACCACGAAGTGTACACGGCGAGCCTTGGTGGACTTGCGCTGAGCGCCGAAAACAGGGCCGCCGCTTCCGGACTCCATTCTGATTTCCGTTCAGGTGAGCTATCCTTCTTCAGGCGGCCTCAGTGCGCCGCGCCAGTCTCATGAAAATGATCCTCGCTTCCGTCTTCACCGTTGCGCTCATTGTCGCGATGACTCTCGGTGCGATGTTCATTCTCGTGCAAGCTACCCTGTACGTCACATCGTTGCCGACATTCCTCCAGCGCACAGCCGCCATCTGTGCGGAACTGGTGCTCGGGGTCGTCTTGCTCCTCGGCACTATCTGGCTTGCAACACATCTTGCCGTTCGCATCTTTGGCAAAAATGAACCTTCTGGGCATGGAGGGGAGCTTGCCTGAAAAAAACGGCGCCGCGAGCGCAAAAGAAAAACATCGCGACCGGATGGAAGAGCTTCGCCGCCAGTCCGCGGAGGCCGAGGCCGGAGGCGGCTCCGAACGACGCGAGCGCGAGCACAGAGCCGGCAAGCTTGCCGCCCGCGAACGTATAAGTCTGCTTCTAGACGAAGGTACTTTTGAAGAGCTGGACAAATTTGTCCGGCACGGCTGCGTGGACTTTGGAATGCAGGTACAGCGCCCCGCTGGCGATGGTTTCGTTACCGGCTTTGGCCGCATCGACGGCCACCTCGTCTACGTTTTTGCCCAAGATTTCACCGTCTTTGGCGGCTCGCTATCCGAAGCCAACGCTCGCAAAATCTGCAAGATCATGGATCTGGCCATGCGCGCCGGCGCTCCCGTCATCGGCCTGAACGATTCCGGCGGCGCGCGCATCCAGGAGGGCGTTGCCTCGCTCGCTGGTTACGCTGACATTTTTCTGCGCAACACGCTTGCCAGCGGGGTGATTCCGCAAATCAGCGCCATCATGGGCCCGTGCGCGGGCGGCGCGGTCTACTCTCCCGCAATCACTGATTTCATTTTCATGACGCGCGAGACTTCTTACATGTTCGTCACCGGCCCCGACGTCATAAAGACCGTCACCCACGAGGAAGTCTCAAAACAAGATCTGGGCGGCGCCATGACGCACAATGAAAAAAGCGGCGTGGCCCATTTCGTTTCCGCGGACGACGCCGATTGCCTCGCCATGATTCGCGAACTCTTGAGTTTTCTTCCCTCGAACAATGTTGATGACCCTCCCCGCCGTCAGCCTTCGGATTCGCCGGACCGGCGCGAAGAATCTCTGAACTCCCTCGTGCCGGACGAGGCTCAAAAACCTTACGACATGAAAGACGCGATTCATGCCATCGTGGATGACGGCTACTTTTTCGAGGTCCACGAGCACTTTGCAAGAAATATCCTGGTGGGTTTTGCGCGGCTGGACGGAAGGCCCGTCGGCATCGTCGCCAACCAGCCCGCGTTCCTCGCCGGCGTTCTGGATATCAACGCCTCCCTCAAGGGCGCCCGTTTCGTGCGTTTCTGCGATGCGTTCAATATTCCGCTCATCACTTTCGAAGACGTTCCCGGTTTTCTACCAGGCACGCAGCAGGAATTCGGCGGCATCATCAAGCATGGCGCGAAATTGCTTTTTGCCTTCGCGGAAGCCACCGTGCCCAAAATCACCGTAATCACGCGCAAGGCCTACGGCGGCGCTTATTGCGTGATGGCCAGCAAGCACATCCGCACCGACGCGAATTTCGCCTGGCCCTCCGCGGAAATCGCTGTGATGGGGCCGGAAGGCGCGGTGAACATCGTTTACAAACGCGAACTGGACAAAGTTCCCGAGCCCGACCGCGAAAACCTACGACAGGAAAAAATCAGCGAATTCCGCGACCGCTTTGCTAATCCTTTTGTCGCCGCCGAAAAAGGCTACATCGACGCCATCATAGAACCTTCCGAAACTCGCTCCCGCATCATCACCGCGCTTCGCGCTCTTGAAAACAAGCGCGACACCAATCCCCGTAAAAAGCACGGCAACATCCCTTTGTAATTGTTATCTCAACTCCTCATTCGCGCCTCGAGTAGCCACTAGGCATAATTTGCCGATTTTCTCTTTCGTTCCGATTAGATCTTCTAAAGTTGACGGCCCCTTCTGCCGATTCTACTCTCGAAGCGAACCTTCCCTCCGGCCCAGCCGGAGCCCCCACCACACATTTCAATTGGAGGGATGTCGCATGGCCACAACCGTCAGGGAATTTTCGCTGGATTACTACCTTTTCGACCGCATGAGATTCAGCGGAATCGAAAAGGAAAATCTGGAAGACCTCGTGAGCATCGTCGCGAGCCTCAAGAATAAATATGGGATCGCGCCTTACGCCGTCACGGCGCTGGGGCAGCCGGCGCCCAATGGGTTAGTCGCCCGCTACCTCATCGAATCCATTACCCTAAATAAGATGATGAATGTCCTGCTGGACACGCCTCGCCTTCAGACGGTGAGCATCCTCCCCCGCGGCATTCCCAAGTCCAACCAGTTCGAGGTACACGTTACTCTCGGCGGCTAATTCGCCTCGATTTCCGCCTAGACTTCCGCAGTAGCCTTGCCTCAGACAATTAGACACGCTTGCCGCGCCCGCGGCTTGGCGGCGATGCCCCTCGTGCTAAAATTCCGCAGCATCGCAAAAGGTCATGTTCCGGAAGATTCTAATTGCCAATCGCGGTGAAATCGCCGTGCGCATTTTGCGCGCCTGTCGCGAACTCGGCATTCGCTCGGCCGCGGTTTTCAGCGAAGTCGACCGCAAATCGCTGCACGTTCGCCTCGCCGATGAGGCCTATCCCATCGGTCCAGCGCCTTCGCGCGAAAGCTATCTTCGCATTGACAGAATTATGGACGTCGCGCGCCGCTGCGGATGCGACGCACTGCACCCCGGCTACGGCTTTCTTGCTGAAAACGCCGCTCTCCCGCGAGCGTGCGCCGAAACCGGGCTCACCTTCATCGGGCCTTCCGCTGAAGCCATGGAAGCTCTCGGCTCGAAAACCGCCGGTCGTCAGTTAGCGCGTCGCTCCGAAGTATCTACCGTTCCCGGAGCCAACGATCCCATCGAAAATCCCGATGATGCCCAAGCCCTCGCGCAAAATATGGGTTATCCCGTTCTTCTCAAAGCCGTCGCCGGTGGCGGCGGCAAAGGGATGCGCGTGGTCGCTCGCGATGCAGAATTCACTTCCGCCTGGCGCGACGCTTCATCCGAGGCCCTCAACGCGTTCGGCGATTCGCGTCTATATCTCGAAAAATATCTCGAGAAGCCGCGTCACATCGAAATTCAAATCTTAGCTGACATGCACGGCCGCGTCGTTTCTCTTGGCGAGCGCGAATGTTCCGTGCAGCGTCGCCATCAAAAGGTAATCGAGGAAGCTCCTTCGCTCGTGGTTACGCCGGAGCTGCGCAAAAAAATGGGTGACGCCGCCGTGCGACTGGCACGCGCGGGCGGATATGTCAGCGCCGGAACCGTGGAATTTCTGGTCGACGCTCATCTTAATTTTTATTTTTTGGAAGTGAATACGCGCCTTCAGGTCGAGCATCCCGTCACGGAGCAAGTCACTGGCCTCGATCTCGTCAAACTGCAAATAGCCATCGCCGCCGGCCATCGTCTTCCCTTCGCTTGGGAAACCATCACCCCGCGCGGCCACGCCATGGAAGTGCGTCTCTATGCGGAAGATCCCGACAACAATTTTTTCCCTTCGCCCGGAAAAATTCTTTCGCGCCACGCCCCCAGTGGCCCCGGCATCCGTCTCGATGAAGGCGTTTACGAAGGGTGGACCGTGCCGATGGATTACGATCCGCTCCTCAGCAAGCTGATCGCTTGGGGCAACAGCCGCGAAGAAACCATCGCCCGCCTCCGCCGCGCTCTTGAGGAGTACACCGTCACCGGCATCAAGACGAATGCGGGTCTCTTCCGCCGCATTCTTGCCGAGCCAGATTTCCTTCGCGGCGAAATCCACACCAAATGGCTCGATGAGCTGCTTCACCGTTCGTCCGCCAAAACGCCCGCCTCGCAGGAGTCGGCGCACTCAGGCCGTGCCGCCGATGCCGCAGCCATCGCCGCCTCACTCTGGCATGGAAATCAGCAGGACCAGCATTCCAGTTCGTCTTCTCCAAGCCAGGAATCTTCTCAGACCTCCCGTTGGAAACAAGAAAGCCGCCGCCAACAGTTGGACCGTCTGCCATGAAGATGAAGTTTGAAGTCCACGTGGCTGGCCCTTCCGGCAAAAACCTCCGGACCGTTGAGCTCGAACGCGATGCCGACCGTTGGAAAATCACCCTGGACGGCCATGCTGTCGACGCCGACGTCGCCGAAATCGCTCCTAACACGCTCTCTCTTCTCATCGAAGGCCAATCTTACGAAGTTCGCATCCGCCAGTTGCCCGGCGGATCGCTCGAACTCCAGACTGGATTGCAGGAATTCACGGCTGAAGTCGCCGACCCACGCAGTTGGCGCGGCCGCGGGCACGGCACCCTCGATGTCACTGGCCGACAGCAAGTTGTGGCTCCCATGCCCGGCAAGGTCGTTCGCCTACTCGTCAAGGCTGGCGATAGAGTCGAAGCCGGCCAGGGCCTCTTGGTTGTGGAAGCAATGAAGATGCAAAACGAAATTCGCTCGCCCAAAGGCGGTGTGGTTGAGCGGCTCTTGGCAAAGGAGGGCCAGCCCGTCAACGCCGGTGAAGTTCTTGCTTGGGTGGAATAGCAGGGGTGCGCGCCAACGGCAACGCGGTTCAGTGCCCGGAGGACTTCTCCGGGAAATCCGTCTTGGCGGCATCGGGGAGCTTGCCTGCGGATTCGATGATTTGCTGCGCCAGATAATTCGTCACATGCGATTCGTCGCGTGCGATCGTGAGGTAAGCGGCTCGCAAAAGCTGTTCCTTATGATTGCGCAGCGTATCGCGAATCGTCTGCTGCACCTGCGGATCGGATATGCTGCGCTGCCCTGGCGACTCTCGCGACACCAGCTTCAGGATAATGTATCTGGGCCCATCCTTCGATTGGACCAACAGCGGAGGGCTCACCTGCCCGGCCTGCATTCCCATCACGGCCTTCTTCAAGATCGGATCGGATTGGTTCAACGCCGATTCCGGCACGTATCCCAGGTCCCCGCCCATCGTCGCGGAATTCATGTCCTCGGAATAGTCCGTTGCCAGTTGCGCGAAATCGGCGCCGCTGTTCAACTTATCTTCCAGCATCTTAACCTTGCGTTGCGCTTCCGCCTCATTGGTGGCATCGTCGTTCTTCAGATTCCGGATTTGCAATTCCTTGCGCGGGGTCACCACGATCTCGGAAATACGGTAGCGCGGCTCGACAACGTTGAACTGCGCTTTGTTCGCGTTATACGCGTCGGCGATCTCCTGGTCGGTGATCGTTATTTTCGCCACCACTTCGTGGTTCAATAGCTTGGTGATCGAAAGCTGTCTCCGCAGGTCGCTCTTCAAGTCGTCCACGGAAACGCCGCGCTCTTTCAGTTGTCTTTGGAATTCGTCTTCGGTGTAGGGGCTTTTCAGCTCGGTGAATTTATCTTCCACTTCGCCGTCGCTGGCCTCGAGATTCAGTTTTTTGGCGCGCTCCAGCAGGATCTCGTTGTTGATCAGCTCGTCCAGTACATTCAACTTCAGCGAGAGCGCTTCTTCCTCGGACGGCGCCTGACCTTCCGGATTCACCCGCGTCCGGTAGTATTTTTCCACCTCATCGCGCCGGATCTCTTGTCCGTTCACCACCGCCCATACGTCAGGCGCAGGCTGGGCCTTCTGCCGGCAGCCGGCGGCCATCACTATAGCAGCCACGGGCAAGAACAGCGCCACGCGCGCCATGCCCCTCATCGGACCGTGCGTACGCCCAGCCACACTGTTTCTCGCATGTGGTGGATTCAAGATGGGGTGCTCAGGCCGCTTTCTTCACGCGGCCCGCGCGGATGCAAGCCGTGCAAACTCGAACATGCTTTCTCGCGCCGTCCACAACCGCGCGGACACGTTTCAGGTTCGGATTCCACCGTCTCCGCCTGGTGTTATTTGCGTGACTGATTACGTTGCCAAAATGCGGAGCTTTGCCGCAAAATTCACACTTCAATGCCATTGTTCTTCCTACTCGGGCCGTCTTGTCCAGCCGGAAATTTGCCCTGATGAAGTTGCAATACTAAGCTTCCCATTCTAACAGACCCCCCACCCCCGTCAAAGCCTGCCTTTTGTCGGCGCCTCTCCTTGAAGTAGCTGTCGACTTTCCGATGCCCAGGCGAGTCGCCCGGATGGAAAGCGCGCCCCTCAGCTTCCCTTATATCTTTCTAGCCGCAGCCCGCTTCGGATACAATCCTCCCCTCTTTTCTGGCGAGGCGGATGGATGAGCGGTCTATCCAAAATCTTGGCACCGCCGCGTGGCCCTCGTAGGGGCCCGAAGAGTCGTGCTTTTTTCCTCGCTTCTCTCACAGCGCTCCTGGTCTTATCCAGTTCCGCGCGCCCCGCCCAAGCCCAAGAACGCCGGGAGCGCGAAGCCAACAGCGTGTATGCCGCTCGCCGCGCCAAACTCGCCGCCGAGGTGGACGCTCCCGTCATTCTCTGGGGCCTCACCGGCCGCGAGGAATTTTCGGAAGCGTACGTTTTCGAGCAGGAAAATAACTTTTATTACCTCACCGGCCACAATGAAGAGGAAGCCGGTTTGATTCTTCTTCCGTTCCAGAAAAATGGCGCGAGCGTTCCTTCCTGGAATGGTCCGCGGGAAATGCTCTTTCTCCCGCCAAAAAATCCCGAAAAAGAGAAATGGAACGGCCCCCGCATGTCGCCTACTGACCCCGGCATCCAGGCACGCACTGGGTTTGCCTCAGTCCTGCCCTTTCCAGAAATGCGCGCCACTCTCGAAAGGCTTGCGAAGCTCTACCCAACCATCTCCACCATCCTGCCTTACGAAAAAGAAAACGGAGGGTATCCGCACGAAAGGGCCGTTGTCGATTGGATTCGCTCCATGGCGCCTCAAGCCGAGCTCAAAGACATTCGTCCCAATATCGAAGCTTTGCGAGAAATCAAATCGCCCGGCGAAATCGAATTCCTCACGCAAGCCATCGAGCTTTCGCTCGATGCGCATTTCGCGGCCATGCGCATGATGCGTCCTGGTCTTTATGAGTATCAGATCGCCGCCAAAATGGTCGAAGTTCATGCCATGGGCGGTTCGGAAGCGGAAGGCTACGCCCCCATCGTCGGCGCCGGCCCGAACTCCACCACGTTGCACTACGACAGGCTCTCCCGAAAAATCGAAGACGGCGATATCGTTGTACTCGACGTCGGCGCGCAATTCTCCGGCTATTCCGCCGATATCACGCGCACGCTTCCCGCGAACGGCAAGTTCACCCCGCGTCAGCGCGAAATTTATGACATTGTTCTCGCCGCGCAGAATGCCGCCATCGCGGCCCTCAAGCCCGGCATGAACTATTGCGAAAGTGGTTCCAAGAGCGTCTACAAAATCGCCTACAACTACATCAATGCCCACGGCAAGGATCTTCATGGCCAATCGCTCGGCCGTTATTTCATTCACGGCCTCGGCCACGACATCGGCCTCGACGTCCACGATCCCGGCGATTACTGCGGTCCGCTCGAGCCTGGCATGGTCGTCACCGTCGAACCGGGCATTTACATTCCCGAGGAAAATATCGGCGTCCGCCTCGAAGACGACTTTCTGATCACCGACTCCGGCAACAAATTTCTGAGCGAGCGCCTTCCCCGCGACCCCGCCGAAATCGAAAAAATGATGGCCGAAGCCGCCGCCCAGCGTGCCAAAGAACCTTCAAAGGGAGATGATTGACCGCCATCAACGCCCACCTTTATACTGTTTCTTCGCGTCGGGCTGGGAATTCCGCCCGGCGTGCCTCGAGTCATTCCGCGTGCAGTGTGGGCAAATTCTTTTCGCCCTCCGGAATTTCCGAAATCAGCAAAATTTTCAGGGAGACGTTGGCTCCGGCTGAATCGGGGCCGCAAAGACAATGAGCAGCGTCAAAGCCACGCAACTTCGCCCCGGCATGGTCATCCAGCACGAGGGCCAGCTTTACACCGTCTTCAGCGTCGATCACCGCACTCCCGGTAATAAGCGCGGCTCGATGCAGACGCGCATGAAAAATCTTCGGACCGGCACGATGATCGACTACCGGTTCCGCGCCGAGGAATTCGTCGAGCGCGCGATTCTCGACGAAGTAGAATTTGAATATCTCTACAGCGAGGGCGACGAATTTCACTTCATGAACACGCAAACTTACGAGCAGATGCAGATGACCCGCGAAGAGCTGGGCGAAACTGTGTATTATCTGATTCCGAACACCACCGTGAAGATCGAATTCTATGAGGAAAAACCGATTGGTGTCGACTTGCCCGACACCATGGAATTAAAAGTTTTGGAGACCGAGCCAACACTGCAAAAAGCCACGGCCAGCGCGGTGATGAAGCCGGCGACGCTCGAAACGGGCCTGGTGATTCAAGTCCCGCCGTTCGTCAATTCCGGCGATAGAGTGAAAGTGGATACAACGGAAGCGCGCTACGTACAGCGCGTCGAGTAAGAGTTGCGCACTCGCAGCGGATTACGGGTACCGAGTTTCGATTTTCGCAGTTCGAGTTTCTTTTGTAGGATTTTCCGCCTCCGCAGCTAATTTCCGCGCGAGCGAAAATTAGAAGAGGCGAAAGAGCCCCGGGCAACTGGGGCTCTTCGTTTTTTTTGATGTTTTACTCCGCATTTCTCACGCCATCTTTCCTGCGCCCCGCCTCTCACGCATTGTTGGCCGCGGATTTTTCGCCCGCGGGATGCGCGCCAAACACGCGGTCGAAGATCGCGTCCACGTACCGAAGCTGCCGCTGCAAATCAAACGTGTGCGCCAACCCCTTCGAATCGAGATATTTCGTGATTCGAGCATCGTTGGCCACGCGCTCCTGAAAGCTCGAGTCCGTTTCCCAAGCGGCCATGGCGTTTTCCTGCACCGCCTTGTACGCGTCGTCGCGCGGCATGCCTTTCTCAATCACATCCTGCAAAAGCTGGCCGGAGTACACCAGTCCATGTGTGGATTCGAGGTTGCGCAGCATGCGCTCCGGGAAGACGCGCATATCGGCGATAATCCTGGTCATTTTGGCGAGCATGTAGTCCACCAGAATCGTGGAATCGGGAAGGATGATGCGCTCGACGGAGCTGTGCGAAATGTCGCGTTCGTGCCACAATGCGACGTTTTCGAAGGCTGCGGACATATTCGAGCGCACAACCCGCGCGAGCCCGCAAATTTGCTCGCATGTCACGGGATTGCGTTTGTGCGGCATCGCCGAACTGCCGCGCTGCTCTCCGCTGAAAGGTTCTTCCGCTTCCCGAACCTCGGTGCGCTGCAAGTGCCGAATCTCCAGCGCGACGGTCTCGAGCGTCGCCGCGATCAGCGCAAGCGCACTAAGATACTGCGCGTGGCGGTCGCGCTGAATCACCTGCGTTGAAACGGGCACGGCTTTGAGCCCGAGCTTTTTGCAGATGCGTTCTTCTATTTCCGGTCCAAGATGTGAAGCGTTGCCAACGGCGCCCGAAATTTTTCCGACAGCCATTTGCGCGGCCGCCTCGCGGAAGCGCGCGATGTTGCGTTGGTTTTCTGAAAACCAGTTAGCTACCTTCAGCCCGAAAGTAATAGGTTCGGCATGAACGCCGTGAGTGCGCCCGATTTGCGGCGTATGCCGGAATTGATGCGCACGCAGATCTAGAATCTCGCCGAAAATCACCAGCTCGCGCTCGATGAGGTGGGAAGCATCGCGAACCATCAACGCTTGCGCGGTGTCGACGACGTCGTTCGAGGTCATCCCATAGTGCAGCCAGCGCGCCGCGTCGGGGTCGCCGATGGATTCGCCGACGTCCATGGTGAACGCGATGACATCGTGCTTGACGCGAGCTTCGAGTTCGTGGATGCGATTGACATCGACTTTAGCGCGCTCGCGGATGATCGCGGCAGCCTCCTTCGGCACCAGGCCAGCTTCGGCCAGCGTCTCGGTGGCGGCCAGCTCGACGTCAAGCCACTTTTGGAAGCGATTCGCATCGCTCCAAACTTGGCCTATCTCTTTGCGCGTGTAACGTGGGATCAAATTCGCTCCCCCTTTGCAAGGCCCTTTGGCGATGCTTTCAAGCAGCTCTGCCTCCGCCGTCTTGATGCGCATCCCCGAAGCGGGTAAACCCTTTGTAATGATACGGTATTTCGAGGCGGTAGGCGACCTGACCCAGAATGGCTCTAAACGCAGCCGTTGGGTGGAACTCGCAGGCAAGCATCCCGGAGAACCTAACCGCGAGCCTCTTTTCCTGTCTAATGATTTGGATGAGCGAAAGCGCCGGCAGCATGCAAAACCGCGAGGCGGTTCTGAGCGCGGCCCGAGAGAGCGATGGCATCGCTGTCGAGCGCACTCTCGCAGGCGAACGCGATGCTTTCCGCGTGCTGGTCGAAAGGCACAGCCAGCAGCTTTTTCAGCTTGCCTACCGCATGACGGGCAACGAGCACGACGCGGAAGAGGTGGTGCAGGAAGCTTTTTTCCGGGCTTACCGGAATCTTGGGCAATTCGGATCGCGCGCGAATTTTGGCACTTGGGCCTACCGGATCGCGGCGAATTATGCGATCGACCGCATGCGCCAAAAACGGAGCGAGGACGCGCGCCGCAGCACGCCGAGCAGCCTGGCGGAAGATCCCGAACAGGATCCCTTGGCTTTGGCGCCGGACGAAAGGCCCACTCCAGACCGGCTGGCGGTAAATACGGAGTTGCGAAAAAAAATGGAAGAAGCTCTCAAGGGTCTGAGCTCTTCGGAACGAACGGCGTTCGTGATGCGCCATTGGGAAGGCTGCGCGATCGAAGAAATTGCCACGGTATTGAAATTGACCACGAGCGCGGCGAAGAACACGGTTTTTCGCTCCGTGCAGAAATTACGCCGGGCTTTGGAGCCCTACGTGGGAGCGCGAGGCGCGTTGCAAGCCAAGGCCGCGGGCGCCGCGCCGGAAGCCAAGGGAACGGAACTATGAAACATCTGACGGAAGAAGAATTGATTGCTTATCGAGAGGGAGAGCCTACGCAACGCGAAGCCATCGCCGAACATTTGACGAGTTGCACGGCCTGCCGCGCTGAACTGGAACACATCGAAGAAGTGCTCCGCGCGCTGGACCATTTGCCGGTTCCCGAGCGTGGACCGGAGTACGGTCGGATGGTGTGGCAACAAATTGCATCGCGGCTGCCGGAAAAAGCGGGGCGCGGTTGGCGCGCCTGGTTCGAGCCGCGCCGCTGGGTGGCCATTGGAGCGATGGCCGCTGCGGTGATTGCGGCATTCGTCGCGGGCCGTTGGACAAAAAAGCCCGAGCCCGGCGCTCCCGCTGCGAGCGTGGCGCAAGTGCGGCAACGTGTGCTTATTTTGGCTGTAGGCGAGCACCTGGGGAAGTCGGAAATGGTGCTGATGGAATTGGCAAACGCGGAGCCGAAGGATTCCCGGCAGAAAGAAATCAATATTTCCGCGGAGCAGAAGCGCGCGGAAGATTTGCTGGATGCCAACCGGCTTTATCGCGAAACGGCATTGCACGATGGCGATCCCGCGTTGGCCAGCGTGCTGGACGACCTCGAGCGCGTGCTCCTCGACGTAGCTCACAGCCCGGACGAGCTTACCCCGGCGAAACTGGAATCCCTGCAAAAGCGCATCGAGGCCCACGGGATTCTGTTCAAAGTTCGAGTGGTCGGTCAGGAACTGCAAGAAAAGCAGAAGTCGGCAATTTCCGCGCCGGCGGCGACGGAGTCGGAAACAAGAGAGAGGAACAAGGCATGACTATCGGAGAACGGACAAGTAGAACAGCGAAAGTGTGGATGATCGCAGCGGCATTGCTGATCGCGCCGGGACTGGCTAGACCTGCGGTGGCCGGCGCCGCCCCCCGGATTAGCGCGGCTTCCTGGCAGGACCAGGACAGCTCGGATCGCGAGCAGGCAGCGCAAGACCAGGAGCAAGAAAAACGGGACCGCGAGCAAGAGGCACGCGACCGGGAACAAGAAAAGAAAGATCGTGAGCAAGAACGCCTCGAACGGCTCGACGAACTTTACAGCGACGGGCGCGAGGCCCTCGATGATGACCGCTATGACCAAGCCGATGCCAAATTCAGCGAACTTGTGGAGATGAATGGGCCGCAGACGGATGCGGCGATGTACTGGAAGGCGTACGCGGAAAACAAGCTGGGAAAAAGAGATGCCGCGCTAACGACGATCACCGATCTAGAGAAGAAATACGCGCAAAGCCGCTGGTTAAAAGATGCGAAAGCGCTCGAAATCGAAGTGCGGCAATCGACGGGGCAGCCCGCGAACCCTGAAAACCAGAGCGATGACGATCTAAAAATGCTGGCGTTGCAGGGAATCATGCAGGGCGACCCGGCTCGAGGAGTGCCCAAGGTGGAAAGTTTTCTGAATGGATCGGGTAGTCCAAAGCTCAAATCCAAGGCGCTTTTCCTGTTGGCGCAAAATGGCTCGCCGCAGGCGCGCGAGGTGCTTGCCAAAATGGCAAGAGGGGAAAGCAATCCGGACTTGCAGCGGAAAGCCGTCGAGTATCTGGGACTGTTTGGCGGACAGCAGGCGCGTGAGACGCTTGCGAGCATCTACGCTTCCACAAACGACCCATCCATCAAACGGGTCATTTTGAGGAGCTACATGGTTGGCGGCGACAAAGCGCATCTGCTGGCGGCGGCGAAGGGCGAAAAAGATCCCTCGTTGCGTGCCGAAGCCATCCGGCAGCTGGGCATTGTGCACGCACCGGACGAATTACGGCAGCTCTATCAGATGGAGACTTCGCCGGAAGTGAAAAAGGACATTCTCCAGGCGTTTTTTCTCAGTGGCGACGCGAAGTTCCTGTCGGAAGCAGCGCAGCAAGAAAAGGATCCGGAAGTGCGCCGCGCTGCCATCCGCAATTTGGGCCTGATCGGTTCGCAAGACGCGCGGCAAGCACTGCTGGCGATTTACGCGAAGGAGACCGACCGCGAGAACAAGGAAGCGGTGCTCAACGCGCTCTTCATTCAGGGCAATGCCCACGCGCTGGTGACCATCGCCCGAAGCGAAAAAGATCCGGAGCTGAAGAAGACCGCCGTGTCCAAGCTTGCGCTTATGAATTCGAAGGAGGGCAACGATTATTTGATGGAGCTCTTGCAGAAGTGAGAGAAGAAGTTACGGATAAAGAGTGACTGGTTGAGAGATCGAGAACACGGATCAGGTGTGAGGTACCTATGAATAGGCGGCGAACAATTTCAACAAGACAAGCGTCTTTGATCGCGGCGCTTTTCGCAGTGGGGACATTGTATGCCGGCCAGCCGGCGGAAACACCGCAAGTGGTCAACGCGAAGATGGAGACGCGGGCGGTGTCCAACACTCTTGCGGCGACTTTCCGCGAGATCGAGGCGCAAGCGGATAAGCCGGAATGGGTGGGATACAGCGCCCCCGAAATTGCCGGTGACCGCACGGTGTGCTGCGGGAATTTCAGCGATGGATACGACGGCTGCGGAACGTGCCGGCTCGAAAAGGAAAACGGCGCGACGAGTTCGACCTCTGAAAATTCTGCCCAAAAAGGAACGATGGAACTGGAGGGCTCGCGTGAGCTCGTGGTGCTCTTCCGCTTGGAAGGTAAGCAGGTGACGAAGATTCGCCAAGCTTCGGAAGATTGCACGCTGGACGCGGGCGGGCTGCCTTTTATCTGGCTCTCTGGTGTGAAGCCTTCAGAAAGTGTGGCGCTCCTCGCCGGTTTCGTGCGCAATGCAAGTTTTGAGGAACATGGTGACCATGAAGTTGGTCAGGGCGCGCTAGCAGCGATCGCTTTGCACGCGGACGCCTCGGCGGACCGCGCGCTAGACTCGTTCGTTGCGCCAGATCAGCCTGAGCAGTTGCGAAAGCATGCGTCTTTCTGGCTAGGCGCGTCGCGCGGCAAGCCCGGCGAGCTGCTGCTGCAAAAAATGGCGAAGAGCGATCCCAGCGCCGAAGTCCGCTCGCAAGTGGCGTTCGCCCTTTCCGTCAGCCACGAACCGGACGCCGTGACGGAAATCATTCGCATGGCGCGCGAAGACCAAAGCTCTCACGTGCGCGGCCAAGCCCTTTTCTGGCTGGCGCAAAAAGCCGGGCAAAAAGCCATGAGCGCGATTACCGGCGCCATCGAAAACGACCCCGATACCGAAGTGAAAAAGAAAGCCGTCTTTGCGCTCAGTCAAATGCCTAAAGACGAAGGTGTGCCAAAGCTTATCGAAGTCGCGAAGACCAACCGCAACCCTGAAGTGCGCAAGCAAGCCATGTTCTGGCTGGGCCAGTCGAACGATCCGCGCGCGCTCGATTTTTTTGAACAGGTCCTCTCGCGCTAAAAACGGCGGACACCCGAACGGCCGTCCCCGCTACTTCTTGGTTTTGGACGTGCTAAGCGCCAAACTTGTGATTAGCAGTGCCCCTTCCGCTTCATCCACAGGCTCGATTCGGATCGTCGGCTGCCGGTTATTTCTCAAATCCGAGACCACGCGGAAGTAATGCACTTCCTCGGCGCCCGCGCTGAAGCTTGCCGCCGTTCGTATCTTCTCGAATTTCTGCAACTTCGATTGCCACCCCGCGCACAAGCGATGATCGCCCACGCTCACCGGAAAGAAAAAGTAGGACTGGTATCGAGTCGCCCCTATCCAAGCCCCGTCGACTCCGACCTTTACTGTTATGTCGCCCAAATAAGCCTCATGCGCATCCCGCTTTTCGTCGTCGAAGACATAAACGAGCGCCTTCCCTGGTTCCATCTGCCCAGCCGGGTGCTGCTTCTTATCTGTCTTTACATCGAACTCGATTTTGTCCGGCCCGCAGCCCGTCTCGGGCAGCCCTTGCGTTGCTTGATCTTGTGCTTGCGCCAATACTGGGGCCGCGAAAAGCAGAATAGCGAGCAGCGTCTTCAACATGTCTTCCCACCTTGACCCTTCGAAAGTTGAGAATCTTTGCCTGACTAGCTTCTCAAATATGGCCCGAGCGTGCCGCAATTCCTTCCCTGCTTTCGACGTATGCGCCACCTACTTGGGCTCGGTGGGAAAACTAATGCCGGCAAAACGCTTGTGGTGGAGTTTTTTTCGCTAGCGTAAGAGGTCTTCGAGCTGAATGCGCGAATCGGTTTTGGCGTCGCGGTACTTGACGATGACGGCGCATTGCAGGCTGAGGCCGTGTTTCGTCCCCACGGGATGCGTGACCGCGCGTGAGCCGGGAACGACGATGGCTTCCGCGGGTATGACGAGCGGCAGATCATCGCTTGCTGTATACACCGCGTCGCGCACCAAATCGTAAACCGGAATCGAGCGGTTGAGAATCGTGCCGGTGCCGAGAACCGCGCGGCGTTTCACGACCGTTCCTTCATAAACTCCGGAATTTCCTCCCACCAGCACTTCGTCTTCGATAATCACTGGCATCGCGCCCACCGGCTCGAGCACGCCGCCAATCTGTGAGCCCGCGGAAATGTGGCAGTTGCGCCCGATCTGCGCGCAGCTCCCCACCAGCGCGTGCGAATCGATCATCGTGCCATCACCAACGTATGCTCCCACGTTCACGAACATCGGCGGCATGCACACCACGCCTCGGCCGATAAACGAGCCGTCGCGAATGCTCGAGCCGCCCGGCACGATGCGGATGCCGTCGGCGGTCGTGACGGCGCGCACCGGGTACGTGGACTTGTCGACGAACGGCTGGCGCGCGCGATCGATGGACATGTCGATCACCGCGCCCATGCGAAAGCCGAGCAGGATTCCTTTTTTTACCCACGCGTTCACGCGCCAGCCCGTCGGCGAAGCGGCGTCGGGCTCCGCCGCGCGGGCTTCCCCGCGGTTCAGCGCGCCCTTGAATTCGCGGAACAGCTCGAAATGCGTTTCGTTGTATGGAGCCGGAGGCTCTTCAAACAGTTTTTCAATTTGTTCGGGCTGCATGAATTGTTTCACGCGGCCGCGTGGGCCGTCGCATGCGATCGCGTCGCCGAAGCCAAGAGGCCCAGCGACTCCAGCACCCCATGAATGCGCGCTTCGTTTTCCGCCTTCGGTGCAACCAGCGGCAGCCGCCACACGGGCTCGAGCAAACCCATCTGCGCCATGGCCGCCTTCACCGGGATTGGATTCGACTCGACGAAGTTTACCTCCATCAGCGGATGCACGCGGCGGTGAATCTGGCGCGCGGCTGCGAAATCGCCATCGAGCGCCAAATGCGTGAGCCGCGCCATCTCGCCGGGAATCTCGTTCGAGACAACCGAAATAACTCCGCGTCCGCCGAGCGAAATGATGGGAAGAGTGATGGCGTCGTCGCCGCTCAGCACGACGAAGTCGTCCGGGACGGCGTTGAGAATCGCGGCCATCTGCGAAATATTCCCCGACGCTTCCTTGATCCCCACAATATTCTCGATGGCGGCGAGGCGGCGCACCGTCGCAGGCTCGACATTGACGCCCGTGCGGCCCTGCACGCTATAGACAACGATGGGAAGCGTGATGGCCTCCGCAATCGCTTTGTAGTGCTGATAGAGGCCTTCCTGCGTCGGCTTGTTGTAATACGGCGTGACCGAGAGAATGCCGTCCGCGCCGATTTCGGCGAGCTCGCGCGCGAGCGCGATCACTTCGGCGGTGTTGTAACCGCCCGCGCCGGCGAGAACGGGCACGCGTCCCTTCGCCACCTCCACGGCGATCTCCACGACGCGCAGATGCTCTTCGTGCGTCAGCGTGGGGCTCTCGCCCGTCGTGCCGCACGGCACCAGAAAATCGATGCCCGCGTCGATCTGGCGCTTAATCAGCGACCGCAGCGTCGGTTCATCGAGCGAACCATCTTGCCGAAAGGGAGTGACGAGCGCCGTGCCTGTACCTGTAAACATGATGTTTCTCCTTCGTTTTCTAAACGTCGAACTGCCGAAACTCAAACTTTCTGGAACGAACTTTCCGCCCCTCGCGAGGCGTCTTCCGAACTCAGTTCGCCGAGAATCTCCTTGAATTCGTAGAAACCTTTTTTACCCACGACCCAGCGCGCCGCTTGCAATGCGCCGCGCGCAAAACCTTCGCGGCTTCGCGCTGTGTGCCGCAAGGTGATAGTGTCGGCGGCGGAATCGAATCCGATTTCGTGTGTCCCCGGTGTCGCGCCGGCGCGGTTCGAGCTGAGGCTCACTGGCCGCGCATATCCGGCATTGCGCATTTCGTCCGCGAGTTTCTTCAGCGTGCCGCTCGGCGCATCCTTTTTTGCCGAGTGATGGATTTCCCATCCCCAGGCTTCGTACTCCGGATGCTGGGCGAAGAGCGCTGCGGCCTGCGCAACCGTCTGCAGGAAAAGATTTACGCCCACGGAAAAATTCGCGTCCCAAACGAGGCCGGTCTTCGCATGCAGGACGTCTTCGCGCACGGAGCCGAGCTGTTCGAGCCAGCCCGTTGTGCCAACGACGGAGTTGACGCCAAGAATGGCGAGACGACGGATATTTTCCGGCGCCGCTTCCGGCGTGGTGAACTCCACCGCGACGTCCACGCCGCGCAGCGTTTCGTGCGATAGACCATGCGCGCCGCGATTGTCGCCTCCGGAAAATTTCGCGCGCACCTCGAACCCGTATTCCGGCGCAAGCCGCTCGATCAGCTTGCCCATTTTTCCGCAGCCGATGATGGCGAGATTCCGGCTCATGCTTCAGCGCCTCCCGTCGCCAGAAGTTGCCGCACCATGCGCGCGTATATATCGACCGCATCGGACAATTCTTTTTTCGGAATGCGTTCTTCGGCTGTATGCGCCAGATGAATGCTGCCAGGACCGATTAGAAAAGGTTTGCCCCACGCGCCGTTGTAGGTCGGAATGTCCGTAGTGAAGGCCACGACCGTGGTGGGAAGGCCATCGAAGCCCGGGAGGCGCAGCGCGGGCGTATGCAACACTTCGCGGGCTTCGGCGCGTCCCGCTGCGGCAGCCAGAACGGCTTGGCGAGTCTCCGCCGGGTCGCCCACGGTGCGGAACATGATCTCGGCTTGCGCGTGGTCGGCGACCACGTTCGGTGCTCGGCCTCCGGCGATGACGCCGATATTGAGCGTGCTCTGCCCGAGCAGCGCGTCTTCCGGCAAGCCGATCGAGCGAATCGCGCGCAAAACATCCAGCAGCGAATGAATGGCGGAATGGCCGAGTTCCGGATACGCGGAATGCGCGAGCTTGCCGTGCGCGGTGACTTCAAAACGCAGCGCGCCCTTCGAGCCGAGCGCGAGAAGATTTTCCGTGGGTTCGCCATTGATCAGAAAACGCGCGCCGCGCGGATTTACCGCCGCTACTTTTGCCCCGGCGCTGTTGCGCTCTTCGCCGACCACAAAAAGCAGCCCCAAATTCGTGACGCCGGATTCGAGAAGACGTTCCGTGGCGGCGATCATTGCCGCGATGATGCCTTTGGCGTCGCAAGACCCGCGGCCCCAAATAAAATCGGCGTCTTCGAGCGAAGGGAAAAACGGCGGGACGGTGTCCATGTGCGTCGAAAGCGTGACCACCGGCTCGCCCCACGCGGCGAAAATGTTGTCGCGGTTCGGCTCGACGGCCATGCGCTCGAGCCGGCCGCAAGTGCGCGCCGCGAGAATAGACAGTTG
This sequence comes from Candidatus Acidiferrum sp., assembly GCA_049800195.1. GTDB lineage: Bacteria > Acidobacteriota > Terriglobia > Acidiferrales > UBA7541 > Acidiferrum. The sequence continues at coordinate 47,767 of JBARJI010000055.1, forward strand.
GGCGAACAGAAAATCGCCCACGCTCTTCTCGTGGTTGGTCGTCGACTCGATATCGACGAGCGCGCGCGTAAGTTCAAAAAGATTCATTCAGCCCGAAATTTTCTGGAGGGAGCGAAGCGAAAGGAAGGAACCGCGACAGAATTGCTCGAGGCTGCTGCCTCTCGATAGCGCTCCATCCGGCTTTAGCTCTGGCGGCAACGCCGCCATCTAATCGGATGACAGTGGACAGGCCTTAGACCTGTTCCCCAACCGCCGCGGCAACAGCTACCGCTGCGATTTCGGCGGAGTACAACAACCTGGCCCCTTTTGCCGCGGCTTCCGAAGCTGATCGGAACTGCTCGCCGGGCTACTCATGGCCTCCGCACCTCTACCAAGAACTCTTCCAGTCTAAAAGACACACTTGAAAAAAGCGAGCGGAATTTCTGATGAGCTACTTAATGCCAAAAGGGTCTGTCATTCCGTCTATAACGACGTCGGTCCTGTCAAGACAAACCTCTCCGGGCACTTCCTGCGAAGTGTTTTCTCTTCACTTATAAGAATCTTTTTCTTCCTCGCGACCAAGGTTCGTGCCGTAATCG
>JBARJI010000056.1:0-1582 GCA_049800195.1 Candidatus Acidiferrum sp.
CCTACGGCTCCCTGCGAGCCGCCATTTGCACCCTTGCCCGATGAGGTTGTGGTGTAAACTCTCTCATTCGCCGTGGTACAAAAACTCGGGCTGGTCACTCGTAATTGGGGCACTCGGAAGCGAGAGGGGACAGCTCCCAAGGCGAGGGTCTGCATTTTGGGAGGGGCACAAGAAATCTTCGCCGTTCTCGCGAAGAGTTTTGGGAGGAAACGGAAAAGCAGAAGAGCCGAAGCGGCCGGGCGCGGGAATTCCCCCGAAGCCGTGCCCAATGGAGAGGGCGGAATGGAGGCCGGATACGAATGGGCGGAAACGTGCTTTTTGGGAACGGAAAGCAAAGCACGTGAGAGGACGCGGAATCCTCACGCCGAATGGGGACGGACAAGCACAGCGGCCCATGGGGTGGCATCGCAGACAGGGATGGCTTCGCAGGTGCCGGCAACGGAGGGTGAGCTCGGCGGCGCGCGCGTCAAGAGAAGGGGCAGAGGGCAAGTCCAGGCGCAACGGCGTGGCAGGTGGGCCGATCTCGCAAGCACGGCACGGAAGGCTCCGGCATCGGCCTCGGCGGTAGCGCAAGGTCGCTCCTTTTAAGCGTCCGGTAGCGAGGCGGGGCAGGCAGGTAGAGGCTTGTTGCGAACTTATTCAGAAGGAGAGAAGAAGGTGAGGAGAACGGGGCCGTCCGGCGAAGGACGGCCCCGTTCGGTTTCGACGATGCGTTACTTGTGAGCTGCCTTCACGTTGCCAAGAAGATTCTTCTTCTTTGGCTTCGCGGCGGTCTGTCTTGCTTCCTTTTCCTTCTCCGTCTTCAGTATGGCATTCCGCAGCGCCCTTACGTCCACCTTGTAAAGTTTCGCGGCGGTGCCAAGTGGATCGTCTTCCGTTTCTGTCGTATTTCCCGTAGGTGCGAGCAAGATCGCTTCGAAAAGGAGCACGGGAAGTGCCCCGCGACTGGCAGTCTTGTAGAGGGATCGAGCTTTGTCGGCCAGTTCCCAATCTCGATCCCTTTTTGACGGTTCCAGGCCGTGACGTTTGGCGAGCCGGCACGCTGGGTCGTGCGAGAGGGAACCGAGAACGAACTGCGCCACGAGGCGCAACTCCTCGGTGCCAAGCTGGGGCTTCACCCGCTTGAGCACGTCGGTCAGAAGGAGGTGCCGGAAGGCGAGAGTCTGTTTGGCCTTCAGGTTCGCGATCTTCTTTTCCGCCTTCCATTGGAGCCGCTGGCTTTCTTGTTCCTGCCGCTCGCCGAAGTGAATCTTGCAGGTGGGGTCTGCGCAGACCTTCACGAGACGGCCCTTGTCCATGCCATCCGCGTGAATTGCCGGGGCCAAATGGCCGCAGAGCTTTTCTTCTGGCCGTGCGTCCCTGCCCTTCTTGCTTTTCCGAGTCACGACTTCGACGTAGTTGCGGCGGGGTAGAAAGCGCGTTTCCCCTGCCGTGTTGTAGTTCTCCGAAATCATCACAAGACCCGGCACCCTGGCAACGCGCTGTGCGATGTGGGCGTCGAGCTTGCGATTGAAGCAGGCGGCATCCGTGCATTATGTGGAATAGGCCCGGTTATTCAGCCAGGCCGTATGGTGGTGTGGGT
>JBARJI010000057.1:0-4098 GCA_049800195.1 Candidatus Acidiferrum sp.
GCGCTTCTTTCAGGCCCCGCCTCGCGGCGAGTGTTATTTCACCCTTGCGCTTCGCTATCACTTCACGTCCATCACGTTGTGAAGAGGACTTGCACCTCCTAGCTGTCGAACATGCTCGGCACACCAATATTTGGACGGGGGGCGCGCTCCCCGTCATTGTCACCCTTCTGGGCTGGATCACGACACTCAAAGGCCTCTTCTTCCTTATACTGACGCCGAACGCTGCCGTGGGCTTTTATCTCGGCACGCTCCACTACGCACAGTTCTTCTATTTCTACGCCACGTTTTGCCTTGTTCTCGGCACCTACCTCACGTACGGCGGCTTTAAGACACAGTCGAGCTAGCGCCTACCTACAAGAACGAAAAGACTGACTGAAAAAGCGCTTCGCATCCCGATGAAAGAGGTAGGCAATGTAGGCAAAAACTAGACCCTGAATCACTACGAGGAAGATACTCATAGGATCCAGGGTTTCACGCTCTTACGTTTTAATGCTGCGCATTGCGACAATCGTTCTTGGACCTTGCAAGCGGATTGGACGAAACTATGGTTAGTCGCTAAGAATGATCATGCGATCCCGCAGAGTCTGAGAGGTGCTCCGTGACCGTTCGTCGCCTGGCAATCCTTGTACTCCTCCTTTTCTTGGCTTGTCGTGCAGAATCGCAAGACCTGGTCGAAAACGCTTTTCGCATCCCTGCGAAGGATGCGGGCAAAAAAGGCCTCGAAGCTGTCATGGTGCGTCCAAATGAGCCGGGCCCCCATCCTCTGGCGGTGGTCACCCATGGTGCGCCTCGCGAGGGCAGCGATCGTGCCGGAATGTCTCCCTGGCAAATGATTCCTCAGGCGCGGGAGTTTGCTCGCCGCGGTTGGACCACAGTCGTTGTTATGCGCCGCGGATACGGCGACTCTGGGGGCCGCTTTCAGGAAGACGCGAGGGCATGCTCGAATCGCCCGGATTTCTACGACGCGGGTAAAGAATCGGCCAAGGACCTGCGAGAATCGATCGCCTATCTTTCTACACTTCCGGAAGTTGACCCCTCGCGGATCATCAGTGTCGGCATCTCTGCCGGCGGATTCGCAACGGCTGCACTCACCGCCGATCCGCCGCCTGGACTCGTAGCCGCGATTAGCTTCGCGGGCGGTCGCGGCTCGATGAGGCCGGACGATGTTTGCCATCCCGAAGAGCTCATCCGCGCTTTCCGCAGCTACGGAGAGAAATCGCGCGTACCAATGCTTTGGGTTTATTCCGAGAACGATCATTTCTTCGGGCCGCGAATCGCGCAAGCTTTCTTTGAGGCGTTTACACAAGCCGGTGGAAAAGCGACCTTCATTCGCGCAGCGCCATTCCGGCGCGACGGCCACGGGCTGTTCTCGCTTGGTGGAATTCCAATTTGGACGGGTTTGGTCGATGACTTCTTGCAGGCGCAGAATCTTACTCTGCGGTCGACTCTTCTGCCTTTGCCTCAGGCTCCCGATCTGCCGCCCCCCGCCGAGCTGAAGCCTGGCAGCCGCGAGGAATTTCGCGATTTTCTGACACTGCCGGCTTACAAAGCCTTTGCGGTCTCGAGCGAAGGCCACTACGGTTACGTCTTTGGGCGGCGCTCCGAGAAAGACGCGCAGAAGTTGGCGATACAACATTGCGAGGAAAACGCCCCTGGTGGCGATCATTGCAACCTCGTGCCGATCGACGTTCCGAGCGCTGAAAAAAACCAGGCGAAAACCGAAGTTGCCCTTTAGTTTGGAATCCTCAAGCGCCGGGCGCAGTTCCACTGCCCTGCGCCGTGGTCTTAGCCGTAGCAGTAGCGTTGGTAGGAGCTGGTTGAGTGGTTGCGACTGTCGTCGGGGCCGCTTGCGGTGAGGTTTGTTGTGCCAGAGCTTCGAGCTGGTAGGCCTGAGCTGTGTAAGCTGATGGATTGTAGTCGTTATTGGTGCTGGCGATCTGATCCAGTTGGTCGATGTCCTGCGTGCTCAGTCCGAGGGCGGCAAGCGCGAGATTCAAGGTTTGTAACTGCTCTTGGGACTCCACAGCGCTGGTTGTTGCCCCGGGGGTAGGGGAAGCGGTTGCGGATGCCGGGACGGATGGCGCTGCCGCAGTGGTGGCTGCGGGTGCGCTTGTAGCTGCAGGAACAGCGATTGTTGCCGATTGAGCCGCCGCGGTTGTTGCCGCTCCCGGCTGGGTGTTGACTGTCGCAGGAGTGTTGGCCGGTGCGGATGCGACCGGGGTAGCCTGCACTGCGGTGGCGATTGCTGGGGATACTGCCGCCGTCGGCGTCGCGGTTTGTTGCGCCGGAACGCTTGATGTTGTTTGTGGTGCCGAAGTGTTCGCACTCGTCGCAGGCGCTAATGCGGCAGTCGTACCTGCTTGGGGAGTCGCATTCTGTCCTAGCACCAATGCGGCTGCGGCGGTGAAAATCAGAGTTTGGGGTGAGGTAAAGAGACCTGCGGCCTGGGCGCTGGCCTCCGCCTGGCCGTTCTGGGCGGAAGGTGTGAATTGATCTTCTGGGACCGCCGCCGACTGTTGATGAGACAGCGCGCTGGGAGTGCTTGAGGTTTGTTCGGTAGCTGGCGCGCTCGAATTCTTGGTAAGATTCTGATTTAAAAGACTTTGTACGACATTCACTAGATTGACTGCAGACATGCTCTACCTCCCCGCACGACCTGAGTTCGAGGCAATATGTCAGAAGCAGAACCGTGGGAAGGAGTGGAACTACCCCGCAAACTGCCATCCGACGCCTGGAACTACACACTATGCGTATCGGCAGCGACGGCCAAGACTTTAGACAAGCGAGCAAAAAGGAACTAAACCTTTTATTTTGTTATTGTTCAGTGAGAAACTCAACGTCCGGTGGCCCGGGAAGCAACCCCGCTGCAGTGCCTCGTTCGATGAGCGCCCTGACCGCTTGTTTGCCGCGCTCGCCATAGCCCAGTGTCCAGCGATTAACGTACATACCCACAAACTTATCGGCGATATCGGTTTCCATGTCACGAGCAAATTGCATGGCGTAATTTAGAGCTTCTTCGCGGTGCTCGAGGCCGTACTCGACGCTATCCTTAATCGTCTTAGCGATTTGCAGACCGAGAGCCGGACCGAGAGATCGACGAACAGCGTTTCCTCCGAGAGGCAGAGGGAGCCCGGTTTGTTCATGCCACCAAATTCCCAGATCAACGACGCGGTGCATCCCGAGCTGAGGAAAGAGCAGCTGCCCTTCATGGATCAGAAGGCCCGCTTCGACGACATCGTTCTTGACGGCGTCTAGAATCCTATCGAAAGCCATTACGACCGGCTCGAAGTTGGGCTCAAACAACCGCAAGGTTAAATAAGCGGTTGTCTTCAGGCCAGGAACGCCGATTCGTTTTCCCGCTAACTCCTCTCGCTTCATGGACTTGGAAGCCACAACGATTGGCCCGTAATTCTCGCCGAAGCTCGCACCACAATCGAGTAGGACGTATTTGTCTCGCAAAGTTGGATACGCAGCAAAACTCAAGGCGGTGACGTCGTAGGTTTCTGTAAGTGCCGCGTCGTTGAGGGTTTGAATGTCAGAGAGTACGTGGGTGTATTTGTAACCAGGCGTGACAAGCTTATGAGTCGCCAGGGCATAGAACATAAACGCGTCGTCGGAATCCGGCGAGTGCGCGAGCTTGATCTCGACTGTCTCTTTCTCTGGCTTCGAGGCTGCCTGTGTACCGGACATGGGCTTATCCAGTTCTTTCTGACTGACCAACTCCCTGGGAGCCGGTCATCGTTTGGCCCGAACCGTCCGTCTGGTTTCTCCGGAGAGAGTCTTTCCCCTTCGGGAAGCTCTGCTGAGGAACGGTAAGGAGAGAACGTAAGCGACGCTGGGACTTGCGTGGCGCGTGGCCAAGCTTATTTCCGCAAGGCAGAGCCTAGCACAACCGGCGTATTCCGACAAACGCTACTGCAACGGCGGAAGCCTTAGCTTGAGCGCTCTCCCTCGGTCAAAGTGCGACTGCCGGCCCCTGTTAGGATAGATATTCAAGTGGCTTTGGCTCCCCGGGCCGTTCATCGAAAAGAAGTAGAAATATGCGCTGGAATGACCAGCCCGAGTTTTTGTACCACGGCGAATGAGAGAGTTTACACC
>JBARJI010000058.1:0-55712 GCA_049800195.1 Candidatus Acidiferrum sp.
ACTTCAATCTGCCGCAGCAGCGTGACAATCTGCTCCGGTTTGTATTTCCTTGTCGGCATACCAGCGCTCCTTCAGAGTGAATTCTCTCTCACTTCCGCTGGTACAAAAAATCCCGGTCAGGTCACAACAACCCTCCGCGCCGTCGCAAGTACCTGAGAAACAATCGCCGTCCCATAACGCAGAATTCTTCCAAAAAGCGACCAACGGCTCTATTTTCATTTATGACAACCAGCACGACCCTTGCGCTGCACTCCCACCGAATCTCGCGCTCTTGCCTTTGGGCAGCGGATTTGTGACCGGCGTAGAGAAGAAAGGTGTCTCAACACCTCAGTCGTGGAATGGCTGGAAGTTTCTTATCACTGCTAAGCATGTCGTGGGGAATCAAAGCGAAATAGTAATACGTGTCAATGCAGAGCACGAATCGAAGCTGGTCTGCAAGACTGTGAAACTTACAACTCAGGGAAAAGAACAAAACGTCGTCAGCGCACCGTCTGGCGTGGATTTAGTCGCCATCGCTTTGCCACAAATCGAGGGTGCTGACCCCACTGTCGTTTCTTCCTCTCTTCTAATTGACGAAGCCAAGATGAAAGAATGGAGCATCGGAGTGGGAACCCAAGTGCTGACAATCGGGTATCTCTTTTCGTACAGTGGACAAAAGGCGAATTTTCCCGTAGCTAAGTTTGGTCATATCTCTTTGATGACCGACGAATCATGGTATTTCAATCCCGAAAGCAGAGTAATGGAACAGGGATACGCGCTTGATTTGTCCAATGCCCCGGGATTGAGCGGCGCACCCGTTTATGCTCATGGTGTTGAGGTCGAGACAAATCCATTTCGTTACCGCGAATTACCGCCATACCTTGTCGGTGTGGTGAAAGGTCTCATGTTGGCACCTGTCAACGGGCAATTGATTTCGCAGGGCATCGCGGTTATTGAACCCGGTGCTAACCTCAAGGCGCTTATGAAGCAGATTGCGACTATGCTGAAATCAGAAGGCGCTGAGGTTGTAGACATAGACTGAGCGTCTTGCGCCGGTCTGTTACGGAAGGGCTGCTATTAACTTTTTCCGAATATCGTCCCGGTCGAGAATTTCAACACACGCGATTTCCCCGGCGACAACGTCAAGAATCAGCATTCCGTCGTCCGGCAGCAAGCGCACATTTCGATGACCGGGACCGAAGCCGCCCACTGGCTTCGGCTGCGTGTAAATTGTGCCGCAGAAGTCGTCTCCGCAACGGCAACGGTCCACAATCTTCAATCCCGGTACCTGTGCAGCGAGTTCGTGTTCGCCCTGCCATTCGAGGAGTTGACGAAGCTCAGTTGCCAAGACCGGAAATATGTCAGCTAGGTGCAATCGTTTTTCGGTTGGTGTATTCATGGGAGTAGTTTGGAACAACTTCGGAGCATTTGAGGGAGAAGATTGGCTTCCCAATAACCCTAAGCGACGGTTGAACAACGACTTATGGATTTGAAATCGAACCTGTTAACCGAAGGGTTGCTAGTTCGAATCTAGCCCGGGGAGCCAACTTCTTGATTCTGAGTGAGTTCAGTTGCTCGGGAACATTCGGTCGTCTGCCGAATGACTCAGCTAGAAGTCTTACGGTCGAATCGGGCGTGGCCCGGAATCCGTCCCTCCCGCCATCAGCAAATTCCAAAATTGGGCGGCGCTGGTCAAAGTTCGGGTGCGATGTCAGCGAGTAGCATCGAGCAGCAGACCGGCGCGGAGACCTTCGACCCTCCTGCGCGGAATGCTTTGATCTCGTCCGAGGCCTTGCATTCAGATGCTGCTAGCGCCCTCGGGATGGCGCTACTGGCTCGCCCTCTTCGCAATCCCAACGTTTGCATCAGCGCCCGCCGACTGTGAAGCCTTGGCCGAGAACAGGGGAATAAGTCCCTCGACGAGCGTCGGATGAGCGAACAAACCATCACGCAACGCCGTGTAAGGCAATCCTGCGATCATGGCGATTTGCACGGCAGACATGATCTCTCCCACGTCTGGGGCAAGCGCAGCAAAACCGAGGATGCTATCGCTGTCCGTGGCTACCAAGGCCTTCAAGAATCCGCGTGTCTCGGAGAGCGTCCGAGCGCGCAGTACTGCTTCCATCGGTACTTTGAACAAGCGATAAGGAGTGCCTTTCGCTCTCGCTTCCTTTTCACTCAGGCCAATGCGCGAATTCCGGGTCCGTAAACAGGCAGAACGGAATTTGCCTGTCACTGGTGGTGCGTTTGCCGCCCGTAATGCTATCGTGAACCACGCGGAAATCATCCACGCTGACGTGAGTAAACTGCGGGCTGCCTGCTACCTCGCCGATGGCCCAAACGCCCGGCGCGGTCGTCTGCAGGTGTTCGTCCGTTTTGATGTAGCCGCGGTCGGTTAGCTCGACGCCGGCTACCTCGAGCCCAATGCGGTCGGTATTCGGGATGCGCCCCGTGGCGACCAGCAGGTGCATGCCTTCCAGAGTTTTCTTCTGGCCGTTTTTCTCGACCACCATGCTTACGGATTCGCCCGACCTTCCCGATATTCGCTCGACCCGCGCATTCAGCAAGACGTCGATCCCCTCATCATTTAATAATTCCTGCAGAGCCTGGGTAACGTCATCGTCCTCATTATGAATGAGCCGCTCGTTGCGTTCGGTCAGGGTGACCTGACTGCCAAACCGGCGCATCGCCTGCGAAAACTCCAAGGCCACATATCCGCCGCCCATCACTAGCAGATGGTTCGGAAGCCGGTCTAATTCGAGGGCTTCGATATGCGTCAGAGGTTGCGCTTCCGCAAGGCCAGGAACGGCGTCCAATGCGGCGTGTGTGCCGGTGCTGATAATCACATCGGTTCCTCGGAGTTGACGAGTTGTTCCATCGGCAAGCGTGACCTGCAAAGTCTTCGGGCTAACGAAACGTCCGGAGCCGAGGATGAATTCCGCCCCGGTCTTCTGGTAGTTGTCGAGGTACACCTCGTTCAAGTCCGACACCATCTTGCGTTTGCGGCCACGCACCCCCAACATATCCAGGAGGAAGGTTTGTTTGGCTATACCAAACTCTTCACTCTTCCGGAAGTAAGAAGCAACCTTTGCACTGTGAATGATGTTCTTGCTGGGCAAACAGGCTATGTTGGGACAGGATCCCCCGATGTATTCGCGTTCGATCACGGCGACGCGTTGTCCTTGGCTGGCGAAAGTCCACGCGGCAATCGTTGATCCCGTGCCTCCACCGAGGATCACAAGATCGTAGTCTTCCACCGCAGTCTTCTCGGTTGACTGGGCTGATGGGGCACAGTGCACAGTATCCATTCGACTTTTCCTTTCCAAGTGACCGAAGGTCTTTTCGATGCGCTACTTCTGCGAGACCGCTTGGTCGGAAGCTAACGGGGCAGTACCGAAATTGACGCTGAACCGTTTGCACCAAACAGAAACCGCGCGATATTTCGACAAATCCACATCGGGACCAAGGGTATAGTTTTGGTCGCCAATATTCCCCTTGATGGAGCCCAAATCGATAAATCCCGCGCGCAGCACGCTGGCGCTGTCTTTTGCGTCGTCCGCAGCGACCATATAGACGTGAACGTCCGGGCCATTCGAGGTTTTGAACTTGCTGAAGCGAAGAACGCGAGTGCCATCGCCCATGCGATAGATGGTTGCAGTGCCCTCGGTCGGGTGTAAGACCCCATAAAAGGTTCCGGACTCCAAGGCTTGGGAGGGCGAAGCGCCCCGGGCGGCGGGCATGGCTTCGTTCACACGATGATTAACGATCAGACGCTCTGGCCGAAATGCATACCAGGCAACGAACAGAGCGGTGACAACGATGGGAGCAGCAATTTTCCACTTTTTCATTTTTTATCTCCTTCAAGCCAGGAATCCTGGACGAGCAGTTATTCGATCTCGATAGAAGTACATGCCACGCTTATGATTGGCGTGGAGATGGTCGAGGTCTAAATCGATTTGATCTCGCCACCGTCCATGCGCACAGAAGTGCCGGTCATCCACTTGGCTGCGGGCGATACCAGAAAACCCAGGAGATCCGCAATCTCCTCCGGCTTCCCGAAGCGGCTTATGCCAACTTCCTCTGGGAACTTCGTGATTGCCTCTTCCACGCTGAGATTGTGAGCCGGCGCCCACTTTTGAAAGAAGGACAAACGGCGTCCCGTCATCACGGCGCCCGGCACTACGCTATTGACTTGTATTCCGTCTTTGATTCCCTGCTCGGCGAACGCCTTGGCGAGCGCAATGATGGCTGCATTCGTGGCCGCGACGGCCGCAAATCCAGGTTTGGGGTCGAGAGCGGCGCTTCCTGAGAGCAACACGACAGATCCTTTCGAAACCTTCAAAGCATCCCAAGCTCGTATTGTCAGGCGACGCGCGCCGTGCAGCTTCAGCGCCATACCGTCATCCCATTGCGCGTCCGTCATCTCGAACAAATCAATCTGCGGCACAGCACCGGCAATGTTGACAAGAGCATCGACTCTGCCAAACCGTTCGAGTGTCCCCTTGATGACGATCTCTGCCGATTCCGGTTGACGCAGGTCGAGAGCGTACGCCGCAGCCTCGGCTCCAGCGGATCTGACGTCAGTGGCGGTTCTCTCCAACTCGTCCTTATTTCTTGCGACCAACACAATCACTGAAAAATCGCGTGCGAGCCGCAGAGCCGTCGCTCGTCCGATGCCTTGGCTTGCACCGGTGACGATGGTGACAGATTTGATCGCCATAGCATTTCTCCTCCCAGATTTCTAGTCAGGCGAACCCGCGGCACCTATGCGGAAAGGGTCTCGCGCGCGGCTTCCAAGATTATGTCAACCACGAGATCTGGCGCTGTGTACATGGGCGAATGGTCTACGCGCTCGGACCGTACAGTTGCCTTCATGCGACCGGCCATGAAACGCTGGGTCTTCGGATTGATCATGCGATCCTCCTCGGCAAGCAGAAACCACGCCGGCTTCTCTTTCCAGCTCGGAGCCGGCCCCGGCTCTTGAATGCACTGAATCGCAATCGGCCGCTGCACTGCCTGCATGATACTCGTCTGCTCGGCTGAGGCTTTATGAGCAACCGCGTCGCGAAACCCGCCTTCCGGCATCCAAATAACGCCTTGAGCATCGGGCGTCAACTTGGGGGCGCTCGGATGTGGTTCGTCGCGATAGAACACCTTTGCAACTGTCTCGCCCTCATCGGGCGCAAGCGCCGCGATATATACAAGGGACTTAATCCGATCCTCGCGTACCCCCGAAATCACAGCCCCACCATAGGCGTGGGCGGCTAGGGCCACCGGGCCACGCGTTCGTTCCATTGCGCGAGTCAAGGCGGCGACGTCATCGGCCAAGGACGTAAGCGGGATGGGAGCGCAGGTGACCTTAAGATCGTGGCGCTGCAATGGCAGAATTATGTTGCTCCAACAGGATCCGTCGGCCCAGGCTCCATGCACGAGAACGATCGTGGAGTCCTCTGGAAAGGCACTCATTTTTGGACGGCGCTTTCTTTGCGCTGGCGCCCAATGCCATTAGCTTCCAGGAACTTTTGCATGGCGGCAGCAATATCGACGACGTGTGTCTCTAACGCAAAATGGCCGGTGTCGAGGAATTGGACCTGTACGTTCGGCAGGTCCTTCCGGAACGCCTCTGCGCCTGCGGGGAGGAAAAAAGGATCATTTTTGCCCCAGACCGCAAGCAAAGGCGGCTTCGATTTACGAAAATATTCCTGAAATTTGGGATAAAGCTTCACATTCGATGCGTAATCCAGAAACAAATCGAGCTGAATGTCTTTGTTTCCAGGACGTTCGAACAGCGCCGTATCCAAGTTGTACGATTCTGGTGGGACGCTCTCTGGATTGGCCACGCCGTGCGTGTACTGCCAGCGAGTTCCTTCCAGTGTCAAAATATTCTGGCGGATCACGTCGCGGTTCTCTACTGTGGGTGCAGCCCAGTATTTCCGGATCAGGCTCCAGGCATCCGCAAGGCCTTCTTCGTAGGCATTCCCATTCTGTGAAACGATAGCGGTGACCCGGTCCGGGTGAGCCATCGCCAGGCGAAAGCCTGTTGGCGCCCCATAATCGAACACATAGATTGCATAGCGATTGATGTTCAGTGCTCGCGTGAAGGCCTCTACGGTCGACGCCAAACCGTCGAACGAATAAACGTATTTTCGCTCGGGTGGGACCTCCGTAAATCCAAAACCAGGGAGGTCGGGAGCGATCACGCGGTACTGACTCGCGAGGCGCGGAATGAGCTCACGGAACATGAACGATGAGGCCGGAAATCCATGCAAGAGGAGAATCACGGCAGCGGATGGATCACCGGCAGCCCGATAAAACACTCGGACGCCGTCGGCTCCCACCCTGTGGATGGATGTGGTAGGAACGGTGTATCTTTGCTCTGCGCGCCTAGTTGCGGTCTGCGAAGTCATGTCACTCATAGAATTTTCTCCTCGGCCGGTTGGCGGAAGTTGTCTAGGCCGAAGATGTCTGTGCTAGGTGCCAATGGAAACTGCCAGGGTATGCGACGAGCGTCCAGCCGGTTAAAGAAAAAACCACTCATGATTGCGGAGCAGCGGTACATAACGGTTCAGCTCCAACGAACTGCCATTTGAGAGATGCCGAGAAGGGCTCGCTCGATGCAAGAATTCGATTCACGGCCATTTCGCCCAGCCTCGGGCCTCTAACCTTCACGCGCCGCTGGGAACACATGTTTCCCGTGGATTTATGGACGCGGAGACACATATCCCGGACACGACCTCGTGGCAGGTTTACTGAGTAGATCTCCTAACCTTTTTATTTTCTTTGACTTACGGATCACGCCCATCCCGTTTCGCCCGGCACGCGACCTGCTCTCTCAGGCTCCGAGTATGCACGACCACCGAATGCAACGAGGGCTGCTACCATGTCAGCCAAGAAAATCATTCAAGGTCTCCTTCATCCAGCGGCAGCGCTCTTTCTCGCTGCATTTGCACTATCATTTTGGACTGCCTACCGCGTTTGGCCGCGGCGTATGCCCGACTCTTTCGCGCAACACGTCCCTGCCCCCAAACTCGAAGGCAGCCGCCTCGTGCTGCCCTTTTCGGATGCGGTTGCTTGCGCCCAAATCGCCTCGTTCGACGATCAACTGGAAGCCTTTCTGCGTTTCGAATACCTGCGCGGCCGCGACCTCGAAGACGCTTCGAAAATTCTTCTGACGGCAAGCCACTCCGGGAAGCGCACCACCTACAAAATCTTTCTCCTCGTTGAAAACGATCAGCTCACCACTCTTCCTCGTCTCAATCAAATGGAATCGCACGGTCTGATCACTCAGTATGACGTCGTCGCCTGGTCGCGGCAGGATCTCGCTCTCGCCGAGCAGCAGAGCAGCATGTTTGAAAACGCCTACAACCTCCCGACCGGACGAAAGCTCGAAACGCTTCCTTCGTTCGAGCTTGTTCCTGCGCTGGCGGATTTTCTAGTTTTCAAGTCGCAAACCGATTGGCGCGTTGTGGGCCAAGGCACCAGCGCGCCTCAGCCGCTCACTCATCATCAAGCGCTGCGGCTCGCTTCCGACATTCTCGACGTCGCGCATTTTTACGATCTCCCTCTGGATTACTTCCTCGGGGTAGGCGCCATGGAAAACAACTACATGAACGTCGATGGCGATCTCTCGCACGCGGTTTGGAAAAAACGAGCGGAACGCGGAGACATCGTTCTAGAGCGGCGCCGCAAACGCGTTTTGGTAAGCGACTATTCCATCGGCACGTGGCAGATCTCTCGCGAGACGTTGCGGGCCGCTCACCAGCTCTATTTGATAGACAGTCGCGACTACGATCAATTGCCGCCGCGCCTTAGGCCTACGCGGACACTGGACATGAACTCAGTCAGTGGTGAGATGCTCACCACCTACGCCGGTCTTGTTTTGCGCAATCTTCTGGACCGCTTCGATGGGGACGTAGACCAAGCCATCGGCGCGTACAACGGCGGCGTGCGAAATCCCAACCCCGCATACGCTGCCAGCGTCAAAAACGTCGCGCTTTACGCGCGGAAGGTGCTCGAACACGCGCCTTTGGCTTCCACAAAATCTCCTGCGGCGATTCTGCCAAATGGAACCGTGCTTTAGCCAAACGTTGCAGTTACGTCGCGAGACGCAGCGCTCTCGCGCCAGGCTAATTCTAACGGCCCAATGTAGCCCATCGCCGCTCCTGCCCGTACGGTCAGGTTCTTGAATCGCACGAGCCTGTACGATTTCGTTGTTGCCTCCGTTTGAAGCGCGCGCCTAAATTGGTTTCTGCAGGATTCACCCGTACGCGACAGGAAATCAAACTTGGGCGCTCGCGCAAATAAAGTAAATCCATCGCCTCTCGAGGGCACCGGCAATTTTCGAGTCTTGCCGGACGGCTCCAACCCGGAACAAATTTCCCGGAGTGAGTGGTGGCTCTGGCTCTCTGCGCTGCTGATCACCGCCCTTTCCACCGCCGCTTTTATGCTTTCCTCGATTCGCGCCTTCTTCCGACATGCGGATCATTTCTACGAAATTCGTTCCGAACAAGCGCGCTGGGCCACCCTATGTTTGCTGCTCGTTTTCAACTCGTGGCTGATTTATCGCCAGTGGTCCTTCCGCCGCTTGCGAACACAGTTCCCGCTTCAGCCACCGGGCCCCCAAGCGTTGCCACAACAAATCTCGGAAGTGACGGGCCTCGACCCGGTTACGGGCTTGTGCACGCGCTCGGCTCTCGAGCAACATCTCGGAAAAGAGGTGGCTCGAGCGCGCCGGCAAAACACTGCGTTAAGTCTCGCGACGGTTCATGTGGACGAGTTTTCGCAACTTGCTGCGCGATATGGCAAGTCCGCTGTGGACTCCGCCCTCAAAGAACTCGCCCGGCGCCTGAAAAGAGCTAGCCGCGGCTCGGACATCGCCGCGCGGCTGAACGAAGACGATTTCCTGCTGTTGCTTCCGGAATGTGGATTGAACGAGGTAAAGCAGGTGTTGAATCGTCTCGGCACCGTTGAGATAAGCTCTTCAGGAGAAAAAATTGCTCTCAACTTCACCACGGGATGGGTCGACTACCAGCCCGGCGAACTTCCTGCCAATCTGCTGAAGCGCGCCGCTGAGTTGCTTCATTTGTATGACACTGCCGCCCAGGACAGCCTTTCATCCACACTCTCGCCCCACTAGTCTGCAGGGCGTTCCGCGCTCCCCCACCCGAGAACTTTGTTAGCATCGCTATACTCATCCGCATCCTACAAAACAGGAAATGCACATGTGAGGAGTTCCACGAAACCGCTTCCTGCAAAAGGATATGGCTTCTTCCTTTTCCCACTGATGCTCCTGCCCTTGTTCTGCTTTTCCCGGGCTGATTCTCCGCTGGCTTCTGGACTGGGTTACGTGACGGAAACTGCTCCGATAGACATCGCTCGCGCGAACCAAACTTCCACGCTTCTGCCCGACGGCAAAGTGCTCATCGCCGGAGGCGGCCCGTTTGCCGAGCTGTATGACGAAACCACAGGTAGGTTTACTGAAGTGCTGGGCTCCTTGGGAGCCGCGCGCTTCTTTGCCTCCGCAACCTTGCTCACTGGAGGTAAAGCGCTTATCACTGGAGGCTACGCCGAGAGCAACGGTGAGCTTCCCTCGACACCTGGCGCATGGCTCTACCAACCATAAGAAGCCTCTCTGTCGCTAAGAAAACGATGCTAATCGGCCGCTCGTGCTAATGGCGCGAGCTGCGTGTGCGAATTCGCTTCGCCGAATCACCGCTTGCCTCTAGAATCCACAAGGTTTGGTACTCGGACGGCTTTGAGAGCATGCTTTGGAGGGGCGGCAATGAAAGCGGCACAAACGGGAAAATCGGCGAGAGTTCTGGTGATCGACGTTGGTGGCACCAACGTCAAGCTTCTGGCGACAGGACAAAAAGAGCCGCGAAAATATCCCTCTGGCCCAACAATGACGCCGAGCAGGATGGTTCGCCTGGTCAAGAAATCCGTGGGCGACTGGAAGTTCGATTGCATTTCGCTCGGCTATCCTGGGCCGATTATCAACGGGCATCCGCTCCGCGAACCTCACAATTTGGGCTGCGGGTGGGTGGGGTTTGATTTCCGCAAAGCGTTTGGCTGCCCCATAAAAGTCATTAATGATGCCGCCATGCAGGCGCTGGGCAGCTATAAAGGCGGCCGGATGTTGTTTCTTGGATTGGGCACCGGACTGGGGTCCGCGATGATCGTCGACGGATTCCTACAGCCAATGGAGCTGGCGCATTTGGCGTACAAGAGCGGGAAAAGCTATGAGGATTATCTGGGCTTGCGCGGCCTAGAACGTATGGGGAAGAAAAAATGGCGGCGATGCGTGGCCAAAGTCACCAAGAAATTGAAGACCGCGCTCGAAGCGGATTACGTTGTGCTCGGCGGCGGAAACAGCAAGAAATTGAAGAAGCTGCCCCCAGGCGCACGGCTCGGCAGCAATGAAAACGCTTTCCTGGGCGGATTTCGGCTTTGGCAAAAAAAGCCGTTGGCAAATCCGTTTTAAATCGCAAGGCTCCATCGCTGAAATCCCCGGCGCCGCCAGAGATACGCTCCTGGCTTCCAATCTCTGGCTTGCACTTGTATATTTCCCACGCAGACAAAGGAGGACATACCCATGGAACTGTGGTCACGTCGCAAATTTTTTCTAACTTCGCTTGCGAGCAGTTTTGCCGCGGGGGCCGGCAAACTTTTTGCTCGCTCGGTTCCGCCGGACGTCGGTGGGCTTGCTTCGTCGAGTGAAGTTGCGCCGACTCTCGCTCCCGCTCCGGCTGTGCGGCCCATCATTATCTCCAGCGCGAACGGGTTGCACGCGCTGGACAAGGGCATGGACATTCTGAAGAAAGGCGGCGATACGCTCGACGCTGTCGTCGCGACCGTGAGTGTCGTGGAAGACGATCCCAACGACGATTCCGTGGGTTATGGCGGCTTGCCGAACGAAGACGGCGAGGTCGAGCTGGACGCCTGCGTGATGCACGGGCCGACGCACCGCGCCGGCTCGGTCGCTGCGCTGCGGCGGATTAAAAACGCGGCGCGGCTGGCGCAAACCGTGATGGAGAAGACAAATCACGTGATGATCGTCGGGGATGGCGCGCACCGGTTCGCGGTGGACGAGGGATTCGAGGACGTCAACATGCTTACGGAGCATTCCCGCAAACTGTGGCTGGCATGGAAGGCGTCCTCTTCGGTGAACTGGCGACCAGGGATCGACAGCCCGGAATGGAAAGAGCAGCTTACGAGCATTTTTGGAGATGACGAACAAGCAATTGCTTACGCCGAGCGCGTCATCGCGCTTCCGCCCACGGGAACGATTCCTTGCATGGCGGTCAACGAAAAAGGAGACATCTCAGCCACTACGACGACCGCCGGCTTGGCTTGGAAAATTTCCGGGCGCGTGGGCGATTCGCCGATCATCGGCGCGGGATGTTTTGTGGATAACGAAGTGGGCGCGGCAGGGTCGACCGGCAAGGGCGAGGAAAATATCAAGATTTGCGGCGGGCACACCATCGTGGAAATGATGCGCCGCGGAAAATCGCCCGACGAGGCGTGCCTCGAAGCGCTGGCGCGCGTTGCTCACAATTACAACAACGACAAAAAGAAGCTCGCGACGTTTCACATTTTCTTTTACGCGTTGAATAAAGATGGCGCGCACGGCGCCGCCTCGCTTTGGCGCAACCACTACGAGGAGAGGCAGAACGCGGTGTATGCGGTTCACGACGGCACGCAAGCACGCTTGGCCGAGTGCAAAGCGTTCTTCGACGAAATTAATGTCCATGGATAACGCTCACGGATAAAATGGATTCATGGACCAAGCCAATATTTTGATTATCGGCGGTGGCGTTGTTGGCTGCGCCATCGCACGCGAGGTTTCCGCGCGCTGGCAGGACGTTTTCCTTGTCGAGCAAAATCCCAACCTGGGGATGGCGACCAGTTCGCGCAATAGCGGCGTCATTCACTCCGGCATCTACTATCCGAAAAATTCGCTGAAGGCGCGGCACTGCATCGAAGGCAACCGGCTGACGTACGAATTCTGCAAAAAACATAATGTTCCGTTTCGCCATACGGGAAAGATCGTGGTTGCAGCCAACGCGCACGAAGAGGCGGACCTTGCTGCGCTGAAAAAAAGAGGCGAGGAAAATGGTGTGGAAGGATTGCGGCTAATCGGTCCGGCCGAGATTCGGAAGCGCGAGCCGCACATCGCGGGCGCGGCCGCGATTGAGGTTCCCTCCACGGGCATCGTTTCTTCTGAAGAACTGGTACACGCCTATGCACGCGTGGCCGCGGGCCAGGGCGCGAACATTGTGGCGCGAGCACGGGTTGTGTCGCTGGAACCGGTCGCAGGCGCGATCCGCGTGCGATTGCGCATTGGGGAGGAAGAAGGTGCGCAGGACGAAACGATTGAAGCCCGTTGCGTGATCAATGCTGCAGGGCTTTATTCGGACGAAGTGGCGGCGATGCTAGGAAATAAATTGTGGAAGATTTATCCGGTGCGTGGGGAGTATTGTGAAATTCGCGGGCCGCGGGCTTCGCTGATCAACAATCTTGTTTATCCTTTGCCGCACGCGCACGGGTTGAGCCTTGGAGTGCACTTTACGAAGACGCTCTGGGGAACCGTGCTGCTTGGGCCGACAGCGACATACGTCGATGGCAAAGACAACTACGAGCGCGGCCGCTTGCCGATCGCGGATTTTGCTCACAGCGCAAAAACTTTGCTGCCGGAGGTAGAGGAGCGCGATTTGCAGCTTGGGTATTCGGGCTTGCGGCCGAAGCTGGTGCCTCCCACCGGCGAAGGCATCGCTGACTTTGTGATTACGCGCGATCCGGGAGTGCCCCAGGCGATTCAGCTTGTCGGCATCGAGTCGCCAGGCCTCACCGCAGCCCCTTCGATCGCTAACCACGTCGCGCAGCTCGTCGCCGAAACGTTCGATTAAGCAGCAGAAGACCTCACGAGTGGCCGCCTACTTTGTAGTGGCGTAGCATTGTGCGCCACAACAAAGCGAGCCGATAAACCGAAATGGTTTATTCGAGAATGATTCGAAGAAACTTCTTCTTGCCTACCCGGACCTCGTATGACTTAGCTTCATCCAGATTAATTTTATGAGCAGGATCCTGGATAGGTTTGCCATCTATCTCGAATCCTCCCTGCTTCATGAGGCGTTCGGCCTCGGACGCCGATTCAACAATTCCAAGGTGAGCCAGTAGCCTCGACCACTTCCCCAGATTGGAAGGGGTGTTGATCGTGGTTCGCTCGGTGACGTTTGGTCCTTCCTGCCAAGAAATGTTGATGCCTCCGGGAACTCGCTGTAGTCGAACTTCCTTAAGCTCGACGGGCGCTTGGCGGTCCCGGAAAACCCGCTGGAAATTTTCGGCGGCTTTGCGCGCGGCTTCTTCGCCGTGAAAGCCGGCGATGACTTCCCGGGCCAAGCGCATCTTCACGTCCATGGGATGCGCTGCGCCGCTTGCGACTTCTTTCTTTAGCGCGGCAATCTCGGCGGGCGTGCGGTCGGTGACGAGATCGTAGTAAGTCCACATGAGGTCGTCTGGAATGGACATGAGTTTGCCAAAGATTTCGCCGGGCGGCTCAGTGATGCCGATGTAATTGCCAAAGCTCTTGGACATTTTGCGCTGGCCGTCCAGTCCGACGAGGATAGGCATGGTCAGCGCCACTTCGCCGGACAAACCGTACTCGCGCTGGATGTCGCGGTGGACTAGAATATTGAACTTCTGCTCAGTCGCGCCGATCTCGACATCAGATTTGAGCTGAACGGCATCCACGGCGGTGAGCAGGGGATAGAGCAGTTCGTGCACGGAAATGGGCTGGCTATTCTTAAGCCGCGAGCGAAAATCTTCGCGCTCGAGCATGCGTGCAAGGCTATAGTGGCCACAGAGGCGCACGATGTCGTAGCTGGAAAGTTTGTCGAGCCATTCGCTGTTGTAACGAACTTCAGTTTTTTGCGGATCGAGGAGCTTGAAGACCTGGGCGAGATAGGTCTTGGCGTTGGCGTTGACTTCATCGCGCGAGAGCGGCGGGCGTGTTTCGGAACGGCCGGTGGGATCGCCGATCATGGCGGAGAAATCGCCGATCAAGAAAATCGCGGTGTGGCCGAGATCTTGAAAATGTTTGAGCTTGCGCAGAACGACCGTGTGGCCGAGATGAATGTCAGGCGCGGTGGGGTCTACGCCGAGATAGACGCGCAGCGGCTTGCCAGTCTTAAGTGAATTTTCGAGCTTCGCTTTCAGCTCCGGCTCGGGAATGACTTCCGCTGCACCTTTTTTCAGGTAAGCGAGCTGTTCTTCCACCGGTTTGAATTTAGTTTCAGCCATTTTTTCTAATTCGTTTGAACCACGCGCCGGCCTTCAATTTTGTAGTGACCTTCCAGTACGATTCGAACAGCCTCGGAATAAATGCGGTGTTCCTCCTGCAATATCCGCGCGGAAAGAGTGTCTTCAGTGTCGCCGTCCGTGACGGGCACAATGGCTTGCAGAACGATAGGTCCTGCGTCAAGATTCTCGTCCACAAAATGCACCGTGCAGCCCGCGAACTTGACGCCATATTCGAGTGCCTGCCGCTGCGATTCGAGTCCTGGAAAGGATGGCAGCAGCGACGGATGAATATTCAGTATGCGATTCGGAAACGCCGCGACAAAATATGGCGACAAAAGCCGCATGTAGCCTGACAGGCACACCAAATCCACTTTGTGTTCGTTCAATACCGCAACTACCTGCCGGTCATACGCTTCCCGCTCCAAGCTCTTCGAAGGAATCGCGCGAGTGGCAATGCCGCGAGCTCTGGCGCGCTCAATGCCGGGCGCGCCTTCGCGGTTGCTGATGACCATCACAATTTCCGCATTCGGAATTCGTGCGGCTGTAATGCTTTCCGCGAGCGCCTCAAAATTCGAGCCGCGGCCACTCAACAGCACGCCGACGCGCTTCTTCATACGCAAAAAACGTTAACATAACCCCGCGCATCGGCAAAACCCGCAGCTCGTCTGAAATGGACGGAAACTAAAAGAAGACAAGCAATTGCATCGCAATGTTGAGCCCGTCGCGATAATATGTCGGTTCGCTGAACGTAAATTCATCTCCAAGGCATCGACTATGACCAGCCGCAAGAGTTTTATCCACAAATTCTCTTTGAGCGCAATGATCTTGTTCCTTTCGCCATTTGGTTTCGGTGCCAGCTCTTCCTTCGGGCAGCAGAAGCCGAAGGCGCTCCGCGACCCTGCAGAGCCCCTGACTGGCAGGCCGCATCCGAAGATTCTACCGAGACCTGCCGGAGGCGTCGCACGCGCGTCTGTCGACGAAAAGTCCATGCGCTCGTTGATCCATGCGCTGGTCAGCTGCGGAACCCGGCTGACACTTTCCTCATGGACGGATCCAAAGCGAGGAGCGGGCTGCGGACGCGACAAAATCGTTGAGCGATTCAACGAAATTGCGAAGGCCTCCGGCGGCAGACTGCAGGTCGTGGTGGACAAATTTGAGTCCATGTCGGCGCGAACGGGGCCTAAACCGGTTCCTCTCGAAAATGTGTACGCCATTCTTCCGGGGACCGATGAAAAGCTCGCGAAAACCATTTTCATCGTTTCCGGGCATTTTGATTCCCGGCCTTCCGATGTGATGGATCCAAACGCGGATGCTCCGGGCGCGGATGATGATGCATCCGGCGTTGCGGTAAGCGTTGAGTGCGCTCGCTTGCTGAG
Organism: Candidatus Acidiferrum sp.; assembly: GCA_049800195.1. Classification (GTDB taxonomy): domain Bacteria; phylum Acidobacteriota; class Terriglobia; order Acidiferrales; family UBA7541; genus Acidiferrum. Next base: position 15,654 of record JBARJI010000058.1, read on the forward strand.
CAAAGCCGGGCCCAACGGACGCGGCAAATATCGCGCGACGATTTTGTTTGCGGCTGTTTCCGGCGAAGAACAGGGGCTCCTAGGAAGCTCGCACTTGGTCGACTGGGCAAAGCAAAAGGGTTACACCGTCGGCGGGATGTTTACGGACGATATCGTGGGCGCGGACACGGCGCCAGGGGCGCCACATCGCGTGCGGCTTTTCTCCGGCAATGGCGACCTCGAGGATTGCGATTCGCCGTCACGTGAGTTGGCGCGCGCAATCGAAGAGATCGACGGACGCACAGCGATTCGCCTGATTTTCCGCGTCGACCGCTACGGGCGAGGTGGTGATCATTACCCGTTTTATAAGGCGGGCGATCCCGCGGTGCGGTTCACGGAGCCGCTCGAAGATTACAACCATCAGCACCAGACACCGCGCACGGAAAACGGCATCGAGTACGGCGACTTCGAGAAGTATTTGAACTTTACGTTTATGGGAGACGTGGCGCGCGACAACGCGGAGGCGCTGCGGCAATTGGCAATGGCTCCGGCGGCGCCGACAGACGCGCGTCTTGGAGGAGCGGTCACTCCCGATGCGAAGGTATTGTGGTCAGCGGTAGATGATCCCGAACGCGCGGGCTTTGAGATTTTGTGGAGAGAGACGACTGAAGCTCGCTGGAGTGTTTATGATTTCGTAGCGTCGCCGGGTCAGGCGGTTTTGAAGGGCGTCTCTACCGACAACCACTTTTTTGCGGTTCGTTCGCTAGGAAAGAACGGCGCTCGCTCGATTGCCGTCGTGACAGAAATGCAGCGGCGTCCTCCACCCCTTCCGACCACGCCGAAAAAATGACAGGCGAGAAAAGCCTGGACGATCTGCCCGCTTTCCCCATTCGTTCTGAGTTGTCATTTTGTTCTTGCGCATCGTACTAGTCTCAACAATACTAGTGGAGCTACAAAATGAAGTCAAGGAGATTTTCCAATGAACTCCAAAACGGTCCTGCGGAATAGCGCGCGGCCCATGGTGCGAAAGCTCGGAGATTTGATTTCCATCGGCCCGGCGATGCTGCGGGATTTCGAGTTGTTGGGGATTCGCAGCGTAGCGCAGCTGGCTCGTCAGGATCCGCAGCAAATGTACAAAAAGATGGAGCGAGCAACGGGGCGCCGGCAAGACCCATGCGTATTGGATACATTTTGCGCGGCGGTGGCACAGGCGAGGAATCCACGGCTGCCGGCGGAGAAGTGCCAATGGTGGTGGTGGAGCAGGACAAGGAAGAAACGAGCTGAAGGTGCCAAGGGGTAAGAAAATAGAAAAAAATGATGCGGAGCCGTGAAAATTGCAAAGGAGCAAGGAAAGTTTGAAGAAAACTGAAGACCCCAAGAAGAAATTGGCACTCACCACACCGGATTTGGTATTGCTCAGCTTGCTGGCGGAGCGCCCTATGCATGGCTATCAGGCAAACGCGGAATTGGAACGGCGCGAAATTCGAGACTGGGCGGGGATTTCGCGGCCGCAGGTTTATTACTCGCTGGACAAATTGGCGTGCGCCAGCCTGATTCGTTCCCTGGAATCGGGCGAACCTGCTTCGGGGCCGGAGCGCAGCAGCTTTGAAACCACGGCGAAGGGGCGCGAAGCTCTGGCCGATGCTCTCGAACGCGCCGACTGGACTACGCAGCGTGATCGTCCACCATTTCTGACCTGGGTCGCACTTTCCTGGCAGGCGCGGCCAGGCGTCTTCCGAGAGCAGATTCGGCGCCGGCAAGACTTCCTGACCCGAGAACTGGCGGGAGAGCAGGAAACGCTGGCGTCCATTCTCAAGGAAGTGGGGCATCCCTACCACGAAGCGGTGTGGATGGTGAGCCTGATGATTGAGCAGTTCAAGACCGAATTGCGTTGGCTAAAGCAAGTGTCGCGAGATACGAAGAAGCGTGGACGGGCGAAGCATCCGGAATACGCCTAGCCGGAACGAAAATCTCAGCGCCGAGGTGGGAGCAACGGATTTACAAAGAGGACATGGAGGGCACGGAGCACACAAAGAAGGAGGGAGAATTGCCAGAAAAGCCCACTGATTAAAGATTGAGCGAGCCGGAATGCGCGACCCGTGGTTTACCGGAATCCCCGCGTTCGATGCGCCCGATGCGGAAGAATTTTTCGCGGCGCCTCTTGAGGTCGGCTTCCACGGATTTGACATAAGCCGGGGGCACGACGAGGATCATGCCAATGCCCATATTGAAGGATTGCAGCAATTCGTTCGTCTCGATTTTCCCAAGCTCGGCAAGAAATTTGAAGATATGCGGAACGGGCCAGGATGCGAGGTCGATTTGCGCTTTCACGCCGGATGGCAACACGCGCGGCAGATTGCCGGGAATGCCCCCGCCTGTGATATGTGCAAGTGCGGAAACCCATCCTCGCGCAACGATATTCTTGAGCGCAGAGGCATAGCACACATGAGGCTTCAATAGCTCCGCGCCGATTTTGTTTCCAACTTCGGCGACGTAAGTGTCCGGCTTCAGCTTGGCAACCTCAAAAACCAGTTTTCGGGCCAGCGAGTAACCGTTGGTGTGCAAGCCGGCAGATGGCAAAGCGAGGAGCGCGTCGCCAGGCTTGACGGATTTTCCAGTCAGAAGCTTTTTGCGTTCGACCACGCCGACGATAAATCCCGCGACATCGTATTCTCCGGGAGGATAAAATCCCGGCATCTCGGCGGTTTCTCCGCCAATCAAAGCGCATCCGGCCTTGCGGCAGGAACGGCCCATCCCTTCGACAATCTGCTCGATGACGGCAGGGTCGAGTTTTCCCATCGCGAGGTAATCAAGGAAAAAAAGTGGCGACGCGCCCTGCACGAGAATGTCGTTGACACAATGATTAACGAGGTCGCCGCCGACCGTAGAGTGTACGCCCATGGCGATGGCGATTTTCAGTTTGGTGCCGACGCCATCGGCGCTCGAAACCAGGACCGGCTCTTTCCATTTTTTGTTGTCGAGCGCGAAAAGAGCGCCGAAGCCGCCGATTCCACCGAGAACGCCGGGTGTGAACGTGCGGTTGGCGTGGTGCCGGATGCGCTGCTTCACTTCATCCGCGATAGCGATGTCCACTCCGGCGTCGGCATATTTCATCGGCGATGAATTCGCTTTCGTTGCTTTTTGGGGCGCGCCTTCGCGTCCGTCGTGCTCTTTGCGGAATGAACTACAAGCTGCCGCGGCGGGGCTCGCGGCGAAATCCTCGATATGTTGACGCTCACAGCGCCTGGCGGAGACGCTCTTCGCGCACTAACAACATACTTTCCAGATCAAAACGTGTGGAACAGGCGCCGCCAGCGCACAGTACTCGGATGAATAACGGCATCCGCATAAGCCATAAATCTTTCCCGAATCTCGCCGGGTTCCCAGGCCTCCCCTGGGGCGTCCAGGGACATATAAATCATGACCGGCGTGCCAATAATGTCCTTTCGCGGCACGCAACCCCAAAAACGGCTGTCGTAGGAATTCGTGCGATTGTCGCCCATTACAAAATAACACTTGTCTGGAACTTTGTAAGGGACCTTCATCTCGTACGGCTCGGTTTTTCCCAGCGTGTAATTTTCGATGAGCCTGTTGCCATTAATCCACACGGAACCGTCGTGGATGTCGACGCTATCGCCAGGCAAACCGATGACCCGCTTCACATAGTCCGGCTGGTCGGGCGCAAAGGGCGGTTTGAAAATTATAATCTGCTGGCGTTTGGGATTGCGCCAAAGGGAAACGTGAATATTGGTGAAAGGGATGCCCGCGTCGTAGCCGATGCGGCTCATGATGAGATGGTCGCCGATGAGCAGCGTGTTCTCCATCGAGCCGGAAGGAATCACCCGCGCCTGGCCGATGGCGCCGTTGATCAGCAAAAACGCAAGCCCTACCCAAAACCACGCGATAATTTCGCGCTGCACTCGCTTTCCCATGGGAAGTTTGGCTTCTTCGTTGGCCTTGCGCTTTTCTTCGTCTGTTGTTTTTTCTTTTGCGTCAGCCTTCATGTTCCACCGCGACTGGTCTTTCCATAGGTGCGTTTTCCGGGTTCTCCCCATTCTTCGATTCCGGGCCGTTGCCATTGCTCTCGCGCACTTCAAGTTGCACGAGGTCGGTAGGATAGACGCCGGTATAGCACGAAGTACAAAACTTGCCTTCGGTGTCATTCACGGCCTGGCGCAGCGCGGGGAGCGAGACGTAACCAAGCGAATCCGCCCCTAGGAACTTACAAATTTCCTCCGGCGTATTCGAGGACGCGATGAGTTCCTCGCGTGTCGGTGTATCCACGCCGTAGTAGCACGGAGAAATTGTAGGCGGACAGCTGATGCGCACGTGAACTTCCCGCGCCCCGGCTTCGCGAACCATGCGGACGATTTTGCGGCTGGTGGTGCCACGCACTATGGAATCGTCGACCAGAATGACGCGCTGCCCTTCGATCAATCCTCGAATCGGATTGAGTTTCAGCTTCACGCCAAAATTCCGGATGGCCTGCGATGGCTCGATGAACGTACGCCCGATGTAATGATTGCGGATCAAGCCCATGCGAAAAGGAATTTTCGATTCGAGCGCATAACCCACTGCGGCAGGCACCCCTGAGTCCGGAACGGGCACTACGATATCCGCGTCGACGGGATGCTCGCGCGCGAGCAGCCGCCCGAGTGCTTCGCGGCTCTCATTTACGCTGCGTCCGAAAATAATGCTGTCCGGCCGCGCAAAATAAACATGCTCGAAAATGCACTGCTGGCGCGGCTTTTCCGGCGCGAAGTGGATGGACTCGATGCCCGAACGCGAGATGCGTACCATCTCGCCAGGCTCGATTTCTCGCACATATTGCGCGTTGAGCAGATCGAACGCGCAAGTCTCCGACGCGACCAGCCACACTTCGCCGCCCGTGGGCAAGGGCAGCTTCCCAAGAACGAGGGGCCGGAAGCCGCGAGGATCGCGCACGGCGTAGAGTTCGTCCTGCGTCAAAACGAGGAGCGAGTACGCGCCCTCGACTTGATTCAGCGCGTCGCCAAGCGCACCAGAAAGGTTGCGAGCCTGCGAACGGGCTATGAGATGCACGATCACTTCCGTGTCGCTATTGGTCTGGAAGATCGAGCCACGATGCTCGAGTTTGCGCCGCCATTCCGCCGCATTCGTGAGATTGCCGTTGTGTCCCAGGGCGATTTTGCCCTTATTGCAGTCAATCGTGATGGGCTGTGCATTGAGAAGAGCTTTGTCGCCCGCGGTGGAATACCGCGTGTGGCCAATGGCGAGATTGCCCGGCAGCTTGGCAAGCACGCTAGGCTGGAAAATTTCCTCCACTTCGCCCATCGCACGGTGCAAGTGAAGGTCGCTGCCGTCGCTCGAAACGATGCCGGCGGATTCCTGGCCACGATGTTGCAATGCATAAAGCCCGAGATAGGCGAGATTTGCAGCTTCCGGATGCCCGAACACCCCGAACACACCACACTCGTCGTGGAAGTGGTCGTCGAGAAGCTCGTGAATAGAACTCATCAGAAAGCTTTCCTTATTTCAAAACGTGCTCTGACCATCGGAAGCCAAAGCCAAATCCCTACGCCTGCTATCGGAAAAGTCAGCGCGATCGCTAGCCAGCCTACGCTCACCCCGAGATTTAGCAGGCTCGATAACCACTGCAACACGACTAAGAGCCCTAAGTACCAGCCTGCCTTCTTCCATTGATGAATATTCCATGCAGCAACGCCCGCAAAAAGGGCAAAAATCGTTTGCGCGAGGGCAAATAACATTTCCGGTTCAGTCCTGGTCAATAGTCCCCGCGCCACGTTTAATATTGCGAGAGCACAACACAAACCAAGAAAACCCACAACGAGACGGTTTCCAGTCTCGAGTACACTACTCATCGAGATGCCGTGACCGCGCGTTCCAGCGAATTGCCCCAGATCCTGCGCAGCGACTCCAGGGGGGGATCAACCACTGCGCTCCCCTTGTATTCGATGCGGAGCCCGCTGCCAAGATGCACTTTCCCAATCTCTCTCGCGCCGACACCATATTGTCTCGCAGTTTCGAGAACAGCGGCAACTTTTATGGGCAGGACGGATACGACGCAACGGGCGCCGCGTTCGCCGAAAAGAGCAAATTCCCCGGACGCGTCTTCATCCAGAGAAACTCGCGCTCCCAGCTCCGCTGAGACGAAGCAAGATTCCGCGAGCGTGAGGGCGATGCCGCCGTCGGATACATCGTGGGCGGATTGCACAGTTCCTTCCGAGGCAAGCGCGATCAAGCAATCGATCAGGCGTTTTTCAGCCGCAAGATCGATGGCTGGCGGTTCACCGGAAACAATGCCGCCGACAATCTTGGAATACTCGGAGGAGGAGAATTCGCGTGCCGCCTCGTGTATGGGTATGATACGTCGTGCGCCTGCGGCTGACGCATCACCACGACCTGAGCCATCGAGTAGAACAACCGCGTCGCCACTCGCGCGAAACGCAATTTTCAAGACGCGTGACGCGTCTTCGAGGATCCCGAGTATCCCTATCACCGGCGTTGGATAGATAGATTTGCCGAGCGTCTCATTGTAGAAGCTGACGTTCCCGCCGGTGATCGGCGTGCCCAGCGCAACGCAAGCTTCGCCGAGACCGTCGATGGTCTCGCTGAACTGCCACATGACTTCTGGTTTTTCCGGACTGCCGAAATTAAGGCAGTTCGTCGCCGCAATAGGCTGCGCGCCCGAAGCCGCGACATTGCGTGCAGCTTCCGCAACGGCGTGCATCGCGCCGACGCGCGGATTCAACTGGCACCAGCGTCCGTTACCGTCCGTCGCCAGCGCCAAAGCGCGTTTCACCATTCCCGTCTGCGCATCCTTAATGCGCACGACCGCGGCGTCGCTTGCGCCGGGCCCTGCAAGCGTGTTGGTGCGCACCATCGTGTCGTACTGCTCGGTGATCCATCGCTTCGAAGCAATCGCTGGCGAAGACAGCAGTTTTTCGAAATTCACGTTGAGATTGGTTCCCTCAGGTGCGAACGAGAACCAATCCGCCGCCGTTTCCTGGCGCGGAGACCGTTGCGTAATCGCACGGCGGTAGACCGGGCCTTCTTCCGCGAGCGGATGCGCGGGAATCTCCGCGGCGATTTGGCCGTGATTCAGAACTTTCGCGATGCCGCCCTCTGTCACTGTGCCGACAACGACGGCATCCAGCCCCCATTTCTTGAAAACGTCCAGAACTTCGCTCTCGCGTCCTTTTCCCGCGACCAGCAGCATTCGCTCTTGGGATTCGCTGAGCATGATTTCGTATGGCGTCATGCCAGTTTCGCGCTGGGGAACTTTCGCGAGATCGATTTCGATGCCAGTGCCGCCGCGCGAAGCCATTTCCATCGTCGAGCAAGTGAGCCCGGCGGCGCCCATGTCCTGAATCGCCACAACCGCACCGGTCTGCATCGCTTCGAGGCAAGCTTCGAGCAGCAGCTTTTCCATGAAGGGGTCGCCCACCTGCACGTTCGGGCGCTTCTGCTTGGATTCTTCGGTGAATTCGGCTGAAGCAAGCAGCGAGGCTCCGTGAATCCCGTCCCGGCCGGTCTTTGCGCCCACATAAATCACGGGATTGCCGATGCCTTTTGCTTTCGCGAGAAATATCTCTTCTTTGCGCGCGATACCTAGAGCCAGCGCGTTCACAAGAGGATTCTGCGAATAGCACGCCTCGAATCCCACTTCCCCGCCGATCGTCGGCACGCCAAAACAATTTCCGTAATTCGCTACGCCGCGAATCACCCCGTCGAGGATGCGGCGATTTTTGGCGGCGTCCTCCTCGCTAGTTCCAGCCCCGGGCACGATCTCGCCGAACCGCAGCGAATCGAGCACGGCAATGGGGCGCGCACCCATCGTGAAAATATCCCGTAGGATTCCGCCTACGCCGGTCGTCGCTCCTTGAAACGGCTCGACGTAACTCGGGTGATTGTGCGATTCAATCTTAAACGCGGCAACCAGGCCATCGCCGATGTCCACAACCCCCGCGTTTTCGCCCGGTCCCTGCACCACAAGCTTGCCACCTGTCGGCAATCGCTTCAGATGAACTTTGCTCGACTTATACGAGCAGTGTTCGCTCCACATCACGCTGAATATCCCCAATTCCGTGATATTCGGATCGCGTCCCAGAATTTGCTGGATGCGTGTGTACTCGTCGCGCGTTACGCCGTGTTCGGCTGCGATTTCGGGGGTCACTTTGATTTCGGCGCTTGCGGTAGCCATCGGTGCGCTTCGTATTCCTTCAGTCGATTTTCTTCTCGAGATAACGGTCGAAACCTGCTGGCCAATCACTGGCGGGAATGCCACGTTCTTCCGCATCCATCACCGGTTTTCGCATTTCCAGATCATTCGAGACTCCCAGAAACGCTCGAAATTCGCCCCACACCGCCAGACCGCACACGGAACCATCCATCGCCCAGCCGATGTCTACCACGTCCTCATCGACAACGACGTTCGTGCGGCAATAAATCTGCGCGCACTTCAAGATTTTCTTTGGCTTCGCGCCATAAAGATAGAACCAGCCGGCCCGATCATCATCCTCAAATACCGCGAAAATCCCTTCAGGCCCCGGCGCATAGAGCAAGAAACTGCTGCTGTCTTTTCCAACGGCCACTCCTTCGTCTTGTGGCGGCACAGAGTCCCTGCCGCCGTTTAGAGCTTCTTCTTGCCAATGCTTCTCCCGCGCTCGGGCAAATTCCTCGTAGCTCAGCTCGGAAAGCCCTTCATTCATCGAATCGCTCAAAACCGGAAAGAGTCGACTACCGTTGCGGTCCCCTTCAAAAATGCGGCTTCCTTTTCACGCCGTGGCTTTTGCGGCTCCCGCGAGCGCCTCGGCCATGGATTTGAAAATGACCAGCCCATCGGCGGAATCGAGTGCGGATTCGACGGCCCGCTCCGGATGCGGCATCAGCCCGGCAACATTGCGATCGCGGTTGCAAATGCCCGCGATGTTGTTCATTGAACCGTTGGGATTGCCGGCGGCATCATCCGATCCATCCGGTGTCGTGTACCGGAAAATAATTTGGCGGTTTTTTTCCATGACCGCCAGCCCTGCTTCGTCACAATGGTAGTTGCCGTCGGAATGGGCCACGGGAATCTTTAAAATTTGGCCCTGCGTGGCGGCATTGGTGAACGGTGTGTCGGTTTGCTCGACGCGGATGTAAACCTGCTTGCAAATGAAACGCAAACCGCCATTGCGCATCATCGCTCCCGGGAGCAGTCCAGCCTCCAGCAGAACCTGAAAGCCGTTGCAAATGCCAAGAACCATGCCCCCGCTCTTGGCGAATTTTTCCACCGCCTTCATCACCGGCGAAAAACGCGCTATCGCTCCCGTCCGCAAATAATCGCCATAAGCAAATCCGCCCGGCAAGACGATCGCATCGCAATTCGCAAGGTCCTGTGATTGATGCCAGATGAATTCCACGGGCTTCCGGAGAACGTTCCCGATTGCGTAAAACGCGTCGTGGTCGCAATTGGACCCCGGAAATACGACGACTCCGAATTTCATTGCGTGTTGGCTCCCTGTGGCATTCGGGAAAGATTTATTTTAGCACAGCGCGGCGTTTCAGATTGGAGCCGAAAAATACGCACCAAGATCAAGATAATGTGGGGAGTTCTCAGAAAGCGCGCGGAATCGAAAAGCTTAGCGATGCTTTTTCGAAGTTCGGCGAGACTCCGCTTTCTTCCGCGGGCGCTTGCTCTTCTTTGAATTTTCAGCCGAGGTCAATTCCCGGCGTTTCCTCGAGGCCCAGCCCGGCTTATTGGCCTGCCGGCCCCGCGCGATAGCCAGCGCATCCGCGGGCACATTTTCCGTGATCGTCGATCCCGCTGCAACGTAAGCGCCATCGCCAACCCGCACCGGTGCGACGAGGGCGGTATCACTTCCTATAAACACCTTGTTTCCGATCGACGTCGGGAACTTGTGAAAGCCGTCGTAATTGCAGGTTATCGTGCCGGCGCCGACATTCGATTTTGTGCCGATCTTCGTATCGCCCAGATACGTCAAGTGCATCGCTTTCGTGCCTTCTCCGACAATAGTCTTTTTTAGCTCGACGAAATTCCCAATCCGCGCGCCCGCCTTCAAATGGGTATCCATGCGCAAGCGCGCGAAAGGCCCGATCAACACACCATCGTCCAAGCGGCTTTGCGCGACGACACAATGCGGCTCCACCATCACGTCATCGCCCAGCAGAGCATCCAACAGAACGCTCCCGCTGCGAATCGTGCAGCGTGCGCCAATTTTCGTTTTGCCGAGCAGCTGCACGCCCGGTTCGATCACGGTATCTTCACCGGCCGTAACTTCCGGATCGATGAGCACCGTCTCAGGCAATTGAATGGTGACTCCCGCATCCATCAGTGCGGCGCGCTTCCGTTCGCGAAAAATGCGATCTACTTCCGCCAAATCCGCCCGCGTGTTGCATCCCAGGACTTCGCGGGCATCGCCAGCCACTTCGGCGAGTACCGTCTCGCCGCCGGCCGTCATCGTGGCGATCGTGTCCGTCAAATATAGCTCGCGGTGCTTGTTGTTCGGCTTAACGTGCGCTAAAGCAGGCCACAGCTTCTCCAATGTGAAGCAGTAAATCGAGGAGTTGATTTCGTTCAGCTCACGCTGTTCCTCCGTGAGTTGTGATTCTTCGACGATGGCACCGACAGCCGCTTCGGACTTTCGCACCACGCGGCCATAGCCCGAGGGGTCCGCCAGCACCGCGGTCAAGATCGTGGCAGCCGCATTTCCCTCGCGATGCGCGGCAATCAGCGCTCTCAGCGTTTCCGTACGCACCAGCGGCGCATCTCCCGGCAATATCACGGCCAGCTTTGCCTTGCCCAGTGCTCGGCGCGCCATCTGCACCGCGTGCCCGGTCCCGTGCTGCGGTTGCTGCAGAACGGTCTCCGCGCCAAGCGGTTCCACCACCGGCGCGACTTGCTCCGCCTGGTGCCCCACCACGACAACCGTTTGTCTTGCGCCCAGCGGCGCGCACGCACGAACCACGTGCTCGATCAGCGTGCGCCCTCCAGCCGGATGCAATACCTTGGCAAGACTGGACTTGAGCCGCGTGCCCTTTCCCGCAGCGAGTATGACGATTGCTAGATCGTGATTAGACATGGTTTCAGCCCATTCTGCGGGAGCACTCGATATTTCGCAATCCGGGGATATTAAGGAAGGGGCGAATACCTAATCAGTGGCCGGTGCGGGAGAAAACGTCGTCAGTCGGACCTCGCGCTGGGCGGGCGCCTTTTCTCCGGTTGTGATGGTCCAAAGCGACGGGTCGGCAAGCAGCTTGCTCACCAGCTGGGTATGGAGCGCGTGGCCCGCTTTGTGGGCTTCCACGCGCGCCAGCAGCGGCAACCCAGCCAACGCCAGGTCCCCGATTAAATCGAGCGCCTTATGCCTGCCAAATTCATCCGGAAAGCGGAGCGGTCCGTTCATCACTCCTTCGTTCGTCAAGACAATCGCGTTTTCGAGAGACCCCCCGCGAATTAGGCCCATCGACCGCAGCGGCTCGATGTCCCGGTCGAAGCAAAACGTACGCGCGCGCGCAAGCAGTTGCCGGAAACTTTCCGGACTGACCACCATCTCAATTTCCTGCTGGCCCACGAGAGGATGCGGAAAGTCAACATAGCAGCGTACGCGAAATTCGTCGGCGGGGTAGATGCCGATCCGCCTGTCGCCCTCTTCCACCTCCAGAGCCCTCAGCACTTTCAAAAATCGCCGTTTTCGCCGAAGTTTGCGCACTCCTGCGCGTTCAAGCATTTGCATGAAAGGCTCTGCCGAACCGTCAAGAATCGGAATTTCGATCGAATCGATATCGATATAAATGTTGTCGATGCCGCAAGAGTAGATCGCCGCCAGCAAATGCTCGGTCGTGGAAAGCAACACGCCTTGCTTCATCAAGCTGGTGGCGTAGCTGACGCGGGCCACGTTGTGGCCCTGCGCTTCAATCGGAAAATTGTCGAGGTCCGTGCGCCGGAAAACGATTCCAGTGTCTGCTGGAGCAGGTAAGAGACGAACGTGTCCCGAGACGCCGGTGTGCAGGCCCACACCTTCAGCGGACGCTTCTTTCGCTATGGTGGATTGAAACATCGCCCCTCCTTAAGATAGCATGTTGTCCGCCAAGGTTTCATCTCTTTGTCCATTTTTATCAGTAACTTATGGGAACACCAATCTCCCCTTCCAGTCGCGGTGTGTCAATTACGCATCATTTGACCCTCCGAACGTGTCTTCTACCCAACCTCACCCAGCCATCGGGCATCCGCCTCCCAAGTCAATTGGCTTTCTCAGGCTACCTTTCTTATTCGGGCCGCGTCCCAACTCCTCAGAGTGCTATAATTAGTGCTCTGCTTTTTTGACGCAGTCCGTGGATTGCGGAGAGGACAGGTGAGGCATGAATCGAGCGGCTCGCATCGGAGTTCTTTGCGTTTCAGTGGTCGTTTTTTGTTACGCCGGGCTGGGCCATGTTCTCGGCCGCACGGCGGACGATAGAGCTTACAAGTCGCTCACGGTCTACAGTGAGGTCCTGCAGAAAATCCAGCAGGATTACGTCGACGAACCCAATCTACATTTGGTGACGACCGGCTCTCTCCACGGGCTTCTCGAATCTCTCGACGCGCAATCCAGCTATCTGACTCCTCGCGAATTCACTGAATACAAGGAAAAAGAAGCGACGAATGCCAGTGGCGACGTCGGCCTCACCGTGAGCAAGCGCTTCGGTTACATCATGGTGGTTTCCGTCTTGCCGGATAGCCCCGGAGAGAAGGCCGGCATCCACAGCGGCGACATCTTCGAATCCGTCGCAGGCTTTACCACGCGGGACATGTCTGTTGGCCAGGCAATGAACTTTCTCCACGGACAGCCCGGCACGGCCGTAAAAGTCGGCGTCATCCGCCGCGGCAAGGCCGATCCCGACCAAGTAGACCTCGTTCGCCAGAAACTCACCCCGGAAAAAGTCGTCAGCGAAAAGGTGGATCCCGATATCCTTGCGATTCGCTTGCCTTCCCTAAATCCAGGACGCGCCGATGAACTGCGCAGTCGCCTGCAGGAAGCCGAAAAAGACGGTGTACACAAAGTCATCCTCGATCTTCGCGAATGCGGTCGCGGACCCGTTTCGGAAGCGATTTCCGTCGCCCGGCTTTTTGTGCCCTCTGGAACCTTGGCTACACTAAAAGGCCAAACGATCACCACCCAGGTCTTCTCCGCCGAGCCGAGTAAAGTCGTGTGGAAAGGACCGGTGTCCGTGCTAATCGATGGAAGCACTTCCGGCGCCGCGGAAGTTCTGGCTTCGGCTTTCGTTGCCAACCATCGCGGTGACGTCGTTGGCGAGCGCACCTTCGGACTCGCTTCGGAGCAAAAATTGATTACTCTCAATGACGGTGCTGCGCTCTTCTTGACCGTCGCCAACTATTACAATGCGGATGGAAAGTCGATCCTCGAGGAAGGTGTCGTGCCCTCAGAAGTTGTGACAGCTTCGGCCGACGACGACTCAGATTCCGGCGATGACGATAGCGGCTCGGCGGACGCCCAAAAAGAACCCGCTCTGCCGAATCCGTTGTCCCCCGAGGATCCTATTCTCCGGAAAGCGCTCGAACTCTTGAAGGCGCCGCAGAAAAAAGCCGCCTAGCGTTCTGTGCTGGCTCGGCGCGGGGCACCATCCCAATTTTCTTTGTTCCAGCGTGAAAGCCCTCTGCGGTTTCTTTCTGCGCTCGCTTTGATTCTTGTCTTTGCGGCGGTCCTTCTTACTTGGGGGTGCAAGAACGAGCAGGAAAAGCGACTCTCGCCCGGCCGCGTCCACGCCGTCACCCGCGAAATGATGCATGCCGCCGCCGGCTTCGACAAACAGCCAGGAAACATCGCCGCGCACCTCCAATTTGACGGCGCGCACGGTGGTCGTCCCGATCAACTTTTTGTAGCTCTCCCGGTCGGCGCCTCCGAACAATTTCGCCGCGAATCGCTGGCCCTCCTCATTCAATCGCTCGACCGCATCGCCACATCGAACCATCTCACGCGCGACCCGCCCGCAAAATCCGGCGCGTTGCTCCGTCTGGATTTTCGAACCGGGAGTGTGGTCACCAATTCGGTCCACATCATCGTTCCGGTCCCTGTCGGCGCCGCTGCGCCGGCCTCTCCCCGTCCTGATCGGCAGAACGGCGCGGCGCGCTTGGCCATCATCCTCGATGATTTGGGCAGCGATCGGGCCGCCGCAGAAGCGATTTTTGCCTTGCCTTATCCCCTAACCATCTCGGTTCTGCCCAATCACGCGCACTCCGTCGACATTGCCGAAGAGGCGCATCGTCGCGGCTACGAAGTCATGCTCCATCTCCCCATGCAATCTGTCGGAAACGAAACGCCCGAAGCACAGGAATTGCACCCAGGCATGCCCGCCGACGAAATCCCCGTGCTTTTCGAGCAAATGATGGAAAGTGTTCCCTTTGCCGCCGGCGTCAACAATCATCAAGGCTCTCAGGCCACCGCCGATCCCGCCCTCATGGACGCGCTGATGCCCGTTCTTCAGAAATGGAATCTTTTCTACGTGGATAGCCGTACTACTGCGGCCACCGTCGCCTACGACACTGCCCAACGTCTTGGCGTCCGCTCCGGATTCCGGAACGTGCCCTTCCTCGATGATGTCCCTGAAGTTTCCGATGTGCGCAAGCAGCTCGAACTGGCTCTTCGCGGCGCGAAGCAAAAAGGGCAGGCCATCGCCATCGGCCATCCGCATCCAGCAACGCTGCAAGCGCTAAGAGAAGTCTTGCCGCAAGCGGAGGCCCGTGGCGTTCATCTGGTCTACGCGTCCGACCTGGTACACTAAAGCTTCAGCCAACCGGCATGCCGCCCCCCTGCTTCTCTTTTGCGGGATACAGACGGTGAACGAGATAGAAAAAAAAAGCCAGAATCAGAAAATCGAATATGCTGGCTTCAGGTCCAACTGTGCCTCCCGTAAGCCAATCGGCCCCGTGTAGCGAGGCGTTCGAAAGATGGCCGGGGAAAATCATTCCGCTATCAGGCACGGAAAAAAGAAACGTCTCTCCAAAATCGAAGGCTGCATGCATCCCTACCGCAAACCACAAGCTCCCCGTTCGCTTCAGCGTGAAGCTCCAGAACAGCCCCACGAGGGCCACCCCCGCCACGCCCAGCCAGCCTTCGCCAGAGTTCTCGAGGTGAACCGCTCCAAAGCACACTGACAACAAAACTGCGGCAGGCCAAAACCCAATGCCTTCGGCCAATGTGTAAAGACTGTACCCGCGGAAAAAGAACTCTTCAAAGAGCCCCACGACCACGAAGAAAATCCCCCAGAAGAACGCCCATTTGGCAATCATCGTTCCGTGCTCGGCCAGGCTTCCGAAGGAATATCTGCCAAACGCGGCGATTAGCCCGACCAACGCGCAGATTTCGCACAATCCGAAGAAGCAGCCCTCTCCAAACATTTTCCCAAATGCACCTCGCCCAGGTAGTCCATACGCTCCGACCGGTCGCTCTTCGAACTGCGACATGATCCAGGCAGCCAAAAATGTCGCCAGGAAGCTCGCCGATTCTCCGAAAAACTCGTAACTCGGAGAAAAAACACCACGTGTCGGCCGTAAGAGCTGGCTGAAAAGAAAAATGGACATGCTCCAGAGGACGAAGAATATCGCCGCGTAAACTAGCAGACGCCAGCCCGCCCCCAGACCCCTCTTTTTCGGTAACAATCCCCCGGAATATTCCCCAGAGGACGAACCGATGCCCCGATCCTCCCCCTGTGGCGCGCCAAACGGATTGCCCTCCATTCTTGGCCCCAACGAAACTCCCTTCGACTGCTTCACTCTCTGACGCCCCGCCAGATGTCCCGTGAGCTCCAACAGCCCACGGGCTCTTCGGCTCGTCAGCGAAAGTGAGTGACAGGCCTTAACCCCGTTGCTATATTTAACCGCCAGGCTAAATACGGTCTGAACTTCACAATCCTAGCTAACCGGTTAGTGAGGCAAAAACCTTGTCTGACGCTACCTCATCCCTAACTCTTATCGGTGGCCGTCTTTCCCTGGATTACGCCAACGAGCTGGGTCCCTATTCTGATTTCTCCTGGGAAGATCTCCTTCATTTTCTGTTGGTTACGCGGATCATTTCCCCGGAGCGCAGCGCCCAATTGTTACCTCTACCCCAACATGATCCGCAAACCGCCGACGCGCTCCTCGGCAAAGCCCGACGTCTCCACACCTCCCTTCAGGAAAGCTTTAGCGCGCTGTTGCACAAGGAAACCATTGCTCACGGATGGGTCGAACCGATCAACGATGTCCTGCGCATCACCGAAGGGCACGACGAACTCCTCCTCCAAAATGGTGCTTGGGGACTGGAATTCGTTGCCCGCGAGGGCGGTCTGGATTGGCTCCTCGCTGCTATCGCGCGTTCGGCCGCTGAAATCATCGCCGAGGGCTCGAACGCGCGTCTTCGCGTCTGCTCCAGCCCTGCTTGCGGCCTGCTATTCTATGACACCTCGCGCACGCGCCGCCGACGCTGGTGTTCCATGTCCCGTTGCGGCAATCGCCACAAAGTTGCCGCCTTTTCGCGTCGTCATTCCGCGGCCCGCCATACTCGCTGAACTTTCAGTGCCCGCATTCCATACGCGGTCATTTTACGTACTTCGGCGATTCGCCTTTCGCCCACGGATCATAGCTATAGGCGAACACCAGACGATCCGCCAGCGGCGGGTGCGAATAGAGCCAGAAAGTGATGAACTCGGGCGGGTTCGGGTCCGCCAAGTCAACCTCCCCTAATACCTGGAAAGCTTGCGCGGCAACCTGGGAAGAATCTGGCACAATGCCGTGAATAACTTCCAGCCCAAAGACATCGGCGGCGTGCTCCTGCATGCGCGAGAATCCGTTCACCACGGGCGAAGCCAAAAACATCGCAATTTCCAGCAGCAACAACAGCACGGCCAGTGAGGCCCAATCCTCCTGCCCGTAGATTTTCCAGTCTCCGCTCCATCGCCCCAACGCCCAATGCAGCGCGTGAAACAGCACATAGAATGCAACCAGCAGGAGCGCGGCGAAGAACAAAAATCCTTTCCAAACGTGCCCCAGAACGTAGTGCCCGAGTTCGTGTCCAACGACAAACAGCGTCTCATCCGTGGTCATTTTCTGAATCGTGGTATCCCAGACAACCACGCGCTTCGACGCGCCCAGCCCCGTAACGTACGCATCGATCGCGTTTGTTTTTTCGCTCGCCCTCATCAGAAACATCCGGTTCGCCGGTATGGGCACCCCAGCATGTGCCGTCAGTTTCTCGATGGCCGCCACCAAATCCGGGTGCGAAGCCTGCAATGGCTGGAACGTATTGAATAGCGGATCGATGAACCACGGACTAATGAAGACAAAAAACAGCAACACCGGCAGAGCCGCGAACCAGAAATGCAGCCACCACCGCCGCGGGCTCCTACGAATAACCATGGATAAAATCAGCCCAACAATCAATGCGAATCCCGCGGTCAGCAGCTGTTCCTTGCTCCAATCCAGGAACCACGAGCCCCAGTTTTGCACCGAAACTTCATACCGCCTCGATAGCACGTGTCCATACATGCGCAGCGGGAGGGCAATTACATCCAAAGTCAGCAGCAACAGCGGCATGAACACCAGCGCTTGTAGCCATCGCCTGTCGCTCACGCTTTCCGACCAATCGCGAAATTTCGCGGCGATCCCGAGCCGCAACAGAATTACGAGCGCGAGCACCGAGAGCGCGACCGAAATAAAATACAAAGTGTACGAGGCGCGCGAATACGTAACCGCCTTTTCATACCGTTCCTGCGATAGCTGATATCCTTCTTTTCTTGTTTGCCGCGGAGTTGCGGATTGCGCCGACCGCGTTTCCGTGGGAACCGGTGGCGCGGGCAAAGCTTGCGCGGGAAGCGGCGGCTCGTCTGCCTTAGCGACCAGCACGTTGGGCCCACAAATGTTTCCGGCCAGACACAAGCTCAAACTGAACAGCGCCGCAACTCGCCGAGGACAAGCACACCGCGCCATCCAGACACCCACGCAAACTCCGAAAGAACTCATGCGCGTCTCTCCCACCAAGGCAGCACGCGGCGCGAGTATGCCGCACCAAGCTCAAGCGCGCAAGGCTCCATGTCGCGAAAAGGGATTGGCACAGGAACTCAAATGTCTGACTCAAGTGTCGAAAAAAGAGGTGGAGCTTTTTAGGTCGAACCCGTACTTGGTGCGAAGTGCGCCGTCTTTAGGCAATAATTCCGTACCGACCCCGCCGTGGCCAGTCCTATATGTACGAACGACGTCCAGCGCTCCAGCTTGTGATGGCCGTAGCGATGAAATAAATAAGCGCCTCCAATCGACAGCCCCGTCGCGGACGCTTCAATCGCGGCAAATGCCGCATGATTATCCACGGCGTCATTCGTCAAAAATATCTCCTGCCGGCCCCGCCGCCGCATGTTCAGCGTGGAAAAATAATCCAGCGTTCGCGCCGCTCCGACTCCCGCGAACAACCAATCGTTCTCCTTATCCCAGAACCGGTGTGTCTTCCCAGCCGAAGCGCTCTTCTGTTTTTCCAAAATAACCTGCGCGGCCACAACAGGCTGGTCCGACTTGGGTGCGGCCGGGACCGAGGTTTGCGCGTAGGAAAATGCAACACCGCCAATTAGACTCCCTGCCATGCAGAGCAGCAGTCTCCCTCCGAAATCTCTTCTCATCGCCTGCCTTGCCGCGCTTGTTTCGCTTCGGTTCGCACACGAGTATAATCGCGAAGTTGCCATCTGCGGCAAGCTCACCGAAGGAGTCCTGTCGTGACCCGCAAACGCTTCCCGATCCTTTGCACTCTTGGCGCTCTCGTCCTCCTGTTTTTCGCCACTCAACTGGCACGCACCACCACGGCCGTCGCGCCTCCGGAGCCGTCCACACGCTCGTTTGAATTCACATATCAAGTTCATTTCCCCGCGGCCGAAAACCCCGCAGGCCCCGTTCGGTTGTGGATTCCGCTCCCGCAGCCGGACGGCTACCAGGACGTCAGCAGCCTGCACATTGACAGCCCCGTTGCCTATTCGCAAGGCCGCGACCCCGAATACCAAGACAAATTCGCTGTGTTCAAGCCAACCGCCCAGCAAGCCGCTGCGGGCTTTGATGTCACTCTCCGCTTCACCGCCACGCGCCACGAGCATAAAGTCGACCTCGATGGCGCTCTGAAAAATGTCTCCGCCACCTTGCCGCCGGATCCCATGCTTCGCCGCTATCTCGAGCCGGACAAGCTCGTTCCCTTGAACGGCGTCATCGCCGAGCTTGCCCGAGAGCACACTGTCGGCGATACCACCCAGCTCGAAAAAGCCCGCCACATCTACGAGTACGTCGTGTCCACCATGCGTTACGACAAATCCGGCCAAGGCTGGGGCCGCGGCGACGCCGTTTGGGCTTGCACCTCCAAGCGCGGTAACTGCACCGACTTCCATTCTCTTTTCATCGGCATGATGCGCGCTTCGGGTATTCCCGCCCGCTTTGAGATTGGCTTTCCGCTGCCCGAAGCCAAGACCGAAGGCGATATCGCCGGCTATCACTGCTGGGCCGAGTTTTATCTTAGCGGCGTCGGATGGGTGCCCGTCGACGCTTCCGAAGCCTGGAAGAATCCCGCCAAGCACGATTATTTCTTTGGCGCCCATGACGTCAACCGCGTCTTCTTCACCTACGGTCGCGACATCCGCCTCTCGACCGAGCAAAAGGGCGATCCGCTAAACTACTTCATCTATCCTTACGCGGAAGTAAATGGCCAGCCCGTCAAAAACCTACAAACTCACTTCTCTTTCCGCGATATCACCAAGACACAGGAGGCCGCAGTCCGCTAAGGCAGCGCACGAGTCTCGTCCGGTTCACTCGCGCTGAAGCCGCTTTTATTCTGCCCCCTAACTTCAGCCTGACGATAGCCCACTCTCCAACCCGCGGTTGCCCGATTCGTATCATTCCCTGCCCGCGGAATTGCCGGCAGCCAAGCCTAGAGGTATGCTTGTTTTTGACCCTGCCCGCAGCCCAAGGGGTATAAGACCATGTCACACTCCATCTCTTTGCGCTTGGCCCTCGCCGCCCTTATTGCAGGCGCCTTGTTGCCTCTGGCTCTCGTCGCCCAATCACAGGACTCTCAAACTGAGTCGGTTGCCGACGCTGCCCGCCGCGCACGCGAGCAAAAAAAGGCCGCCGCCAAGCCGGAAAAAGTCATCACCGACGACGATCTGAAGCCAGCCGCTCCTGCGCCTCCATCTCCCGCGGCCGATACAAGCGCTTCGGCGCCGGCGGCCGGTGCCGCATCAGCGCCCGCGGCGCAAGCCTCCTCTGATTCATCCGGCGCGCCTGCAGCCGATAACCCTCCCGCAGCGGGCGCGGATTCAGCTCCTGCCGCGAGTGGCGAAGATGCCGACCAAAAAGCCAAAGCCTCCGCCGAACTGGCCGACTTAAAGAAGCAGCTCGCCGACGCGCAAAATGCGGTTGATCTTGCTCGCCGCGAGCTTGCTCTCGAGCAAGATACTGTCTACTCGAACCCCAACTACACCGACGATCCTGTGGGCAAAGCCAAGCTCGATGACCTCAACCAGCAAATCGCTGATAAGCAGCAAGCCGTCGACGACTTGAAAGCGCGCGTCGCAGCTCTCCAAGATTCCCTGGGCAACACCGCGCCGGCAACACCGGCAAATCCCGCCGCGCCAGCAGCGCCTACAACTCCACCGCCGCCCCCTCCGCCGCAATCCTGATCTTTCGACGATTTGACCGTTAAGTCCGTTCTCCGATAGTCGCCCGCGATAGCATTGCTCTCTTTGCTCCGCCCGAGCTTCGTTCCACGCCCATCTCTTCCGAGTGCTAGGCTGCCCGAGAATGTCTCCGACGCCCAGTCCGCGTCTCCCTAAGCTTCACGTAGCGGTCGCGCATCTCCAGCCTCCCCGCCGTCCAGCAACCCCACCACAATCCCTTGTAGTCTTTTCTCTTGACACCACAGGCATACATCGGCAGAATCCATGCCAACCATTCCGTTCGGGCCGCCCATGGGAGCTTCCGCTAAGTGTTCTGCAGTGTTCGTTCGCGGAGCTGGCTGCCCTTTGAGGGAGCGCACATGCAATATCTGCCCGGTTTCACCGTGCAATGCATCAATCCGTCCTGCGACCTCCGCGGCCACTGGCTCCGCGCCGATGCCACCGGCCCCATCGCCGACGACGGCCGCTGCCCCTGCTGTGGCGACTTTCTCCGCAACGTCCCTCCGCCCCTCAACCCGCGCTTCCGCATGCGCCCCCGTCCACTGACCGCGCGCCCGCCTCTCCGCCCGCGTCCCCGCTGACTTCGATTTTTTTCCTCAACCCGTGACCGTCGCCCGGTTCCTACACACTACCTTCTCATACTTGCCAATCTCGTCAACGACGTACAGAATACGCCCATGCTTCGCATCCTCCGCCCCGCTTTCATGTTCTCGCTTGCATTTTGTTGTCTGGGTGTCTCGCCTTCGCATGCCCAGGCGCCCGTCTCGGCGCCACCTCCCTCGACACCCGTTAATCCTTTGAAGCTAGACTTTCCAGACTCCACCAAGGGCCTCGAAAATCTCGCCAAAGAAATCCTCAAGGCGCAGAAAAACGGCGATTCCGCGCGTGCCACCGCCTTGGCCCAAAGCATGGTTCTTCCGGATCCCGCCGCATGGTATCTCCAAACCTTTGGCCCTCCCATCGCCAGCGACGAAGGTGCAAAATACGCCGCCGATCGAACGCGTCTCCCTGCCGAAATCCTCACCGTTTTCTGGGGAGCCCTTCAAAATCACAACACCGAGGTAACCGCGGCTCGCTTCGGCGAAACCTGCGACGATAACGCCGGCGAATCCGCCTTCGGCACGCTTCAGTTGCGCCTCCAGCCCGTCCCTCTCTATGAACTGCGCTTCATGAATGGCGGGCAATTCATGCGTTTTTTCGCGCTTGCCTATGTCGATGGTGGCTTTCGTTTCGTTCTTGCGCCCACCATAGCGAACCACTTTCCTTACCGTCCGAGTCCCGCGCGCCCTTCGCAAGCCCAAAGCAGCTCGAACCCATCCGCTCCGGCGGTCACGCGCGTTCGCCAAGGTGGAAACGTAATCGCTGCGAAGTTGCTGAAGAAAGTTCAGCCCGTTTACCCCGATATCGCCCGCGAAGAGCATCTCCAAGGAACTGTCCGGCTTCACGCCATTATTGGCAAAGACGGTTCCGTAACCGATCTGCTTGTTCTTAGCGGCTACTGTTCACTCGCCAAATCGTCTATGGACGCGGTCAGCCGATGGCGTTATTCGCCCACTCTGCTTCTCGGCCGGCCCGTCGAAATCGACACCACCATCAATGTTATCTTCTCTCTTAACCACTGACCGCGGTCTCTGCCTGCGCCATTCGAGGCGCTTTTGCCGCCTTACAATTTCCCTTGACGGGTTAAGGCTATCTTTGGTAATGTGTCGGTTAGGGAGTTGTATCGAGTGCGGCGGCCATCGGGCCGCTTTTTTCTTTTCCGCCTGCCCTTGCTGCGCAATGATGGCAGGACGTGCGGATAACTCACCGCCTGCTCTCTCAGCGAGCAAATAGAGAGCAAATAAGTGCCTTGTTTTCTTATTTTTACAAACTCCCTAAAATCCCGATTCCCAAGCAAGTTCCCCGGAATCAGTGCTTTACGCGCTCTTTGCAAAAAAAGAGGGGGGAGTGTTTCCGTTGAGAGCAAAACAAAAGCCGGAGAGGCAGTTACCGCCTTCCGGCTTCCGTCACTTTTTTAGGCTTACTGTCTAGCTCTCGACGAGTCCTTTTTCCAGCATCTCCTCGTCGCTGAGCCACAGATCGGGGATATTGGCTGAGCCGAGCCGAAGAATGTCTTCCAGCGCCCCGCGGACTTCCTTGAGCCGGAAGTCCACTCCAATGCGCTCGAACAGCTCGATCAGCGCTTGCGCACCTTCCGCGAGCGCTGGCTTCGGTTGGCTGGCCAGCCCCTCCAACGCGCTTTCGAGTCGGTGATAGGTGACGACGTAAATGGCGCTCGGCCCCGCGCCGTGCCTTACGATGTGAAGAAATCCCCGCGTCTTCGGCTTTTCCGGTGCCAGCCTAGCGGCAAGCCCCGAGTCGGAAGAGAGAGCGCTCATCGTCTCGTGTCCCTCAGACCAGTGAATGTCGTCAACTGCACCCGCTCGTGCTGCCGCAGTTCTCGCATTTGTAGCACGCCCCGTTCGGCACCATGAGCATGCCGCACTCCGAGCACGTTGGCGCGCCCTCGTGTGCATCACGCAGTTTTGATAACAAGTTTGTCCCCGGCACGGGCCCAAGATCGGCCTGAGCCATGGGCGCAGACGTCATCACCGCAGCGGATGTCTGCGCCGCGGCTGCATCGCCATTCAGCTTTAGATAGTCACTGGAGATGAAGCGCCCGCCCAGCCAGCGTGCCAGATAATCCAGCACCGAGGAGACGAACCGGATGTTCGGATTTGCCGTAATGCCCGAGGGCTCAAACCGCGTATTCACCAGTTTATCCACGAACACTTTCAGGGGAACGCCGTATTGCAACCCCAGCGAAACCGTCAGCGCCAAACCGTCCATCACGCCGGAAAGCGTCGAGCCTTCTTTGGACATCTTGATGAATATTTCACCCGGCCTCCCGTCCGGATACATGCCGACTGTAATGTAACCTTCGTTCACGCCTACGCTGAACTTGTGCGTCACGGAAGCACGCTCGACCGGCATCTTTTCGCGTTGCTGCCGCGCGAACAGCTCTTGCTGGACGGGGATCGAGGAATTGCTCTGATTGCTCGCAGGCTCGGTTTTCTTTTCGTCCTTCGCTCCACCCGCGTTGAGCGGTTGCGAGCGCTTTGAATTATCCCGGTAAATGGCCACGGATTTCAGCCCCAGCTTCCAGGATTCGATGTACGCGTTGCTGATGTCTTCCACCGTCGATTCTTCGGGCATGTTGATGGTCTTCGAGATCGCCCCGGAAAGAAATGGTTGCGCCGCTGCCATCATTTTTACGTGCCCGGTCCAGGTGATCGAGCGCCCACCGCCGAGCGGCGCCAGCGAGCAATCGAATACCGGCAAATCTTCCGCCCTCAGATACGGCGCGCCCTCGATCTTTCCTTGCTTGTCGATGTACGAAACGATTTCGCTGGTTTGCTCTGGCGAATAGTGCAACCTCATCAGCGCTTGTGGCACAGTGTTGTTGACGATTTTGATCAAGCCGCCGCCCACCAGCTTCTTGTGCTTTACGAGCGCCAGGTCCGGCTCGATTCCCGTGGTGTCGCAATCCATCATGAAGCCGATCGTCCCCGTCGGCGCCAGCACGGTCACCTGCGAATTCTTGTAGCCGAATTTTTCGCCGTGCTGCAAAGCGTTGTCCCACGATTCCTGCGCCGCCATGAACAGTTCGGTTTGCACGTGCTCCGGCTTGATTCCCCGCATCGCGTCGAGATGCATGCGAATCACGTCCAGCATCGGCTCGCGGTTCACTTCGTAGCCAGGGAAAGCGCCCATGTTTTCCGCAATTCGTGAAGACTGCGCGTAAGCCTCGCCGCACATCAACGCCGTGATGGCGCCAGCCATGTCGCGCCCTTCGTCGGAGTCATAAGGCAGTGCCAGAGACATCAACAAAGCGCCGAGATTCGCGTAGCCCAAGCCGAGCGGCCGGAATTCATGCGAGTTCTTCGCAATTTTGTCTGTGGGATAACTGGCGTTGTCCACCAGAATTTCCTGCGCCGTAATGGTCACGTCCACGGCATGCTTGAACGCTGTCACGTCGAATTGCCCGTTCGGTCCGAGAAACTTCATCAAGTTCAAGGAAGCAAGGTTGCACGCTGTATCGTCCAGGAACATGTATTCCGAGCAGGGATTCGAGGCGTTGATGCGCGCCGAATTTTTCGAGGTGTGCCACCGATTAATTGTGGTGTCGTACTGCATTCCCGGATCGCCGCAATGCCACGTCGAGTCCGAAATCTTCAACATCAAATCCCGAGCGCGCATTTTGTCCGCGGGCTGCCCGTCGGTGACGTTCTTCGTCCACCAATCCTTGTCTTCCACCACGGCGCGCATGAACTCGTCCGTCACGCGCACGGAATGGTTCGCGTTCTGGAAAAAGATCGAAGCGTAGGCGTCGCCGTCGATTCCAGCGTCGTAGCCCTGTTCGATAAGGACCTGTGCCTTGCGCTCTTCCTTCATCTTGCATTCGATAAACTCAACGATGTCCGGATGATCGATGTTCAGGATCACCATCTTCGCCGCGCGCCGCGTCTTGCCGCCGCTCTTGATCACCCCCGCGAACGCGTCGAAGCCCTTCATGAAGCTCACCGGTCCCGAAGCGATGCCGCCGCCGGAGAGCGTTTCCTTGCTCCCGCGCAGCGACGAAAAATTCGTGCCCGTTCCCGAGCCCCACTTGAACAGCATTCCTTCCGTCCGCGTCAGGCCCATGATCGATTCCATGTTGTCCTGCACGGAATTGATAAAGCACGCCGAGCACTGCGGCTTCGGCTGCACGCCCACGTTGAACCACACCGGCGAATTGAAAGCCATCTTTTGCTCGACGAGCAGGTGCGTCAGCTCGTCGCGAAACGCGTCGCGCGACGCCATGGAGTCAAAGTACCCGCCTTCCTGACCCCAGCGCACAACTGTATTTACGACGCGGCTGATCAGTTGCCGCACCGAACCTTCGCGCTCTTTCGTTCCCGGCTTGCCGTGAAAGTATTTGCTGGTCACGATGTTCGTCGCCGTTTGCGACCAGCTTTTCGGCACCTCGACGTCTTCCTGGCGGAAGATCGTCACGCCCTTTTCGTTTCCGATCAGGGCTGTGCGCTTCTCCCACTCGACCGCGTCGAACGGAGAAATCTTGCCGTCCGTAAAATATCTATTGAACGGAAGCCCTTTGTGCTCTCCCGCTCCCGCATTCACCCGCCCCATGTCCGCGATCGGGGAATTCCCAGTCATTGCGTGTTTCACCGTAGCCATCCCGTTCCTCCGCTGCCTCAGGCTCCCACTCTTCGCGGGGAACCCTCTAATTTTACTCCACTGCATCCCGCAGGGTGCTGGGTGGACCCTGTGGGTCACCGCAGGTTAAATCCAAAATTCCGTTCACCGAATCCGAGAAAAAGCGGCCGCTGCGCAGCCGACCTTTCCATCGACCGTCTCGCGCTCACACGCAAGAACCAGTACCAAACGCCAATGCTCTGCCGCTGGCCGGCGGGTTCCGCTCAGCCTCACAGCAATTCTCGCGCCTGAAATGCGGGCGCGGAGCTTATACTTCGCGCTCGATTTTTTTGTTTAGTACCCGGGCTGGCTTCGTGGAGTCATTACGGACCTATTCTGCTTCCTCGACCCGGTCCGCCTGGCGCTTCCACGTCCCCCGAATCTGGAATCGCAGTATCAACGCGTGCGAATTTCCTGTCAAGAGAAAAACGCAAAATGTGGTTGACGTTTTCGTACTGCGTCTATTTGTAGTGGTGCGTTTTCTGAACAACTTCCTTGCTTGCAAGGGCTTTGGCTTGTTTCCCTCGCGCGATACACTGTTTGCATCACATTCTACATGAAGCGCCTACTTTTACTTTTCTCGCTCGTGCTTGCCTCCGTTCTTCCCGCGAGTCTTTGCGCGCAGACGCAAACGCCGGCCCCCGCGATTTCGGCAGCGCATTTTATCTACGGGGAAAAGCTGCGCATCTCCGGCGTGCCCAATTCTGGAAAGATCGACGATCATTTGTACCGCGGCGCACAGCCGCGAAGCGCGGGATTGCTCGCGTTGAAAAAACTCGGCATCACCACGATTGTCGATTTGCGCGACGAAGATTCCACGAGAATTGTGTGGGAAGAAAAAAGATCCGAATCGCTCGGCATTCGTTTCGTGCAAATCCCGGTCGGCGGATGGTCTCCTCCGACAGATAAGCAGGTCGCGCAGTTTCTCGCCATTTTTCGCGATCACCCGCAGGAAAAAGTCTTCGTACACTGCCATTACGGTGAAGACCGCACCGGCGTTTTCGTCGCCAGTTACCGCATGGCCTATGAAAAAGTTCCGCCTGATGACGCTTTGAGGGAAATGTACTACTTCGGATTCAACGGTTTCTGGCATCCTTCGATGGCTGCTTTCGTCAGCGAATTTCCCGAGCGCCTGGCCACCGCGCCGCCCCTCGTTCCGTTCAAGAATAAGGAGTGAACTCCCGCGGTTGCGTTGCGTCGTAGTGGGCCGCGGCGTGGGCTGCCGTGTTCGCCTCCCTTGCTCATTTTCCTGATCGAAATTCTTCGCGATTCTTAGCTGTTCGCGGCAAGCTACGGTGTTGCTTGCGTCGTGACGCCCGAAAAAGTCCCTCTGACAAACTGTGGACATCGGCTACGAAGATGAGAGCCTTCTTATTTGGGCCTTTCGCTCTAGTACCTCCGTACTCTTCTCATAGGGACGCTTGCTTCATTTAATGGAACAACTCCCTCCCGTATCTTGTAAGCAGTTGGGAATCTTCCACCTGAGGGGAAGGCCACCATGCAAGTAGGCCGTTATCAAGTCATTGATGTGATCGGGGCTGGCGCGAACAGCAAAGTCGTGCGCGCGCACGATCCCATGATCGGGCGCATTGTCGCCATCAAGCTATTTTCTCCCGCTTTGGCGCAAGGCGCGGGCCGCGACCGCTTTCTGCAGGAAGCGCGAGTTGTCGGCCAGCTTTCGCATCCCTGCATCGTCACGCTGCACGACATGGGCATCGACGAACCGACGCAAACGCCCTATCTTGTGATGGAGTTCATGGAAGGGCAGCCGCTGGATAAAATTCTCAGCAAGGGCAGCGTGCCCCTGCCGCGCGCTTGCGCGTGGACGGGAGAGATCGCTTCGGCTCTGCACCTGGCGCACCGCAGAGGCGTCATTCACGGCGACATCAAGCCCGCGAATGTTCTCATCCTCGATGATGGCCGCGTGAAACTGACTGACTTCGGCATGGCGCGCCTTGCCAGCCATGACAAAAAGGACACGCCGCTGCTCGGCACGCCCGCCTATTGGTGCCCCGAACAGATTCTCGGCCGTGCGCAGGACGCGCGTTCGGACATTTTCTCTCTTGGCGTCGTTCTGTATGAGCTGGTCACAGGAAAGCGCCCGTTCGATTCCGATTCGCTGCAAGGAATTTGCACGCGGGTACTCTCTTCCAAACCGCTTCCGGTTTCTCAGGCAAACCCTTCCGTGCCCTCGGCATTCGACGCGATTCTTGCCAAGGCGCTGGAAAAAGATCCCGCTCACCGTTATCAGTCCGTGGATCTCCTCGCTTCGGAACTGTATCCATTGGCCCGCCGCAAAACCGCGGCAACCGTGCAGGCACAACCCATCGGATTCCGTGAACGTGCCACTCGCTTGTTGCGTTCCGCATGAGCCCCGTCCTTCAGTCTGGGCGTTATGAAATCATCGAGACTCTCGGGTGTGGCGCAACGAGCCGCGTCGAGAAGGCGCGCGACACGGTCATCGGGCGAACTGTCGCTCTGAAGTCCTTTCTCCAAGGGTTCGGCAAAAATAGCGAGCAACAATTCCTGCGGGAAGCGCAAACCATCGGCTCTCTCTCCCATGGCTCGATCGCCCAGCTTTACGACGTCAACACGGGTTCCAGCGGCTCGCCGTTTCTCGTGATGGAATATGTTTCGGGGTGTAACCTCGAGCAACTGCTGGCGCAAGCTCCTATAGCGTTCGCGACCGCGGCGGTATGGGCCGCCGATTTGGGCTCCGCGCTGGCCTACGCGCACCGCGCTGGGATCATTCACGGGGACGTCAAGCCCAGCAACATTCGCGTCACGGAAGACGGCAAAGTGAAGCTCGTGGATTTCGGCGTCGCCCGATTCGCCTCGCAGGTCTCCGGTTCCGACCGCGTGCTGGGCACGCCCGCTTATCTTTCACCGGAACAAATTGAAGGGAAGAAGCAGGACGGGCGCTCTGATCTTTTTTCCCTGGGGATCGTGCTGTACGAGATGATCACCAGAGTCCGGCCGTTCGCCGGAGATTCCCTCGGAGAGGTCTGCGCGCAAATTCTTACGGCAACTCCCGTTCCGCCGTCGAAGCTGAATCCAGCCATTCCGGCGGCGTTCGATCGAATCCTTGCGCGATGCCTGGCCAAGGATCCGGATGAGCGCTACCAGTCCGGGAACGATCTGGCGCGCGCGCTTTATCTGGTGGCCCGCTGCGGTTCCCGGCTCACTCCGCAACCGAAACCCGCTTACTGGTTTCTGCGCCAGGCTCATCCCCGCGATCTCTGGGCCGTCGCATCCGCAGTCCTGCTCCTAGCCAGCGCTGCTATCGCTGGAAGCTCTCTGCGCGAACGGCTGCAGACGCGGTCTACGCCGGCCATTGCCGCCGTCCGCGCGAAACTCCCAGAAAGCTTGGCGTTTGCAGAGCGCGAGCAGATACCTCCGGCTCCGCGAGATTCCACACCGGTGGAGACAGTCTTGCCGAAAATGGCTGAGAAGACTTCAGCCAAGCGGCGCGGGCACGCTTCCAAAACAAAAGCGCAGCAAGACAGCGGGGTTTCGGCTATAACTCCACCTGCGAACACTGTTCCGCTTCCCTAGCGCGTACCTCTCCGTGAGTTTCTGAATACAGAAGACGTTCGATTCTTTCGTGGAAAAGTTGCGCCCGAGACTATTCGTATCGCAGGGCTTCGACGGGATCGAGCTTAGCGGCCTTCATAGCCGGCCAGACGCCAAAGATCAGGCCAATACTCACGCTGACGATGATGCCAGTAGCAGCCGCCCATACCGGCACGCTGCCCGGCCACTTTAATCCCACGCGCACGAGAACGACCAACCCATTTACCAGCACGAGCGCGATCACACCGCCGGCGCCGGTCAGGGTCATGGCTTCGAGCAGGAATTGCCAGGTGATGTCTCCGCTTTTGGCGCCGATAGCCTTGCGCACGCCGATCTCGCGCGTCCGCTCGGTCACGCTTACGAGCATGATGTTCATCACGCCCACGCCGCCGATCAGGAGCCCAATCCCGCTCAGGACGATGGTGGCGAGCGCGACCATACCCAGAATGCTGTGGAACTGTTCAATTTCTTGCTGGGATGTCTCGATCGAAAAATTGCTTCTTCCATTGTAAGGAACATTGCGCCGCCGCCGCAGCACTTCGGTCGCCTGATCCACCGCCTGATCCAACTGGTTCGGATAGGCTTGAAAACGGATCTGGTTTTCATAGGCCGCGGGATAGATTTTGCGGAACGTGTTGTAGGGAATCAGGATTCGCTTGTCTTCATCATCGGCGCCGAAAAGGCCCTTGGGTTTCTCGACGACGCCAATCACGCGAAACGGAGAGCCATCGATCATCACGTCTTTCCCGATCGGCGAGACGTTCGGAAAGAGCACCGGGGCGGCGTTTTCGCCCAGCATCACCACCTTTTCGCGGTGCAGATCATCGCCTTCGCTGATAAAGCGCCCTTCGAGCGTCGAGGCATTCGCATAGACTTGTCCGAAATTCGGCTGCACGCCGCGAAAATCGATCGAGGTGACTTCGCCGGATCTCGTCCGCACGGTGTGATCCTGCTCCCACCAGGTTATGAAGACCGTGACGTCCTTGACGGCGGGACAGAGCTCCTTGATAGCCTGGGCATCCTCGAGGGTCAGCGGCTTGCGTTCGCGCTCTTCCTTGGGGCGCCGGCCGTTATGCGGGCCTTGGTCAAAGCGCGAGATAAAGGCGGTGTCCGCGCCGAACTGCTTGATGTTGTCCTGGACTTGCGCGTCGAAGCCGGTGATCAGCGCGGCCACCAGCATGATCACGCTCACGCCCAGCACCACTCCAAAGACGGTAAGAGCGCTGCGCAATTTGTGCGCGCGGAGGGTGTCCATCGCTTGCTTCAGATTTTCGCCGTAGTGTTGCGCCATATTTGTTTTCCGCGGCTCCGCCTCGCGGCGTGCGCGCTCCTCAGCCGTCTGCCCGAAGCGCTTCTATGGGATCGAGCTTTGCCGCGCGCATCGCGGGATAAATTCCGAAGAAAAGGCCCACTGCCGTGGAAACGCCGAGCGAGAGAATCACGGCGCTCGCGGGAGTGCGCATGGGAATCGAGGTCGCCGCACGCGCGGCCGCAACCACGGCATAAGCCAGGACAATGCCAATCAGTCCGCCGGCCGCAGCCAGCACCGCCGACTCCGTCACGAATTGCAGAAGGATGTGTTTCTTCCTGGCGCCGAGAGAGCGCCGCAAACCAATCTCGCGCGTGCGCTCGGTTACGCTGGCGAGCATGATATTCATGATGACGATGCCACCGACGACGAGAAAGACAGCGGTGAGGCCGACCGCGACCATGAAGATATTTCCCGTCAACTGCTTCCAGAGGCCCATGATGGAATCCGAGCCGATGATTCCAAAGCTATCCGGTGAATCCCAAGGTTCGTGGCGCCAGGCGCGCAAGAGCATGCGCGCTTCATCTTCCGAGGCGCCCATCATTTCCGCGTCCCCCGCTTGCAGAAAAAGGGTAAGAGAGTCTTGCTGCGTGCCCCATTCCTTCATGTACGTTCCCAGGGGAATGTACATGAAGTTGTCGTGCGATTGTCCAAAGGCGCTGCCGATCACTGCCGCCACTCCAACCACCTGATAGCTGTGCGTGCCCGCGCGAATTGTCTTCCCGATGGGGTCGACGTTATAGAAAAACTTTTTCACGACGTCCGCGCCGATAAAGCACACTGGAGAATGATGCGTTTCATCCGCTTCCGTCAGGAACCTTCCTGTGGCCACATTGATGCTGCGCACGTCGGAATAGTTCGGGGAGACGCCGTCGACATTCACATCCTCCAAAAGCTGGTTTCCAGTGCGCAAATCGGAACTCGTGCCAATCACGGCGGCGATCTGGCTGGTGGTGTGCATGTTTTCCTTCAGCCGAACATACTCGTCCATGGTGATGTACGGCCGCTTCTGCGCTTTATGCCATTCGTCATCGCTGGTGATGATGCCAAAGCGGTCGAGAACATAGACGTTCGCGCCGAGGTTGGCGACTTTGTCGGCGACGTAGAAGTTAAGCCCGTCGACGACGCTCATAACGGCAACGAGAGTTGTGACAGCCAGGATGACGCCCAGCAAAGTCAAGAAACTGCGCAACTTATGGGCGCGAAGAGCGTCGAGAGAGCGCTTCAGCGTCTCGATCAGGGTGATCGTCGCGTTGCGGAATCGGGCTGCCGTCCAAGGCTGCCTTTCCACTTGCGGCACCACACGTCCGACGCCCGTCAATCTCTCGAAAGGAGCTACGCCCAAACAGACCTCCGCAAGCTCTAGGTAATACGGGAATGTGAGTCGTTTCGTTCCCGCCTATATAGACGGTCCAAAGGACCCATTGCTTTCAGTGAATTTGGGTCCTGTTTGCGTCCTGAGTACATTCTAACGGTCTTCTGGAAAACGCGCCCGAACCTGGAAGCGACCTGGCACGGCTAAGTGAACCGCCAAGAGGGCTTTGGTAGCCGATTTGCCTTTGTTTTCATCAACTTAAAGGATATCGCCATGCGCGACCTCGCGCAATTGAAAGCAACAATTGTCTGCCCTGAAGAATCAGAATTAAAATAGTGCTGGCAGCCGTTTTGCCTCTTGCTATGATGCGCGCCCTATTACTCATTCTCGTCGCTGGGCTTCTCCCGGCCTTCCCTCCGGCCTCCCTGGCCCAAGGCTCGGGCGCGCCTTCGCCTCCGCAGACGGAAGCCGAAAAAGCCGCTCTTCTCGACCGAGTGGTCGCCAACGAGAAGAAGAGCGACGAAGCCATGAATCTCTACGAGCGCGTCGAGAGAGTGGAAACTCGCAAGAGCACCGGCAATCCGCTGTCTCGTGAAATTAGAGTTTCCCGCGTCGTCCCCGCAGGCACGGGCGTGGACCATATCCCTATCGGTCCGGACGGCAAGCCGATGGATCCTGACGCTTACCACGCGGACCTGCTCAAGCTAGAGCGGGCCCTTTCCTGGGCATCGGATGATGGGCGTGCGCAGCAGGACGCTTACGAAAGAATCGCCAAGAAACAGAAGGAACGGGACGAGCTGATAGATGCCACGCGAATCGCATTTGTTTATAGCTTCGTTTCCAAGGAATTCCGGACGGGCCGCGTTATCTACAAATACAGCATGGCACCCAATCCAGATTACAAACCTACCTCTCGAGCCACGTCCATATTTGCGAAAGTTCACGGCTTTGTGTGGATCGATCCGGTCGCGGGTCAGGTCACTCGAATCGAGGGCGAGGTTACGGATGACCTCAGCATTGGCTTGTTTCTGGCTAAGATTTACAAGGGCAGCCGCTTTGTCCAAGAGCGGCGTGAAATGCAGCCGGGGCTTTGGATGCCGGCCTTGTCCGAGTACGACTTCGACGGCCGAAAATTCTTCAGTTCGATCTCGATCCACGAGCACACTTTCTACAGTCGGTATCATCGAATCGGCCCGCCGAAGGAAGCTCTTGCCATCATCCGTGCCGAGTTGGGCAAGCCCGCCGCTGGCGAGTCGGACCCCTGAAACTTTGTGTTGTAAGATGGGTTCAAGGTACCAGGACTAGCCTCAGCCCTCGAAGGAATTTGGAGGCTTTATGAACCACTGGTTCATTCATTGGGGCGCTCTTGCCCTTGGCTGTGTGCTGGCCTGCTCCACAAGTTTGGCGCAAACTGCGACACCGCAAACTTCACCCAGCCCGGGTACGGCACCCACAACCGCAGCCGTACCGCCAAAGGCGGCTTCCTCTGCTACTCCTGCAGACGCCAAAAGGCCGAAAAAAGTTTGGACGAACGACGACGTGGACAGTTTGAGTGGGCCCGTTTCGGTTGTAGGTAACTCGAAGAACCTCGGAAAACCGGGGTCGGACGCGAAGGAGGATCCGCAATACATCGCCACCACCCGCAAACAGCTCGAAAAGCTGCAATCGCAACTGGATGACACGGACAAGCAACTCGCGGACCTCAAGGACTTCAGCGATGGAAAGGGTGCGGCAACCTCCGGAGGCTATGAGTTCACCAAGGGCTACAATCGCGTGCCGGTGGACCAGCAGATAACGAATCTGGAAGCGAAGAAAAATCAACTGCAGGGCAAGATCGACGCGCTTCTGGATGAAGCGCGGAAGAAGGGCGTGGAGCCTGGGGACCTTCGTTGAGGACCTTTGCGGACAAGCGAGTTTAGCGGAGAACGTCTCGTTTCCGGCCGATGCGCGACCGGCCAGTACACAAGAGAACATGCCTCATGCGAGCGCGGGCCGCGACGCGAGGGATTGCTCCTATACTGGAATCACTGGAGGTTACATGCTGCGCTACCTCTTACCGGCGTCCTGCTTGATTGTTTCCGTAAGCTTCGTGTGTGCCGCGCAGACAACGTCCGGGACGAGCCAGCCGGCACAAACTCCGACGCCAACGCCGGCTGCGACAGCCCCTCCAACAACGCCGCCTGGCGCAAAGACCGCGACTGCGAAAGATCAGCCCGCTAACAAAGATTCCGCCAGGGATAAAAAGAAGGCGAAGAGAGTCTGGACAGATGACGATATGTCGAAGCTAAGTGGCAGCGTCTCCGTGGTGGGCGATTCTTCCTCATCAGCCGATGCAAAATCTTCCGCGGAGCTGAGCGGCGCAGGCTCCGCCAACTCCGCGCAAAACAGCGACGTACAATACTACCGAGAGCAGCTTCGCCAGCTTCAGGCGCAGCTCGACGCCACCGACAAGAAGATTGACGATTTGCGGAACTTCAAGGGCGACAATAGCTCGTCTTCGGGCGGCATCAATCCCAATAAGGGCTATTCCATGACGCCCGTGGCCGACCAGATCCAGCAGCTGGAAGACAAGAAGAAACAGATCCAGGACCAAATTGACGCCGTCACGGACGAGGCCCGCAAGAAAGGTATCGAGCCCGGCCAGCTCCGCTAATCTCTTCGACAAGCGTTCCGCGCCGCTGTAAAATTCGTGGCGCCCGGCGGGTGCGGGCAGGCATGGCCCAGGATTGGCACACCGTTCGAGTTCCCCGAGTATTCCTGTTAGTTCTAATTGGAATCGTGGCGGCGTGGCTCGCGCCTTTGGCTCACACCACTCGAGGAGCGCAAGATACGGCTCTCGATCTGTCTGGGAACCCCATCGATCCGCTGAAGGCGTCCGCAGGAAAAGCGGTGGTACTCGTGTTTGTACGGACAGATTGTCCGATCTCGAATCGCTATGCGCCGACGATACAACACCTTAGCGCAGCTCACGCGGCTGACACGGCGTTTTGGCTGGTTTATCCGAGCAAGACGGATTCCGCGGAAGCCATCCGCAAGCATGACCTGGAGTACGGCTACAGGATTCCGGCGGTGCGCGATCCGCAAAAAGTCCTTGTGAAAGAAAGCCAGGCGCAGATTACGCCGGAAGTCGCGGTGTTCGACGCCAGCCGGCGCCTCGTCTATCACGGCCGAATCGACAACCTTTACGAGGATGTGGGACGAGCCCGCACGATTGCAACGACCCACGAATTAGAGGACGCCATCCAAGCCGCGGTAAGCGGCAAGACACTGGCTGTGAGTACGGCTCATGCCGTGGGATGCTACATTTCGGACCTGGAATGAAGCTCGGGCTGCCAACCCTCTGTGGATTCCTCACTCTTTGCGCACTTGGGACAGCCTGCCTGGCTGCTCGCCACGCCGAGGTCGCGCGTCAATCCGTGGCGGGCGTCGAAGAGGTGCAACAACGGGTCACCTTTAACCATGATATTGCGCCCATTATTTTTAGGAACTGCTCGCAGTGCCACCATCCGGGCGAATCCGGACCCTTTTCGCTACTTACTTACGAGGATGTAAAATCGCACGGGCGCCAGATCGCCTATATCACGAGCAAGCGGATCATGCCGCCGTGGCTTCCGGATCCCGGCGAACCGAAATTTGCCGGCGAGCTGCGATTGAGCGACGAGCAAATCGCGACGATTCAAAAATGGGTGGATCAGGGCGAAATCCAAGGTAATCCCGCCGACCTGCCTCCGCAGCCGAAATTCGCGGCAGGCTGGGAGCTTGGCGAACCCGACGTGGTTGTCAGGGCCGAGAAACCGTATCTGCTGCCGGCCGGCGGAACCGACCAGTATTGGAACTTTGTTTTTCGGACTCCGGTTCATCGCACGCGGTGGCTCAAGGCCATCGAAATCCGGCCGGGCGATAAGCGGTTGGTTCACCATGCAAACGTCCTGGTCGACCGCTACCAATCTGGACGGCGCATGGAAAAAGTGTCGGGAGCGGGATTCGGAGGGATGGAGCTGATTATCGAATCGGAGGCTTTCGATCCGGACAGCCATTTCCTGTTTTGGAAGCCGGGGTCGCCGCCGTACGTGGAGCCCGACGGGATGGCGCTACGCCTGGACAAAACCACGGACCTGATTTTGAACACGCACTTGCAGCCTTCGGGAAAGCCCGAACTCATTCAACCAACGCTGGGGCTCTACTTCACGGATAAGCCCGCAACCATGCACCCCATCCTCCTGCAGCTGGATGGCGACCGCGAATTGGACATTCCGCCGGGCGACAAGAATTTCCTGGTTTCCGACGATTTCGTTTTGCCGGTGGAAGCCAGCCTCCTGGCTATCTATCCGCACGCCCACTACTTGGGGAAAGACCTGCTAGGTTTCGCGACGTTTCCGGACGGAACCAAAAAGACGCTGATTCACATCCGCAACTGGGATTTGAATTGGCAGGCGGTCTATCACTATGCGCAACCCATGGACCTGCCGGCGGGAACAAAGATTTCGATGCGCTTCACGTACGACAACTCGGCGGACAATTTTCGAAATCCCAACCAGCCGCCCACACGAGTGAAGGCGGGAAACCGTGCCGTGGATGAGATGG
The DNA here is from genome assembly GCA_049800195.1 of Candidatus Acidiferrum sp. Lineage (GTDB taxonomy): Bacteria > Acidobacteriota > Terriglobia > Acidiferrales > UBA7541 > Acidiferrum. The sequence continues at coordinate 52,328 of JBARJI010000058.1, forward strand.
CACATCTGTGGCTTCAGGTACTGCCGCAGGAATCCGCCGACGCCACTAGCGATCCGCGCGTCTTGATTCAAGAAGCTTTGGCGCGGCACCACATTCAAGACAATCCCGGCGATTTTGGAGCGCACTACAACCTGGCGGCCATCCTGCAAATGAAAGGCGATCTTTCGGGAGCCCTGGCTGAATTCGAGCTAGCCGTTCGCCTGGAGCCGGACGACCCAACCGCCAATAACGCGCTGGGCGGGGTCCTTTTGGCGAGCGGGCGCATTGACGAAGCGATCGCGCATTTAAACACAGCGCTGAAGGGCCGTCCTGATTATTTCGACGCTCATTACAACCTTGGAAATGCGCTGGCCACGCAGGGCGATTTCGCGGGAGCGCTTTTGCACTTCCGCGCCGCGGTTCGCTTGCATCCCGAGGATGCAGGCGCGGAGGCGAATCTCGGGAGCGCGCTGGCCGAGACCGGCAACATGAAAGAAGCGCGGCTGCATTTCGAGCGCGCGCTGCAAATCGATCCAAAGAACGAACTTGCCCGGGAGAACCTCGAGCAGCTGAATCGCGATATGCAAGGGCATCCCAACTAGCCGGTAGTCCGGCTGGCCGCGCCCTAGACGGAGCGAACTTGGCGGGCGCTCGAAGGGCAAGCCAACTCTTCGGCCCGCTCTCGCCGTCCAAGAATCCAAGCTGCTAGGATGTCCCTCGCGCCGTGGTCCTTCACCGCGCGTGTGACGAAACATTTGCCATGTAAAAGTGTTTCGTGAAAGCATCTATCGCCGAAATCATGAAGCACGCTCTCCCCATCCCCACGCGCCGCCAGTCGATTCTCGCGGTTCTAACGCTCGGCCTAGCCTTCTCGTTGGCCGTGAGCGGGAGTCTCCGCAGCCTTTCCCCAAAAGACCGCGTGCAAGTTTTCGAAAAAGTCTGGAAAGAAGTCGACGAGCACTACTACGATCCGGAGTTCGGCGGAGTGGATTGGCGGGAGATTCATCAGCGATACCTGCCGCTGGTGCAAGCCGCTAAGGATGATCAGGACTTCTATTCCATTGTGGACCGCATGACCGCGGAGCTGCACGACGCGCACACCCGTTTCAGTTCACCCGAGCAGTGGAAAAACAGGGAGAAGCACAGGGGCGTGAGCATCGGCTTCCGGGCCGGTTATGTCGAAGACAAGGTCGTCGTGCTCGGCGTTTTCCCGGAGAGCAACGCTGCGCGAGCGGGCGTCGAGACGGGCATGATTGTGGCGGCAATCGACGGGCAACCGATAGCAGACTGCCTGGCCGTCGCCGCAAAGAATGTTCTGCCTTCTTCCACCGAGCGCGTGACTAAACTGCGCATTCTCAGCGAGGCCTTCGCCGGGCCACTCGAAACCCCTTTTGCCGCCACCTTGCAGCGCGCGGATGGTTCCGCGTTCGAAGTGAAATATGCGCGACAAATCATTTCCAACGCTCCGCGCGTTACCGCCGAAAAGTTACCCTCGGGCTTTGGATATATGCGGTTCGATGAGTTCGAGCCATCGCTCGTCAAGGACTTTAAGGCCGACCTCGAGAACTTAAGCCCGACACCGGGGCTGATTCTGGATCTTCGCTGGAACCGCGGTGGCGTCGGGGCCACCCTGGAAGCGATGGCGGGATTCTTTTTCGACGGCAAAACTTTATTCGAGCGGAGAATGAGCCGGAAAGAGGTGTCGGCTTCGGAGCGCGACGGCCGGCACACCGAAGAAATGGAATTCTTTGTGGGAAAAAAGGGAGGTCAAATTTATTCGGGTCCCGTGGTGATTCTATTGAGCGAATATTCCGCCAGCGCGACCGAGGTCTTCGCTGCTGGGATGCAGGACGCGGGCCGCGCCACGCTCGTCGGCAGCCAAACCTGCGGCTGCGTCCTGGGCATCACGCACGAGAGAGTGATGAAAGGCGGAGGGGTGCTGGAAATCAGCGAGATTCTTTGGTTTTCCCCGAAGGGACGCAGACTCGAAGGGGAGGGCGTGACACCGGATAAGATTGTTCTTCCGACGATCGCGTCGCTGCAAGAGAAGCGCGATCCGGTGCTTGAAGAAGGCGAAAAAATCCTGCAAGAAAAGGCAGCTGGGGCCGCCACGAGCGAAAGATATTCCGGCTCTCATCTTCGCTGACTTTCCGGAATTCGCACTCAAAAAAGCAAGTGCGCAATCCGTCTTGCATTGCCCACCCAGGGCGGAGGACTCGTGCGTAGCGGCAGAACGGCCATGGGGATCATAAACGGGGCGCGAGTCTTTCGCGGTCCAAGCTTTGCGCCTTAACCGACCTGTCCCTTCGGACAGTTCCTGTTCCATCACGCTGCCCGGCGATGTATCCGTCTTTCTGAAAAAGCCATTTCATACTGAAGATAGATTCACCGTCAAGTTTTTCCGCGTGATGGAGGAAATTATGAACCGCAGGCTCGTGCCCTTCGTCGCCTCGGCCCTCGTTGGAGTCCTTTTTGCCGCATATTCTGCGGCGCAAAGTCCATCGCCCGCTACGCCCGTTACTCCCGTCAGTTCCGTCTCGAAGGTTGCTCCAGTTGCTCCGGGAGTTGCACCGCTGCCCACTGCGAAGGAAGTGCTGGAGAAATTTGAGAAGGTGAGCGGAGGCCAAAGCGTTTGGTCGGGCTTCACAACGCGCTATATGAAAGGCATTTATCAGACCGAGGACGATTCCGGCTTTGCGGGGGTAGAAATCTTCGGCAAAGCGCCCAACAAAACTCTCTTTAAGATCACCTTTTCCGGTGGCCTCGTTGTCCGGGAAGTGTGCGACGGGAAAGCCGCATGGCTCGAAGACCCTGCCGGCGGCATGCATTCCATTACTGGCGCGGCCCTGGAGAGCCGCATTAGACAGGCGAACTTCAACAATCGCGCCGAGGCGCTCCTGATGGCCATCACCGGGCATGTGATGGGCACCGAGAAAGTTGGCGAGCACTCGACTTACGTGGTGGAATTCTCTCCGCAGAAGAGAATTACCTCGAAGATTTATTTCGACAAGGACAGCGGGTTCGCCGTGCGCACCGATGAAACGCTGCATCGGGAAGAGGGCGACTACGCAGTGGAAAACTTCATGGACGATTACCGCGCCGTCGACGGAGCCTATTTCCCGTTCCGGCTACGCCATGTGGAAAAAGGAAACGTGTTCACGCTCCGGTTTACGCAAATCAAGAACAATGTTCCCGTGGATGACACCCTATTCTTGAAACCGGCATCCGCGCAGAAATAACGGCCTGCTGGAACATCACAAACGAGGGTTCGTGTAGGCGGATCGGGATAGGGGAGACGGTTGCCCGTCCTCCCCTCCCACACGACCGGACATGCGGGTCCGCATCCGGCGGTTCGGCGGGTTGAACTAACCATGAGCCGTGAGCTCGGGAAGTCCGAGCGAGGCGA
>JBARJI010000059.1:0-20489 GCA_049800195.1 Candidatus Acidiferrum sp.
GCGCTTCTTTCAGGCCCCGCCTCGCGGCGAGTGTTATTTCACCCTTGCGCTTCGCTATCACTTCACGTCCATCACGTTGTGAAGAGGACTTGCACCTCCTAGCTGTCGAACATGCTCGGCACACCAAGAAAAAACGCCCCCGGCTGTGCCGGAGGCGTTTTCGGAAAACAAACCGCGGACAAATTTTCCCGCGAATTACCGCTGATTCGGTTTCGCCGGCGGCCTGGTTGCGGCCGGTTTGGTAGCTGCCGGAGCCGCGCCCGCCTTCACGGGATACGCCTGATCGTACAAGCGAATAATCTCTTGCGTGACGTCGATCTGGTTCGAGGCGTAAAGAATCGGCGAATTCTGGCCGGACGTATCCAGGACCACGCTGTAGCCGTTATCGCGAGCGTAGCGGTCCAAAACGTCGATCATCTTTCGTCCAATGCGCTCCAGCACTTCTTGTTGCGCCGCGCTGGCGTCTTCCTGGAAATCGTTTCGCCGGCGATCGAGGCGCTGCGTGAGCCGCTGTCCTTCGCTGGTCAACCGTGCCTCTTCATCCTGGCTCAGTTTTCCCTGGCCAGCCTGGAGCTTCTGCTGCAACTCATTGATCTGCTTCGTCAGACCGTCGATCTCGGCCGTGCGCGGCGCAAATTGCGATTGCAATTCCGCGGACGCTTGCCTGCCCTCCGCGGTGTTCCCGATGGCGCCCCGCAAATTGATAATGCCCACCAGCTTGGCTCCTCCGGCGGCAGGCGCCGCAGCGGGGGTTTCCTGCGCCCAGGTTGCTCCTGTAGCGATAAGGAAAGCCGCGGCCACGGCGGCTGTTCTGAATGCAATTCTCAAATTCACTTTATTCTCCTTGTTATGGGTGGTTCCAACTTCTCGGAGCCAACCGGAACTCTTTTTTAGATTAGTTAATCCGTGTTTCCGCCTGCCAGCGCAGTCCGGGGGTACCACACAAACCCCGAAGTATAGCGAGCCTCTCGTCTCGCTGCAATCAGAAAGACTCCGCGATGCGAAGTCAACTGTCTCCGCACACAACCGAAGCCGCCTTGCCCGCTTCCTCTGCCCGCCCGGTTCCGGGTCCTGCCCGCGAATTCGCCAAGTTCTGTGCGCTACAAATTCGTGCTTGCCGCGACTTCCTGCTCACCACAGTTTCTTGGTCGCCGTGATTTCCTGCTTGCGACGATTCCTTTCCCGCTAGGATTTTCCGCTTGCCCCGCTTCCTTCCCGCCAGAGCTACACGTCCTAATTGGGCATCGGGAAAATCAACAGCCGGTTGTTGACTTGATCCACGATGACCGCGAGATTCGTGAACTGGTCTATGGCCACGCCGAATTGCGGCGAGCCGGGAAGGCCAATGGTTTTAACCGTCTTGAGCGGACTCGCCGTGGTATCCACGAGCGACGTGGTGGTGCCTGCGACGTTGGTGGTCAGGATTGCTCCAGTCTCGGGATTGATCGCCAACGCTGTGGGGTTGATGCCGACGTTTACGGTGCTCACGCTGCCAGAATCCGGATTGAACGACGATATGACGTTGCCGCCGCTCGAGCTTGCGTAGAAGACTCCGTTGTACTCGGTCCCCGTTATGACCGTGGGGTCAAACACGATACCCGTCGTCGGCGCAGTTACGTTGCCCGTCTCCGCCGTCGTGCTGATAGTGGGAGTAGTCAGTCCAATGTCGACGGGTTGCAGCGCTCCTTCGGGGGCGGAGCCACTAACGAGTTCCAGCGACGTGACCACGGCCAAACCTTGATTATTCGTGCCGCGATCAGGGTCGATGGCTATAGCCGTGGGCTGCTGGAGCCCGCCGATGCTGATGGGCACAAGTGTTGTCGCGGGGCTGCTGCCAAAAAGAGTACCCAGCGGAAGCTCAGTAACCGTGTTCGAACCTGTGTTCGCAACGAGTACGGCGCCAGTTGCGTCATTGATCGCCACTCCCGTGGGGTTCGTGCCCGTGGATACGTCAGGGACAAGGATCGAATCCGTGAGCAGATTGACCGTTGAGACGGTTCCAGCCGTATTATTCGCGACCTCCGCCACTCCGTACGGCTCGCTCACGGCCACCCCCTCGGGGCCCGTGCCCACGGCAATGGAACTGAGAATCGTGCCGAACTTGCCTGGGTTGGGACCCGTTCCACCGGTAACGTCCGCTGGATTGATATCGATCACCGAGATGTTGTTGCAATTGAAGTTGCTTACGACAGCGATCGGGGAGAAAGGTCCGTTCGCCAACTGGTCGGCGATGGCCACGGAGCTAGGCATGGGCCCGCCGGTGGGAATAGGAGCGCAAGCAGGAGTCATGTCCACAGCCTGAATGACGAAGAAGTCGGAGGCATTGGATTGCACGCCGCTGCTATTCACCAAGTCGAGTGCATAACGATGTGGGAAGGACAAATAAGACGCTGGGATTGTTGCCAGTAGCTTTCTGCTGCTAACGAATTGAACGTCACTGGGAGGGATGGCTGTTCCGTCCAGACGAACCTGGGTCCCGGTATCAAATCCCGAACCGAAGATTTGCACGCCGGTTAAGGCGGTCGCCGAGGTTAGAGTTCCCTGGGGCACAGTCGCATTCGGTATGCCCCCGATAACGCCAAGTCCGGGATTGGGGCTGGGCACGATGATTTCGGTTATCTGGGCCGCTTTGAGATTGTTGTAGGGATTGGGGCAAGCGTTCGTAGCTTTGCACGGACCGAGATCAACGATGTCGATCTGGTTGCTACCGGACACAACGACAAACGCTTGATTGGTTGCCGGATCGACAGTTATGCCGCCAAACAGGGTAAGGGAGTTGGTCGTGCCATTCGTGACGGTCAATGAGGCCGTGCCTGTTCCAGGTAGGGTAGTCTGAGCGTTGAACGTGGATTGATCCGTCGGATTTTGCGGGTTGACGATGCAAGGCGTGGATGTGGTGTTGCAAACAAAGGCATATCGTTCGGAGCTTACTGGGTCGGAAACGGAGACCTGGTTCAGCTGGGGATTATAAGAAACGATGGCGTTCGAGTACGGCTGCCAGGCAACGTCCGCTGTCCCGAGAAGCTCCGCCGAATTGGCACAGGGGAACGTGGTCGTATAGAAGGTGCAAGTGGCAAAGAAAGAGATGGAGCTAATGGTCTGATCCAGATCATTGAGCAAATTGATCTGCGGACCATTGGTGCCCGTCGCATTGGCATCGGCAAGGGCGGCGGTGTTGGTGATGGGATTGATAGCGATACCTTGCGTGGTGGAAGAAAGGCCGCCAAAAAACAGATCGGGGTTGCTGTAATAGACGGTGGCAGGATAGACGCCATTCATGGGAGAGATGTTAACGGTGCCGCTGGAAGTGGAGTTCAAAATATAGGTAAAGCTGGTGTCGCTCACGGCAGCGACGTTAAAAACGCCGTTGAAGTTCGCGGCAGTGCTATTGCCAGCGGAGCCTGGCCCGGGCACGCCGGCGATGAGGACCGTCCCGGAATTGCCGGGCACCAAACCGTTGGCTGCAGTCGTGGTAACGGTCACAATGCCAGCGGCCAGCGTTAGCGTCTGAATGCTAGCGAAGGTGGAGCCCTTGGTTACATCAACGCCCTGCACTGCGCCCGAACCGCCTATTCCGCCAGGAGTTATAAAGGCGAGATGGCCGTGGGGCGCCATCGCGACCTGGGGGTAAACACCGGTGTTCAGAGTAACTTGCGCGTATAAGCAAGGCGGCGTCAGCTGCGTTCCGCCTGGGGTACTGAAGCAGCCGTAGGGATTGGTTCCGGTATTCAGATTTACGAGGAACCCAAGATTCGCCGCGGAAGAAGCCGAGGTGGAAGAATAAGCCACGACGCCCATATTTGTGTCTGGGTCCACACCAATGGAGTACGGCAGGGGCGCCGGGGAGACCTGGCCTTGCAGGGCGTTGGAAAGATCGAGGGTGAAAGGCGTGCCGGGAGCCTGCACGGGTGCTCCGGGAATCGGCAGCACCCAAACGGTTTGATCCTGGTAGCAAACCACGGCGACAGTGTGGTTGGTGCGATTGACAGAGAGCCCCGTGGGAACCTTCCCAACCGCGACTGGACCACCCAACGGGGTGAGGGTTCCGGTGCCGATGCTGTAGAACTGAACGGCATTCGAGCCTGTTTCCGCTACAGCTATTACGCCAAGGGTCGGATCGATATCAACGGCGCTAGGATTCAGACCCGTAACGGGAACGGTATTCACAAGAACGGGCGGGTTGGACCCATAGTTCGGGAAAACGGCCAAATCGGTTTCGGCCGGGTTATCTTCCGAGGGAAGGGGGGTGGTTGTGCGGGTGGTGTAGAGGGAATAGAGTCCGGGGAGGCCGGTGTTAACGGGACCGCTCGGGAATTGCACCTGGAGTTGCTTTGGACCTGAGAGAGGCTGGCCCGAGCCATTGGTGGTACCGGGAATTGTATTGCCCTGAAAGAGGACATTTGCAAGCTGGCCGCCCTCACCAAAGTAGCCACCGTCCAGCGTCAAAGCAAGATTGCCAGAAAGCGTGCCTCCCTGAAGGATATCGTTAGGAGCGGAAGATAAGGTTGTTGGCCGGACCGGCAAAACATTGTAAGTGAAGACACCTCCGGCGGTGGTTGTTACTGGTTCAGCGGGATCGGTGACGGAAATGGTTACGGGCCCGGTGGTAGCCAAATTATAGGCGAAGAGGCGGACACGGGCACCCGTCGAGGACGGGTTCGTTACGGTGGTGGTGGGGATCGGAAAGAGGACCTTGATTTGGCCAGATCCCGAGGTTAGCGGGGTGACGCCCTTGTTGGCATCCGTCAGCGTGATGATGGAAGCCGAGGAAATGTTCGGCGCATTGAGATAGATGTCCCAATACTCAGCGCCTTGCGGTGCGATGGTGGGAGTAATTCCATTAAAGGTGATGGGTCCGCCGGCCACGATGGTAACGGTGGCGAGGGCATACTGGGTGGGGTCCTCGACGGAAGTTGCGACGATGGTGACGTCTTCCGGCGTGGTGCTTGTGCTGGTAGGAACCGTGTCCGTGGGGACAACCGAGGGAGCGGTATAGATGCCACTGGCATCGATGGAGCCGCAACCGCTGGCATTGCCGCTCACCGTACAGGTGGGCAGTGAAGAATAGGGGTTAGGAGTCGTGGTGGTTGAGGTAGTCGTGCTGGGGCTCGACTGCGTAACGGTCCAAGTCACGCCTTTGTCTTGCAAGTCATTGGTGAGAATGGCGAAGAAAGGCTGTTGCTCACTTGTAGGAATCGCGGCGGTGGTCGGAGTAAGAGAAACCGTAATGCCAGATTCGATGTATAGGTCGACGAAACCAGTTTTGCCGGGGTTGGCCACGGATGCGACGGTGATGATGACGGTCAGGCCGGGATAGGTGGTGGGGTCCGGGATAGCCGAAGGAGCCAGAAAGGTCGCGGTGCCAGTTGTTTGTTCATTCGATAGAGTACCGAACAAGTTATTAGCCGGGCAAGCTTTCGCGGAGGATGTTACAGGTGAGCCGGAGGAATTGATGGTGGTGGTGGTGTAGGTGCAAACCCAATCCTGCACATCCACGTTCGTCGGGCCGGTGACCGTGGCGGTGAGAGTGGTCGACTGGCCCAAAATGAGCGTGGGACCGACAGAGGAACTGACACTGACAGTAGTCACGATGGCCCCGCTGCTGCTGCAGCCACTGAAACACAAGCAGGAGCTGATGGCAGCGAGCGCCAGGTAGCCCGAAATCTTCTTCCACAACTTCATTGCCATTGCCTCCCCAAGTTAGCGCGCGCCGCAAATGTTGCGGACAAGCCGGCCCAATTTTTCCCCAGACGATCGCAATATGTCAGCCCCATCGAGCGGCTAAAACGTCTTGCCCACAGTGAAGCGAAAAGTCGTTTTGGGCTCGAAATAATTCAAGCGTCCGGGATTGTCCAAGAAATTCAATTGCGGCACGATTTCGTTCTGCCAGAGATTCGGACTGATGGAGTTCAAGGTGTTCTCCCAATTCTTCAGCGTGCTCGGATTGACAACCGGATCTGGGGCGGCGATCTGCGAATGGAACCGATTCGGATTGTAGGCATAGTAGATCCGGAAAGGCGCCTGAATGATGGGCAGATTGACGCCGAACTCGATGCCCGTGGAGTCTCGGATGCGGAAATTGGTGCCTGGGTATATCGGCAAATTCTTGGCAAGCGTTGTGCCCGGGAAGGTGGACAGTATGTTTGCGGTGCCCGTGGGATCGAGGCGCAAGGCGTCGGTGCGAAGAATGCCATCGGTTCCAGCGTCGGCAAAGAGAGACATGCTGACGGGACCGGCGATGGGTATGCGGTATTCGATGTTCCCGGAAGTTTCATAGTCGCCGCCTGGCAGAGTGGCGGTGTAAACCAAGACAGGCATGGTGAAAGATCGGATTGCTCCCGCGGCGGTGGGGTCGTGGTAGTAGAGAGTCTGGGCCGTCACGGAAGGAATGAAGACCACTGGGGAGATGGAGCGGATATCAAAGCCGCGGATATCCTGTTCGCCGCCCATGTAGAAGCGGTTGAAGGGGGGAATTTCCTTGCCGTCGTAACCCGTGATGAAGCCGGTGGTGAAGTGCAGACCGATCGCGTTGCGGCGATGATAAACGGGATGGAAATATTTAACATCGAGGACGTTGGTAACGGTGTTGACATTACCGCCCAATGGGCCACCCTGAAAGGACATGGAATAGAAGAAGCTTTTGCCCTTGGTGGCGTTGATGGGATTATCGATGGTGTTGTAGCTGATAGACGGGGTGATGCCGCTGGAGATGATGCCGTTCAAAGCGCTAGGCCCGGTAAGGCTCTGAAACTTCAATTGTTCGAAGAGCAAAGTAGAAGCCTGATTGAAGGAGCTGATATCGGTGTGGGTGAGGCCGTAGGACAAACCGACGCGGGCAAAAGAAAATCTCTTAACGGGGTAGCTGGCAAAGGTGGTGAAGCCGTCGCTGTTCTGAGTGTAATCCTGGACGTACTGAGGGTTGACGCTTACCTGCTGGCCGAGAAGCTGAGCCTCTTGCTCGGCTTGGTTGAAATTGTAACGGCTGGAGAAGATAGTGAAACCGGTGGAGATGGGCCGGTCAAAGAGGTAAGGCTCGGTGAAGCCGAATTGCAAGGTGCGTTGATATTCGCCAAATTGGGCGGAAAGAGTGAGGGTTTCACCCAAGCCGAGGAAATTGTTGGTCTGGTAGGTTAAGCCGATGAACCCGCCAGCCAAGCCGCTGACACCGCCCTGCAAACCGATGGACTGTTTGCCCTTCTCTTTAAGCTTAAGATTAATGTCGACGGTGCCATCTTTGGCGTTCTTCTGAAGTTCCACGTCCTTGTCGGCGTCGATCTTGTTGAAATAATTGAGCTGGTTCAGGCGCAGAATGCTGATATCCCAATAGCGCTTATTAAAGAGCTGGCCTTCATCGAGGAGCAACTCGCGGCGGATGACTTTGTCGCGCGTGGTGGTGTTGCCGCTGAAATTGATGCGGCGGACGTAATACTGCTTCTCCTCATCGAAGCGAAGAGTGATGTTGATGCGTTTGGCGGCATCATCGATATCAAAATCGGGTTCGGCGGTGAAATCGATGAAGCCGTACTGGCCGTAAGCGTCCGTATAATTCTTGAGGGCTTTGCGGAGCTTATCGACGTTCATGATATCGCCCTGTTTCATGGGGAAAAGACTTTTGAGCGGGTCGACCTTGAGCGACAAGGCTTTGTCGGGATCAGAGCTGACGATCTTCAGCGTACCCATGCGGTACTGTTCGCCTTCCTCGATCTTGATGGTGATGTTGACGGCTTTTCCGATATGCGGGCGCAGGCCGGGCAGAGGCACGCCCTTGTGCGGGACGTCCACGTTGGTGAGAACCGGAGCTTCGCAAACGGCACGGAAGTAGCCGTTATTCTGGTACAAGCCGCGGCAGCCGACTTCCAGATCCTCGTTGAGTTTTTCGCGGTCGTAAGTTTTGGACAGGAGAGGGATGTCCCAGAAGTAGAGCGGAATTCCGTAGGGACGATCATTCTTCATGGCGCGGACGAGTTTGCGGTCGCTGAAAGCGTGGTTCCCTACAAACTTGATCTGGCCGACCTTGACCTTGGGGCCCTCGTCAATTTTGAAGACGAGAATCACGGCGTTGCTGGAGGCGATGCGCTCGTACTCCGGGGTGACTTTGGCGAATTGGCGGCCGTGCTCTCCGAGGAGTTCCTTAAGCACGACTTCAGCTTTTTTGATTTTTGTGGGGTCAAAGGGGCTTTCGACAGAAAGGCCGACTTTGCGGTCCTTGAAACGGTCGAGGATGTCGGACTCTGAAATGGAGTGAATGCCGTCGTAGCGGATGCGGCGAATAATGGGACGTTCGGAGACGTCGAAAATGACGATCTTGGCGTTGGGCCGATCGGGGGAATCCTCGACGCGCAGCTTCACATCCTCGAAGAACTGGGTATTCCACAGCGCCTGAAAATCCCGGCGCAACGTCTCTTCGTTGTACACATCACCCTCGCGGCTGAAGATGCGGGCTTTGAGCGTGTCGCTACGGATTCTGCGATTGCCAATGAATTCGATGCGTTCGATGATGGTCTGCGGTTGCCCGCTGGGGGTTTGCTGGGCATCCTGGGGATCGGCCGCTGGAACGCTTTCCACCGTCGGGGAAACCGAGGGAACGGAGGACGACTCCGACGCGGCGAAGGCAGACGCTTCGGCGAGGAGATTTGTTCGCGTTGCGGCGGACGAGGCGGGCGCAAGCGGCAAAAGCAACGCCACGAACCAAGCGATCCGAAACGACAAAACTCTAGATGGCAAACAGACTTTCCTACGAGCGGCCGTTGAGGTCATCAAGGCCGCACCCCCGAAGCACAAGTTGTTTTTCTCCCGCCGGACCCGGTGTGGGCCGGTCGTCTACTGACCTCGGACCTGGCCGAGGTCTCCCGTGCGTTGTGTCAGATTCGCTAGTGGATAACCGGGGTTGCCTCACCCACGGGACGGAATGAGAGACCCTCGCCAGCGACGTAAATTTGCAGCGTCGCCGGCCGCTGGATTCCCCCTTGGATGAGCGCCTCCGAGAGCGGGTCCTCCACAAACTTCTGGAGAGCCCGTCGAAGCGGCCGTGCCCCATAGTTACGGTCCGCACACGTTTTCTCGAGGATCCACTGGCGTGCTTCCGGCGACAGCACAATCTGCACCTGCCGGTGGATCAGCGTGTCGTTCAGCTGGCCCACGAGCAAGTCGATGATGCGGAGCAAATCTTCGTCGCCGAGCGCGTTGAAAATAATGACTTCGTCCAGCCGGTTGAGAAACTCCGGGTTGAACGCGCGTTTCACTTCGTTCATCACCATTTCTTCTATGGACTTCTGGCTGGCTTCATCGGCGCCAGACTGGAAGCCGATGGAGGTGCGCCGCTGCAAGTGGCGCGCGCCAAGATTGGAAGTCATGATGATGATGGTATTGCGGAAATCCACGGTGTTGCCGAGACCATCCGTCAATTGCCCGTCTTCAAACACCTGGAGAAGTATGTTGAACACGTCCGGATGAGCCTTCTCGATTTCGTCCAAGAGGATGACCGAGTAAGGCGTCCGGCGGACACGCTCTGTCAACTGCCCGCCTTCTTCATAGCCCACGTACCCTGGAGGCGCGCCGATGAGCTTCGAAACGGAGTGCTTCTCCATGAACTCCGACATATCGAAGCGTACCAACGACTTCTCCGAACCAAACAAAAATTCCGCGAGGCGGCGAGCGACTTCGGTTTTGCCTACGCCGGTGGGACCGAGGAAGAAGAAGCAGCCCACAGGGCGCAGCGGGGATTTGAGGCCAGCGCGGCTGCGGCGAATGGCGCGAGCGAGGGCGGTGATGGCCTTGTCCTGGCTGATGACGCGCTTGTGAAGCTCCGGCTCGATGCGCAGGAGCTTTTGCTGTTCGTCTTCTTTAATGGAAGTGACGCCGATGCCAGTCCAGCGGGAGACGACTTCCTCGATATCCTCGCGGGAAACGATGCCCGTGGAGGCGTCATCGAGCTTATAGCGTTCGCGAAGAGTGCGGAGATTTTCTTTTTCTTTGCGCTCTTCCTCGGAATAGAAGCGGGCCTTTTCGAATTCGTGCTGAGCGATGGCCGTTTCCATGCGATGGGTGATGAACTTCACGCGTTTTTGGACTTCGCCGACTTCTTCGGGAACGGTGGCCTGGCGGAGCTTGACGCGGGCGCCGGCTTCGTCGATCAGGTCGATGGCCTTATCGGGAAGGAAGCGGTCCGGGATATAGCGATTCGAAAGATAGACGGAATAGCGCAGGGCTTCGTCGGTGTAGCTGACGGCGTGAAATTTTTCGTAACGTTCGCGCACGCCCTGGATGACTTGAATGGCTTCTTCTTCGTTGGGCGCGGGAACTTTGACGGACTGAAAGCGGCGCTCGAGGGAACGGTCTTTTTCGACGGATTTGCGGTATTCGCCGGGAGTGGTCGCGCCAATGCACTGAATTTCTCCGCGAGAAAGGGCGGGTTTCAAGATGTTCGCGGCATCGAGAGAACCTTCCGCGGAACCGGCGCCCACGAGCGTGTGAAGTTCGTCGATAAAAACGATGGAGTTCTGGCTCTCCATCAATTCCTTCATGATGGTTTTGAGACGCTCTTCGAATTGGCCGCGGTATTTAGTGCCGGCCACGATTAGTGAGAGATCCAAAGAGAGAATGCGTTTGTCAGCGAGGAAGGGCGGAACGTCGCCATCGGAGATGCGCTGGGCGAGGCCCTCGACGATGGCGGTCTTGCCGACACCCGGCTCGCCAATCAAAACAGGATTATTTTTTGTACGGCGGCAGAGAATTTGGATGACGCGCTCGACTTCGTTCTCGCGACCGACAAGCGGATCAAGAGAGCCCTCGCCGGCAGCCTGGGTGAGGTCGCGGCTAAATTCGGCGAGGAGGGAAGTTTCCTTGGGCCGGGCCGCAGCAGTCTTCTCGCCGGAAGTGCGCGCCAACTCCTCGCGCAGAGTGGAGAGGCGGAGGCCCCGTTCCATGAGGATTTCGGCGCCAAAACATTTCTCTTCGCGAAGGATTCCGAGCAGGAGGTGTTCCGTTCCGACGTGCTTGTGGCCGAGGCGTTCGGCTTCTTCCGCGGACATGTTCAGGATGCGCTTGCACTCGGCGCTGAGCGGCACTTCGACGGAGGTTGAGATGCGCTCGCGAATGGTGATGCGGGCTTCGATCTCTTTGCGAATCGATTCGATGGAACCTTGCTGACGCAAAAAACGATTGGCCAGAGCTTTATCCTCGCGCATCAGACCGAGCAGCAAATGTTCGGTCTCGATGTACGGGCTGCCATACTGGCTGGCTTCGTATCGTGCGAAAAAAATGACTCGACGCGCTTTCTCTGTATAGCGTTCGAACACGTTAGCTCGCTTCTCCCCCTGGGGCCCCGCTCGCAGGAGCCGCAGCTCCGCGAGTCTGAAGAACGCCATGTTCAAGTCCGAGTATCCGGTCACACCGCGCGGCCAGAGCGAGGTTGTGAGTCGCGATGAGCGACGTCAACCCGTGTGTGCGGTGCAGCCGTTCCAGTAGCTCAAACACAGCCCAAGCATTCTGCTCGTCCAAATCTCCGGTAGGTTCATCTGCCAGCAGCACGGACGGCCCAGTGACGAGCGCCCGGGCAATGGCAACGCGCTGCTGTTCCCCTCCGGAGAGTTCCCCCGCGCGATGATCGGCCCGATTTTCGAGGCCGACCTCCGCGATCCACTTCCGCGCCTTCGCCAGCGCCGAAGCAAAATTCTCGCCGCGCAACAACAGCGGCATGGCTACATTTTCCGCAGCCGTAAAATCCGGCAACAGCTGATGACGCTGCCAGAGAAAACCCACCGCGCGGTTTCGGAATTCAGCGAGCGCCAAGTCATCATTCGTTTCAATGGCTTTATCCGCGAAGTATACTGTACCGCTCGTTGGCGTGTCTAGCGCAGCGAGCAAATGCAAAAGAGTGCTTTTGCCCGCGCCGGAAGGCGCCACGATGGCGACCATCTCACCGCGCAGCAAACTGAGGCTGGCATCGGCCAAAACGGACAAACTTTTCTCACCGCTCCCATAGATTTTCTTGAGGCTTCGCGCTTCCATGACGACAGAAACAGGGGTTTGCGCGTCCGGAGAGCTGGTCCGAATGGGGGAACTCGTGTTGTTCTGCGACTGGGGCATCCTTATCTCAGATCCAATCCCGTGTTGCCAGAATTACTGCATTGCCGTCTCTTTACTTAGATGCCATCTATGGCCTTCCCGTGGTCAGCGGTCGCGACCCTGGTCGCCAAGATTGCCCAAGAGTTTCCACTTTCGGCCAAGCGCCTGCCTCTGGCCGATCTGCCCTCCCTAGGGCAACTTTGGAGGATCCCTAACCTTCTCTTTTTCAATAGCTTGTAGCAGGCCCTTCCATTTCGGGGCGCCGGAGATAAAGCCCCGTCCTCCTCGCCGGTCTCTACAGATTTATAGGAGCAAACCATGCGCCATAGTCACTTTTCTAATGCTCTTAGAATCGGTCCAGATTCAGTCCATCATTCATAACGGAGAATCTCAACAGGCAATAAACGGGCCGCCGCGCGAGCGGGGAGAATCGTCGCGCCAATAGAAATGGCCATCGCCGCAAGCGTAATCCAGACGCCATCCAGGACGCTGGGATGAAACGGGACATAGGAAACGGCATAAATCTGCGGATCGAGGGGAATCAAATGATACGTTCCCGCGATCAGGGCAAAGGCATATCCGATACAGAGGCCGATCAACGTTCCCGTAAAACCGATGGCGATTCCCTGCCACAGAAAAATCGTTCGAATCTGCTCGCGGCGCGTTCCCATGGACATCAATACGGCGATGTCGCGCGCTTTATCGGTCACGGTCATGGAGAGGACGACAAGAATGTTCAATCCCGCAACAAATGTAATCAACCCGATGAAGATGGCGGTAACGAGTTTTTCCAGACTGAGGGCGCGGAACAAGGCGAAGTTTTGTTCCATCCAAGTGGTCGCCAAAAAACCTGCTCCGGCCATTTGTTGCGCCTTGCGCGCGATCTCCCCGGCGCGCTCGGGATTGTAGAGCCGAAATTCGAGGACATTGACGATGTCGCTCGTACCGGAGAGAGACTGGGCGGCATGCAGGGTCATGAAGCACCAGCTTCGGTCGTAATCGTAAAAGCCGGAATCGAAAATTCCTGTGACGCGAAAGCGGCGCGTCAGCGGAATCAATCCAAAGGGCGTCAATCGCCCCTGCGGACTTGTGAGGGTCACGTAGTCGCCGGGCTGAATTTTCCAGTCGTCGGCGAGTTCCTTGCCGACCAAAAGTGCATCGATGCCATCGGCATCGGGAGCGAAATCGAGCTTGCCGGCGACAATCCTCTGGAGGGCTTCGTCTCCGCGCCGCTCGCGCTCCGGTTCGACACCTTTAGCAACCACCCCAAGGGCCTCGCCGCCGAAGGACAGAAGCACCGTCTCGTAAACCGCGGGAGTAACGGAGCGCACTCCAGGAACTGTGGCTAGCTTCGTAGCCAGCGCCTCGTAATTGCGAATCTCAGAGCCGGGATGCAAGAGCGAGATGTGCGCCTGAACGCCCAACAATCGATCTTGCAGAGTCTCGCGGAAACCGGTGTTCATCGCCAGAGCGATTACCAGAGTCGCGACGCCGGCGGCTACACCGAGAATCGAGAACAAGGTTACGAGGCGGAGCACCGCCGGACGGTAAGGCGAGCGCAAGTAGCGGCGCGCCACGAACCATTCAAACTGCATGGTTGAATCGCATGAGAGACATCAGAGAAAGGATACTTTACGCGCCACCCGCTTCGGAAGCGGAGTCTTGGGGAGCTTCCGGGCGCAGCAAAGGAAATAAAATGACGTCGCGGATGGATTGCGAATCGGTGAGCAGCATGGTGAGGCGGTCGATGCCAATGCCCTCGCCCGCGGTGGGCGGCATGGCGTGGCAGAGCGCGCGGATATAGTCCACATCGAGCTGCTTGGATACTTCGTCGCCACCCTGAGCGATTTGCGTGAGGAACCGGCGCTCTTGCTCGGCGGGATCATTTAGCTCGGAAAAGCCATTGGCGATCTCCATTCCGGCGACATAAATTTCAAAGCGCTCCGTCAGGGAAGGGTCTTCGGGTTTCTGTTTCGAGAGGGGGGAAATGTCGGTGGGAAAATCGTAGAGGATCGTGGGCTGAATCAATTTGTCTTCGGCCATGGTCTCGAAGAGCAAGCCGGTCCACTCGCCGTCAGTCAATTTGCCTTTGGAAGCAGCATAGGGAGCCCCGGTTCTCTTGGCCCAATCGTTGTATATGGTCGTCACCTGTCGCGCGCCTCCGGCAGAAGCCAGCATTTCAAGCGTAGGAGGCGACGGCGGCTCAAATGGTTCGCCCGAACCTTCAAGCGCAGGAGCCTCGCCAGGTTTTCGGGGCCAATACTTCACGATTGCCTCGCGCATAGTAAGGCGCTGCATCTTGGCAAAATCCAGCTCATGCTCGGCGTACTTCACCAGGGTCGAGCCAGTGATGCTCACGGCTAGAAGCGCGAACAGCTCTTCGTTCATTTCCATCAAGTCCCGGTAGTTGCTGTAGGCTTCGTAAAATTCGAGCATCGTGAATTCCGGATTGTGCTGCGTCGAGATGCCTTCGTTCCGGAAATTACGGTTGATCTCATAGACGCGGTCAAATCCGCCGATCGTCAGCCTCTTCAAATAGAGTTCGGGCGCGATGCGGAGATAGAGATTGATATCCAATGTATTGTGGTGCGTGACGAAAGGCCGAGCCGCTGCACCGCCGGGGATTGGATGCATCATCGGCGTTTCAACCTCTATATATCCCCTGGCATCGAAGAAGCGCCGTAGCTCCTGAATAATGCGCGCGCGGACGACGAAAACGTGGCGAGATTTGTCGTTGGCGATCAGGTCCAAATAGCGCTGGCGGTAGCGCAACTCGACGTCGGTAAGCCCATGCCACTTTTCGGGAAGAGGCAGCAGGGCTTTCGCAAGAAACGTGAGTTCATCGACCCAAATGGACAGTTCGTTGGTTTTGGTGCGGAAAAGATGTCCGCGAACGCCGATTAAATCGCCGAGATCCAGCAAGTGGAAGAGCGCAAAGCCGCGCTCGCCGACAACATCCTTGCGGACATAGATTTGAATGCGTTTGCCGGAACCTTGTAGATGAGCGAAACCGGCTTTGCCCATCAGGCGAAAGGAAACAAGCCGCCCTGCCACGCGGACGTCACGCTTGTCGGACTCGAGCTCGGTAGCTAGTTTTTCGCCATACTTTTCCACAAGGGCTGCTGGGGTATCGGTCCAGCGGAATTCCCGGGGAAATGCCTCATATCCCAAGGCTTGAATCTGTTCGAGTTTTTTCCGCCGCTGCTCGAACTGGTCGCGTGGCTCAAATTCCAAAGGAGATCCTTTCGGGTCAATCGCAGGCGAGTATAGCGGTCACCGCCCATTCCGAGCAACAGGCCGGGGACGCTAGTCACGAACGAGGGGCGAAGGGTGGGTGATACGGACGGACTGTGCCGTTAAGAAAAGCATTCTCCAGGAATTGGAATTTGTTATACTTCCGGTCTTGTCCCCCGGGAGCTACCTTGTGAAAGACCGTGTGCGCGCCCTCTCAGCCCGCGGCATGTCTGTCAAAGAAGACTGGCGCACCTGGTTACCTGAAGCCAAAGACGGGGTATTTCGCGGGCACGTTCGCCAGTTGGAAATCTCATACAACATGTTGAGCATAGCCCTGGATGAGGCTCTGGCACTCCGCCAGTGGGGACGCTTGGGGAAAGCTGGGCAGGCGGTTGGTGTCACTCCGGATCTGTGCAACCGGTTCGCTCATCCGCTCGTGGCGCTGCTCTGGTCGCTCAGCGAACATGCCAAACATCACGGTACCGTTCCCAACGCCGCTCCTCTAGATCCCGCTAATTTCCAAGGAACGCGGGGCCAGAGAACGGCGCGCGTCAGCAGCTTACTGTGCCGAATCCTGCTCAGCGAGCGATCCCAGTTTCTGTATAAGCTCAGCACGCTGGGAGAGATGGTGGAAGATCTGTGCCAGGACTTTTGTTCGGCGGCCTATGAAATAGCGGCGGGTGTGTCCATGGAGTCTGAAGAAGAATGGCAAGCGGTGGACGCAGCCCACTACGATTTGAATACCTGCCTTCGCGAGGCCGTTGTCCTGTTGAAATCTTTCCTTATGGCGCTTCCTGAGGAAGAATTAGGAGTCTTTCAGGCAACAGTCTGCGCTCAGATGGGTGTCTCGAAACCCAAAAAGCTCACGCTCAGCCAGCGTTTGATGCGGCATAGACGAATGGCCCCAATCGGGGGAGAATAAACCATCCAGCCAGAAGGCCGGCGCCCCGCTCACAGAGCCAGGGGGAATTGAACAGTGTCTTCGCTTATCTGATTGGAAACAGGCGGATTTTGCGAGGACAACTCTAGGAGGTATTCGGTGCATCCGAAACGAGGGATGCGCCGCAATTGGACCGTTGGCCCGGAACCGACCAAGCGAGCCCAGTGTGTCGACTGCTCTACAGCCGCCAAATAGGGTTAATGTCACGCAGTCCCCTAAATCGGCGACTGAAGCGGAAGCTATTCGTCTGGCCCAGGCAGGGGATGCCGCGGCTTTTGAGCTGCTTTACCAGCTCCACTGCCGCCGCGTTTATGCCCTGTGCCTGAGAATGGTGGGCAACCCGTCCGACGCGGAAGACTTGATGCAGGAAGCATTTCTGCAGCTCTTTCGCAAGATCGGGACGTTCCGCGGAGAGTCGGCTTTTTCAACCTGGTTGCACCGCATGACGGTGAACGTGGTCCTGATGCGCTTGCGTAAGAAGTCGCTCCCTGCGGCCTCTCTGGAAGAAACGACGGAACCCGATGAAGAGACAGGCGGCCCGAGAAAAGACATAGGCGCGCCCGATTTGCGGCTGAGCGGTGCGGTAGACCGCGTCAATCTGGAGCGCTCGATTGAAAAGCTGCCGCCGGGTTACCGGACGGTGTTTGTGCTGCACGACGTACAGGGATTCGAGCACAACGAGATTGCAGGGATTATGGGGTGTTCGGTGGGCAATTCGAAGTCGCAGTTGCACAAAGCGAGGACGCGTCTGCGCGAGCTGCTGCAGGAAGATTTGCGCGATCAAGCTCGGGCGGTACGTCACGCTGCAAAAACGCAGGCTGGGCTCGGCGATTGAGTTAGAATGCAGCCAACTGTCTGGCCCGGGAGAGCGTCATAGATAGGTAAGAGTAGTGGAGCGGGAAGGCTACCAGGTCTTTAGCCGCGGAGCGAAGTGCCATGCAGTGCAAAGACATAGAACTTGTTTTGGAACAAGAAGGGCTTGAGCCGCTTCCTGAAGAGGCGCGCGCGCACTTGGCGGAATGCCGCGAATGTCGCAGTTACGTCGCGGACCTAACGAGCCTCGTGGACGCCGCAAAGAAACTGCCGCCAGAGATCAATCCACCCGATCGCGTTTGGCTCTCTCTCCGCGCGCAATTGGAAGAGGAAGGCATTATCCGAACTCCAGCAGATGTCATTGCCGCAGAGCGCGCGCCATTGTGGCAATCCATCGGCGAGTTCTTCCGCAGCCGCGCATTGGCCACTGCCATGGTCGGCATACTCATAGTGGCCGCCACTGTCTTCCAAATTCGCCGCGACCGGGCCAGCTATATTGCGCCGCCGGTGCAATCCGCCAAGACGGTGGCCGCGCCACCGGTTCAGCAAACAACTGCTCCGGAGGCGCCTCCAATGTTTGCAAGCGCCGCGCGAGCCTTGGACGATCAGGAACCCGTTGCGACGGGAATGATTCTCGCCAGCACTTCTCCGGTTGACGTTTCGTTGCGCGACAATCTGAAGAAGGTGAACGAGTTTATTGCCGACTGCGAGCGCCACCTCAAGGAACAGCCGCAGGATGAACTGACGCGAGAGTATTTGTCGTCAGCCTACGAGCAAAAGGCCGAATTACTGTCCGCGATGATCGAGCGCGGAAGGAGCATAAACTAACATGTGCCTTCGAATGATCGGGATGGCCCCGGCCCAGCCGGGCTTCCGCAAGAAGCGGATCTTACTGCCGCTTCTGAGCGCCGGACTTCTTCTTTGGAGCGCGGCACCCGCGCGGGGCGCCGGCGCCGAACAGCACGTCGAAAAATTGTTCAACGTCGGCGGACATCCCGTGGTGGTAATCCACAACGTGGCGAACGGGCGCATCGAAGTGAAATCCTGGAAGAACGCGCAGGTGGACATCGTGGGGACGCAGTCTTCCAACAAGATTGGGTTCGATATCGAGCAAGTGGGAGACCGGGTGGACGTTTCCGCTAATGTGCTGGATGCGGCGGCGCAGCCTTTGGATCTGGAAGCCGATTTGCAACTCACGGTTCCGGAGCAGACGGAGCTTCAGCTGAAGACCGAGACAGGCCTGATATACGTCGAGCAGGTCACTGGAGACATGAAGCTCGAGAGCTACGGCGGAGACGTGCACCTAAAGGAAGTTTCGGGCTACATCATTGTTAAGACGACGGGCGGCTCGCTAGTTTGTACACAATGCGCTGGGAAGCTCGATTTCAGCTCAATCGGCGGAAATGCGCAGATTCTCCAGCCGCAGCTTAACAACGTTAACTTGATGACCACGACGGGAAACATTCTTTTCGATGGAGATTTCATCCGCACGGGCCTCTATTCGATGAAGAGCGGCAAAGGGCTGGTGGAGGTGCGCTTTTCCAGCACGGACTCGTTCGATTTGAAGGCGCAGACCGCGACGGGCGTCGTTGATAATCAGGCAACGGCGTTTCTCAAGCCGGATTCCCACGGCGTAAAGCACATCGCATCCAAATTTACGCATGGTCTTTTCGGCACCGTCGGCTTGGGACTGGCGAAAGTAGACCTCTCCTCCTACAGTGGTACAATCCGCATCATGAAGCGCGATTAATTGCTCGAGCTGCAGTTCAGCCGTTCTCTTATGGCCGCGCGCTTACCGAACCAGTGACACAACCGCTCTCTTTGCGTGGTCCTTCCAACCGTCCCCCGATGATTTGCCTTGTCGGCTTCATGGGCTCGGGCAAAACAACCGTGGGGGCGCTGTTGGCGCGGCAGCTCGCATGGCGCTTTGTGGACCTCGACGAACGGATCGAGGATTCCTCCGGACTAAGTATCCCGCAACTTTTCGAGCGCTTTGGCGAACCGGGGTTTCGCCAAATTGAAGCGGAGCAATTGCGCGCCGCTCTGGGCCGCGCGACCGAGCTAAAGGAAGCCACAGTCCTTGCGCTTGGGGGCGGCACGTATGCGCAGCCGGGCTGTCCCGACTTCCTCCGAAACACGGGAGTTCCCGTTCTCTGGCTCGATTCGCCCGTCGAACTTCTGTTGTCGCGTTGTATGACGATGACGGGGCGTCCGCTGTTTCGCGATGAAGCCAGCTTTCGCGCTCTCTACGAGCAGCGGGTTGCCTCGTATCAACTCGCTGACTATCGTGTGGATAGTTCGGGTGACCCCACACTGGTCGTCGCGGAAATTCTCCGGCGTGGATTTGTAGGGGCAGGTGGCAGCGAAGCACATCTGGTCGTCGAAAAACCAAATACTTAGGCGGGCTTCGCTAAAATAGGCGGCGGAGAAGTTTTTCCGCGCGAAATTCGTGCCGTGCTTGGCAGCGGCGTGCGAAGGAGGATTTTATGAGAATAAGAGTGCGTGGCGTTCAAGCCCCCTTGTTGGTTTGCTTCGTAACGCTATTGGTTTTTGCTTGTGCCGCCGCCAGCATTGCCGATCAGAAAAAGAACGCGGGCGCGCCCGGCTCCGTTTTTGCCCAAGACCAAGGCAAACTCATTATCAAGCTCGATGGAAAAACCGTTGGGCACGAGGAATTTCAGATTACGCCGTCCGGCGCCGGCTGGATTGCCAAGGGCAGCGCCGAGATTAAGCCTTCACAGGGCGCGACGAGCAAAGTCACCGGTTCGCTGACGCTTCAGCCCGACGGTGCTCCCATCAGCTACGAATGGACGTCACAGGCGGAAAAAAGCAACGCGGCGAACATTGTTTTTGACAACGGGGTCGCGAAAATGACTTTGCAAATGCAGGGCGCCCACCCCTTCGATCAAACCTTTACTTTCGGCACGCCGCTGATCGCCGTTCTCGACAACAACCTTTACTACCAGTATGGCGTGCTCGCACGGCTCTACGATTGGTCAAAGCGCGGGTCGCAAACCTTTCCAGTTTTCATCCCGCAGGAATTAATGCCGGGCACCATCACTGCGGAGGCCACGGGATCCGCCACACTCGACGGACAAAGCTATGAAGGCTTTCGCGTCAATGCGACCGACCTTGAAGTCGATTTGTACCTTGATGCACATCATCGGCTGATGCGCCTCGAGGTTCCTACCGCAAAAGTATCCGTCGTCCGCGATTGACGTCTGCGCGGAGCTACGCTTGCTTACTTCGCAAGCCGCGAATCGCCAGCGTTGGCAATCCGCATGTGCCGCTCCCACACACTTTCATCCACTTCGCAATCGGGATAGGGGAGACGGTTGCCCGTCCTCCCCTCCCACACGACCGGACATGCGGGTCCGCATCCGGCGGTTCGGCGGGTTGAACTAACCATGAGCCGTGAGCTCGGGAAGTCCGAGCG
>JBARJI010000060.1:0-9600 GCA_049800195.1 Candidatus Acidiferrum sp.
ACACGCGCAGGGCGGTTCTGCGACGTTTGCCGAGGGACCGA
The DNA here is from genome assembly GCA_049800195.1 of Candidatus Acidiferrum sp. Lineage (GTDB taxonomy): Bacteria > Acidobacteriota > Terriglobia > Acidiferrales > UBA7541 > Acidiferrum. Next base: position 42 of record JBARJI010000060.1, read on the forward strand.
ACATCCAATTGGTCTGTCATGGCATGACTCCTTCCTGGTTGGAATAGTAATCTATTGCGTCCTATATGTCAACTATAGATTACTAATAGACCGATTAAGAGGTCTATGCCAAGCTCTCGGTCGTCTGCCCGCATAGTCGGTTCTCTTGACAGGCATCCAATTACAGTCTAATGTTTAGATGCTAATTGGAGGAGACATGCCACGGCGGGGACTAAAGTTAAAGCAGGCCAGCGCGGTCCTACAGATAGAGCCGAAGGAATTGCAGAACCTTGTCCAATTCGGCGTCGTAAAGCCCCAACGATTAGAGGGAACGTATTTCTTCGACGCGAACGCCCTTATGGTAGCCAAGGTCGCCTCCTATCTAAAAGAGTCCCTGGGCACGCGGACGAGTGTGCTCTCCAAACTCATGGAAGCATTTTCGGCGTCTGAGGAAGAATTCAAATCAGAGAATCCCAAGTACATCATCTTCAACTGCCGACTCGCAGCGGAAGAGGAACCAATCAAGCTAGGAGTGCCGTTTCGAGCCTTGGGGGAACAGATTGAAGAACGAATGAGCCGGGCTGATCTTTACAAGGACCTGCCGCGTGGGAAAAAGCGCCGGGGATGGAAAAAGGAATTTCTGGAATCGCTAACCGAGGCGGCAAAAGACATCGGAGAGGTCTCCGAAGAAGAAATCTTGCGCACGGTCCGCAGCTATCGTAAAGAGAGGCGTGCGCCGGAGATCACCGTTGCCGCAGAAAGCTAGGAAGCGCAAGCCGCGTGCTGTTGTTGACACGAGCGTGCTTGTGGCTGGCATATCGGGCTTCCGAGAGCCATTCGTTTCCGGCAGGAATCCGAGCGCCGATATACTCCACAGGTGGGGCGAACGGAACAATTTCGTCTGGCTCATAACGGAAGATATTTTGGAAGAATACAAGGAGGTCCTAAAGCGCCTCGGCGTTCGTCCGAATCTCATCGGGAGAGTCATCAATCTGATCCGCGAGCGCGCCGAAGAGGTGAACGTGCAAGCCTCAGCTCAAATTTCTCCCGATCCTAAGGACGACGCGTTTTGCCTGTGCTCCGAATCGGGGAAGGCAGATTTCGTAGTCACCCTCAATCCCAAAGATTTTCCCCCGGAGCGTCTCAAATCCAAAGTCGTCCATCCCAGTGAATTCAAAAGGTGAATGAGCCGAGCTTCCCACTTCCACCACTTTCGGTGGATTCCCGGTCTTTCCGTGATCAAAATCTGAACGATTGACAGCTATACGGCTTTCCCGTCAAGCTCCCAGTCCGAAGATCATTGCTCTCGGCAATCCGTGTGCGAATTCAGGTTTCCGTTCATATAGATATAGCCCGGCTGGGTCGCGTCGCCGAACAGCGATATGTCCCCGTTCGTGTCGCACACGATGTGCTTTGGCGGCGTGTAGCTTGCAATGCCCTGCAAGGTCCCGGCTAGTATTCGTCGCCAGGTCGAGGTCTGCGGCTGCGCTGCGGGGGACGAAACGCTGTTAAGGTCGCGCATCTTTTGGTCCACAAACGCTATGAGATCGTTGTGCTTGTTAACCAAGGTGTTATACTGATCCACCAATTGGTCGTATCTTTGGTCGTCGTCCGCAAAGTGAGCCTCTGTTATGTCCTGTATAAAATTCAAGGCTGCCACTTGGTTATAGAGTGCCTCGGTAAAATCCATCATCCTATTTTTCTGGTCGGAGCTGTAAGTTTGAGATTGTTGGCTCAAGTCAAAATTGCTTAGATATCCGTTATAGCCTCCGAGGTTATCTTGTTGGCTCATCGCTTGGCTCGCGCAACCATAGGCGACGGAAATGTCCTCCGAAGTCGCTTTCAGATAAAGCTCTTTGATGAATTTGTTGGCCTCCTCTTTGCTCATTGACTTGAATTTGGGCATCCATTGCCTATTAAACCAAGCGATCCGGAAATTGGTCTGCGCGCATGGGGCGGTTGGAAGGACGGTCGCCGGTAAGTAACCTGTGGAACCGTTCTCTGTACGAACGGCGTATGAGCTCCCATGCGCCCCAAGAATTGTGACCCAATCTCCGCACTTGAGCCGTGTAGTTGACCCCGCAACCGCCGTGAACGGAATGGACTGGGCTTCTTGGCACTTTATCTCGGTAGTGGTTCCAATTCGTGCCTGCATCGAGACCGGAAGTGTGTCTACTTGGTCGAAGATTTGCGCGCGCGCCGAGCCTCCGGCAAGAATCAGCAAAGAACCCAAGGCAACCGCGTGCATGGTTTTCATCATTTTCACCCTTGAAGCAAAGTTGATTTGAACAGCAAGGTGACCGAGCGACCTCGCCGACAATCGATGCAACGTCCTTGGCATTCGTATCCAAACTACGTGTGCGCAGAATCCTTGGAAAGCAATTGCCGCCGCGATTCGAGGTCCGCGATCTGCAGGCTCAACTCGTCAATCCTTTCTTGAATGGTCACAGCCTTCAATATGTAGCCTTTCAAATGGCGCACATGCGAGAGAGCGAGCGTCGTCATAATCTTGTAGGGCCGTGCGAGGTCTGATTTTCGCGCCCTGTATTGCCTGTACTGGGAAGCGAAAAACTTCGCGTTTCTTTGACGCTTGGCAAGTTCGCGGCGTGCCTCAGTGATGTAAGCTGGTTCGCTAGTCCTGCTCATTTTTCCCACTCCGTATCCGGGCAAGCGCGTGGACGCACCTGCGCCTGTCGTGACTGCTACTCAAGGCACGCAAGTCTATTTGCAACGAGCAATTCAGCCTCTTGTTTCGTCAAAAAAATCACGACATCTTCCTCGAGCGGTTTCGCTTCAAAACCGCCCCCGAGTAGCGCCTTTGCCTTTTCAATCTCCTGCTGGTACTTGTGATAGAGAACATGAAGAGTCTTGCCTTGGTCGCTTGCAACGATTTGACTCTTGTTATTCGAAAATCCCACCTGATTGCCTGCTGCGATGGTTCCAGTTCTGTAGGAAGACATTGAAGTCCTCTCTGTTCTGTCCGCGCAACGGCGAAAGACAGTGCGTGTTTTCGGGCGGACGTTCGGTCTTTTTATCCGTCGGGGTTCCTCTTCGAGTTCCAACGCGACTACTCCTCATCGTGGAATGTTAACCCTCGCTTTCAAATCATCCACGAGTCTTTCGGCAGATTTGGCAGTTTCCTTTTCCCTGTTCTTCTCCAGTCGAGCCAATCGCCTGTGGTCAGTCTCAGACCAAAGTGAAGTCTTTGTCTTAGCATCGAAGATAGTGAGCACAAGTTCGGGGTCGACGATCTGAGAGCTGTGTACTTGCGTGGTGTTGTTGTACGAGTTCGTTGAACTCCACACGTTGGTTCCACCTCTCTCAACCCGATACGCTAATTCCACAATCAAATCCGCCTCGTCCGGCGAGCCGACGATTTCATATTTGCCCCATTCTTTCATTTCGGAATAGAAGGTATCGTAGGCGAGATTGCTACCTCCACCATTTGAAAGAAATATCTTCTTGGCATTCGCAACCATGGCTGGCAAAGGTGCTTCTGGAACGTTCTTCTTGTTTTTTGCAAGTGCGGTAACCGGGAGAAGCGCGCAGAGGCACAAAGTAATCATAAACTTACGCATGGGTACTCCTTTAGCGGGACAGGTCCTTCAAATTTGATTGTAGGCTTGTCGGTCTTAGGTTTTTCCGCTGCTCTACACAGTCGTGCTCATTTTGCAAACCGTGTTTGTAATCTCTCAGTAGAATCGGGCAAATACGACGCCCAGGACGACTGCCAAAGTTGTGCCCAAGCCGTCCACCGGGCGTGCCCACGTACTAGATGAAGACAAAGTATCGATCGACTGACCGCTAACGACGTTCCCGTCGAGGCGCAATTGCCAGAACAATTGATCCGGTGCCTTTCTTTCTGAAACCGCGTCAAACCACCTCGCGACTCAACTGAGTAACAATTTTCCCCGTGCCACCACAATTTCCGCAGCGGACCAACTTACCGGAATCGTCTTTGAGTTTTCCGGTGCCGCAACATTTCGTACATTCTTGTACAGGTGTCATGTTTCATGCCCTCCTAGGTTTTGCGACGAGGCGATGCCTTCGCCATTCGTGTCGTAAACGATGTGCTTTGGTGGCGTGTAACTCTCAGCCGCCCATAAACGGTTTTTCATTCTCCGCCTCTGCAATGAAACGTGTATTCCTCTCCGCCAGCGGGACAGTGATAGATCACGGTGCAATTACCGGCATCGTCGCAGTTTGAGCTTTCCTGATCCATCTCGACGTGATGTGTCGGACACAAAGGCCGAACCGGACAAGCCCCAACGATAGCGGTGAACAGAGCAAGCACCGCTAGAACAACGATTGCTTTTTTCATTGTGATTATCTCCGTGCGGTTTCCGCTCGAACCGTTTTCAATTGTTGAATTAAAGCCAGGTGCTCAAAAGCGCGTTTCCGATGGCGCGCCCCGCGCCAAAAGCTCGGAGCTTCTTCAAACGTCACTGTGTCAGCTTGGCCCCTGCAATTGCGCCGCTCTCGCCTTCACCTGATTCTTGCTGAAGGTCCGTGATCGTGTTCTTGATTCTTTTCGAACGGTAAATGTACGCGAGCCAAAGCGCGGCTCCTACTGTCTGCGGATCTACACGATGCAGTTCCAGAATACGAAGGGCGCCGACACCGACCATTGCCCAGAGGAAGATTTTCGCTAAGAGCACACCTTTCGTCTTCCTGCGCGTCAGCAGCACGGCGGCAGACCCGGCGAGTCCTGCGAGAGCAAACGCCAAGTAAGCTTCCAAGCTGGGTCCGCTGGTGAGGTCCACCGCTTTCATCGCTTCGGCCAGATGAATAAATGCGTTCAGACACAACACAATGATGAGTAGGAGTAGCCAACCGCGAATGCCGGACAGTTGTGGCCGCTCGATTGCGGTTACGTTTGTTTGGGTTTCCACTGTAGCAGCGGGGATTATGTTTGCTACTACTGCTGCATCCGACTCCATAACTGGCCCAGATCGACGTGAGAACAAGGGCCCGCCACATTTGTAACAGAATTCGCCGTCGGCAGAATTTTCAGCGCCGCACTTGGTGCAGAAGGGCATACGCGCGTTCTCCCCGTATTGGTAGGCTCCTTCGGGCCGTGCGCTGCGTCAATGGTACGAGTCCTCAAAGGGTTACGTTGATCAGGAGGGCATAAGTAGGAACGCAATTTTGTCGGATGATTCGACGCCCGCTAGACTGGATTGGTGGAAATAGCATATATGCGCGGGCGGAATACTCGCTCATCAACGCCATCTTCGGAAACAGCCTCGCCAAGCTCGCAGAGAGGCGGGCTGCTGTCTGCCAGTACGTCCATGAAGGAAAGCAGCTAACATGCTTCTCCCTGTCAAGCATGAAAACATGACCACCCGGCGCTGGCCGGTCATCACGCTTGGCCTAATCCTGCTTAATCTCCTGATCTTCCTCGCCACTCACCGGGCGATGGAGAAGCAGGAAGACTCCCTCTGGTCCGTGAAGATGCACGTTCTGGTTCTCGCGGCCCAGCACCCAGACTTGGCGATTTCGCCCAAGGCCCAACAGTTCGTCGCCGATTTTCAAGTCTACGACCCGGCGGATTGGGCTGAGATGCAGAGTTCCAGCTTCAAACCAATCGACGATTGGGACGCCCAGATGCGGAACGTGGATGATCGGGAACAATTACAAACTGAAATGGACTCCATCGCTGCTGAATACGATAAGCTAACGGCCTCCTCCATCGCGGAGCGGTTCGCCTTCATTCCTGCGCATCCCAGGCCCATCGCGTATCTGAGTTCCACTTTCCTGCACGGCGGCTGGTTACATTTGATTGGCAACATGTGGTTTTTGTGGCTGGCGGGATTTGTCTTGGAAGACGCATGGGGCCGTCCGCTTTACTTGGCCTTCTATCTCACGGCGGGAATTGCGGCCACGCAATTTGACGCTTGGGCAAATCCTGGAAGTATTGCTGTTTCCTACGGGGCTTCAGGAGCTGTCGCGGGTCTAATGGGAGCGTTCTTGGTTCGCTTCCCGAAATTGAAGATCAGGTTGGTGTGGTTCTTTGGCTCATGGCTATCCGGTTTTTGGGGACTCTGGGTGCGAGCCTACTGGCTCTTGCCGCTATGGTTGGGAATGGAAATTTACTACGGAAAACTGTCCGGGCAGGGTGACGGCATTGCGCATTGGGCGCATGTCGGCGGATTCGCTTTTGGCGCTCTCGCTGCCCTGGTTCTGAGGTACTCGGGCCTGGAACACAGAGCGAACAAGGCAATTGAGAAAAAGGTTTCTTGGACAGCCGACCCTGAAATCAATGAGGCCAGCGAGTTGGTCGAAAATGGCAAGCTTGATCAGGCCACCGTGATCCTGAACCAGTACTTGGCAGGGAAGCCTGGCTCGCACGGTGCCTGGAGCTTGCTGCGGATCGTTCATTGGCGGAACAACGATCTTCCTGGTTGCCGAGAAGCCACATGCAAGGTGTGCGAGCTAAATTTGCGAGCAGGGGTGTATGAAGCGGCCTGGCAGGATTACGAGGAGTTCCTCAACCTGGGTGGTGGCAACATTGCTCCCGCCACTTGGTTGGAGCTTTGCCGCGTGGCGGAAGAACAGAAAGACTACAGGCGTGCGCTGAGCGAATACCAGAAACTTGTCGCTGCTTATCCTTCGGAGCGACAGGGCCTCATGGCACAGGTCGGTGCTGCTCGAATCTCGCTCAAGCGGTTGAATCGCCCCGACGAGGCGTTGAGACTGTATCGGGCAGCATCAGCGTCCGCCATACCGCATTTGGATTTGGAGCAAGACATCGAGTCAGGAATTCAGGAGGCCGAAGGCGCCGTAGCGCAGCAAGCCTCAATGGTCACCTAAGGGCGGAATGACCACAGCATCTCTCGCGCAAAGGCGAAATCAAAAGTAGGGGTCTGTATGAGCCGCTTCGTACTGTTATTCGGGACATCCCATCGATTGCAGGGGACCGTAAAGGCGGGGTTCAATGTTGATGATCCGACCTATGCCGAGCTGATCGAGCGGCTGATTTCTGAACAGCAAATCGATTTCATTCTTGAGGAGGCAACGGGACTTGGGCCGACTACTGCGGAAAAAATAGCTCTGTGCCACTGGGGACAAAATCATTACCTCGACGTCGATCCGCCTAAAAGCGAGCGGACCAGCTATGGCATTTCCTTGGAAACAGGTTCGTGGTTTGCGATTGATCCCGAAGACTCGCATAAATCCAAGGATGTCGCTTGCTGGGACTACGTTGAAGAGCACGAGAAAAGGGAGAAACTCTGGCTCCAAAGAATAGACGGCACGTCGTTCACCAGGGCGCTTATGATCTGCGGGGCTGCGCACCTGTTGAGCTTCTCGTTTAGACTGCGCTCTCCTGCGTTTGATGTGAAAGCCCTCTATTACATGCCCCATCACAAACTCTGTTAGCCTGCTTTCACCAAGAAGCCCAGACTTGGGACGAAAGTTGGAACTGCGGAAACCAGTCCGTATCAGGGTCACGGTGGTGCATCGAGGAACTCCCTTCGGTTACTCTCTCGGTAAAGGTTCTTTCTGTTCTACGGTGCTTCGCACAACGCCGCGCTATGCTTAGGTCCATGAAGTGCCCATGCTGTGGAAAAGACACGGTCTCTGATGGACCGCCCGGAGTAGTTGATCCCTACAAGGATTGGGTTCAGTGCCTCAACCCTGAATGTCTCGCCAAAAATATTTGGGTATCCCCGGATGGCAACAAGTTCGAAAGCTTGAGGATGGTCCCTTATCGCGATTACAAACCCGGAGACTGACATGCTGTGCTTTTTCGGGGATGAAGAGGCAGCCACAACCAGCGGGTCAGCAAGCCTTGTCAATGGCAGAGACGGAATGATCGAAACGGAACACCGAAACGGGCAGCGACACGAGGGCAGCGAAAGCGGCGGATCGACCCAATGAACGTAATGAATCAAGGGCATTACCAATATAACGAGTCCTCCGAAGGCGGGGAGTTTGTCTGCAACGGCCATTATCCTCAAGATAGCGCCGAAATTGTTTGCCTCGACGAGAAGTCCGCAACATGGCTCAGGGCTAATGCGACGTTCCCCGGAGTTCATTGGCACCATGCGCGGATGCTTGTAGTGGGTAGCACGGAAGACGCCCTCGGAATTGTGGGCAAAGCGGTTCGAGACGGCCTACGGGTGACCACGAATCACATTCCAGCGGTGGCTGACGCCGGGTCCGCTCCAGACGATACGCAACCTGGACCTGCTCTCGACGGGCCTGCTGGCCCAGGCTACTACTTCGAGAAGGCCCCAGATGGGAGATTGTATCCGTTTGATCCAAGTGCGCCGGAACAGCGGAACACCGAAATGATGCTACGGCCAGGAGGCCAAGCCAAGCAGGGGTCATTGCCCACACAACAGAAACGCAGCAGCCTGAGCACGACAACCCAAATACCTCGCGGTTGGACCGAGGCGGAACTCGCGCAGGCTTGTCACCTGAGGGCACTTGAATGGGCGGCATGGCCCGCCTTCATCAGCCAGCCACTAATTCCGTTACTGTATCTCAGGTATGCCTGGTGGGCGGTGTTGTTAGTCGTAATGGGGGCTACACTCGCTTGGGAACCGTTTTGCACCAGAATCGCAAACATTCGAATTGCTACTTCTGGCGTTTTCTTCTCCAAAATAAAGTGGGGTACCATTCCAGTCGCGTGCCTCGTCCTACTCGTGAAGGGCCACGTTGCAGTTGCGGTTCTCGCTTTATGCACGCCTCTTCTTGTTGGTTTGCTCCGTGCTCCTTTCTCTTTCCTTCGCATTCAAAGTCCCCCATTGGGGCCTATCGAAATCCGATTCTTGGCACAACTCGGACATGAGGATTCTGAAGGCTAACGAAGAAAGTATTGGTTCGCGTGGGGCACGCAAAGGCCTCGCCATGCTCTACGGCGGCTCAGGTGACGAATGGGGTAAGTCCCATTGTCGAGGACAGTGAGTTTTGTGAATCTGGGGATACGAGGGAACGCGGCCCTAATCGGATTCGGGCTTTTTTCCGTAGCCGACGTACTTGGCGGTTGTCGTAGTGTGATTCGCCGCAATTCCGGTCTTGGGTGTTTTGCGTGCAGCAGACATCATGGCCGGATTTCTGCTCTTGGGCTTTTTCACTAAAGCGACCAGGAGAACGTCATGTAACTTGTTCCTGGATTATGACCGCAGAAAAGCAGAGGGACCGTCTTGGATTACCGCGATGGCAAAGCTGCCGGGAAATTGGGCGCGCAATGGTCTCAAAAGGAGAAACCGAAAATGGTGGCACCAATAGACGCTTTGATTGAGCACACTACAGAAGCTCTGTGTTATTTGGCTGTCGCAGCCTGGGGGATATACAAGATTTACCGCTCGTGGAAGCCGAAGGCTCCCAAGGCTGGCATGAAGGAGCACTAAATCGGGCCACAGCGGTCAGGGACTTAAACAGGCGACGCCGTTCCTCAGGCTGGCTGCCGTCTCGCCCATCTCGGCACTGGCTCAAGCAGCACAATATGCAACGGGACACACGCGCCCGCCTACCGTCTGCCTAGTTGTGAGAAAATGGGTCCAACTTGGGTCCAACAACTGCCAAATTAGGTCCAAAACCGTGTACCATGACGCAGAACAAAGCCAGACGG
>JBARJI010000061.1:0-52919 GCA_049800195.1 Candidatus Acidiferrum sp.
CGCTCCATCCCGGCCCTGGTGTACCTCATCCCGGCAACCTCCCGGAATCCGGTCTACCCCAGGCCGCCTCTGAAAAGCGGACATTTCACATGCTAATAAAGCGGACATATCATGTGCTAACGACACAGGTACATATTTATCTTGACAACAAAAGCGATCCATGGTATCCTCCGTTATGATCCGCTCGAAGTCCCCCTTCCCGCCCCGCTGTCGCCCACAAACCCATGATTCTCCATCCCTTCCGGCAGCTTTTCTCCACCCGCTCGAACTCCTCTTCCGCCTCGTCGATGCTTCTTTACGTCATTACTTCCTTACTTCGTTCGGGCCCACACAGGATTGCCCGCAACCACAATCGCCTCAATCTCTTGCGCACAATTCCCTGGACAGGGGGGGTGTACCCCTCCGCAGCACGATTTTCGAGTTTCCATTTTCGAGTTTCGGCCTTGCCGCAATTTCCGTAAGTCCTTTGTTTGCCACTCTTACGAAGTCCAAGCAACCCCATGAAAACAAAACAGCTTTAAGTCCTGCATTTGCCACTCTTACGCGCTGCGGCAAGCATAATTCCTTTGTTTGCCACTCTTACAGAAAACACTCGGGGGTGGGGTATCCCCGTCCCGCGAATTTACGTTCTTCCACCTTACTTTTCTCTGGAAACTTTTCCACCAATCCGCCGTACTCTACCCAAGGGCCAGTCGGCGGTCTCATTCTGCCTCGGCCCGCTGTTCCGCGAGGTGCTGCATGACCAACCTCTGGCAAGATATTCGATACGGCCTCCGCGTCCTGGCAAAATCCCCCAGCTTCACCGTCGTTGCCATCCTGACGCTCGCTCTCGGTATCGGCGCCAACACCGCCATCTTTACTATCGTCTACGGCGTCCTCCTGCGCCCGCTGCCTTTTCCCAATCCTGATCGCATCGTCGAGCTAGCAGGAAGCTACAAAGAGCAGAGCGATGAAATGGATCTCGATTCTCGCGAGCTGAAGCAATTGCAGACCTACAAAGGTCCGTTCGAGAATATCGCTGGCTACACCTCCGTCGGCTATAACTTGGCCGTCGGAAGTGCCGCCGAGCACCTGCGGGGCATGCCCGTCGACTCCTCCTACTTCAGCGTCCTCGGAATCCATCCCGCGCTCGGCCGCGACTTCACTCCCGAAGACAATGCCGGTGACGGCCAGCACGTTGCCATCATCAGCCACAATCTTTGGGCGCGCCACTTCGCCTCAGATCCCGCGATGATTGGCCGCAACATTCTGCTCAATGGCGAGCCTTTCACTCTAGTCGGTGTGATGCCCCGCGATTTTGCCGCCATCGCGGTTGCCACCGATCTCCCGAATAGCGGCTCGGCCCACGTATGGACCCCTCTCGCGCTCGTCGCCAAAACCGCAGGCAGCGGCGAAAATATCGGCGTGCTCGCCCGCCTCAAGCCCGGCGTCGCCTCCGCGCAGCTGCAGGCACAGATGAATATCGTCACGCAGGACTTTCGCCGCGAATTCCCAAATGACGTCGGCAAGGAACTCAACATCAGCTTCCGGCCTTACCAGCAAATGATTGGCGCTGATGTGCGTCCCTACCTCTTGTTATTGCTCGGCTCCATCGGCTTTGTTTTGCTGATCGTCTGCGCCAACGTCGCCAATCTTTTTCTGGCGCGCGGCAGTTTGCGTGGCCGCGAGATTGCCGTCCGCATCGCCATGGGTGCATCCCCCGCGCGGCTTTTCCAGCAATTGCTGACCGAAAGCATGCTCGTCGCGCTTGCCGGTGGCGCTCTCGGTTTGCTCGTCGCCTATCTTGGTCTCGGTTCACTCCTATCGCTCGCTCCTGTCGATCTGCCGCGCGCCTCGGACGTCCACCTCGATGGCTGGGTCTTTGCCTTCACTTTTTTCACTTCGCTCGTTACCGGCGTCCTCTTCGGACTCGCTCCCGCTCTCGAAGCCAGCAGAACCGGAATCAACGAGGCTCTCAAGGAAGGCGCCGGTCGTTCTAGCGCCGCTCCCGGTCGCGCGCGCCTCCGCCAGCTCCTGGTCGTCGGCGAATTCGCCATCTCTGTGATTCTGCTTACCGGAGCTGGCCTCATGATCGCCACGTTTTCAAAGCTGCTCCACACGGATCCCGGCTTCAATCCTCACCGCATCCTTTCCGCGCAGTTCTGGCTGATTGGCTCGAACTACAATTCCGAATCCCAAATCGCCACGTTTGACCGCGCCGTCGTCCAGCGTCTCGAATCTATTCCAGGTGTCGAGTCCGCCGCCGTCGTGGCAGCGGGACTCCCGTTGGAACGCGGCGGAAACAACGGCGTCCGGATGCCCAATTCCCCAGATTGGTATAGCGTCGACTATCGAGAGATTACGCCTGGCTTCTTCCGCGCGTTGAGCATCCCACTGCGTCAAGGTCGCGCATTTTCTGAATCGGATTCCGAGACGGCCGACAAAGTCGTCATCGTCAATCAAGCCTTCGTGCGCGAACACTTTCCTGGCCGCAGCCCAATCGGGGAGCACATTTTCCTGGGCAAAACTTCCTGTGAAATTGTGGGCGTGGTCGGCAACGTGAAGTCTTACCTCGACCAGCCCGCGCCGCCCGCCACTTTCGTCCCCGCAGCCCAGGCCTCCTACGGCACCTCGGCACTTTTCGAGGGCTGGTTCCCGCGAGTTGTCCTGGTTCGCTCGGACGTCGATCCTCTCAGCCTTGGCCGCTCCGCGCGCGATGCCATCGCCGCAGTTGACCCCACCGTTCCGACAGGCGCGATCCGCTCTATGGAGCAAGTGCTCTCCCGCTCTCTGGCGCTCCGCAGTTTTATGATGTTTCTACTTGGACTGTTCGCTTCTCTCGCCCTGATTCTTGCGAGCGTTGGCATCTATGGCGTCATTTCCTTCGCCGTTTCGCAGCGTACCCGCGAAATCGGCGTGCGCATGGCTCTTGGCGCCCATCCGCGGGATGTTCTCCGGCTGATTTTGGGCGAAGGTCTGAAGCTTGTTCTATCGGGCGTGGTCCTCGGCGTCATCGCTGCTCTCGCCTTGACCCGCCTTCTCTCTACCTTAATCTATGGTGTCAGCGCCACGGATCCGGTCATCTTTTTATCCGTCGTCATGCTTCTCGTCGCTGTCGCTCTCGCAGCCTGCTTCATCCCGGCGCGCCGCGCCATGCGAGTCGACCCCATTGTCGCTCTGCGGTACGAATAGGCGGTGGACACGGCAATCGCCGCGTGGAGCGCGAAGAATACTTTCAAGCAACTATTCGAGGAGGGAATTCGCGGGCCTTTGCCGCCGCGACCCCTAAAAACGATCTAAGGATCAGAAGTGGAAAACAACGCCGGCCACAAAATTTCCGCGCTTCTGGTAGTTGTGTACGTTCGCCTCATAGCAGCCGTAAAACGGATCGCAATACTCGCCAAGCGATGTATTCGCGTACGTCGGCATGAAGCGCGCATCCCCTCGAAACGCGATGTGCGAGCTCAGCTCGTATTTAACGCCGCCGCCCAGGCTGTACGCAAAGTCCGTTCGGTTTGGTGTTCCGCCGCTGTTAAACTCGTGTGTGAAGCCCACGCCGCCCGCGACGTACGGGCGCCATTTGTGTTCGCTGCCCAGCAGCATGTACAACAACCCAAATTGATATTGGTCGATATCGGAATCGTAGGCCTTGATGTAGCCCGGATTGGGAGGCTGCAGTTCGCTGTAGGAGGTCTGGTTCCTGTCCCACATAAAATCGGCCTGAAAGTTCTCTGAAAGCGAATAATCGACAAAGCTGCCGAAGCTCACCGCGGCGTTCGCGCGCGCATTGGTTACGGATATGGAAGTCGACGATGGGACCAATGGATACGACCCGCTCGTTTCATATCCCACAAACGGAGTGAGCTCCCACTTGTCCACGAACCCTTGGGCATTTGCCGGTGCGCTCGCCGCCAGGCAAACCAGCCCCAACATGAGCAATATGAAATTCCTGCGCATAGTGCCTCCCGCACTTGAACTCATTGACGGAGCGCACCTATCCCCTGGCGCTCCTCTCTAGTTTGGATGCAATTTTCACGGAGCGGGTTCCACATTCGACGGCGGAAGTTATTTCTTCCCCGCCGGGTTTTCCGAGGGCTTCGTCGTTTCCTCGCTGGGTTTCGCTTCCCCCGGTTTATTTTCGGCGGCTGAAGGAACGGCGGCTTTTTTGTCCAGGTATTGTACGATCAGCGAAATTCTCCGGTTGCCGGGATCCATCGGATCGGCCTTATTGCGAAGTCTCTGGTCCGCGAATCCTCGAACTTGCGTGACTTGGTTTTCGCCGATCCCGTTCACTTGCATCAATCGTCTCGCGGCGTTCGCGCGGTCGGAGGAGAGCTCCCAATTCCCATAATTGCTTCCCTCGGCGTACTGCTTGGAATCCGTGTGCCCTTCGATCGCCAGCTTGTTGGGGAGTTTTCCCAGTTCCTGGGCGAGCATGACCAAAAGTGCTCCGCCATCCTCGCTGATTTTCGGGCTGCCGCTGTCGAAAAACGTTCCGGCAGCCGATTCCGTCAGCTCAATCCGCAACCCCTCGTTTGTCACCGTCATGTCGATGTGATTTTTCAGCTTGTCGAATTTCGGCACTTCTTTAATCGCTTTTTGGAGCTGCTCCTTCAATTGCTCCATATTATCTTTAGATAGGACAAAATTATCCGCCGCGCCGACTTGGTCGCTGCCAACCTGTTTCGCCGTCCCGGTCGGATCCTTGAAGTACCCGCCCACCGCTTCTTGAATTTGTTTGCTGCTATTCATCAGCCACAGCACGATGAAGAGCGCCATCATCGCCGTCACGAAATCCGCGTACGCCACCTTCCACGCTCCGCCATGGTGTCCGCCGTGGTTGACCTTTTTCTTGATGATGATGGGAGGCGGCCCTGGCATGGGAGTATCTTTTTCCTAAGCCGCCGCTTTCGCTTCGGGCGTGGCCGCCGCTGCGCCTGCATTCTTGATGTGTTTTTCCGTCTCTTGAAAAGTGGGCCGCACATGTCCAGGGATGGCGCGTCGCGCGAATTCCACCGCGATGGTTGGCGGTGTTCCCTTCATGAAGGACACCATCACCACGCGCAGCACGTGGTAATACGCGTGTTCTTCGTCGGCCGACTTGGACATATTCGAGGCGATCGGACCGATAAATCCGTAACACAGCAAAATTCCGAGAAATGTTCCCACTAGCGCCGCCGCCACCTTATGCCCAATCTCTTCGGGTGGTCCGCCGAGCGCTCCCATAGTGATCACCACGCCCAAAACGGCCGCCACAATCCCCAACCCGGGCAAGGCATCCGCCATGGTGGAAAGAGAAGCGATCGGCTGTGCCGCGTCGTTGTGGTGTACGTCCATATCCAGCTCCATCATTTGGTCCACGTCAAAAGGCTCGACTCCTCCGCCGGACGCCATTCGTATCGTGTCGCACACGAAGGCCAGTGCGTGATGGTCTTTGAGAAATTTTGGATACTTCGAAAAAACCGGGCTTTTGTCCGGCGCATCGCTGTCCGTTTCGAGCGCCATCAGTCCTTCTTTTCGCGCACGGGTGAAAAGTTCGTACATCATCTTCAACGTTTCGAGGTATTTTTCTTTTCCGAAGCGGCTTCCTCCGAACGCCCCGCCTATTCCACCAAGAATGGCCTTGAGAATGTACAGCGGGTTGGCGATCAGCACCGTCCCCGCGGCGGCGCCAGCGATAATGACCAGCTCCGCCGGCTGCAGCAATACTCTCAAGTTGCCATGCTCCATCAGGTACCCCGCCACGACCGCGCCGAACACCACGACGATTCCGATGATTACAAACATGGTGAACCGACCATCGAGATTCCTTCCGTCTTCAATCGCTCCACACGACCATCTGATTCCCGCCCAGCGCGATGCTTTCGCCCAGCGCCCCTTCCGACCGCCGCATGATTTCCACGACGGTGTCCTCCGTCTTCGCTGCCGTCGCCCCCATTGAAATGGTCACTGGCAGCGAATCTCCCCACCACTTGATTTTCGCCGACGCGATCATTTTCTTCAGGCGATCTCCGACCCTCGGAATTTCCTTGATGTTGCACTCCGAAACAATCGCCAGAAACTCATTCTCCTGCCATCGTCCCAGAGAGTCGGTCGGACGCAAGCTGTTCTCCAGCGTCTGCCCCGCTACACGCAGCACCGCGGCAATCGCGCCCAATCCGTAACGCGACTTCACTTCCTCCAGGTGGTCAAACGCGACGCTCATGGTGCAAAACGGAACTTGCTGCTCGGCAAAGGTCGCCAAGCTCTCGCGCAGACGCGATTCCACGACTTTCCGGTTGAGGACGCCCGTCCCTGCGTCCAGGCACCCATACTCGGCCAGTTTGCTGTGCCGCCTGTTTAATTCCTCCATATCCACCAGCTCATCGAAACATTCCGCTGCTCCGATCACCGCGCCGTCCGCGTCGCGCATGGGGATCGCGCGCAGTCGTACGGGAATCAGGTGGCCCGATTTATGCCGGAAGGAAACTTGCGATTCGGTCGCTTTTCCATCGCGAAGCACAGCCTCCAGCGCCGCCGATGCTCCCGAGGCCTGCTCTTCGCCTCCTTCCGTCTTTCCCAGAAAATCCTCGCGGCAGGCGTGTCCCACCACGTCTTGCCGCAGATGCCCGGTGATACGCTCCGCGCCGTAATTCCAAAACAAAATTTTGCCATTCCTGGCCACCAGGTACACGCCCGTGGGCAGCTCTTCCAGTATGCTGCGGAGTATCTCCGGATCGTCAAACCGTGGCATCAAACGCTCTCTGCGGTTGCATCGATTATTTCAAGGGCAACTTTAGTTCCACCTTCTTCGTCGATAGTTGGCTCCTGGCGCGACGATCCCCTTTGTTTCTTGGGGTTTCAAACGGGAAGTGGGAGGAGGGGATGCGAATGTGGGAACGCCTGTGCCGTTTTGGAACTGGCACGGCTTTTTTCAACTCGCCGCTTGGGAACACTCTCAACGAAATTCGATAGTCTCCCGCGGAGCGTACGGGAAGGTTCCCGCCGCCTCCCGCGCAACCTGCTGAGCAGCCCACCGCGCGTTCACCTGCCATCTTCCTCGAAAAGCGGAACATGAATTGCTCCGTATTAGTTCTGCCAAGCCTCCGCTTCGATTGTTCGGGGCGCCGGACGAACGTGCAGGATTGCCCGGCGAGCACGCGCCGGTAGTTCTCTTTCTATTTTCCAGGAATCCTTGGTTCTCTCGCGCAACTTGGCCGACGTGTCGCAGTTCAGTACGCGTATCTTGTCCGGGTAGACAGCCACCAAAGCTTGTGGGAAAGCGGAATCAATTGCGGCTGTATGTGTCTGTCCATGGATCCACAATGTTGATCGGTGACTGAGGCGAATCGACATCAACATGAATTCGCAGCGTTTTCAGATCAGCCGATAATTTCCACTTTTCTTTCGTGTGCATTTGGATTGGTGGTCCGTTGGGAACAGGAACAGTCGTGACAAACGTTTCTAGTACGAGATCTTTTCTTCCTAATTTCGCCTTGCATCTCCCTTTTATCCCAGTCGAACTTATATAGACGCCATCCTGGCCGTCGAGTGGGCAGTGATACGTAGTCGTACGTCCGTTTTCAACCGCGGTGACGTCAATCGAATGTTCGCTCTGAACGACGGCAAGAGTCCGAACTGTTTTCTCCCCGGATTTCTGGGATTCCTTGGTGGGCACAAGCGAGTACGAACCAGAGAAATCGCTACTCTCTGCCGCATAAACGGCCGTCACCGCGCAAAGCGCCGCGCACAGAAATGAAGGCGCGAGCAATCTCATATTGGATAAGAACTATCACACCTAAATGAGTGCGCGCAATTGCGAAGAGAGGGAGAGAGCCGGAGGAAAAAAATGGGGAGGCTGGGTGGGCTTGAATCTTTTAGATTATTTGGCCGATGCGGAAGAGGCGGTGGAGGGATTCGAAGTAGGTTTGGCAAACTTCGAATCGTCAATTCGGACATTCTGCTGCACTGCATGGATTTGGATGGTCGAAGTGGCTCCGGGTTGCCAAAGGGTAACGCGAAAGGGGATTTGCACCCCGTCGACGGGACGGTAGTCGGCGTAGTCGATTTGCGTGGGATCGCGACCGAGCGGGGACTCTGCGTAACGCACGATGCGCACGAGCAAGCCTGATTGTTCGTCGAAATAAAATTTGGTCGGCGGTTGGCCTTCTCGGATGCCGAGAAGTAAGTAAGCCGTGTGACCAGCGACAGTTTCCGGGTACTCCACACGCAGTTCGGGAAACAATTGTTGAATGTGCAGAGGGAATTGAAGATCGGCATCCATCTTGGCGGCATCCACATCCGCGCCGTGCATCTCTCGCGCGGGGCGCCCTGGCATCACGAACCAGCCGGAGCTGCCATCGAAAATGGTGGCGCTTTCGCCTTCAGCCAGATGACGTATCAAAGCCTGCTTTTCGGGAACTTGCGTGAAGATCTCGACGCTCACGGACTGGCCTCGGAAAGCTTCGGCGCCCTCTTCCACGCGGCTGGTGATTTTTTCGATGGCGGCGGCTCCGCCGAGTGCAGCGATGTAGCCGTCAATCAGGCTTGCGGCGTTGGGCAAATGGGCGGGCAATTTTTGCACTTCGGAATTGGCCGAGTGAGAAGCGGAGACAAGTTCACTGTCTACGACTGGAGTGCCAACCGGATTACGCGCGCCGCGATGGCAGGAATAGCAGGTCACTTCGCGGTGCTCCTCGAAATTATTCTTGTTGAGTGCAAACATCATTCGCATCATGTCGCGCGCGGTTTGTTTTGGTTTTTTTTCATCTTTCTCGAAATGCCCTTGTACATGACAAAAGCTGCATTCCACTCCAAGAGACGATGAAATGAATTCCATCGCGGGAATCAATTGATCGGATGGAACCCCCTTGAGAACCTGAATGTTCTTGAAGACTTCCTCGGCCTTTTTCGGCGATTCCCCAGCGGGAATATTTTGCCCGGCTTGATCTTCGCCGGATGTCTCGTTCATCGCACGTTTGATTTGGCTCGCCAACTCGGCGGCCTTGGCAGCCTCTCCATCTTTTTGGTACAAGCCGATCAGCGTGCTGGCGGCAGGAAGATCCAGGGGATCGAGATGGACGGCGCGCTCGAGGTGAGCAATGGCGGGGCCGTCGTCGCCTTCTTGAATGTAGGGCGAGGCCGCGCTGGCCTCGGTGAGCGCCGAATCAGGATCAAGCTGCAAAGCACGTTCAAACGCAAAGTTAGCGTCGACAGTTTGCTTTCCCAGAAGCAGCGCTTCGCCAATCCATTTAAAAAACTCACTATCGTCCCCGAATTGCTTCTGGACCTCCGTGAGAGTGCGGTAGCCCTGAATGATGTAGGAGGACAAGTGGCGCTGCATCCCAACATCGATATAGGCGATTCCAAGATTCCGGCGTTGCAGATCGGCTGGAGGTTCGCGCCAAGCCACAATGCCCGCGTCGGCAGGCAAATCGGGCCGCGCTTCAGGACGCCTTTGAATCCTGTGGTCGGTGAACGCGGTGTGGCCGCCGTCCTTGGCATCGCGCCGCGGCATGTGGCAGCCAATGCAGTTGCTTTCCTTGCTGGGATGCGCGACGGGGAAGTTCGTCGCGTGGCACGACAGGCATTTGGCACGATAATACTCGACGGGCTGAGCAGGCTTGTCGTGCGGATCATGGCACGTTCCGCACCAGAGCCGCCCGCCGCTATTGCGGGCGCAGGCGCTCAGTTCCAGTTGCTCGACTTGGCTGATCACTTTGAAAGCGCCGGCCGGCGAGCCTGGAGGCACCGCGTTGTGATAGACGGTGAATGTATCTTCCAAGCGCTGCCCCGGAATGAAATCGCTGAAATTTTTTCCCGGATTCAAAACGCGAGCGGCTCCGAATAGATGACACTGTTCGCAGATGCTATCGCGGGCGGCGGGCTCGAGCTTTGCCGGATTGACGATTGTGCCAGCGCGCGGATCCGCGAGGTGTCTTTCGACAGGGCCATGGCAGCGTTCGCAGGTGATCCCTTCCGCGGAGAAAACGGGAGATCGATATTGATTCAAAGTACCAGCGACGTGCAGCGCGGTTCCCGAATGGCACAGGACGCATCCGTCGCTGACGGGTCGCGTAAAATCGGGGTCCGGCTGGTTCTCATAGCCGGGCGCCAGATCATAAGATTGGCGCCTGGCGTAAAAAGCGACGGGAGATTGAAAGAGATGGCCGCCGATATCGATGAGGTAGCCGCTGGCGTGTATCCCAGAGCCAATCACAAAGTCGACGTGGTATTCAGCGCTGTCGCCTCCGTTTTCCCATCGCTGCCAAGAACCGGCCGCTGATGAATGCATAGTGATCGTTGAGCCATGAGCGGTCACGATTCCGTCCGGTTCGCGTGCGGCCCGCCGCAAGGAATGCGCCATGGCGGAACGTGCATACCCTTCGACCTCGGCGGGATGGCAGAACATGCAGCGGCTCGCGCTGGTGGGCGCGCTTGGCGGAGACAGCCATGGAGGCTCTGAGTCAGGCTTGGAGGCGTTGCTCTCTGAAGATTGGCCGCGGACTAAAATCACGCAGCCAAAAAAAAACGCGGCCATCGACAGCGATAGGACAAGGGCCTTTGCTGTGGATGCGAGCTGAGATCTCCGGGCCATGGGGCGAAGAGCTTACCGTGGGAATTGCAAGCGTCTCACTGTTTGCCTTCCTGCGGGCTCTGTGAGGCACGCTTCGGGGAAGAGCGCGGTTTTGCCGGACTGCTGCTCGGGGGAAAAGTCGTCGATTTACGGAGTATCAGATGGGTTTTCAGCACATATTCCGTTCCATTGGGGGAGGGAGCGTCGCGCTTCACTTCTTTCAGAAGGGCATTAAACGCAAGCGTCGCTAAATCTGCCTGCGACATTTGAATGGTCGTCAGAGGCGGAATCATGAAGTCCGCGAGGCGCGTATCGTCAAATCCGATGATCGATAATTCCAGTGGCACCGCGATTCCGAGATCGAACGCCTGCCGCATCACGCCGATGGCGGTCATATCATTCGAGCACATAAGGGCCGTGGGCTGTTCCCGGAGCTTCGAAAGTTTTTGCAGAGCGCGTTTTCCACCTTCCAACCGGTGATCGCCTTCCACTATGAATTCAGGGTTTACCTGCAGACCGATCTCGCGCATGGACTCTTCGAACGCATCCCGTCTCACGACTGCGGACCGCAGTTTGAGAGGTCCGGTGACAAAGCCAATCCGTTCATGCCGCATGGCTGCCAGGTGCTGCACGGCTTGGCGAATTCCGTGGGCGTAGTCGACCCGGATGTTGCTGACGCGCGGGGCCTTGGGGCCAACGTCGACGAAGACCAGAGGCAGGTTCCGGAAACGGAGATGCTCGAGGAGTTCGTCTTCCATTCCGAACGTAAGAATGGCCACACCGTCCACGCGCCCCTCAATCATGCGGCGTACGGCGAGCTCCATACGTTTGGGGTCGTGAATCGTCGAAGTCAGAAGAATTTCGTAATTTTGCTCGACGGCCAGCGTTTCGAAGGTTTGCACGATTTCCGGGAAGAATGGGTTGGTGATTTCGGATACAATCAATCCGAAAACGCGGCTGCGCCCGGAAACCAGTGCGCGTGCTTGACGGTTAGGGTAGTACCCGAGTTCCGCAATGGCCTTCCACACACGTTTTGCCAATTGCGCGTCGACGGAGGCAACCTGATTGACCGTGCGCGACACTGTTGCTGTAGATACCCTGGCCCGTCTGGCGACATCGCGAATGTCCACGAGACCTCGTTTGCCCTCAGCAAAGTGTTTCCGGGACAGTATACGATATCTCAAAGGCGCGACCAAACCGTGTTCTTTCGAGGGACAGCCTGCGAGCATTGCGATTAAGAGGAGACGGCGGTTTCCCCCCGGGGCCATAGCAGCAGCCAAGCAAGCTCAGGCGAGGCAAGGGGCTAGGCCCCCCGCCCTTGCATTGTTTGACAAAGCGTGGTAAACGTTTACTTAACTCTCGTGGCATTCTTGGTGGTGCATTCGCTCGTGTCAAGAGGACTATCCATGACCAGATTTCCCGCGATGCTTTTCGCCTTCGTCAGTTTCTTACTTTGCACCGCGACTCTTCCTTCGAAGGGAGCAGAGCCCAAGGTCCAAGTCTCCGATTATGGCAAGACCACCGATGGTATTTCCATTCACAGGTTCGTGCTGACTAACAAAAAAGGAGTCGAAGCCGTTGTGATCAGCTATGGGGCTGCTCTTGTTTCTTTAAAAGTTCCCGATCGTGATGGCAAAATAGCTGATGTCGTTCTCGGGTTCGAGAACCTGGAAGGATACGAGCAGGGCAAAACCTATTTTGGAGGCACTATCGGGCGCTACGGCAATCGAATTGCCAAGGGCGAATTTTCGCTCGACGGCAAAGTGTTTCATCTTCCGCTGAACGATGGGCCCAACAGCCTGCACGGTGGAACCATAGGATTCAACAAGCGAGTGTGGACAGGAATGGATCGTTCACGCCCCGACGCTGAGGTACTCGAGTTGAGTTACACAAGCCCCGATGGAGAAGAAGGTTATCCGGGGACGCTGAAGGTGAATGTCACTTACACGCTTCCCGCGGAAACCAACGAATTGCGCATCGATTATTCGGCGACGACGGACAAGGACACGGTCCTCAACCTGACGAATCACAGCTATTTCAATTTGTCCGGCGACATGAGCAAGGACATCTTGAATCATCAGTTGCTTCTTCGCGCGCGGCAGTTTACGCCTGTGGATTCGACGCTTATCCCGACGGGAGAACTGCGGGCCGTTCGTGGCACGCCGTTTGATTTTACGAAGGCGACAGCCATCGGGGCACGCATCAACGACGATAATGAGCAACTGAAGTTTGGCAAGGGATACGATCACAACTGGGTGCTGGAAAGAACGGAAAAGGGCGGCCTGCAGCTTGCGGCCGAAGTTTTCGAACCCACGAGCGGCCGGGTGCTGCAAGTGTTTACAACGCAACCAGGCATTCAGTTTTACACCGGCAACTTTTTGGACGGCACGGCGAAGGGCAAGGGCGGCCTGTTCTACGCGCACCGGACCGGTTTTTGCCTGGAAACGCAACACTTTCCGGATTCACCGAACCATCCGAATTTCCCGTCGACGGAATTGAAGCCCGGACAGACTTACCGGTCTACGACGGTTTTCCGGTTTTCGACTCGGGGGAAAATGTAATTGAGAGAGAAAGCGACCTAACGGGCCATGCCAAATAAGAGAAAAATGACAATGGGGTTGATCGTGGGGAACCGGG
Organism: Candidatus Acidiferrum sp.; assembly: GCA_049800195.1. GTDB lineage: Bacteria > Acidobacteriota > Terriglobia > Acidiferrales > UBA7541 > Acidiferrum. The sequence goes on from JBARJI010000061.1 coordinate 13,172, forward strand.
GATTCTTCCCGGATCATCTGGCGAAAACCGGACGCGATGAAATGTCCCGGGTCTTACAAACCGCGGGCATCGACGTCGTAGTGCTCGGGCCGGAACAAAGCAAACACGGAGCCGTCGAGACGTACGAAGATGCCAAGCGGTGCGCGGCATTGTTCAAGTCAAAAGCGGACGCGATTGACGGTGTAATCGTGACTTTGCCGAATTTCGGAGACGAGCGCGCCATCGCGGACACCTTGCGCCTGGCGCATCTCGGTGTGCCTGTACTCGTGCAAGCAACTCCAGATACGCAATCGAAAATGACGATCACGGACCGGCGCGACAGTTTTTGCGGGAAAATGTCGGCGTGCAACAATTTGAAGCAGTATGGCATTCCTTATTCCCTCACAACACTGCACACCGAAGCTCCGGGTTCGGCGGAGTTCGCGAAAGATCTCGAATGGTTCGCGGCTGTTTGCCGTGTTGTAAAAGGGCTGCGCAATCTGCGGATTGGCGCCCTTGGCGCGCGGCCCGCGGCGTTCAATACGGTGCGGTACAGCGAGAAATTGCTGGAGGACAGCGGCATTTCGGTGGAGACGCTGGATCTTTCCGAAGTGCTGGGGCGCATCGACCGGATGAAAGATACGGACGAAGCCGCGGTGCAGAAGTTGCAAGCGATACAGAAGTACGTAACGACGGCGAATATTCCGCAGGCCGCGCTGCTGAAGATGGCCAAGCTGGGCGCGGTGATCGATCAGTGGATGAAAAGCACGGATTTGCAGATCAGCGCGGTGCAGTGCTGGACTTCACTGGAAGAAAACCTGGGCGTCGTGCCCTGCACAGTGATGAGCATGATGAGCGAGTCGCTGCTTTCGAGTGCGTGCGAAGTGGACGTTTGCGGAGTACTGGGAATGCATGCTTTACAACTGGCTTCGGAAACACCCAGCGCGCTGCTCGACTGGAACAACAATTACGGAAACGATCCCAACAAAGCGGTGTGCTTTCATTGCAGCAATTTGCCGAAACATTTCTTCAACGAAGTGAAAATGGATTACCAGGCGATCATCGCAGGCACGGTAGGAAAAGAAAACACATTTGGAACCTGCGTGGGAAAAGTGAAGGCCGGCGCGATGTGCTTTGCGCGATTCTCGACCGACGACACGTCGGGAAGGATGCGCGGCTATACCGGAAGCGGAAGGTTTACGGACGATCCTCTCGAGACGTTTGGCGGAGCGGGCGTGGTGGAAATTCCCGGGCTGCAAAAACTCCTGCGCTATATTTGTGAAAACGGATTCGAGCATCACGTCGCCGCCAATTTTTCTTCCGTGGCCGCTGCAGTGCATGAAGCCGCTTCGCAGTACCTCGGGTGGGAGATGTACGCCCACGCGGGGTAACATTTCAGGCTGGCAGAGCGAGTTCAAATCTCATGTCCATCGTGGCTGGAGTTGATTTTGGAACCTTGAGTGTTCGCGTCTCAATCGTGGACAGCGAACGCGGGCTGCTCTCGACGGCGCTCGCCGAATATCCGCTGCACCGCAAGCGGGAAGATCCGGAATACGCCACGCAATCGCACGACGACCAAATGCGTGCCCTGGCCAGCGCGACGCGCGAGGCGGTTAAAAAGGCGAACATCTCCGGCGATGAGGTGCTGGCGCTGGCGATGGATACGACTGGCTCCTCGGTGATTCCCGTTGGAAAAAATCTCGAGCCTCTCGATGAATACTATCTTTGGTGCGACCACCGGGCGAAAGCCGAAGCCGCGGAAATTACGGAAGCGGCGCATCGAGAAGGGCTGCAAGCCATTGAGTGGTGCGGCGGAGTGTACTCCTCCGAATGGGGCTTCTCGAAGCTGTTGCATTGGCTTCGGCACAATCCGGAAAAACGCGGCGCATTCGCGTCCGCGTTCGAGCATTGCGACATGGTGGCGGGGACGCTGTGCGGGCTAACCGATCCGCGCAAAGTAAAGCGCAGCGTATGCGCGATGGGGCACAAGTGGATGTGGAACGCGGATTTGGGCGGGCTGCCGTCGGAGGAGTTTCTTGTCAAAGTCGATCCTTTGTTTGCCGGCGTTCGTGAAAAACTCCAGGGCGAATACGCGACATCGGACAAAATTGCCGGAACGCTCTCTCCCCTTTGGGCAGAAAAACTCGGATTGAAAGCGGGCATTCCGATTCCCGTCGGTGCGTTCGACGCGCATTGGGACGCGATCGGCGCGGGTTGCCGGACCGACGACATGGTGAATGTGGTCGGCACATCGACTTGCATCATTGGAATTACGCCGTCGGTCAATCTTGTTCCGGGAGTGTGCGGAGTGGTGCAGGGAAGCGTGCATCCGCACCGGACCGGGATTGAAGCGGGGCTTTCCGCAGTGGGAGACATTTTTAATGCGATTGCCAGCCGAGCAGGAACGGATGTCGCGACCCTGAGCCAGGGACTGGAGAAATATCGCGCGGGGCAGACGGGTTTGCTGCGCATGACTTGGGACAATGGCGACCGCACGGTGCTGGTGAATCCGAATTTGCGCGGGATCACTCTCGGATGGAACTTGCAGAGCACAGCGCAGGATGAGCTTTTTGCGGCCATCGAAGGAACGGCGTTGCACACGCGGATTATCCTGGATCGAATGGCTGAACACGGCGTGGAGATCAAGCGAGTGATCAACGCGGGCGGGATTCCGCAAAAGAACAATGTCCTGAATCAAGTCTACGCAAATGTGCTGGGGCGGCCGGTGCTGGTGCCGAGTAAGAGCGTGACGAGTCTCGGGTCGGCGATCTTTGCGTTTCTGGCTGCGGGCACATTCAAGACGGTGGAAGAGGCGCAGGACAAGATTTGCCCGGGGCACACTGTCTTTAAGCCGGAGCCGACGGCGCAGAAGATCTACGACGAGTTGTACGGACTGTATCGGAAACTCTACTTCGACTTTGGGCGGACCCAGGAGACGGAGTTCGGTGGCGTTCTCCCTACGTTGATCCGCGTGGCCGAGAAAGCGAACGCGGGCGGTTGAAGAGTCCCTACCCCCCACCCGGGGGTGTCCGCAAGTTATGAAGTAAGCCCATGAAACAATTCGGCTTGCGGGAAATCCTGCGTGTTCGCACAGGTTCGCCAGAAAGCCAAACCAGGCCCTCGATTGGGGGCGGGGGCGGCAAATAAAGGACTTACGTCGTTCCGCGAGATTCTGCCAATATGGGCTACCGGACACCCTTAAGGCCGCTCGAAAGCGTGCGATACGACAGGAGAAGCCGTAGAAACGAAAAATGCCGGCAAACGCCGGCGACGAGATGAAGAATAGACTTCTACTTGATTAATATGATAGCAGAAATCGCGAGTTTGTCAAGAGGAATTTTGAGACCTGAACTGTTCCGGTGGAGGGCCAGTTTCCGTCCAGGCGGCCTACTCATTTAAGCGAATCGTGAGTTACAACCGGCTTCTGTTGGTCCACGATCCCGCCGGGTTCGAGCGTCACGACAATACTGCTTGTTACTCGCACTGTTTGCCCGTCAAGCTTGAGTGGCTTGTACACATTTTGGGCGACCGAGTTCACCGCCACCTTACTCGCCGCCTTCGGAGAACCGCTCCTCGCTTCCGCCTCCCAGACATGTCCGTCCACCCCGACGACAATATCCACCGTGACCTTCACTGGTTCCGTCAGAAGCGCCCGGTCGAAGTGCATTCTGGCGCTCGACACAAGCCTCGCGGCCTGCTCTTCCGGTTCTACATGCACCTTCTCCGCCTTGCACAGCACTCGTTCGTCAGCCGGCTTGAGCGTTTGGCTACGATAAAACGGGTCCAGATACGAAAAGTCCACCGGCTGGGGATAGTTCAGCTCCGCGGATTTCAAGAGCAGCTGTTCCGCCAACGGATCAAAATCGGCGCTGTCCAACTTTTCATACCGAAACTCGTTTGAGATGAGGTGTAAATTCCATCCCGTTCGGGCCGCCACTTCTTTGTCTTTTCCAGCATCTTCGATGGCATATTTCGCGAAAGCCGACTCGCTCTCCGTAGCATCAACCGATGTAATGCCAAGGAACGGATTCGCACCGGTAACGCCAGTGATGGCGTCGGCATAAACTTCCGCCAGAAATACGCGTCCGTAGTTATCCATATATCTTTTGAGCCACGTCGCGGCTTCCGCGCGGTCCGTCAGCCTGAGGGAGTACGCCGCATTGGCCAACACATCCGGGAAATACGGATATTGCTCAACCTTTTCCAGCCAGAGTTTTCGCGCTCGCGCATAAGCCTCTTTGTCATCGGGATTGATGAGCAAACCCCCTTGGTCATGTCCGCCAACGAGATGAATGTCGGGATGATTCAGAATCGTCCACAGGATGAGCCTTGTTCGAGCGGCCTTAAACTCCGGCTGCTCCCAATGACACAGATAATAGTCGAGAAGCTGCATCAAGGTCTCGACATCGGAGGGATCTCTCTGCAACTTTTGCTCGGCCTCGGCGGCCATCTGTGGTGTCTTGAGGAACGTAATCCCAGGTCGGTTCCCGAAGAAGACCTCGCAATGGTCTTGGCCGGCACACCGCCCAGCTCCAACGAACGCGCCAACGACCAACAGGAGACCAGCCACGACAGATCGCCGCCTGGACCCGACGCCACGTTTGATCCTTGCTGAGTTCATGAATCGATCAAGCCTATTTCCTAACTTTTCCGTGAGATGGCGGGGCTGGCGCGCAAGTTGCTCGGCGAGCTGCGTAGTGCAGTCAGCCGTCCAATTATCGCAAGCATTGGCCGATTTGGATTCATCCAGCAACGGTTGCGGGGAAGCGCCAGTAAACGCAGTAGCGCTGGTCGAACAGGCGATAGAAAGGGCTGAGAGTGACGTCTTGGTGAGGGCCCGCGCTCGCGGCGCAAAACTTGAGCGGTTTGTCTTTCGCGCTGACTGGTTCAATCCATTTGTCGAGAGCATTCCGGTCGCCGGAGAGTTCAGGGATGGCAATAGGGGAAAAACCGCCATGCAGAATTTTATCTTCGGAATAAATGCGCTTGGGATCGAGATTCTGGGTTCCCAGTTCGCCAGCGAGCACCATCGGACCGTACATAATCGCTGCCAGGTTTGGGTCATCGGGAATCGTCTGCAAGTGCAAGCGCATGGGTAACATCACGTCCACGCGGTCGCCATTCTTCCAGGTGCGATCGATTTTCGCGTAGCTTGAGGGTTCCAGCTTTTCGCTTGGCTCCCAGGGCTTGCCGTTGATCTTCACGCTGGCGTTTTCGGCCCAGTAGGGGATGCGAACGTTCAGGCTAAAGCGGTTGGGCGTTTTCGTGTGGATGACCAATCGGGTTCCGGGTTCGTCGGGGAAACGCGTTTCCTGCCTGAGCGTGACGTCTTGTTCCTTCCAATGCACTTCAGAAGCGAAGAACAGGTTGACCCAGAGCGACGCGTTCTGCCCGTCGCGTCCAGTATGAAAGTAGAAGCCCTCGCCTAGCTTCGAGAAGTTTTCCAGGCCCGTGCCGCAGCAGCAGAAGAAGCCTTCGTACGGAACAAAGTGAACTTTCCATTGGCCCGTCTGCATTCCGAGATAATAAAGCGGCGAGCCTTGCGCCGGGTTGGGAGTGGCGAGGATGTGGTTCAGGAAACCGCGTTCGTAATAGTCGGCGTATCGCGGCTCGGCGTGCCAGCTGAACAGATGGCCGGTCAGCTTGAGCATGTTGTAGGTGTTGCAGGTTTCCTGGGTACGGTCGGTGAGCGCGGAGGCGAGCACGTCCGGCGGCGTGCGGAAATGTTCGCTAATGCTGTTGCCGCCGGTAACGTAGCTGCGGTGCAGCGCGACCAGTTGCCAGAAAAATTGCGCGGCGTCTCGGTAGTACGGGTCGCCAGTCAGCTCAAATTCGCGGGCGGCGCCGACGAATTTCGGAACCTGGGTGTTGGCGTGGAGGCCGGTGAGTGTGTCGCGGCCCTGCGCGGCGGGGTCCATCACGACGTGATGGTCGAAGCGTTTCGCGACTTCGAGATAACGGGGATTGCCGGTGACGGCGGAGAGATTGGCCAGGACTTCGTTCATGCCGCCGAATTCGGTTTGCAGGGTACGCTGCATTTGTTCTTCGGGGATGCGGCCGGTGCGCCAGTCCGTCCATGCAGCCAAGCGCTCGAGCACCTGAAGCGCCTGCGGATTTTGCCAACTCTCGTGAACGTCGAGCAGGCCAGCCATGATTTTATGGAGCGCGTACCAGACCACGGCGGAGGGCCGGCCCGCTTCCAGATCGTCGAAGCTCGATTCGGGGAACGCGGAAAGATAGCCTTTGTCGCCGAACTGCGCCTGGCATTTTGCGAGTTCAGGGACCATGGCGTCGGCTTTGGCCTTGATGCGGACGTCTCCGGTTGAGGCGTACATCTGGGCGGAGGCGGAAAGAAAATGGCCGACGTAATGACCGCGCCAGCCGTTGGTAGGGGACTCGCGGTTATAGAGCGGCTCGGCGGACGACGGCAGATTGGCGTTAACGCGGAAGTTATGCAGCAAACGGTCAGAATCCAGGGCTAAAATATATTGCAAAGTTTGGCTGCGCATGCGGAGGAGATCGGGGTCGAGAATCCTGACCTCGTCCAGGCGAAATGGAAGAGCGGCCGGGGCCGGAAGGGAATGATTGTCCGGCAAGTCCATGCCAGACGGAGGTAGTGGGCCGTGGGCGGCAGGATCCAAAGCCGGCTCGATCACTTTGGCGGCGGCTTGCGTAGCAGCAAGCGCGGTGCCGCCATAAAGCACGCGACGAAGGAAGTCACGTCGGATCATAAAAGCATCCTTTCGCTGAAGCGCAGGAGTGTGGCGGATGGCCCGGCTTCTCTGCAAGTATACCTCTTGAAAGGTGGTCATGGCCGGGTCGTCGGGTGTGCCACATTCTGGGTGAGGGCGCGTGAGACGATCGTTGGAAAAGTGATTGCAAGAAACTGTTGGAATGATTTAATGTGCAGGGTGTGTAAACGTTTGCTCTGAATACAGAGAAGGCGCGCTGGAGCGGGCGAGGACACGGATCCGAGGGGGCAATATGTCAAAGAAATCGCACTTATCGAGGCGGGAATTTGTGGGAGCGGCACTTTCGGCGGCCACGGTGAGCGCCATGCCTGCGCATGATTTTTTTGGATCGTCCTGGGGCGGCGGAGCGGGCGCCTCTGAGCCGGAATGGAAAGAGGAAGGCGTGCTCTTTCTGGATAAATCGCCGTACGCGAAATTGCACAACATTCCAGTGCACGCGGTGACGATTACGGACGGATTTTGGGGAATGCGGCGAGAGATCAACGTCGACAAGAGCATTCCTTCGATGGAGAAATTGCTGGAAGCCAACGGGCGGATGGACAACTTTTTGAGGCTAGTGGGGAAGAGCAGCGCGGCGCAGACGGGGCCGGTTTATTCGGACTCCGACGTGTACAAATGGACGGAAGCTGCGGGGTTTGCACTGCAATCCGGGGATCGTCCGGAACTCCATGCACTGGCGGACAAGATTATCAAGGAAGTGGTGGCCGTGCAGGAACCGAGCGGGTACCTGAATACCTACTACGATGGAGACCGGGCGAAGGACCGCATGACCCCGCAAGTGCAGCGATGGGGCCATGAGATGTACAACCTGGGGCACATGATCCAGGGATCGATTGCGTATTATCGCGCGACGGGCGACCGGACGTTGATGGACGCGGGGATTAAATTTGTGGATGGCTATCTATTGCCGAATTTTGGCCCAGAGGCGGATAAAAAACCGATGTTTTCGGGGCATCCGGAACTGGAGATGGCGCTGGTCGAGCTGTACCGCACGACTGGAGACAAGCGGCATCTGGAATTGGCAGGATATCTTCTTCATGGCGACGATCGGATTCAGTTTCCCCCGAACGCGTATGTCTATCACTTCTGCGGGATTCCGTTTACGACACGAACGCATCTCGAAGGGCACGCGGTGCGGGCGATGTACGCGTGCTGCGGGGCGACCGACTACTACATGGAAACGGGCGACCCGGCTTATTGGAAAGCGCTCAATGAGCTTTGGGAGAATCTCGTTTCCGCGCAGATGTATGTGACGGGAGGAGTCGGGGCGCGGAGCCAGGGAGAAGCTTTCGGAGATAATTACGAGCTGCCGAATTTTACGGCTTATGGGGAGAGCTGTGCTGCGATCGGGAACATGATGTGGAATTGGAGGATGCTGGCGGCTACCGGTGATGCGAAATTCACCGATGTCATCGAGCGGGCCTTGTACAACGGAATCAATTCCGGTATGTCGCTGAATGGGACGCTTTATTGTTACCGCAATCCGCTGGCATTTGATCCCTCAGGCGGAGATAAGATTCGCAATCCATGGTATGACACAACGTGTTGCCCGCCGAATCTGGAGCGCACGTTTGCATCGCTGCCGGGGTATTTTTACAGCACGAGCAAAGATGGGCTGTATTTGCATTTATATGACAATTCGGAACTGGACTGGCATCTGGAGGATGGAACTGGGTTGAAGGTGGCACAGAAGACGAAGTTTCCTTGGGATGGCGCTACAGAAATTTCGGTGACGCCGGAGAAGCCGACAGAGTTCACGCTTTATCTGCGAGTGCCGGGGTGGTCGCATAGTACGCAGGTTGAGGTGAATGGAAAGGCGGTCGAGGGAGCGGTTCCGGGGAAGTATCTAGCTTTGTGGCGGCGGTGGGCGGCGGGCGATGCGATCAGCGTGAAGTTCGCGATGACGCCGCAAGTGATCGAAGCCAACCCCCGCGTTGTGGACGATTACGGGCGTGTTGCGGTGCAGCGTGGCCCGCTGGTTTATTGCCTGGAACAACTGGACCAGCCGGACGGAGTGGGATTGTTCGACGTTTCCATGGATGTGCGGCCGGAGCGTTCCTCGAATTTCGAGGAGGAATTCCAGAACGATTTGCTTGGCGGAGTCATGGTGTTGAAACACAGAGGAGCGGTTACGGATAAGTCGGCTTCGAGCGAGGCGCTTTATGAGCGTTACACGGCCAGGAAGCCGGAAATCAAGCAGGTGGAATTGAGGTTTATCCCGTATTACGCATGGGCCAATCGAACGCCGTCGCCCATGCAGGTGTGGACGCCAGTGCTTCGGGCGTAGGGGGAATATGCCGCGACGCGGCTGAGACGATTAGAAATCATGGCTGAGCGGCGCGGACTCTACGCTTCTACTTTTTGGTAGAGGCGATAGGGTTCGTCGCGAATGGTATCAAACGGCCGGAAAATGATTTTGCCGCCATCCGTTTGGACAATCGAGTCCGCCGAAGATTGAGAAGCGGCCAGGAGTTGCGCCCGAGTAAAAGTTGCCGGCAAATTTCCGGTGGCAAATAGGGATAGCGGGCCGCGGCGAAGGGCCACGATTTGCGGGTTCTCGGGATCGACCGGTTGCAGGCGAAGAGGCATAGAGATTTCATACTCGATGCGGTCGCCAGTCTTCCAAGTGCGAGACAGCTCGAAGAATTTTCCGGCGACGGGATCGCCTTCCGCGCGTTGGCCATTGATGGAAATGCGCGTCTTTGCGTCCGACCATTCCGGGACCCGCACGTAGATACTGAACTTTTCCGGGCGAGCCATTTCCAGTTCAAGCTGAGTTGTGTTTGCCGTGGGATAGCTGGTTTTTTGCGTCAGCGTGCAATGCGTGCCGCCTTGCATCCAGCCTACGCGGGAAGGGATGAAGAGATTGACGTAGATGCCTTCTTTGGCTGGATAGTAGGAGCTGATGCCGTAATCTGCGGTGAGTTGGGGAAAGGTGCCGGAACAACAGGGCCATTTGTCCTTGTAATAGACTTTTTTGGCGTCGTCGTTGTTGTAATCGGAGTAGTAGAAGCTGGTGCCAACGGGAAGAATCGGTTTCGCGCCGGCGACGGTGTTGTAAAGCACTTGTTCCATGCTGTCGCCGTAACGAGAATCGCGCGTGAGGCGCAGCAAATATCGAGTGATTTTGAAATGCCCGTAGGCGCCGCAGGGAGTTTCAAAGCTGGAACGAGTCGTGCCGAGGCTCGCGGCAAGCAAACCTTTGCCTGGTTCGACAAAGGCTTCGTTCGGCCCCCAGCCGCCTGTTGCATAGCTCTGTTCCTGAACCATGCGAAGGCCGTTCGATGCGGCGCGGAGATATTTTTCATCGCCTAAGACGAGGTAGGACTGCATAGCCGAGCTCAGGGTATTAACGTGGCTGTAGGCATGCATCCCGGGCAGAGCATTGTGATTTTCCGCCAGGGGATCGTAGTACTGATGATAGATAAAGCGCTCCCCAAGCTCCCGGTAGCGCTTATCGCCGCTGCGCCGATAAGCAAGAAAGAAATTTTCCGGCAAAGTGTAGGTTTCATCCCAGGTATAAGCGATGGACTTATGCGGACGGGCTTCCTGTTCGGCGCGGCTTAGAGCTTTTTCCGGGAGATAGGGGAGGACGGCGTCGGTGGCGCGTTTGAGGACGTCGAGGGCGAGGGGATCGGCCGCAAATTCATGGGCGTCAATGAGGCCGCAGTTGGTTTTGTCGAAGGTGTAGGCGGGGAGGCGATAGTCGACGTAGAACTTTCCCTTGGGCTCGACGGTGGCAGAAAAGGCGCGCACGAGGCGATGAACCTTTTCTTGAGTCGGCTTTGAACCGGTAACGGCATAAGCGCGCGACAGTCCGGAAAGATATTGACCGAAGGAATGCCCAGGAATGAACCCGTGGAAGTTATCTTTTGGATTAAAGTCATCGGAATTGTCGTACCAGCCCCCCATGTCGGGCCCCGGGGCCGGCAGCCCTTCGCGCTCCCGGAAAGGCTTTAGCAATCCATCGTCGTTCAATTGAAGGAAGAGCTTGTGGTTCTCGACGAACTGAGTGCGGAAGTGGCCTTCCAGCAACTGTACTTGAGAGTAGGCGAAGACAGATAAGGGAGGCGTGACAGCGACGGTCACGGACGGGTCCGCCCATGAAGGAAGAGAACGCATGGCCATAAGTCCGGCGGTCGAAAAGGCGGCTGATTTGATGAACTGCCGCCTGTTGCTGTTTTTCATGTTGAAACCTCCTGAGCCTGCTTGCGGGGAGCGCCATCATCCCGAGCAAAGGAGGCGATCCGGGAAAAGCGGGTTCGATGGGTGAATCTCAGCAAGCGTTTTCTCACTTGACCTATGTATAGCGCGAGAGCGGCCCGTCGTCAAACACTTGCTGTAATCGATTTCCCGGATGCAGTATCCTGTCATGGCCAAGATGCCAGCTATGACGAAATCGAGGATCGTGGGGTTCAGGAAACTTGGCCTCGCCATAATTCTGCTGGTTGGCCCTGCTCTCGCGATTTCGCAGACCCCCGAGAGCCTGATTGAGCCGATCACCTCGGCACTCCGCGCCAGAGAGTACGACAAAGCAGTGGAGCTAAGCCGAGCCGCTCTGGTAGCCTCGCCCAACAACGCGCAATTATGGACGCTGCAAGGCATTGCCTTGGTGAGCGAAGGCGAAAGCAAGGAGGCGCTGGCAGCGTTTCAACAGGCGCTAAAAATCTCACCGAACAATGTTGGGGCGCTGGCGGGAGCGTCACAGATCGAATACCAAGCGGGAAGCCAAAAAGCGGTGCCGCTGCTCAAGGAGTTGCTGGAGCTACACCCAGAGAATTCCACCGCGCACGCGATGCTGGCCGTATTGGACTTTCAGAGGGCAGACTGCGCGGCCGCAGTGCCACATTTTGAGAAAGCAGGCGAGTTGATAGACTCGCAGATCGACGCATTGCATGCTTATGCGACCTGCCTGGTGAAGCTCAAGCGGCTTGATGATGCGACCACGACATTTCAAAAAGCTTTTGCCCTTCGCCCCGACGATCCGCGAGAACGGCTGCTCCTGGCATCCATTCAAATCATGGATCACAAGTCTCAGGATGCACTGGTCACGTTGCAACCTCTGTTGGAATCCAAGGAAGTGAATTCGAGTGCGCTGGAACTGGCTTCCAGAGCCTATGAAGACACGGGCGACACGCCTCATGCGGTCAGCACTCTCCGGCAAGCGCTCTTGCTGGATCCCAAGAACATAAGTCTCTATCTGGATTTTGCGACCATATGCTTTTCACACGAATCGTTTCAAGTCGGCATCGATGTGATCACGGAAGGGCTATCATTGCAGCCGAAAGCGGATGATCTGTATGTGGCGCGCGGCGTGTTATATGTGCAGCTGGCGCAATATGACAAGGCGGAAGCAGACTTTGAGAAAGCGTATCAACTAAATCCGAATCAGTCCTTGAGCACGGCAGCGGAAGGGCTGGCGGCCGTACAGGAAAATGATCTAGGCCACGCGCTGACGACGGTGCAAGCAAAATTGAAGCGAAAACCGAACGACCCAACACTCCTTTACCTGCAAGCAGATGTTCTGACGCAAAAAGGCGTTGACCCGGGCACGCCGGAATTTCATCTTGCAATGAGTTCCGCGGAGCGAGCCGTCGCCCTGCAGCCCACCATGGCGGCGGCTCACGACGTGCTCGCGAAACTCTACATGCAAACCGAAGAGTATCCGAGAGCGATCGAGCAGTGCCGGAAGGTTTTGGCTATCGATCCCAAGGACCACGCCGCCGTGTACAGACTGATTCAAGCACTGAGGAAGACCGGACAGAACAAAGAAATTCCCGGATTGCTACAGCGCTTGGCCAGCCTTCGCGAACAACAAACGCAAGATGACCGAGAACGCTATCGATACAAACTGTTTGAAGAGGACACGGCGTCAAAGCAGCCTTAGGCCCAGCACCTCGGCTCTACGCGCGGAGTTCATAATGGATTTCGAGAAACCGTTTGCTCACGAAAGTCTGAGAACGCTCCGGAAAATCGGCGGAGCAGGGCCCTTCCCAGGAAGTCTTTCCGAATGATCTATTCCCGCCGCGCGTTCATGGGGTTTTCTCTGGGATCGGCGATGGCTATAAGCGCCGAGCGGCTACTGGGGCAGGGGGTTGCAGCCCACAGGGCCAAGCCTCTCGCCCGGCCAGCACCTTCCGGCCGCCCATTTAACGCGCACTTTATCGACGTGTCTGCTGGCGCCGGGCTCCACGAGCCGACAATTTATGGCGGGGTGAAGAGCAAGAAATACATTCTGGAATCCACCGGCTGCGGATGTGCGTTCATCGACTACGACAACGACGGCTGGATAGATGTTTTTCTGCTCTGCGGCACCCGCCTTGAAGGCGCTCCGCCCGGCGCGACGAACAGGCTATGCAAGAACAACCGCGACGGGACGTTCACCGACGTCACGGTAAAAGCGGGTTTGCATGCGGTTGGATGGGCGTGCGGCGTCTGCATCGGGGATTACAACAATGATGGGTTTGAAGATATTTTTTGCACTTACTTCGGGCAAAATATTCTCTATCGCAATAATGGTGACGGTACTTTTACCGACGTAACGAAGGCAGCGGGGCTGTCGAGCGAGGAGACGCGTTGGGGCGCGGGATGCAGCTTTGTCGACTACAACCGCGATGGGCATTTGGACCTATTTGTCTCGAATTATGTCCGCTTTTCCTTTGAAAATGCGCCTGTCCCCGGAGCGACCAGCAACTGCAATTGGAAGGGAATCCCGGTGGAGTGCGGACCGCTCGGGCTTCCCACAGGACATCATTCTCTGTACAGAAACAATGGAGACGGGACATTCACGGAGGTCAGCGAACAGGCGGGTATCGCGCGGGCAACTAAATGCTACGGCATGACCGTAGTGGCGGCGGATTTGGACGAGGACGGATGGCCGGATATTTACGTGGCTTGCGATTCGACCCCCAGCCTCCTGTTCATGAACAATCATGACGGAACATTTCGCGAAGAGGGAGTGCTGCGCGGGGTAGCCCTCAGCGACGACGGAGAGGAACAGGCGGGAATGGGGGTGGGCGTCGGCGATTACGACCTCGACGGCCATTTGGATCTTTTTAAGACGCACTTCGCGGATGACTCCAACGTTCTCTACCACAATGACGGCAAAGGGAATTTTGACGACGTTACGCGTACGTCCCGAATCGGCGTGGAGACGCGGTACGTCTGCTGGGGAGCTGGAATCATGGATTTGGATAACGACGGTTACCCGGACATTTTCATGGTTACAGGGAACGTTTACCCGGAAGTCGAGCAAAAGCTACCGCAATATCCGAACAAGACGCCGCGGGCGGTGTTTCGCAATCTGGACAACGGGACGTTCGAGGAACTCGTCGAGGCGGCCGGCCCAGGGGTTGCCGCGGCGCACTGCAGCCGGGGATGTGCGTTCGGGGATTTCGACAACGACGGCGACATCGACATGCTCATCATCAATCTGAATGAACCACCATCGCTTTTACGCAACGATATTCGCGGAAAACAGAATTGGATCAAGGTGAGGCTGGAGGGAGTCAAGTCAAACAGAAGCGCGATTGGAGCGCGGGTTCTTGCACATTATGGGGGAAAAACGCAGGCCCAATGCGTTTTGAGCCAGTCCAGCTACTATTCTTGCAACGACTTTCGATTGCACTTCGGCCTCGGAAACAATAGCTCAGTTGGGCTCGAAGTGCACTGGCCAAACGGTCTGGTTGAGTCGTTCGAACGGCTCGCGGTCAACCAACTCATCACGCTGCGAGAGGGCGTGGGGCCAGTGCCTAACCGAGGGTGGGCGAAGGGGTAAGCCGGCTGGGCGAAGACCGGGAAGCCAGTATCACGATTTCTAATACAAAAGAACTAGAAAAAGCTTGACAGCAAAATTCAAGTAGCATATATCTCTTGACAATCGAGAAAACGTTTACAGAGAAATAGTTCTGCAAATGTTTGCTCTGTCTCTTTTGGGGGTGAAGTGCATGCAAGTGAGATCTTGTGTGAGAGGGTTCATTGGGGCGCTTGTCCTATCGCTTATCGTGGCTGGCTCCGCGTGGGCCCAGTACTCGGCGAGCATTCAAGGAAACGTTGCAGACCCGAGCGGCGCGGCCGTTGCCCAAGCGAAGGTTGTGCTGGAGAACATGGCAACCCACATTACGGCGAGCACTACATCGGATGCCGAGGGTGGCTACCGGTTTCTGAGCTTGGCGCCTGGTTCCTACAAAATATCCGTCGAAGCGTCGGGTTTTTCCACGGCAAGCACTACGGTAACGCTGGAGACGAATCAAGACCTCAGCGTTCCGATTGCCCTCAAGGTTGGCGCAGCGACGGAAACGGTTACGGTCAGCGCCGAGAATCCGCTCATCAACGTTGCCGAGACGCGAAATCAACAGACGCTGCAAACGCAAGAGTTGTCGACCCTGCCGCTGGCCGGTCGCAACATGCTCTCGCTGTCCACGATTGCCCCTGGGGTTACGGGGCTAGGATTGGCTGGTGGACCGGGAGTTGCTTCTGGCACACCGGGATCGAGCGTAAATAACTTCTCCACCGAGACGGCGGTAGACGTCAGTGCCAACGGTCAAGGAACCGTTGCCAATATGTGGATCATTGACGGGCTGGATGTCACCAGCAGCGTTAGGCAAGGTGTTCTGAACCTGGTTCCGAACCCCGACGTCATTCAAGAATCGAACAATCAGGTCAACACCTACTCGAGCGAGTACGGGCGGGGCAGCGGCCTGCAGGTGGCAATGACCACAAAGTCTGGCGCGGACGAATTCCACGGTTTGGCCAGCGACTATTTCAACTACCAGTCGATGTTCGCGAAGTATTCTCTGCCTGGCTCCGATCATCCTTACTCTCCGTTCCATAGCAACAATCTTTCCGGAACGATCGGAGGCCCGATTATTCCGCATCACCAATTTTTCTTCTTCTTCGGGATAGAAGCGCTGAGGTCTTCTGCTTCCACGGGCAACAGCGTGATTACGTTTCCGGACGCGGCGTTTGCGTCCTGGGCGAAAACGAACTATCCGAATACGTTCGGCACCAAGATATTGAATACCTACGTGCCCACGCACGTGGCCGGAGCAACCGTATCGGAAACGGCGAATTCCGTCTTTCCGGGTACTTGCGGAACAGCCGCAACCGACAACTTGCCTTGTTCGACCGCGATGATTGACAGCGGCACCTTCAATTCCGCCAATATCATCAACGGTACGCAGTATTTCGTTCGCGTGGACAAGTATTTCAGCAAGGACCGGATCTACGGCAGTTTCTTCCGCACGCTGCAAGCCAACCCTACAGCGGATGTCATCCCACAATTCTCGACGACAAATAACTACTGGGAGCGCGCTTTACAGGTGAATTGGACGCACGATTTCAGTCCGACGACACTGAATGAGGCGATCTTCGCGCAGAATCGCGTCGAAGGAAAGAATGACGAGACCGGTGACTTTACTATCCCTGGAATCGGCGTGACCGGGCAAAGCGTCGGATATGGGCTGGGGTTCGCGCAAGGCGACTTCATTCAACACAATTATCACTGGCGTGATGTTTTGACGCATGTCCGTGGCGCGCACGTCATAAAGGTGGGCTATGAAGGCTTGTTCGGTGACGACGTTGAGCCATTTCAGGGGCCTTGGTCTCACCCGGCCTTTAGCTTCAACAGCTTGTTAGCGCTGGCTCAAGACTCGCCATTAACGGAGAGCGGCGTGATGTATAGTCCGATAACCGGCCAACAACAGCTTTGGAGTTGGGACGCGGCTTCCAAGACTTGGGGCCTATTTGCCGAGGACACATGGAAAGCGCGCCGCAATCTAACCTTAACGTTCGGTTTCCGCTTCGACGATCAGGGAAACCCATATTCCAAAACGCCCACGACGGTTTTGGGAAATTTCTACCTCGGTTCAGGTTCAACGTTCGAGGACCAGGTTGCTGCCGGCATAGCCAAGCCTATGCATAATGCGTTGGTAAGTACGCCCAGAGCTTATACGCCGCGGATCGGAGCGGCTTGGGATATCGACGGAAGGGGCAACTGGCTATTGCGCGGCGGATTCGGGATGTTTTCCAATTGGCTTACGCCAGCCAATATCCAGGAGGAATTTCGAGGCAATCCGCCGGGGCTAATCGATCCTACGTTTTACGCGGCAAATGCTCCGGGGAACCAACCGGTGTTCGTGCAAGGCACCAGTAGCACACCTCCATTCGGATTCGTTTTCCCTCAGTTAGCCGGGACATCATTGTGTCCCGTAGCTCCCTGTCTGGACGCGGCGGGAGGAATTCCGGGCGCAGGTTTAGCGATTGGGGGAATTGATCCAAACATTGTCTCTCCTACGGCATACATTTGGTCAGGCACGCTGGAGCATAGGCTGGGTAGCCGCTTTGTCGCCGCGGCCCTGTACAGCGGGTCTCATACAGTCAATCTTGTTGGAAATGGGAACGCCGGCGGTGATGTTTCCTACGGCGTCGACATCAACGAACTGCCGGGAGCTTTGATCGGGCTACCATTCGGCTCGGCACCGCCTCGGCCGAACGATAGCTTCGGCCAAATCGCCTACACGCAGAACAATCGGTATGCCAACTATGAAGCCGTGACGTTTGATCTCAGAGCCAGAGCGAGCCGTGGGTTCTTCGACGTTTCCTACACGCGATCCTCTTCCATGGATGACGCGAGCAGGTATCCTACGCCGGAGAATCCTTCCGCGTTCTACGGACCCTCACCATGGGATGCTCCTAACCGCTTTTCCGCAAGCTTCAACTATGAGCAGCCTGGCTTGAATGGAGGCCAGGGATTTGTAGGCCGTGCCACCAGTGGTTGGGGCGTCAGCGGGACGAGCATTTACCAGACCGGTTATCCGTTCACCGTCTTTACGTCAGCGGCATATAACGGCGCAAACTACGACGTGGGTGCGGACGCGCACCTTACCCAAACTGGCGACTACCTCGCCAACGGAGACGACTACAGCTACCCCAACGTTTCGAGTTATCAGCAAGGAACCTCGTCGAGCGCTTATACCACCGGCGTGTTCGCCGCCGACCAGTTCACCGTGCCCACCGCGGGAACGAACGGCAACGAAAAGTATAACGCCTTCCGCAATCCGGCCTTTATCCAGACGGATATGACTGTCTACAAGAACACGCACATCAACGAGCGCCTGGTATTTCAATTCCGGTTTGAATTCTACAATTTGTTCAACCACGCCAATTTCCAAAGCATCCAAGGCGATTTATCTCAGGGCAACTTTGGCCAAGTGACCGCCCAAACGCTGCCGCGCTGGTGGCAATTAGGAGGGAAGCTTTACTTCTAGCCGGATCGGAACAGCAATGGGGGCCCTTGCTTTACATACCCTCAGCGGGGGTCCCCGACTTACTCGGACCGCGAGGGCTGTGCAGACCGTTCCGGCTACCCGGACTTTCAGACCTATCACAAATTTGCAATACCAGAGGCGGAGGCGGTGCAGCCCCGCCTCTTTTTGTGCGACGACGTTCACGCGCGTTTGGCTGACTTCCGCGGGAGCACTCAAGAGTGAGCCGGAAAAATGTCTGATAACTGCTTTGAAGGATTCTATTGCAGTTCAATATGTAAGGCGGCCACAGATGCCGCTGGGAATTCCACCGTAAGAATTCCCTCTTTCAAGCTCAGGGGTTTTGTCAGCGGAACTACCACATCGGGTTGATCGAAGGTGTTGTGGGCGTGAATGTCGGCATTGCTCAGGAAGCTCATATTGGCTTCCTTTACGGCGGCGCCGCGCAAATCGATTTCCGCCAAGCGCGGCTCGCTCGTACTAGGATTGAGAGCGGTGATGGTCAGAGTCTTGTCGCGCACGGAAGCCGAACCGCGCAATCCCCAAAAGGACGCCGGACTTCCATCGCGCTCATAGTGCAAGTCTGGCGCCGAGAAAATCGTCCGCAGCGACTGCCCTCCCTGGTGGCTCGCGTATAGTTCGAAGACGTGGCCGACTGGCGTAACGACAAACTTATCTTCGTGCGCGAGATAAAGGCTGTTTAAGCAATTGATGAGCTGTGCGCAGTTCGCCATGGCCACCTTTTCGGGATTTCTGTTAAAGATGTCGAGCGTCATCCCGCTGAACACGGCGTCACGCAGAGTGGGCATCTGCTCGAGCAAGTCTCCTCGAGTAGCCTCGCTGCCCGGGCGATACCAGGGACCCCATTCATCCACTACCAGCTTCATGAGATGTTGCTGGTCAAACTCGCTCATCACTTGCCAGTGGCCGGTGATCAGGTTTTCCATCCGCTCGCCTTCGCGGAGCAGTTCATACCAATCGACGGTATCAAACTTTAGCGCGTCTCCCTTGCCAGCCACCCAGTCCTGCGTTTTTCCTCGGCTTAAATTCCAGGAGTAATAGTGCAAGGCCAGTCCATAGATGCGGCGTAATTCGCCCGGTCCTTTGCGTAACACTTCCTCGAGAAATTCTCGCGTCCAGCTCCAATCGTCCGTGTTTGGACCCGAGGCGATCAGATGCAGATGGTCGCCATACGCGGGAAGCCATGTGGAGTACCGCCGGAACTCGACGGCGTACTCTTGAGCTGTGAATTCTCCGCCACATCCCCACGATTCGTTCCCCACCCCCCAATACTTCACGCCAAACGGATCGGGATATCCAGCGGCCGCGCGCTCATCGGCGAGCGTTGTGGTTCCCGCCGGGGAATTGCAATACTCGACCCACTGCTGGAAGGCCGAAGCCGGCAGGCTTCTCACATTTGCAGCGAGATAAGGTTCGGCCCCAATGAGCTTGCAGAAATGAACAAATTCGTTCGTTCCGACGGTATTGGGATCATAACGGTGATTCAACGGCGCTTGATCTGATTCCGCGTTTGCCCAGAAATTGGTTCGGCGGGGTCGCTTCTCGACTGGGCCAGTTCCGTCACGCCAGTCGTAGCTATTGGCAAAACATCCACCGGGATAGCGAATCACTGGAGCCTTGATCTTGCGCATGTGTTCGATCAAGCTTTTTCGAAGCCCACCGATATTCGGCACGGGCGATTTTTCGCCGACCCAAATGCCGTCATAGAAAACTCCGCCGAGGTTTTCGGTAAAATGACCGTAGATATTTGGCGAAATTGTACCAAGCGGCTCGTCAAAGAGGACTTCGATGCGGGAGTCGGCCGTGCCCGACGTGGCAGCGGCAGCCCAGCCAATCTTCGGGGCTGCTAAGAGAGCTGCGGCCCCAAGAGCTCCGTGGTGCAAGAAGTCGCGACGATTTATCATGTCTTTCTCCTTTGGAACCGTTGGTTTCCCAGGGTGACTGAGACTCTCCGTTGGAAGACTGGCTTGCGAGCTGCACGACCAAAGCCATGCTTCGGTGAACCTAATTCTCGCGGGAGGTATCGCCATCCAAAGCGGCGTGTGGCCAACCGCCTCCCCAGGTGAGAGTTGAAATTTGTAACGAGGGGATTCCTGTTTTTGCGTCGTAGGCGTGATAGACAATGATGTCGCCACTCTTTTGGAGCAGAATCGATTCGCCGCCGGGACCGACCCATTTCTGATTTGCGCTGAGCAGTGGAGTTGCAGCGCCGTCGCTCATCTTCCTGCCTTCTGAATCGAGATAAGGTCCAGTGACTTCTCGGGAGCGTCCTACCATAGTTCTGTAGGTGCTCTTTGTGCCACGGCAACACAAGTCGAAGGAGACAAAAAGGTAGTAAAACTCGCCGTGATGAACGATAAACGGCGCCTCGATCGCTTGGTAGTCAGGCGGCAAACCGGGTTTTGGAGGCGCGAAATGCTCCGGCTTGCACCGCGTCGCTAGGGAGTAGACTTTCGTATCATCCGTGGAGAGCTTGCCAGTACGCCGGTCGAGCTTCCTCATTTTGATTCCGCTCCAAAAACTTCCAAAAGCCAGCCAAGCTTGGCCCTTTTCGTCCAGGACGAGATTTGGATCGATGGCGTTGAAATCGTCCTCGGGGCGGGATTGCAGGACCAGACCTTCATCGACCCAGTGATACCTGGAGCTGTGCGCGTCCAGAGTCTCGTTCGTCAAGAGCGCAATCCCGGACGTATTTACGCCGAACGAGGAGTAGGCGTAGTACAGATGGAACTTGCCGTCGTAATAGGAGATGTCCGGCGCCCAGAGCTCCTTTGTCTTGGGGCTTTTCTCCTTAATCCACGCCGGAATATCGGTGAAAACGTATCCGCAAGCTCTCCAGTGCAGCAAGTCTCTCGAGCACCGGATGGGGAATTGATCCGTCGTTTTTGAGTCCGGCGGTGTCGTTGCAAACAGGTACCAAGTGTTTCCCTCTTTTATGATGGAGGGATCGTGTGTTCCCACAACATCGCCTTGCACATGGAGGGCGTGGGGTTCGTCGGCCGCAGCTATCCCTGCCCTCCACAACCCCGTGAGAAGGATTGCCACGGCAAACGCGCGCAACTTGGAGATTGCGGAACGAACGGGAGTCATGAATAAGTTCCTCGAAACCCTTACCTATACACCGAGCAAACGTTTACTTCAAGAGCGGAGTTTGGAGACTAGGCGCCAGCCGTCTCCCCCGCATCTGTGGAATGCGTAGGCAAGCGGAAAGAGTTCGGGACCGCGTCAGAACGACACCTGAAGGGGATTTCCGTCGAATACCACTGACCTCGTCTGTTGCTCCAGCCTCACTTCCAATTTCCTGTGAAGAGGAGGAAGCATGCGCGACCCATGCGCCAGATGCAGAGTGAGGATGCGCCCCGCCTCATGCCAGTCCATTTCGATTCCCATCCATTCTCCCTTGCGATAGTTGAAAGAAATGCCGTCATCTTCGTAAAGCAAATAAGAAGCATCGGCGCCGGGATAAACGAAGATGGAAAGTGGCTCCTCCACTTTTTCACCCGTGAATTGTTTCACCGGACCGAGAGGCAAAATCGTCCCCGCGCGCACGTATAGCGGGAGGGTCTCGAGGTCCACGGCGCGGCTGATTTCGCGGCCTCCTTCGAGGCGATCTCGCGTCCAAAAATCGTACCAATCGCCCGCGGGAAGATAGACTTGCCGTGTTGTCGCTCCTTTCTCAACCACGGGTGCCACAAGCACGTTCTTTCCCCACAGGTATTCATCTCCGCACACAACCGCCTTCGGGTCCTCCGGATAATGCAGCCATAGCGCACGCATGATCGGCATGCCGGTGGCCGCGCATTCGTGCACCGCGCTGTAGTGGTAGGGAAGCAATCGATAGCGCAATTCGAGATACTTGCGGCAAATGTCCTTTACTTGGGGATTGTGCAGTTGGCTGGTGTCTGGAAGCGCCGCGCCGTTGTAGTTGTTGATCTCAGTGGGGCCGGTGTCGCCCGTGTTCCAACCCCACGGAAGCCGTAGTTTCCAAGCGCGCCCATGGCAGCGAAACAACGGACAAAAAGATCCGAACTGAAACCAGCGCAAGTAAAGTTCGGCGGTGAATTCTTTCGTGGGTACGAAACCGCCAATGTCCGTGCCCCAGTATGGAATTCCTGTGAGCGCTGTATTGATGGCGATCGGAATATGAGTCTTTAGAGTCTCCCAAGTCGAATACACGTCCCCGGACCACAAGAAAGAGCCATACCGTTGCATGCCCGCATAGCCGTTCCGGTGCAATGCGTACGGCCGCTCGTTTGGCCTATCGAGCTGCGGTCCCTCCCAATACATTCGGTTGCGAGTCAGGCGTGAGGGAATATCCAGCGGATCGCCTTCATCGGGCCACCAGCCGTCGATGCCGAGAGCAAAATCCTTGCGATGCGCATCCCAGTAACAGCTCGCTTCTTCTTCATCAAATCGCGAGAGTTCGCATGTGTCGCGGACGCTCCCGCGAAGATTGTCGGATAAAATCACTACGTGAAACACGGCTCGGAAATTGTCTTTATGGAGATCGTTCAGAATTTCTTTTGGATCGGGAAACACTCGCGAATTCCATGCGAACGAGCCGTTCTCCGTGTTCCAGCCGGAGGGGCAGAATCCGGTGCTCAAATAAATCAGAACGTCGCAGGGAAGTTTTTTCTCACGAAAAGTTTTTGCTTCGGCCAGCACTTCGTCGCGGCTCGCCAATGTGCGGTGCGATTGCTGATAACCGAAGCTCCACAGCGGGGGCATCTCGGCGTGCCCGGTGAGCCGCGCATACTCCGCCATGATCGTTGCTGGATCGCGTGAAGCGACGAAGAAGATATCGAGCGGCAAGGCCGATTGCGGAGTAGGTGGCTGAAATTTACTCTGTGCCCCCGAGAAATCAAACGTGCCGAAGGGTTGGTGGAAAAACATCGCCCAGCCGCCCGTGCCGATTAGCCAGGGGATCGGGACGCGCGCGCCATGCGTTGCCAGTTGATAGCCGCCTTGCCCGTTTTTCATGCGGTCGATTGAGCCGCGCCGGTCAAATTGCGGGCCGCCCTCTCCGAGCCCCAGCAGGGGACCATCTCCGGTCACAAAGGAAACTACACCGCTCTCTTTGTCGAGGGATAGTTGTTGGATCGTCTGTCCTTTAACCCCCGTGATGGTGAATGTGAGTGGGTCCGGAACAAACCGTACACTCATTTCTCCGCATTGGATCGTTTGCGACTGCACCGTGCTGCGGATCGTTGCGGCCGGGGAGCCCCACGAGGTCCGAACAAGCGAGCCATCGGATGCAATACTGCTTGTTGCGCCATTCTTGGTCGGAACGACGCTAAGGCGAATGGTGTTGTCACTTATGGACGTGAGTTGAACGACGCAGTCTTCTCCGGCGACTCGCAGACTCTCGCGTGCAGATGCATTCCCCTGTGGAAGAAGCAATCCAGCCGAGGCTCCAGCCAGTTGCGCTAGCACCTCACGGCGATTCCACTGCCTAGTCATCTCTGGTCAAACCTCCAAGGCTTCGTACGACGCGCAAAAGCGAAATGTTTTTCGCCCTCAGCAAAAATCCGTAACCGACAATCTCCCTTGACGGAACCCCGTACAGCTGTTTTTCATTAGTCCACGCCTCTCGCCGGAAATCGATCGCGTGCGCTTGCGAACGAGCGTCAGCCAATCCCTTTCCTGGTCCTTATGAATGCGCTCCTCATCGCTTTTGATCGGAACCACGACTTTCTCCAGCCAGCCATGTCTTTCAAGTTTGGGCCTTAGGGGCACCTCAGGGATCCGCGGCGCGACACTGCTGGAAGCATCCTACAGCATGCGTCAGCAAACGTTTACAGCCGAACTCACACACTAAATCCTTCTACCCTCCCTCTGCAATAGGCTCCCACAGGTTAACGAGAGGGTTGAAGTGATGCGGGCTCGATCTCTCCAACATTTGTGGATCCAAGTCTTCTCTCGGAGTTTGCTCCCTCCCCTGCATCGTAAGTTAGAAGAGAGGCCGCGAAGGCGAGCTCACATTCTGCGACTGGATCCAGGACGACAATGGCTCAGAGTTTTCAACTTTAAAAAACTGGTGAGGCCGGGACGGAGCCATCGGACGGGCACGTCCGGCGGCATCCGATCCTCGCCGCTCATCTGCGACCGGCGGCAAGAACGGCCGGAATGGCTATTGAGGCCGGCCATAAGTTTGAGCGGCACAACTCACGTCAGAACCTAAGCTACTGGCAAGTGAACAAGGCGAAAGTCGAATATAAATCTGTGTGGGTATCCGGCGTCGCCGAAGGATACAGACGACGCTCGAGCCGCACACGCAGCAGATTGCGATGAAGCGCTGGCATCCCCGGAGGAATCGTCGAAAATGTTTGGGGCAGGTACGCAAATCGTTCAGGGAAGTGTCGGCAGGGCTGTCGGTTCAGACTATGTGACAACTGCCGGTAATCGACTGAAAAATGGTGGGCCTGGGTGGACTTGAACCACGTACCTCGCCCTTATCAGAGTAGCGTGGTTAGGTTTTACAACAACTTACAAGACCGCGGGGACTGCCAAACTACGCGGAAGTCTTACAAGACCTCTCGAATTGTGGGTTGGGTTGTGGGTTGGAAAGAGGCCACTGGACCAGACCCACCTTCGTTTCCCAGAACCCCGTTTCTGGGGAGCTCCCGAGTTGACCATCCGTGAGTTGATCGGTTCGATCATTACAAGCGCGTTTCCCAGGACTAATCCTTGAACTGACGCTTAATTAGCACGTTGAGTGCGTCGCGGTGGCGACAGTGGAGACCGCACTGTCTTGATGCGAATGTCCAACAGCGGTCGGCATTTCAGGTCAGACCGACACTTAGCGAGCACCGGTAACAAGCTCAAAAACGCGGGGCTACCGCATTCTAAGAGAGCAACACGCAGGAATGCCCGTGAGCGCAGCCGCGCCGCTACGGCAACATCACCGGAGTATTCTGAGCACACACAATCCACCACCGATCGCCTCGCCTCACGAGTACATATAAAGCCAATTCCTGAACAATCGAGCCTTGAGAAGGGTGAAGTGGCAATCCGTGCTCGTCCAAGCCAGTACGCCGAACAGTTGCGCACGCCATTTCTGGGCCGATGAAACCGAGCGCCTCCAAAATGAACCGCGAACTGTGTCCGTACTGTCGCGAATTGGCTGCCAGCCGCCGGTGAATTGGATTCAGCTGGTCTAGGCCGAGGACAATCTGGCCTTTTGGGCTACCCCAGATCACATCCTCGCTGAGAACACTGTCGAAGAGATCGCCGTCCGACGTGTTGACGGCACGCTCCAGAGTTGCGATCACCGCCAGAATCGCATCACGTTCCTCAGTCGTGTGGGGTTGGAAGATAGTTGGTGCTTGTGGCAACGAGCGGCTGAATTCAGTTTTCATCATCTCCCTCACGATTCTCACCTCAGGCCAATAGTGGGTAAGGAGAGGTGGAGCGTGCTTCGCGCAGTGCGACCGCCCACCAGTTCAATCGCGCGAGAAGAGTCTCCATGCCCCTTTGAGCGCGTTCTGGACTCCTTAGCGCACCCGATTCGTCGAATTGCTCCCATGCGCTGGGAAAGCTCACGGAATCGCGGATCGTCACGGCGTGCAGCTCGGCGAACACCAGCCGCAACTGTTCCACCGCGCGCAATCCGCCGGAGACCCCGCCATATGAGACAAAGGCAACCGGTTTGGCGTGCCATTCCGCACCGCTCGAATCGATCAGAGCCTTGAGCGGCGCAGCATATCCGTGATTGTACTCCGGAGTTACGATCACAAATGCATCTGCCTGACCCAGCCGCTGTTGAAGGGACAGGGAAGGGCGTTCATCGATGGAGGGCCCAGCGGGCGGATCGGCAGGATCGATCACCTCAAGCTGAAACCTTTCGCTCGCCGCGACCCGCTCCACAGTCCACCTGACCATGGTGTCGCAAAAGCGCCCCGGACGCGTGCTTCCATAGATCACGGCAACTCTGATTCTCTCCATTGTTCCTCCCGATACAGCTGCGGTATCCTCTAAAGAAAAGTCTAAGACCTCAAGTAAACTTGAGGTCAAGAGAAATCATGAACAAAACTATCCCGGAGCACATTTCCCCGGAACTCACGGTGGGTCAGGTAGCTAAACGGAGCGGGGTCGCGGTTTCCACCCTGCATTATTACGAGGCTGAGGGATTGATCAGCAGTTGGCGCAACCAGGGGAATCAACGGCGTTATGCGCGTGAGGTTCTACGGCGCGTCGCAGTCATTAGAATCGCCCAGCGCGCAGGCATGCCACTGGCTTCGATACGCCAAGCGCTGGAAGCGCTGCCGGACGGACGCACGCCTACGGCAGAGGACTGGAAAAAGCTTTCGGCGGGGTGGAAAGCCGACCTGAGCGATCGAATCACGCGCCTGACGCGGCTTCGCGATCAACTCGACGGTTGCATCGGGTGCGGTTGTCTCTCGCTGGGGATTTGTCCGTTGCGCAATCCTTGGGACAAGCTGTCAAAACTGGGTCCTGGGGCGCAGTTGCTTGATCCCGAACGTGTCAGAAGGACAGGCCATCGCGAAACGTAGGTTGACTCCAAGAGATCTTGTTGTCTGCTCACGGCACGTTTTCGAGCCGAGCGTACTATCACGAAGGTATTCGCTAGCGCCGATTACTCCCCAGCAGTCGGCTTCTCGTCAGGAAATCAAGCCCTGAAGAGATGTGCGTTTATCGGTACTAACCCGATAAGCGAGCTGATAATTTCCTGGTCGCCCACCATCCGACCACCATCGCCGATTTGACCCTACCCACCCTCAGTCCTGTAGCGGCTATCGAGTTCTCTCTGTCGCGGCTGGGCCGCGGTGTCGATTCGCCAAGAAATGTCGAAGTGGGTGTGCTTCTAGCAAGCTTGAATACGGGCTGCCTCATAGCGGTAAGGTTCGCAACGTTATCTCGACCACGTGTTGCAATTCACCTCGGCTCGCGCCGCCCGCTGCCACGACTGCCATTCCATAGACTACCGTCGCGACGTAGCGCGCAAGATCGGCAGGGTTCACGGTGGCCGACAGGTCACCGTCTGCTTTCGCACGCTGCAGGCGCCGGCGTAGCGCAGCCTCACCCACTGCGCGGCAGGCAATCAGTTCCTTCCGGATGGAATCGGCCGCTTCGCCACAGGCAAGTGCGCCTTGCACCATCAGGCATCCACCGGGATTGCGCGAAGCCGAGTTCAAGTCGGCGGCACCCCGCAGCAATTGTTCAACGACCGCACGCGCGGTTGCCTCCTTCAATGCTTCTTGCGTATAGGCCGCCGGCCCATTCAAGTACCGGTCAAGCGCCTTGCGAAACAGCGCTTCCTTGTCGCCAAACGCGGCGTAGAGGCTCGGACGGTTGACGCCCACAGCTTTGGTCAGGTCCGACAGGGACGCGCCCTCATATCCTTTCCGCCAGAACACATGCAGTGCTCGGTCCAAGGCACTATCGATATCGAAGGAGCGAGGACGTCCCATCCGCCCTGAAGATTTGCTCCGTTTCATACCTATCTAGGATGCTCCTTCTGTACCTATCGGTATAAATATTGTAACCATCGACCCGCCGCGACATCTATACTCTGCGGTACAGAAATACTATACGACAGACAGGAAACCAGACAGGAGAAAGACTATGAGTAAGCTGGAAGGAAAAGTAGCAGTCATCACGGGAGGTAACAGCGGAATCGGTCTGGCTACGGCACAACGCTTCGTTGCGGAGGGCGCGTACGTTTTCATCACCGGCCGTCGCCAGAGTGAACTCGACATGGCAGTGAAGCAGATCGGCAGGATGGTTGCCGCGGTGCAGGGCGATGTCTCAAATCTCACCGATCTTGATCGCTTGTACGCGGCTGTAAAGCAGCAGAAAGGCCACATCGACGTTCTCTTCGCCAACGCGGGCATCGGAGAATTCGCCCCGCTCGGCGCAATCACCGAAGAACACTTCGACAAGACGTTTAAGGCCAACGTCAAGGGTCTTCTGTTCACGGTGCAAAAGGCTCTTCCGCTCTTAAAGGATGGAAGCTCCGTGATTCTGAATGCGTCTATCGTTTCGAGTACGGGATCGCCCGCACTCAGCGTCTATAGCGCATCCAAAGCCGCCGTGCGTTCCTTCGCTCGTACCTTCACCAGCGATCTCAAGGACCGCAAAATCCGCGTCAACGCTGTTAGTCCTGGCGTGATTCCTTCTCCGGGCTATCGCAATTCTTTGGGCATGACGGAGGAACAAATCAAACAGTATGCGGACAGCGTCGTGGGCGACATACCCCTTGGTCGCACGGGAACCTTGGACGAAATTGCCAAAGTGGTCTCTTTCCTCGCTTCGGACGAGAGTAGCTACGTCACGGGGATCGAGCTCTTCGTCAACGGCGGGATGACTCAAATCTGACAGCTTGACCGCTGACATTTCCGGGTTCTGTCCGGTCTGTCGGCTAACCGGAAGCTATCTGGCTTCCAAGGTGGGATTGGTCCTGAGAAGTCCGGTTCGAGGCCCTGAATTCTCTGTCAAACGTCTTCTAGCCCAAGGCTGTCATTCACTGCATGTCGCAATTTCTGTTTGCATCCCAGGTAATGCTCGGTCGTCTGAACGGATGCATGGCCAAGCAAGAACTGAATCTGTTCAAGCTCTCCCCCCGCCTGGTGGCAGAGTCTTGCGCAAGTACGGCGTAAGTCATGCGGAGCGAGCTTCTTGATGTCGACACGTTTGGCGGCCGCTTTGACGATGTGCCAGATGGCTTTCGGTGTGAGGCTTGTGCTCCATATCTTTCCTAGTCTTCCCACTCGCCGGAAGAGCGCACCCGCGCTGATACTAGCTGCCTCGGTCCACTCATCAACAACGCGTTTTGTCCACGTCGGAACTGGCACCGTGCGAATGTGCTTTCCTTTGCCAATCAGGTCGGCGATCACCCAGTGCTCCTCGCGGATCTGAAAATCCTCTAGTCCGAGTCCAACCAGCTCGGCGCGCCGCAAACCGCATCCAATGAGCAGCGCCAGAATCGCTCGATCACGCTTGCCTCGCAAGCTATCACCTCGCGGTTCCGCGAGAAGGGTTCTGGACTGTTCAATGGTCAGCCAGTTTCCGATTCGAACGCCCAAACGTTTTGCGCCCTTAGCGCGACCTATTCCGGCTGCCAATTCGGGACTCAGGAGTCCTGTGTCAGCTGCCTCATGCGCCAGGCGTCTGACGGCCGCCAAACGCACGTTGATTGTCGAGGGCGCCAGGTTCTTTTGTTCGAGAAAGAACCGATAACGAAGAACAACACTCCGGTTGAAGGCCAAACGCGGCTCGGAGCAATACCAGCCGATGAATTCATCGATTGCATGCCCATACGACTCTTGGGAACTCGTCGCTGCCAGCGAGTTCAGAACCGCGTTCTTTGACTGTTCCAAATCAGGCAGCCGAAGTATTGCTTTAGCCTTGGCACGTTTGGTTGTTTTTCCCCGATGTCCCATACTGGCGGCCTCCCGCGCCGCCCTTGTATGGTCATCCACGTAGAGTGCTTAAGGACCCGAACCCCGTTTCTGGCCAACTTCTCATTTGCTTACCATCCGAAAGTATTGGATAGCAGCTAGAATCGAGACGCCATGTGCGGTCACTTCAATGGATAGCGCGTTTTCCGTCCTGTTGCCTGCCGTCGGAATTGCCCGACTATGCGCGCTGCAAGAGGATGAGGCGTTGTCGTGAAGCGCAATGCGGGAGTTACGGCCATTGAGGTAACAAGTTCAAGACATCTTTCTGTTAAGGTCGCGAGTATTTGAAGCTATTGCATCCGCGGATTTGGTGTAGGTTGGAGGAGAACCTAAACCAACGCCTCGCAAACCGGGGCCAGGGAGGTCATCGAACAAGAGGCGCGCTCTGTGGTGCGAGCCTCGATGATTACCATGTGTGTCATGTTGAGGATCGCCGACGGCAGCTTCAGCTTGCGCACGGGAGACGCAGTCAACTATTTCCCTAGAGCTTTTTGCAGACAAACTTCACGTTGCTTTTGTCGACGGATTGGTCGGTGGCGGCATCAACGGGCATGTATCCCTTGGGGCAGACATAAACGTCGAATCCACCGCCCTTAGCCTGCACTTCGCTTTTGGACCAGCCGGTGTTGCATGACTTGCCCGGATCAATGTCACAGCCGGACGCTCCATCAGGGTCCTCGGGACTGACCGCGATATAAGTGACAGAGATGGGACGCCCGCAGTCGTTTCGAAACGCGAACCAGCCGTAGAGCGTGCTGTCCCAGAACTGATGGACGCAAGAGCCGTCAATGCTGGGCGCATAGCTGTCCGAGTCTTGCCTTGTCACGTTGACGCCTAGACCGCCCGCGCCATCGGAGCCACTCGAGCCATCATCTATGCACGAGACGGAGAGGGTCTGGCGCAGTTGACAACCACTGCGCGCACAATTGGCCAGCGCCGCTTTAATGGCGTCCGCTTCTGTCAACTCGCCAATGGACTCGCCGTCGGACCAATCGATGGACTGGCCGTCATTATTGGTGGCGAGAGCGACGTACCTGGTTTTGCCATCGGACTTGCAGACTTCGTAGCGCCCACCATTGGCAGCGCCGCACCAATTCGGGGCTTGCGAATTTGAGGCGCAATTGATGCCAGACTGGTTGATAGCGTTCTGTTCGTCGTTATTAGTGGCTATTCCCCAAGCCCCGTCTCCACCAAAACCATGCAGTCCGAGGGTGGAGAAGGAAAAGGCCACAAACGTTTGACGGGGCGCGCCGCTGGCTGACGGGGCGGAGCCTTGCGTGCCCGACGCTGCGCTGCTTGAACCCGAAGCCATGCTACCCGAAGTAATGCTGGCAGCGGGTTGTGCGGCGGGTGGGGGCACCGACACGCCAGTGGTTCCGCGCCCAGGTGTATTCGGGGCGGTCATCTGCGGTGGAGCTGTTCTTCCTGGCGATGCGGAATGAGTTGCCGTTGCGGCATTCTTACGTGCCGCATCGTTGGCCTCGCCGATGGCGATTATGGCGGCGCTCTGCTGATTGACGGTCTGCTGGATCAGATTTCCCTGTCCGGCGGTTTGTTGAAGAGCATTGAGGAGCGCCGCAGTATTTGGGTTGTTGTCGGCTCCGTTCGCTGCCAGCAGACCCTGGAGCATTTGCAGCTGGCTTTGAGTCATCGGGGGAATAGGAGATGACGCCGTGCTCGTTTGTGGTGCAGTGGGGACGAGAGGCGAAGCCGTGCCTATGGGCGCAACAGATGGAGCGGCAGCCTGCAGTTGCTGTATCACGCACAGATTCTGCGCAACGGCGGTTTCGTTTGCGGCAAGCGGTCCTGCGATTTTGGCGGCAGCTTCGGGAGCTGTTTGCTGCGGCTGAAAAGCTTGTTGCACTTGCTGCCCCACGTGCGGTTGCTTCTGAGGCTGGGCGACTTCGGCACGGCAGGCTTGTACGCGTTCAGCAGCCTGTTGTTTGACCTCGAGCCAAGAGGTATGCAGGCTCTGGCATGCCGGCTGGGCACACGAAGTGGCTGAGTCCGCCGCCTGTGAATGGTGCGCCTCCAGGCATTTCCGGTGAGCGGCTTCAATCTGGTTGGAAACTTGCGACCATTCCTGCGCCAACTTGTCGCACTGCGTTTGCGACGTCGGAGCAACAGGGCTGGCCGGCGGGTCGTACGTTTGGGCCACGGCCACGCTGGCCGATGCACAGAGAAACAGGAAGAGCACGGCTAATCGTTTTGTCACGAACTCCCGCTTGCACTCGCTCGGCCGCGTGCATTTGCGGCCGTGCACAAATTCTTGCTCTCGCGCAAAAACGGCGTTCATGGTTACTGGGTCGGAGCCTTGTTCATGGAGATGGAAACGCCCACAGGCATTTTCAGTTCCGCAGCGCCCTGATAGGTGACCGGGGCGTTGTCCATGCCGATGGGGGCGATCGTGATGCAGGCGGCGATAAGGGTTTGTCCAGGCACGGTCTGGTAGGTGAGCTGGTTGTTCTGAATGTTGGCAAAGGTACCGCCAAAGCTGCCGACGACCATGCTGCAGGTGTTGCCCTGGTTGATCAGAGTGACGGCCTCATTGAACGACTTGACCATCTGCGCGGGATCGCCGTTTCCACTGGTACCACCAATGGAAACCTGTCCGTCTACGATGTGAAAACCGGAAGGAATGTTGAAGTTCAGCGATCCGGTGTACTGGACGAGCGGGGCGCCGGTCTGCGTGTTATTGAATCCGGTTTGAACAGGATTTCCAGGCTCGCTGCCGGTAATCGTGAAACTGGCAGGACTGGCAGGCACGTTCTGAGTCGCGGGCTGCTGGGCGCTTCCGCTCGAAGAAGTTCCAGTTGAAGCGGTTCCAGTTCCACCCGAGGCCGCGCCTGCGGCCGAACTCGACTGGCTGGTTTGCTGTGCCTGCTGCTGGACGGCCGGCGGAGGCTGTGCGGCCCGCGTTTGCTTTCCGGCGGCCTTGGCATTGCCGACGCCCAGGATAGCGCCGGTCTGCTGGTCGACTGTTTGCTGGATCAGATTGCCCTGCCCGGCCATTTGTTTGAGAGCATCCAGCAGAGCCGCGCTGAAGGAGTCGCTGCCTTTTCCGTCGGCACTGTTCGTGAGTATCAACCCTTCCAGCTCCTGCAACTGGGCCGGAGTCATGAGGGGGGCGGAGGGCGCGGAGCTGCGGCCCGACGAAAAGTTTCCCTTAAATTGGAGTGCCGACTGGTTCGGCGTTATTCCGGTGAACGAAGCGCTCCCCTGATTGGCGAGGTCGCCGCTACTTGGTGCGCCAATATGGTGGCCTGCAGCGAAGTGAGCTGCGCTTGCTGAGCACTGGCAAACAGGCTGGGATTGTTGGCCGCGCCTTGCGCGACGCCAAGAAGAGCGCCGGTGGCCAGAGCAGCCCAGGGACTTGGGTTCTTATAAAGTTGCGGGCGCTTTTCCCGCAAGGTAGCTGCGTAGAGGTCCTGCGGCTGCGCATTCAAATCAAATTCTCTGGCGTCGATGGCTGCGTCGAGATCGAGCTTCTCAATGGTGTCGATGGTGTCCGAAGGATAAGGTCCGCCCTGGTATTGATATTCGCGGAAGGGCAAAATCGAATCCCCGACTTTCCGGAAGTCTGAGTAGGAGACCGGCGAAGAATCGTCGTTTCCGTCCTGGATGCCGAGCAGCACAAACGTTTCTTTGTCGAAGAAATAGTGCGTGGCGTCGTCGTTCGAATCATTGGGATTATACTTTTGGAAAATGACATAGGCGGGACGCTTATAGATCGTGCCGGTGCCCAGAGCGCTAGTGTACAGCACGGTGCTGAGTGTGTTGGAAGCTTGATCAACCCCCAGCAGGCAGGAATTGAAAAAGTTTTGACGGAGTGCGGTTGGAGTGGAGTTGTCGTTCTTAGGCGCGGAGAATCCGCTTTTCCTGTCAAAACTGTAGGAGACTTCACGTTCGCTGTTCTGGAGCACCAGGGAGCCTACGCCTTCGCTACGCAGGGTTCCGTCGTCGTTTCTGGCGCAATAGCTGGTCTCCGAGTTGGAGCCACTCTGGGAATGTTTGAACTGCACACGCACAGTCTTGTGAGCTAGGAGAGAATCGAGATTGGTAACATCCTGCCAGTTAAGGTAAACGTCGCGTGCATTGACGGGGTTCTTGAAACGGCGCTGACGATCGTGTTGCACGACGGTCCCAAACACGGCGGTGGCAACTTGGTCCCACGCCTGGGAATTCTGCGGAAGCGCCTGCGCCTGCGCTTGGAGACGAGCGAGGACAGCAACGCGGTCTTTTTGAGCGTCGGGGTCTAAACCGAATTGGGCATCTCCAGCGGCCTGGAGCTTGTCGAGTTGTCGCTGGATGCGCGCGGGTTGCACCATGATTTCGTTTTGCGTGATGGCGTCCGCCAGGACGGGTTTGATCCATTTCGATTGCGGATATTGCGGATAGGGCGTAAAGACGAGCGTAAAGATGTCGCCCTCAACGGCGGGCGGATGATCCCATTGAACGGCGGTGAATTTTCTGAGGCGAATATTGTTGCCGGATTGAAAAAGGACATATTGCGGCAAAACCGCGCCGCCGAAGTCGCGGTATCCGAATGCGCTTTGCTGCCACACGCCATTAGTCCCCTGGCTTCCCAGGTATAAGAACGACTTTGTGTCGAAATAGTCTTCGCTATTTCCAGAATTATGGGCCAGCGCATAGACCGTGGCACCCATAAATGTTTTGACGCCGGCGAACTTAAACTGATCGGGAACTTGCACCGAGGCCGGCAGATTGAGGCAAGTGACTAAATAACTTGTGAAATTGTTGTATTGCGGTAGGGCTTGGACGATCTGCAGGTTTTCGGCATTCTGTTTCGGGCGATAGTATTGGAAACGTCCAGCTGCCGCCGCCGTGATTTGATAGTCCTCGGGCTCTTCCGAGCGCACGTCATTGAGATCGGTTGCGCAGTCAATATGGTGAGGCTTTTCTTCTCCCGAGACTGCGATGGTCTCGTGCGTCAGCAAGTAGGAATGCTGCGCCAGGCGATCGAAACCGGTGGCGGCCCTCCAACGATCGATCACATCGGAAACGGTCTTCACGTCCCCAGCCGCGGCGTCCGCTTGGGGATGCCCTTGCATGCGATCGAGCTCCGCAGAGAGCGAAAACATCTGCACCGTCACATTCGCGGGATCTTGCCCTTGCAGCGCCTTGAACTCGGGTTCGCCGGCAGGTTTGGCGGAGAGCCAAACGACCTCTTCGAGAGCTTTGGTCCGCGACGTGCTTTGCGGATATTTGGCCAGCTGTTGCCGCAAATAGAAGATGCGGTCCTCGGGGTCTAATTTTCGCAAGTAGGCGACGAAGGCGGCACGACTATCCAATTGCGGTGCGCGCTTGAAAGGATCGGGCAAGAGGCCCTTTTCGACGGCCTGTCGCAGAGTGTCACGTGCCGCTTCACTATGCCCCGTTTTCGCGGCTTGCAAGTACTGCTGCCCCAGGCCGGGATTGACCTCAAAGAGTCCAGGGTATTTTGAACTCAGACCCAGGTAGCTTGCGCCGACGAGGTTCTGCGCCTCGATGCACCCGTCTGCCGCCGATTTCAGAATGAGTTTCTTGCCCTCGGCGAGCTCCTCGGGGCCGCCCTGGCTAACGAGCAACAGCTCTCCCAGATGAAATTCCGCCGGCGGAGCGCCGCTGGCCGCAGCCTCTTCGAACCACTTGCGTTTCTCTGCGACGTCCGTACCCGGAAGTTCGGCCAGAGCGACCATCGCGAACACAACATCCTTCTGCGCCGCCTGCGCCCACCATTGCTTTGCCGCGGACTCGTCCCCCGTTTGGAACGCATGCGCTCCGAGCAGGTACATCGAATCCGGCGCTCCTTCGGTCGCGGCTTTCTTCTGTGCCGCGAGCTCCTCTTCGGAGAGGCTTTGCGCACGCAGGTCCAGCAACTTGCGCTTCGCGGAAAAAGTGTCTTCCGCAAACGAGAGCTTCTTTGCCACCGGTCGCTTCGCCGCTGCAGAAGCGCCTGAGGCACTTGCCGGGGTCTTACGCACCGCTGCAGGCGCCTGCGCGTTGGCGGCCCCCGCGCTGACCACCAAAGAAACGGTTAAAACTAGTTTCACCGTTGGACGGTAATCCATCGTTCCTCCCGAAGCAGACTATCGTGCAGACGTGCGTACCAGAACCACCACTTCCGTGATGCTCAGAATCAATTTCATATTTGAACTGATCGCTTTGTTCTGTTTCGGGCGGAGTAGCGGTTATTCCTAAAGACCCGCGTCAACGAACACCGCTCGAAAACGCAAGACCCGAAAATTTCAGATCCCCTGAAAACCCGTACAGTTTGGATTTTGGCGGAGCGGAGCAACAATGGTACGGAAGTTTGTGAGTGACGAATTGGCTAACAGAGCTAGGCGCGCCAAACAGCTCTTCCGGGTGTCGCCACAAGCCTTTGAAGCGGACAGCAAATGTGGACGGAATTACGGTGCGCAAGCGTTCGTGACGTTCGAGAGTGGCCATAAGAGGCGTCAAAAAAGAGCAGGTATACCTCTGGCTGATGGAGTGTCACGCTAGAAGGTCTCGCCAACGCCGTCCGCTGAGCAGTGGTCCCCATGCGGGGTGATTTTCAACATCATTTGGTCAGCTCGTGCGAAAGGATACGAGCACAGGGTCGAATGGTCGGCTATTCGTTGAAGTGGCTCTCCGGCGGGAATGGAGCTTATGTCGGACAAATTGGATGTATTCATGGCCAGAAGTCCCGTTCGAGGAGATCGACAACGACCTCCGCGAACCCCGTTTGTGGATAGTTTCCGGGTTGCCGACCATCCAGCGATGAGGGAATATCGGGATGGTGGCGACAGGCCGATGGATTGCCAGCGATCTATTTCTCCACTCCCAGGGCCGCCCCGCAAGCAGGCGACTGCCCTCGCCCGATGCGCTCGGGCCAGTTCATCATTCGTTGACTGTCTTCTGCGTCGTCCGTAAGATGGAACGAATTCATCTCCGCCGGAATGATCGGTCAAACCATCGCTCGCTACCACATCGTCGAAAAGCTCGGCGGCGGTGGCATGGGCGTCGTTTACAAAGCCGAAGATATCGAGCTGGGCCGTTTCGTCGCCCTCAAGTTCCTGACCGACGATGTCTCTCGAGATCCGCAGGCATTGGAACGTTTCCGCCGCGAAGCTCGCGCGGCCTCCGCTCTCAACCATCCCAACATCTGCACGATCTACGACATCGGCAAGAGCGGCGAGCAGTCGTTCATCGCCATGGAATTTCTTGAAGGTGTAACCCTGAAATATCGCATCGGCGGCCGATCGATGGAAACCGAATTGATTTTGTCTCTCGCCATTGAGTTGGCCGATGCTCTGGACGCTGCGCACTCCAAGGGGATCGTGCATCGCGATATCAAGCCCGCCAATATTTTCGTCACCGAACGCGGACACGCCAAGATCCTTGATTTTGGATTGGCGAAGATCGCACCCGCCACGGACCCTTCCCGCCAAGTTGCCTCGGCAAACACAGTGACTCGTACGGTGGACGATCAGCATCTCACGAGCCCAGGCTCTACCGTCGGTACCGTTGCCTACATGTCGCCGGAACAAGTGAGAGCGAAAGAACTGGATGCACGGAGCGATCTATTTTCCTTTGGCTCGGTGCTTTATGAGATGGCGACGGGCGCCTTGCCCTTTCGTGGAGAGACTACGGGAGTCATCTTTCATGAGATTTTGGACCGGGTTCCGATTCCCGCAGTTCGTCTGAACCCCGGCCTACCGCCCAAACTGGAAGACGTTATTAACAAAGCCCTGGAGAAAGATCGCGAATTGCGCTACCAGAGCGCCGCGGAGATGCGGGCCGACCTCAAGCGGCTGAAACGTGAATCGGACTCAGCCGGGAGCGCTGCGGCGGCTTCAAGAGAAGGGCAACGCAAGCGGGGAGTAGGCATGAAGATTGCTCTGGCCGCTGTTTCAGCCGTCCTTCTAGTGGGAGGACTCGGGGTTTGGAGGAACTACTCCTCGCACAAGTCTCCTCCGACACCCGAGACGAGCGCTCCCGCCCCGCAACCTGCCGTGCGGAGTGTTGCGGTGCTGCCATTTCGCGAACTCTCTTCTGTTCCTATTGAAGAGTCCTGGGGCATCGGCATGACCGATGCGATCATTACTCAATTGGCTTCACTGCAAAATCTTGCTGTGCGACCGACCAGTTCGGTCTTGAAATATGCCAAAGAGCCTGTCGATCCCGCCAAGGCTGCGCAGGAACTCGGAGTAGATTCGGTCCTGGATGGCACCTACCAACGCGTCTCGGGAGTTATAAGGGTTTCGGTGCAATTGGTTGACCGCCAGAACCGCGCCATGCTCTGGGCGGAGCATTACGACCTGCGAGCCGATGACATGCTGAGGTTCCAAGATGAAATCGCGCAGAAAGTGGTGGAAGGAATGCGCGTGCAGGTTTCCGGGAAGGAGCAGAAATCCCTTGGGGAACGGTCCACCGCTTCTCCGGAAGCCTACAACCTGTACCTGCAGGCTCGATTTTACAAGAACGAATACTTCATGCAGACGAATCACGAGAGTCTGCAGCATGGCGTGCACGCTCTGCAGCAAGCCATCACTTTGGACCCTTCGTTTGCCGACGCCTATGCGTTGCTGGCTCTTTTCCACCTCTTGGAAGCTGCGAACATCGCCGAGAATGGCGCCGAAAATCTAGTCCTGGCCGAGAAGGCCGCGCGTCGGTCGCTCGAACTGAAACCGGATCTGTTGGAAGGACTTAACTCTCTGGGAGCGATTCTCAGCGAGGCCGGCCGGAACGTGGACTCGATCCGCACACTGAGGCGGGCGGTAACGCTGGCCCCCAATTCAGATGCTGTCTGGGACGACCTCGGCTACGTTTACCACTATGCCGGGCTGGACGACGCGGCCGAGAAAGCTTACCGTCGCAGCGCGGAGCTGAATCCGACTACTACACGGATTCACTGGATGCATGGCCGCATGCTCCTTTATGTGGGACGCGCGTCCGAAGCTGAACAAGAGATGAGACAAGCCCTGGCGGAAAATCCGAACCAGTTCAAGGCAATGGCATTTCTGGGCGAGTTCCTCTACTACCAGGGGAAATTGGATGAGGCCGAGCCCGTGCTGACGCGCGCCGAGGAACTAAGCCGCGGCAGTGGCGATAACAGTGCGCAGTTCATGGCAGCGTTTCTCTACGCTTCCAAAGGCGAGCGAGACAAGGTAGACCGAAAGATTTTGAAAGCGCGGCCGCAGGAAGTCACTGATGGGGATGCTGCCTACTGGACGGGAGGCATTCACGCGTTACTGGGAGATCGGGAAGAAGCACTCGCATGGCTGCGCCGGGCGGAGGAAGTGGGAAATCACAATTATCCCTGGTTTCAGCGGGACCAGAACTACCATACACTTCGTGCTCTCCCCGAATACCAGCGCATCATGGAAGAAATTCGGCGGCACTGGGAAGAGTACAAGCAGACTTTTGGTGAGGCTTGACGCCCTGGGGTCGTCGGGAGAATCCTTTCCTGAAAGCGCCCACGCTTACCCGGGAGGCTCGATCCGTCTTCACGTGCGATTGTGGATGAAATACGGGTTCACCGGAAGTCATTCGGGCTAGAAGTCCCGTTGTGGGAAGTCTCACCAGATAGGTACCGAGAAACGCGCTTGTGTTTACCGATTCAATTTCACTTGCCTGATAGGTCTACCGGTAAAGTTCCTTTGGCCGATTCAACTTTACCGGTTACCAGGAGTTAGATTAGCGTCAGCTCCATGTGGCACCTCATGTGTCCGAGCCATCGCATTCTGTTTCTAACACTCCCGGTTTATGAAGTGCTATTCTCAGGGCGTGCAACCCGCCTCTACTGCAAAGTCAGCCCCGCCCGCTACCAAGCCCACGGCTAAAGACAAGCCCAGAGAGCAATTAGAGGGATTGCAGGTTTTTTCCATCGTTATCGGTGGTGCGCTGACGCCTGCTCTTGTAACGTATTTTGAAAAATGGTTCGGTTTTTCAGACCCGCTCGCATTTGCGCTCGGCGTGTTCTCTGCCTGGACAGTCGCTTGGTTGGTTTATAGGCCGAAGCGGCTGTGGTTGGGAAAATGGATGCGGTCCACAACTCCGCGTTTCTTCCTTGCTCTGGCTGCCTTCGCGCTGGTCGCATATCTGAGCTTGCGAATATTTCATTTCTCCACTCACTAAGTTTCGGATTCTGTGAACTCCCGGCAAGTCGTGCCGGTAACTTGGTCCACTTTACCGATTACCGCGTTTACCAGATGGGATGAGAAGGCCGGTCTCCGCGGGATGCATTAAGCTCCCAAGGATCGACGCGCTCGTGGCGCAAAGAAAGGGAGACCGGCTATGAAAAAGACTAGCACTGTTCGGGTAAGCG
>JBARJI010000062.1:0-25025 GCA_049800195.1 Candidatus Acidiferrum sp.
GCCTCCGGAGGAGGCTGAACACCACTGGAGGAACCGATGGCCCTGGAATTTACGATCTGCGAAGTCCGATGGGAAAGATATCCGAGAGTCTCGGAGAATGCGCACGCGAGAGAGTGGTTGAAGTTTCAGTCCACACGAGGCCTTGCAGCGAACACCCTTGACGCCTATGGACGTGACCTCGATGCGTACCTAAGGTTTTTGGATTCTGCTGGTGTTGAGCTCCAGTCTGTTGTTCGGAGCACGATTGGTGCTTACGTCCAAGACATCGCTCAGCATCCTGCCGCTCGATCTTTGAAGGCGAAGCCCGAGGTAAGAACGACACTGTCGAATGCGACGTTGCAGCAACATCACACCGTGATCCGACTCTTCTACGATTATCTGGTTGAAGAGAAAGTATGCGCACGACACCCGCTTCGCCCGCCGATAGGCGGGCGAAGCCTAATTCAACGCCATCATAGGCTTCCGTGGATTCCGAGTGATGAGCAGTGGCAGGGCATTCTCGAAGTGTGCAAGCAGGAGTCCCTACGGAATCGGGTCATGCTGGCGATGTCCTACGATGCGGCGCTTCGCCGCGAGGAAGTCTGTTCTCTCGAAACGACGGACGTCGATCCTGCTCATCGGCTCCTGCGTATTCGCTCGGAAGCGACGAAAAGCCGGCGTGAGCGCGTCGTCCCATATTCAGCGCCCACAGGCGAGATCTTCGGCCAGTATCTGCGCGTTCGTCGAGAACTGAGCCGGGAACGTGGCCGATTGTTTTTATCGGAGTCATGCCGAAATCTCGGGCAGCCGATTTCACTTTGGGGATGGTCTAAAGCAGTCGCACGGATAGCGCGGCGCTGTAATGTACTGCAGTTCACTCCTCACACGCTGCGACACCTTTGTCTTACCGACTTGGCGCGGGCCAGTTGGGACATTCATGAGATCGCAAGTTTTGCCGGTCATCGCAGTGTGCAGACTACGTTGCTTTACATCCATCTAAGTGGGCGCGATCTTTCCCGGAAACTGGCTTCTGGTATGGCACAGATCCACGCACAGCGAACTCGGATGCTAGCGGAGATGAACGCATGAGGGATAAAGCCGCGGCGAAGAACAGGCCGAACAACATCGGGCCTTGGTACGAAGCGCTCACAGCTGAGCAGCGCGCCGCTCATCAGGAACGCGCAACCCGCGCGCAATGGGGACCTAAAAAGGAATTACAAAAGAAGGCCGATGACGGGCCATGGATCTGGCCGCTCGAATTGGACCATTACGACCGATCACCTTCGCTTACAAGAGTCGAGCAAGACATGCTGGCTCGCTATACGGAGGGGTACCGATTTTATCGCTATGGGCGCACGATGGATTTTGGCCCTACGCTCGATCGGTTGGTCCGTCCGCTGAACGACGTCTTCGACTACACCGGCATCAAAACACAACTGCGCAGGTACGTGCTGCTCTTTTTCCTTCGAGAGATGGCAGAACGCAACGGTTCCTTCTGGGGATGGACGACAGAAGCGTGGATCGAAGCGATTGGCGCACGCCGGACGTCGCGTCAGCATGTCGTCGCGGTCGCTTATTTGCTGTGCGATTTTCGCGACCTGCATCGCGTCAAGAGCGACCACATTGTGTATAACTGCCTCGCTCGGAAGGTTTTCGGGCGTGAATATGTGCAGGTCATCACTGACCGTGTTCAGAGCCTACTCAGCGAGTGGGGATACAACAACAACGGCGTACGCAAGATGAT
The DNA here is from genome assembly GCA_049800195.1 of Candidatus Acidiferrum sp. GTDB lineage: Bacteria > Acidobacteriota > Terriglobia > Acidiferrales > UBA7541 > Acidiferrum. The sequence goes on from JBARJI010000062.1 coordinate 1,724, forward strand.
GATGCGCACTATCTTTGAACTTCTTTTGCTCGTTCGTTCCCCTCATCTTGAGGATCTGACGCTTGATCACTTGCGCCAGGTCATAGCAAGAAGACCACCGCGCACCGGCACGTATTGCATTGTGGCCCTCTCGCGTGTCCTGTCGAGCATCGGCACGATTCCCGAAGCTCTGGAGATTAAGCGCACCTTCATCGACCGGACCACCCTGCCCTCTCTTACCTCAAACGTCCCTTCAGAGTGGGCGCGCCTATGCCGCATCTGGCTCGACCGATCTTCTGTCGTGAAGCACGAACGCAATACGCGTTTCTACTTTCTTCTGAACGTAGGACGTTGGCTGGCGGCTACACACCCGGACGTAAACTCTCCGGCTGGCTGGACAAGAACTCTTGCTGCCGAAGCTGTTTCTATCATCTGTCAGTGGTGCGGAGGCGACTGGGGTAGTGTTGCTCCTCTGCACGTCAAAAGCCGTGGGAAAATCCTCGCGCCCAGTACACGGGCGTCCCGCATTTCAACGCTCCGTGCCTTCTTTCGCGACCTGCAAGACTGGGAACTGATTCCGCGGCGGTTTGACCCAGCACGAAGCTTTGTAACTCCGAAGAGCCTGCTCAAGCTTATTGGGCCGAATCCGCGCACTATTGCCGACGATGTTTGGGCCAAGCTCGTTTGGGCCGGACTGAATCTAAGCGCCGATGATTTGCCGAAGCGTGGTTCGCCCAGGTGGAAGCCACGTTCGGTTTCTTATCCCATTGAGCTTTGCAGGGCGTTAGCTGTCACTTGGCTGTTTGCAGGTCTTCGCAACAACGAAATTCGGCGCCTCCGCGTCGGCTGTATCCGCTGGCAGAGAGACGACGTCACCATTCCGGGCACCAATGAAACTCTTGTCGCCGACGCGGTGTGTCTCCTTGATGTTCCCGTGAACAAGACCAGCACTTCTTTCACGAAGCCTGTTGATCGCGTTGTGGGCGAGGCGATCGCCGCGTGGGAGAAGGTTCGCCCACAGGGGATTAAGCTGCTCGATCCCAAAACAGGCGAGCTTGTCGATTTTTTGTTTTTGTTTCGGCTAACCGTTATCGGTAAAGGCTATCTGAACAGGATTTTGATCCCGGTTCTTTGCAGCAAGGCAGGTGTGCCCAACGCTGATGTTCGAGGCAACATCACTAGCCATCGCGCACGTTCGACGATTGCGTCGCAACTCTTCAATGCCAAAGAACCCATGACTTTGTTTGAATTACAGGAGTGGCTCGGCCATGCAACTCCTGCAGCGACGCAACACTATGCAAAGATCACGCCGACGAAGCTAGCCAAGTCGTATGCAGACGCCGGCTATTTCGGCCGCAACCTGCGAGCGATCGGAGTGCTCATTGATCAGGAGGCGGTTCGGAATTGCCGAGCTGTCACGGAGCCCTGGAAATTCTATGACCTCGGCCATGGCTACTGCACGTACGACTTCTTCGATCAGTGCCCTCACCGTATGGCATGCGCGAAGTGCTCGTTTTATCTGCCAAAGGAATCGACGAAAGCGCATCTGCTCGAAGCCAAAGCGAACTTGCTACGGCTGCGTCAGGACATCCCGTTAGCCGACTCGGAACTCGCGGCTGTTGAAGAGGGACTTACCGCATACGAACGGTTACTCGCAAACTTGGCCGATGTACCGACGCCGGCAGGGCCAACTCCGCGGCAACTCGGCTGCGAGCATCTTGTCCAGTTGGAGGTTGGTGAACAGCATCGATCCGACCGTCGGTAGGTCCTTCGCTCCTTTTGGCGGCAATTTTAAAAGATTCTCCGGTACCGCCCGGTCGCTTGCTCTCTTCCTATTGACACTCTATACGTGGATCGGTAATATTCCTATAGAATATCGATAGGAGATATTTCTTGAATTCTGGACCGACAACACTTTTGCAAGGGACGTTGGACATGCTGATTTTGAAATCGCTTGTCGCTGGCGAGATGCACGGCTTGGGAATCTCGCGCCGAATCCAGCAGATCACAAGCGGGACATTTGTTGTTAAGCCAGGCTCGCTGTTTCCCGCGCTGCACCGAATGGAAGAAGAGGGTTGGATTTCCTCTTTTTGGGGAGACTCCGAAAACAACCGTCGCGCGAAATACTATCGATTGTCCAAGGCGGGACGGAAGCAGCTCGAAGTCGAAACCAAACGATGGGGTCGAGTTTCCTGGGCAATTGCTCAAGCTTTGGAAGCTTCGTAAAGAGGAGTGCCGCATGCCTGTTCTTGCGAAGGCCCGCAGTTTCCTGCGAAATCTTTTTTTGTCTCAGCGCGTGGAAGTAGACCTCGACAAAGAGGTTCATTCCCACCTCGAACTGCTGATAGCGGAAAACATTCGTGCTGGCATGCCGCCCGCGGAAGCGCAACGCGCCGCGCGGATCGAACTTGGCGGCATCGAACAGGTGAAAGAACAGGTTCGCGAAGAACGGATGGGCAATTGGCTCCGCTCCGTGATCTCCGATTGCCGCTACGGCATTCGACAACTTCTTAAGTACCCCGGATTTACCGTGGTGGCTACTCTAACGCTGGCCCTCGGTGTCGGCGCCAACACGACGATCTTTAGCATGGTGAACGCTCTGGTTCTGCGGCCGCTCCCTGTTCCGGACCCGCAGCAGATCGTTGTGCTTGCGTTTCAACAGGGAAACGGCGGAGTTGGCCATCAATTCTCCGTGCCAGAGTATCGCGACATTGCCAGCCAGACTTCTGACGCATTTTCTGGCGTCTTTGGTTATTGGTTTGGGATAGATGGCCTGAGCATCAACGGCAGAGCCGACCGCATCCTGACGAACTACGTTACCGGAAGTTTCTTTTCGACGCTCAGAATCAAGCCGCTGATGGGGCGCTTTGTTGTTCCAGGCGAAGGCGAAACGCCGAACGCCGACGCTGTCATCGTTCTTTCCTACGAGTACTGGCGGGCGCGCTTTGATTCCGACCCTTCGATCGTCGGCAGGAAGGTGTTGGTTGACGGCAAGCCGGTCACCGTTATTGGAGTGACTCCGAAAGAGTTTTGTGGCATTTCGACCCCTTTGAATATCCAGGCCTATTTGCCGCTCGGCATGCTAACACTTGAAGGAAACGCGCCCGATTTCATGCAGAATCGCACGTTGCGAAGCATGTCCGTGGGGGCGCGGTTGTTGCCGGGGCGAACTGTGGCGCAGTCGGGCGCGGCGCTTGCCATGGTGGCGCACCGCATGGCTCAACAATACCCTGCAGCCGAAAAAGATACGCGGCTGATGGCATTCCCTGAGCTTCGGGCGCGTCCCGACCCGGACCCGAACAATACCATGCTCCTGATTTCCGGCCTCTTTTTGGGTTTGGTTGCCATGATACTTCTGTTGGCGTGTCTGAACGTGGCCAATATTCTGGTCGTGCGCGCCACGACTCGCGAAGGCGAAATGGCCATCCGCGCGGCGCTCGGCGCAGGGCGCACTCGGCTGATTCGACAACTGCTGACAGAAAGCATCCTGCTTGCCCTGGTTGGCGCTGCCGCCGGCCTGGTCTTAGGCCGCTGGGCCACGTACATGATCAGCAGCCTCGACCTGCACACCGACTTGCTGCTGCGCCTCGATTTCCCCATTGACTGGAGGGTCTTTGCTTACACGCTGGGAGCGGCACTCCTGACAGGGATGATCGTGGGTGTGGTGCCCGCGTTTCGCGCCTCGCGGACGGACGTCAACACGCTGCTGCACCAGACAGGGCGCGGCATGCTCAGCGGGAAGCGTCGACTGCGCAGCAGTCTGGTGGTCGCACAGGTCGCGGGCTCGCTGGTACTGCTCATTATGGCCGGCTTGTTTGTACGCAGCCTGAAGATTGCCCAGCGTAGCGATCTTGGTTTCGACCCCCACCACGTCGTGGATATCAGTATGGATCCCGGAGAAATCGGCTACAACGAAGCCCAGGGTCTCGCCTTCTACGAAACTCTGCTCGACCGTGCGCGATCTCTGCCGGGTGTGGAGCATGCTGGCCTGACGAGTTCGATTCCGCTCAGCTACTATGGTGATGCCGACTCGCTTACCATTGAAGGCTACCATCCTGACGCCGGTCAACGGCAGCCGCGCGCGATGTTCAGCGTCATAACACCGGAGTACCTCGATACGTTGAGGATTCCGCTTGTTAGCGGGCGCAGTTTCACAGAGGCCGACAGCGCGAATTCGCCTTACGTTGCCATTATCAATCAGACCATGGCGCTGCACTACTGGCCCAATCAGGATCCGCTGGGCGGCCACTTCAGCATGGGGCGGGACCCAAAGCACTCGATCGAGGTAGTGGGCGTAGCGAAGAATTCGCGCGTCACGGGCGTAACCGGCGACATTGTGCCGAACTTCTATGTTCCGCTCCAGCAGCACTATGCCAGCGGACTGACTTCGCTGCAGACCCTGGTCGTTCGTGTGAACGGCAATCCGGCAGCCACGGTTCCGGAATTGGAAGCCGTTGTACGGAGTCTCGCGCCTGACTTGCCGGCGTTCGACGCACAGCCGATGCTGCGTGCGATAGACACACTGAATGGGTTGCTAATCTTTCAGTTTGGTGCCGTGTTGGTTGGCACGCTCGGCGGTCTGGGGTTGGTGCTCTCGATAGTTGGAGTTTACGGCGTGCTTTCCTATTCAGTCAGCCAACGCAGACGGGAGATTGGGATCCGCATTGCCCTGGGCGCGCCACCAGCGTCGATCCTCACAAAGGTGCTGCGCGAAGGAGCGCTACTCGTTGGCATCGGCCTTGCAATTGGAATCGCCTGCGCGCTGGCGGCTTCTAAGGTGGTCGAGAGTTTTCTGACGGTCAGTCCGAGCGATCCGATAACCTACATAAGCGTCACCGCGGTGCTGACTGCGGCTGCGCTCGCGGCCTGCTACCTGCCCGCGCGGCGAGCGACAAAGGTCGATCCCATTGTCGCCCTGCGCTACGAATAGAATTTAGCTCCGAGTAGAATCGCGTCAGCATGAGACCGTACAAGAAGAACATCCTCACTGACCCCTCCCTCCACTCCGGCCTAAACGCTTCGCCTACGGCTTCGCAGGCCTTCGTTCCAGGAGGGGTCAGTGAGCCGTAAAGACCAGCGTCGGCCAGATCCTCCATCCTGCTCGGAGCATCCCTTGCCAAAAGCTATTCCACTTAACTATCAGATCGATTTCTGCCGCACTTCGGGAAAGAGGAGCGGGTTGTTTCCGGTGCGTTTCGGGCATTTCGCGCAACTTCCGGCAGGAGGAAACAAGGCTTCGTCCTGCGGGTCAAAGGGTGCGTTGGTCAGGTCGAGATGAATTTCCTGCTCGACCCATGCACGGAGTTGACGGACAGTGACAGCTTCTGCTTTCCCGTCTTTGAGGATGGCCGCCGCCGTCTTGTGATTTGGAAAGCATTCCTGCAAAGCGCGGCGCTGGTCGTTGGGCTGTTATGTGGTCGACTACATAACAACCGTTATGTGGCGGAATCCATTATGTCGCATTCAGCTGGCGTACTGTGGCAGGAGGAGAATCAAACACAATCGAATGCCACATAACTTTGTTCGCTACAGCGCTTGGAGAAACGCCATAAGTCCTTTGTCTTGATGCCATGATTTCACTCGCTTGCCTTGTTTCACCTCGCAGAGGGCCAAGGCCCGGGCCTTGGTTTCCAGATCTATCTCGGCATAGACGTTGGTCGTGGAGTGTCGCAGCACATGCATGGAAACATGTTTCTTTGCGAGAGTCGGGCACTGTTTTCCCGCACTATCGACATGTTTGGCCAGGATGCACTCGGCGGCGTCACGGCTGAGTTGCCCACCCCTGGCGCTGGGGAATAATGGGTCGGTGGGGACCCCGAGTCGTTCTCGTATCCAGGCGCGTAGAGTTCCCACAACATCCTTGCGCAGGGGCGTGGAGCGCTCCTTCCGCCCTTTCCCTTTACAACGGATCGAACCTCCGACTCCCAGGACCACATCATCACAACGAACACCAACAAGTTCTGATACACGGAGCCCGGTTTGTGTGGCGACGAGCAGCAACGCGTAGTCTCTACGGCCTCCCCAGGTAGATCGATCTGGGGCAGCGAGTAGTGCCTCTATCTCGGGCTTGGTCAGGTACTCAATGGGCCTTCGATCGAAGCGTTTGCTGGGCATAGCGAGCACACGCTGGGCCAAGGCAAGGTAGGACGGTTCGGTGAAGGCTACAAAGCGGAAGAAGGAGTGAATCGCGGCCAGACGCACGTTCCAGCTGCGTGGGCAGATGCCGCGCTCCACTTCCAGATGATTCAGGAAAGTGCCGAGAAAACCAGGTTCCAAAAGTTCCATCGTCAGCTTCGTAGGTGACTTGCCGGTCTGTTGCTGTGCAAACTGTAAGAGGAGTCGGAAAGTGTCGCGATAGCTTGCGATAGTATTAGGACTGGCTTGTCTCTGATGCATTAAACGATCGGTGAAGAACGCTTGCAGGAGTTCCGAGAACTGGAGGCAGGTGCTCATCGCCTAACCCCTTTTCTCTCTCGACCTAGACGGCGCGACGCCAAGCGCATGAGTTTGGGCGTCGCGGTCAGGTACCAATAGGTGCTGACCGGGTCGACATGGCCAAGATAGGTAGCGAGAGCAGGTAATTGCCGCTCGACATCCGCACCAGCATGATAGAGGTGCTCAAGGGTCCGAATGGCGAATCCGTGCCGAAAATCATGGATCCGCGGACCGCGCTGCCCAGCCGGGCTTCGCAATCCGACCCGCCGAACCAGCTTGCAGAAAGTATGTTGCACTTGCGACAGACTTAATCCTGTGCCGAGCTCCGAAACAAAGAAGCTGTTGTCTTTGCGCTGGGGAAAGATTTGGTGGCGTAATGCGGCATAATGTTTCAGCGCATTGCGACTCGACGGATGTAGAGGAACCAGCCGGGACTTTCCGAATTTCGCGTCCCTAACATGAATGATGCCGTTGATGAGATCCACATCCTCGCAATCCAGTGCGAGGCATTCACCGATCCGCATGCCGGTGACCACAAGTAGTCGGAACAATGTAGCGAATGTCGCCGGCCGCAAGCCCCGGCGTGAATGGAGTCGAAGGGCTGCCCTAATCAGCTTTCGGATGTCACCGTCGCTGTACACATAAGGCGACCTTCTTATATAGCCATCAGGCAGCAATCCGCGCGGTGGAACTTCTGTTCGAGGGTCCACGCCCGCTTGATGCTCGGCAAACGTACGGACGATTTGCAACCGTTTCGCACAAAGAGCTGGCTGCCCATGGGGAGACGCCAAAGCGAACCGAAGGGCCAAATCACGCGTAATAAATGATGCACCTTGCTCTTCGGCGAAATCGACAAACCTATGCAAGAGTCGCCCCTGCGATTCGAGCTTAAAACCAAGCGCTCGCCGCAGAGCGAGGTAGGAGCGGAGAGATTTTCTTAGCGCGCTCATGCCGTACCTCCTGGCCAAGGTTGAGCAATGGACCGCAAAGCCAACAAGTCAACTTTGGCGTAGATGGCGGTGCTGCTTTCTGACTGATGACGCAAAACCTTGGCGATCTCGGACATCGACGCTCCGTTGTGGAGCATCTGGGTCGCGAGCGAATGGCGAAACAGGTGCGCTCCCCGATTAGGTGGGCTAATTCCAGCGCGTCGGAGAGCACGTTGCACTACTATGTCGACGGCTGCAGAGTCAGCGAGACCCTCGTGGGGAGCCGCTGATCGAATGAAGACTTTCCGGCAGGTGCACGGAGGCCTGAGTTGCTTCAAATAATGTGCGAGAGCGCGGCCGACATCCTTCGGAAGGGGTAATTTGTCCAGTCGTCCACCTTTCCCGCGGACGGTTAGTTCACCCGCTTCCCAGTCGATGTCGTCCAGTGTCATCTCCACGATTTCTGCGGCGCGCAGCCCGAGTCGAGCCAGAAGGAGAAGAATCACCCGATCTCGTCGGACAACAGGGTCATCTTGATTGCTCTTTCTCAAGACTAGCTTGACCTGCTGCGGCAGCAGATATTTGGGTAGCCCAGAAAGATTCCAATTAGCCACTGATGGAACGCGTGCTGCTAGATCGGTTGCTATTTCTCCACTCTGTTGCAGAAATCGGAGGAGGCTGCGGAGCGCTTTGGCCATACAGCGAGCGGCATGTGGGCTTACGATCCTGGCCTGACGAAGTATGCATCGAACAATGTCCTGGGCGTTCAGTTCGCTCAAACAGAGTGGGCCATCTGCAAAGCGCTCCAGAAGGAACCGTCGTGTGTGGAAGAGATATTGCCGCACGGATTTCGGTCGAAGACCTCGCTGCTCCGTCAGGCATTGCGCGAACCTGAGCTGCAGCTGGTCGAGTGGGCTCATCGTCGGTTGCAAATGAGAAATTACGTTCGCTTCCTGCAGACGTTTCAGCAAAGACCGCAGCGTGGCCGCATCCCCTCTCTGCTTGCTGTATCGCTTTGCTCGGTGGCGAATGAATCCTTGGATACGTTTCTCGGTGAAGCCTTCCATTTTTATTCGGCGTTGCCGCATCCACTGGTCGAAGGCTCGAACGAGGTGGACTTTGTAGGCGATACAAGCCTTGGAATATCCTCGGTTGGCAAGAGAATCGGTAAAGTCGGGGACGTATGAATGCAGTGGGCCGCCCGGCTCTTTTAGCGGGACACACGAGTTCCGATCCGAATGACTTTGCATGTGAATCTTCTCCTTTTCGGTCCAAAGGACCGTCCAGAGAAGTGAGCGGGATTATGCTGACTCAATCAAGCACCGCTGCCGGACGAAGACGGCTAATCTAAAAGAAAGGGAGCGGGTGAGGTGACTCAATTCGGCATAATTCAAAACGCGGCATTATACGCTGGGCACGGACCGGGAACTCTTGAACTATTCCGCCAGCTATGGGGCGCGGATGGACCGCCGGCCGCCGCTCGAAAACAGGCTACGATGTTCGACGAGTGATGGGGTGGCGAACGATCCCACTGCTTATGTTCGAAGATTTCTCGACTACCAAACGCTAGGTGACGGACGAAGGAGCCGTCACCTATGACGATTACTCTGCTGCTGGTGAGCCTTGCTCAACTGGCGGTCGGCATCATCGCCCTCATTCGTTCCAAGCGCCGCGAAAAGTAGTGCCAGCGCATCCGTGGGCATCCCCAAGGGATGCCACGGAGCTGGTGCTTTCTTCGATACAAAGCCATCGTGTCTTTCAGGATTCGGTTGGCGCGCAGTCGTCGGCTTTGAGCTTCAATTGGCTCACGGAGCATTCGGCGTGCTGGATGTCATCGCGTACCTTGCCGAAATACTTTGCTTGGATGAGCTTTCCATCGGGTCCGGGATGGCAGTAGAGATAGCGTACTTCCACAACCTGCTCCACCCTCGGAAGTGGATAACGGTCGGGCACACCCACCGTGCTCATGAATCGCGGCCGATCACCATCCAAGAGATACACAGCGATGGAGCGATGACCGTCATCCACCTTTTTGTCGGGTTTCGGGCCAACGATGAAGGATGCCGTGGTGACAAACTTACATTTGTAGTGTTGTCCTGCCCGGCCACCTGCATACGCGGCGTGCCTGTTCTTGCAAACGAAGCCTTCGGCATTCGCGTCGTGCATTTTCTTCACGAAGGCGCGCTTGGCTTTCGGCGTCATGGCCGTTTCACAGACTCGCAATCCCTCGTGGACCCCGCGAAAAAACCGTGTGAGGTGCACGTAACGGATTTCGTAGGGTTCGATGCGAAGGTCGGTGTCGTTCACACTCAACAGGTCCCAGATGTGGAAATGGGAATCCGTGATTTCCCCGTCCGCGAGGAAACCCTTCGCTCGCACAAGATCCAGCGGCCCGGCCAAGCGGGAGTCGATGGAAATGACCTGGCCGAGCTTGTTGATACCGGTATATTTGCCGTCAGTCTTTTGCACGGCGAGCCGCCGCCCATCAAATTTCTGCTGGAACCACCACGACGCATCCTCAGCCAAGCGCAACGCTTCCGGTTCCTCGATGGGCGTCAGGAGTTCCGGCGTATGGCCGGATTGTTCCTTGCTGGCAGGCAATCCAACGGCAATGGCCGTATTGCCATTGGCCGTTGCCTGGGAGATTTGATAGCCCTTGCCCGTTTTTTCCCGGAGGATGCGGTCGAAAACGCGCTTCGCTTCCTCGTAGGTGGCGCTGCTCACTTTCACGTCGCTCTGCAAAGGGGAACCGCGCCTCCCCCATTGTGCTTGGACGGACCACTGGTCTTGTACGTTCTCCAACTGCAAGTGGTACACCTTGTCGGAACTGCCTTGCCGAAAATAGAGTTCTGTTTTTTCTGTTTGCATGGTTCGCTCCTATGTATTTTGGGTTTGCCCGTCGTGCAACGCGGAGCGGTGCATGAAAAGCAAATGCCCTTCATGGCAGGGGAAAGCGCCTAGCCGTCCGCGCTGTCAAGGCCGCGTGGGGTTCGCGTTCACGGGAGCGCAGCGGACGCCCTTCTATGAGAAGGGCCGTTCCGGTCAAGCGCCTTTTTCCCGCCTTTCGCTCGTAAGAGCGATGCGATGACATTGCTTTCATAGCGGGAGGGTCGCGCCCGGCATGAGTGAGCGTGTCAAGGCCGCGGTTTGTGCGCCGCGAAGCGGGCTTCGAGCCTTGACACGCTCACGCCGGGTGCGAGAGTTGCCCGCGAGAAAGGAATGTCAGAAATATTGGGTGGTTAGTTGGGAGAAGATGAGATGTGTTGCGTGTTCGTCCGCATTACGCCCTGCTTCTATTCGCACTCTTGGTGAGCATCTGTGGTGCTCGGTGCATGTTGGGGTCCGAATGTAATGGTGGGCGCTGCAATCTTGACGTCGGCTTCGGAACTGGCGAACAGCCCAGCCGAGCCAAGGGCTTCGCGCAGTCGCCCGGAACACGGCATTTGCTGGAACGAAATTGGTTCACTCAAATAAGCTGATAAATTCTTGGTAGTAGACCTCTCGGATCGTATTTTGATTTGAAAAGTAGCTGGGCGCTGCAATCTTGACATCGGTCTCGGAACTGGCGAAACAACCCAGCCGAACCAAGGGCCTCGCGCAGTCGCCCGGAACACGGTGTTTGCTGGAAATTCTTTTTGCAAGGCCGCCTAGGCTGCTGCGACGTCTGACACTGGGCTTTTGCGAAGAGGTTCGTAGACCTCGCCAGTCTTCCAAAAATGATGAAGCAAAACAGCTAGCTTTCTAGCGACTGCCGTCACAGCGCGTTTCTTAGCGCCACCACCGCCACGGGATGCGAGTTGCAGTCCCCATCGCCTCAAGTCAGTATCCGGGCCAAGCGGACCAAGGATGTAATGCGCTCCTTGCACCAACAGAGTTCTTAGATATTCGTTGCCGGCTCGACTGATGCCGAGCCGTGGCGCACGTTCTCCCGATTGCCTTTCTCGCGGCAAGAAACCCAGAAACGCTCCAACATCTCTGCTTTTGGCAAAACGATGCGGATCTTCCAAGGTCAGCACGTAAGTTAAAGAGATCAGCGTCCCGACACCTTTGATCTGCTTCAAAAGACAAGTTTCCGGGTATTCAGTTGCTGCGATCTGCTCGATCTGGCGGTCATAATCTCGGATCGACTCGTTGACAGCCTCGATTTGCTTCAAGAGCGGTGCCAGTGCGATACGGAGAACTTCCGGGAGCGGCGTTGCTGCAGCTCTCTTTGCAAAAGCATCTGCTGAGCAGGCACGAAAGCGGAGGCCCATCGGTTTCACGAGGCCACGGGCGCAGTTGATGAGCGCCGTGCGTGAACGCACGATGACATGGCGGGCGCGAATGACGGCCAACTGCACTTGTTTTTCTTGCGTACGATGTTGAATCGGCGCGAGAAGCAGGCGGTCGGCGCGGGCCAAGCGGGCCAGACTCTCAGCGTCAACCCGGTCGCTTTTGCGATCACTCTCGGTGATCAGGCGAATTTTACGAGGATTTCCAACCAGAACATCATGTCCACACACTTTGAGCACTTGATTGGCCCACAGAGAATGAGAACCGGCTTCGATCGCGACCAGACTTGGTGGCAACCCTTCAAATTCGCGACGGAAGGCCGTAATAGTAGTTGGCAAGAAGCCGCGAGCGATGACTTGCGCCTGGTCGTTCAGAACGCAAAAGTGACTCTTCTTGTCGCCAAGGTCGATACCAATCGTCATTCGCCCAACAATCGTCCGCTTTTTTAGCTCACTCAACGCTGCAACACTCATGCTCTCCCGCATTCGCTGGTCTCCTGTTCTTGCACTAACCGCGTGCATTTCGATCAGGCAGCTTACTGCATCGAAGCTCACCGCCCTTCTCATCCCATCTTGACAGATGAAGCGGACGGCTAGGCGCAGGGTTTGGCCAGGAAGGGGATGGAAAGCAACAAGCTGTTGTGGCGGGGGACGGTTTGTGGACTCCCCAGGTCAGCCCGATTTGCGTCTGGATAGATGTTATGGCGTATATCTCGACATTGTAGCTGCCTATACATATAAGCTGGAGGAACAGAGATATGTTATAGTAGCTGTCAAAGGAGTCGCAGATGCTTAAGCAGATTGGAAGGAGCCTGCAGCAAGCGCGGACTGCCCGGGGTCTGACGCAGGCGGAGCTGGGAGCGCTGGTCGGCCTGCCGCAATCGCATATTTCAAAAATCGAGCGTGGGGAAACCGACTTTCAATGGACGACGCTCGAGCAGATCGCCAGCGCCGTGGGTGTCTCGCCTGTCCTTGTTCCCGCCGGGCTGGTTCCCCTGGTGGAAAGCCTTGTAAACGGGCGCGAGGGGGAAGGCGAAGAGGAGCCGGTACCGCTCGTCGGGAATCTGAGGGAAACGGAAGGGTAGAAGGAACATGCCCACGCTGAGAATCAAACTGGGAAACCGGCTGGTCGGCACGATCACCAACGTCGTGACCGACAAGAATATCTTTGTGTTTGATCCGGGATATATCGAAGACGAGCAGCGCCCAGTGCTCAGCCTGAGCTATTACGATTTCGAGCGAAAACTCATCACAAGGCCGCGCGAGGTCCAGCGGCGGCTGCCACCTTTTTTCTCGAATCTGCTGCCCGAGCGCGATGGGATACTGCGCGATTATCTTGCCCAGCGCGCCGGAATCAGTCCGGAGCGGGAATTCCCGTTGCTGTGGCTTGTCGGAGCGGACCTGCCCGGGGCGGTGATCGCCGAAGACAGCGAAGGACAACCGCTGCCGCCACTGGAAGAGAATTCGGCCACGCGCGGAACGAACAAGCAAGAAGTGCTGCGTTTCTCTCTCGCCGGTGTTCAACTCAAATTCTCCGCAATCGGCCGCGGCGGCAAACAACTTCGCATTCCGGCCCAGGGACGCGACGGCCAGTGGATCGTGAAATTACCATCGCCACGATTCCCCCACGTGCCCGAAAACGAATTCGCGATGATGACGCTGGCCAACGAAGTGGGAATCGACATTCCGGAATTTGGGCTGATTCCGATAGCCTCGATCGGGAATCTTCCGGCTGAATTCGCGGAAGACAAAACGAACGCGTACTTTGTCCGGCGATTCGACCGCGGACCGGACGGAGAGCGGATTCACGCCGAGGATTTCAATCAGATCTACGGGCAGTACCCGGAAAAGAAATACGAGGAACACGGATACACCGGCATGGCCAAGGACATCTGGGCGCTTCTCGGCGAAAAAGGCTTAGCGGAATTCATTCGGCGGGTTATTTTCAATGCGGCGATCGGAAATGCCGACATGCATTTAAAGAATTGGTCGCTGCTTTACCGCGATGGCCGAACGCCGACGCTCGCGCCCGGTTACGACTATGTTTCGACAATGCGTTACCTGCCGGAAAGAGGTCTGGGCCTGCCATTTGCCCGAACGAAGGATGTATCTCGTCTGGACGACGACCTCCTCGAAAAGGCGTCTCTTCAAGCTGGTGTTCCTCGGGGCCTGGTGAAGGATGTCGCGCACGAAACCGCGCGGTCGTTCATCCGAGTGTGGTCACAGCACAAGGCAGGATTGCCGATCGACGATCTGGGGCGCCGCAAGATCGACGAGCAACTCATGCTTGTGCCCCTTTTTAAGGGATATGTCGCTGCCGGAAAAGCAAAGCGAACGAAAAGCTAGTCTGTGGACGCCCAGGCTAAGAATGATTCGGTTCCTTACCGAACGGCCGGATTCGATTGGAAACCGACGAATACGGGCCTGTCGTGTTGAGACGCGATCCATGAAAATTCATGCCGAGGCGGCAGTTTTGGAAAACCGCCACTCGAAAACAGTTTCCGCGCGAGCACTACAACACTCGACCACACGGTTGCAACAATTTTGGGATTGACCACCCCATTCCCCAAGGGTACATTTTCGCTGCTGTTAACTATCAAAGTAGGTCGCGTGTCATTGACGAGCGGCTTAAATGAATCGGGAGTGCGCCGGAGCCTGGTTGGGCATGCTCACCCTCCCAACTTCTCGATAAGTTTGGCCATCAATTCGGGAAACTTCCCGCCGAATACCGATATACCCAGTAGGGCGATGCCAATGGAGGTGAGGATTGCACGACGCCCTTTGGTGCCGATGTTGGCCATTTTGAAAAGGATGGGAGCGAGGAAGGGCCACAGGAGTCGATGCAAAACTAAAAGCCAGGCATTTCTAATCCTTCGTAGCTGCTTTACCCTTGGTCCAAATAGCGATGCACGAACGTCACCGCCATTGCGCCCTCGCCGACAGCGGAGGCGAAACGTTTCACAGAGCCGTGTCGTACATCTCCTGCAGCGAACAAACCGGGCACATTGGTTTCAAGATAGTAGGGACTGCGATCAGGAGGCCATCCCGCGATGGGCTTACTCGGTAACATCAAGTCGGGCCCGGTGAGGAGGTAGCCGGCTTGATCGCGAGAAACTCCAGCTTCCACGGCCCATTCCGTGTGGGGCGCGCCGCCGATGCAAACGAAAAGCCAATGAGTCTTGATCGTTTGCTCATCGCGGGTCTTGCGATTTCTCAGTTTGATTGCTTCTAGGAATTTGTCTCCGATGAGAGCAGTCACTTCCACGTTCGTCAGGACCTCGATATTCTTGGTGGAACGGATACGGTCCACCAGGTACGCTGACACCGTTTGCTTTAGAGCGTCTTCGCGGACGATTATCGTCACGCTTCTTGCAACCGCCGAAAAATGCATAGAGGCTTGCGCGGCGGAGTTGCCTCCGCCGACCAGGTAGACATGTTCGCCTCCACAGAGCGCAGCTTCACTTGCGCCAGCTCCGTAATAAATGCCAGCTCCTGTCAGTTCTTCTTCGTTGGGAAGGCCAAGACGATGATATCGGACACCTGTTGCACAAATAGCGGCGCGCGCGATAATCTTCGTGCCATCCGCAAGATAGACGATGCGTTTCCTGGCGGAAAACTCTCCGCGAGCTCCCTCGCGGGAAAGCAATATCTCGGCACCGAAGCGGCAAGCTTGTTCTCGAGCTCGCTCGGCCAAATCGGCTCCGCTAATCCCTGTGGGAAAGCCGAGGTAGTTCTCGATCTTAGGACTGCTGCTCGCTTGACCGCCGACAGCCCAGCGTTCCACGACGACTGTTTTCAGGCCCTCCGAAGCGCCATACACAGCAGCGCTGAGACCTGCCGGCCCCGCACCGTAAATCGCCAAATCGTATTCCGGCCGCGAAGGATCCCGGAACCAACCTAGTTTTTCGGTGATCTGGCGAACGGTAGGACACTCGAGTCTGGTTCCGTCAGGGAACACGCAAATGGGAAGCTGTACATGTCTGGCGTCCTGCACTCCAATGGCGCGAGCTTGTTCGTCATTCTTCAGCTCGATCCATTCAAACGGGACGTCACTGCGTTGGAGAAAATCGCGAATCGCGTAAGCCGTAGCCGATCCGTTTCGACCGTAAATTTTCACTGCAATTCGATCGTTTTGTTGAGGTTCGAGCATCACGTCCGAGCTATCGGCCTTGGCCGCCCTCTCTTCCATTGGAATAACCCGTTTTGCCCAGATTTGCCTCGTTCATGCTCGTAAGTTCGGCCTTTTTCTTCGCCGCGATACTCGCCAATTGGACGACGGCAGCGGCGGCAGAAAACCTTACAATGTCTTTTCTGTCCGACATGGCTTGCGAGGCATCGGGGAGTAGCGTGGGATCGCCTCGCTTGGCGATTGCCTCGAGAGCGGCCGCGCGGACAACCCACTCGCCGTCGGAAAGTGCTTTGGAGAGCGCGCGACCGCTGCGCGGGTCGGGGTCATGCGCCAACTCCCTGGCGGCCGCCGCACGCGTGGGCGAATTGCTTCGTTTTTTCCACGCTCGAACAGCCTCTATTCCGTATCCGCCGTAAGGGACAAAGCCGATGCCTTGGTCAAAAGCAAATTTAATCGCCCTCTCTGGAGTTTTCAGGTCGTTCATTTGCTCGGCAATTAGACTTTTTCCTCCTTTCCGTTCACCGACCAGCACATCGAAATACAGCTGGTAGCCAGAGTTTTCCTTGAGCTGAATCAAGGAATGAGCGGCGGCCAAACAAACAGAGATGTCTTTGTCGGACAATGCGTCTCGAAGTTTTGGGATTGATTCCGTGGAACCCATTGCGCCCAGGGCTTTGGCTGCGGACGCCCGGACGATTGGTTCCTTGTCACGTAACGCTTCCTCGGCGAGTTGCACTGCGTCAGAATCTCCGGAGGTCAGCCCCAAAGACTGGATCGCGTTGGCCCGCTTGTCAAAATTCCGCGCACGCGCGCCTGTGCGAAGAATGTCCCAAGCTTTGTCTCTCGAAGCGTCCTGAGCCCCTTCTTGGTAAGGCTCTTGCGGCAGAGCGTGAGGACAGAGCATGAGCCCTGCTAAAATCAAAAGGTTCCTCAGCAAAGCATGATGCGGCATCGGAAGTATCACCCCTGGAACAGAGCCAGCCGTCTACAAGGCCGAAATGCGAGCCGGAACGAGTTGTGGCGCTCAAACCACGGTGCTGATAAGGCGACGAGCGGCAAGCGAGATCATCAAGCGCGCCACTCCGCTGAACAGCATGCTGATTCCAACGAGCGTGCCGAGCACCCATGCGGAGCTGGACGGCCAGGTTCGCCAGATCATGGCAGCAAGAATCACGGTGATAATTGCATCGACAAACAGCCACCCGGATCCAGGCAGAGGCCGCAGACGAATGGCGAGGGCGAATTCAAGGGCTGACTCGACAAGGAGATAGATCGCAAGCGCAAGCGTGAGCGACACCATACCCTGCAGAGGACGCAACAGGACGTACACGCCCACAAATGAATAAGCGATACCGAGGAACAATTCCAAAATAATGCCGCCAGCTCCCCGCGTATGCCATGCATAAACAAAATGCATGATGCCACTGAAGACCAGAAGCCACGCAACAAAGATGGTGACTGCGATTCCAGCGATGGGTGGGATAACGATAGCAAGCACGCCTGAGATGATCATTAACACGCTGAGCGCAATCGACCATCCCAGTGATTTTTTGACCAAGGATGGCGCTGTAACTGTTGCAGTGCTCATCACTAAACCTCCGTTGGATTTCACAGACCCAATAATTCCCTATCGCGCTTGATTGTGAGCAGTCTCGATGCCTTCGTCTCGGCTGCCTTTGGGCTATAAGTTTCTTGTACGAAAACCTTCGCCGGAATGAGTTTGCCGGTTGCATCGTGAATCTTAAGCGGGCCACCTGTTTTCGGATCAACCAAATCAATGCGGATGGAACGTGGTGGACCGGCCGTTGCCGGATTCGATGAAACGTACGTGACGACGTAGCGGAGCCTGAGATTTTCCATAATATCGTCGTAGAAGCCGGGGGTTTCCACGTCAGTTTCAATGTCGTACGCGCGGCCGCCCGAGGCTTTGGCGAGGGCTTCCAACTGTGTTTGGGCGGCATTCCAGTTGATGCGCGCGAACGGCGCTGTATCGCCGTAGGTCATGGCTTCGAGCCGCATCAGATGGCCAAGTTCAATCGCGTAGATTGGAATCGCTGAATTACGGGCATCTTCAAGCACCTGCTCGAATGTGGCTTTGCTAAACGTGTCGACACCGCTTGAAACGACGATGATGGCTTTCCTTCCGGATACCTCGCGCATCCGCGCAAGGACGGCAAGGAGCGAATCATAGAAGTTGACCTCGGAGAAGCCGGGCGTGCTAAGCGATTCGAAGACGTTGTCCAGTTTCTCATGGCCGGTATTGAAGTCGGCGAGAGTCTCCAATGTGGTGCCGTACTTGAAGATGGCGACTTTGTCGTCGCGGCCAATAACGTCAAGGAGTTGACGGCCGATCCCAGGTACTTCCAATGTAAGGCTCTTGTTCAGCTCATGGTAGCGGCCACCAAATTCCAAGAGGAGGGCCACAGATACGGGAGTGTGCTCAATCTCAACAGTGACGTTTGTTTGGAGGACTCCATCTTCGTACACAGCAAAGTTTTCGCGCCGCAGATTAGGAAGAAAATATCCGTTCGGGTCCTCGACGTGAAATTTCGCAGTGACCGTGCGAGTCAGTGGAACAAATGTGACTTCCGAGGCTTGCTCACCCTGTTCGCCAGAATAAAGCGGCGCGGGTGGTCTTCTTGGAACGGTCAGTGGAGAAGTCTCTCTCGTCTGTTGAGTGGCTGGCGTAGGCTGCTGCGGAGGCAAACCTTTGAGTGGAACAGCAAAGACAAGGATCAGCGAGAATGACAGCGTCAAAGCAACCGCGAATCGTGAACGCGTGACCATTTTAATTGCCAGCTCCTTCATTTCCACGTAAGCATCTGCGGGGCTAGGTGCCTGAGCTCCACTATTTCTCAGCAGGAACGAACACTCTGTCTGCGGCAGCGAGCTCGACGTTCGGAAGCTCGGTTCTGAGCCGCACGCTCTGCAGGCCGGGCTTTTTCTCGGGCTTTGCTTGGAAGACAAGCAAGTATTGGTGAGTCAGGCGCTGGCTAATGTCGTCGAGATATGGCCCAAACGAAACCGGTGTTTCGTAACCAAGGAAATAAGCGTCACCTCCGGTTTCCTCCGCCATTTCGGAAAGATAATTTTGTCCCCAGTTCATGCGGAAGAGACTATGCCCATAGTGGCCTACACCGGTGGCGTAAATTGCATACACGATGATTCCAGCCTTCTGAGCTTGCTCAATAGCAGTGTCAACATACGGATTCGCGGGGCCAACGCCGCCGAAATAGTCGATGCCATCGGAGATCACTAGAAGTTCCCGACGGACAGGAGTTTCGGGCCAGCGTTTAATCAGGTCACCGATAGAAAGATAAATGCTGGCGAAGGCTCCGAGGCGGCCTAGAGGAAGCCGCAGCGCTTTGGCAGCCAGAGAGTGTTCCGTGGTCAAATTCTGGGTTATATCGACGGTGCCGTCTCTCATGTAGCCAATTCCAATCGCCGTTGTTGGCGGCTGGGAGTTGATGAAGTTGCGGATTTCCTCAAACTGTGAGGCCACACTTACGTGAGAAGAATCGTCCAGCAGGATAAACAGTTGAAGTGCCGCGTGTTCATCGCGAAGGGGCGTCCAGTCGGCTACCTGTCTTCGCTCCTTGCCTTGATAGAGCATCACGTCTTCTTTGTGAACGTCCGGAACATCCTTGCCGTGGTGCGCCTCCGCGGTGACGACCATATGTGCAGCGCCGCCGCCGGACGCTGGCTCTTGTGAGTCGGCGTTCGACAACGCAATTATCCAGACCACGGCCACGAATAATACGAGAGCGTAGCGGCCTTTTCTCATTCCCTCCTCCTCCATCGAATTGTCGGCAGCCCTGCCGGCCAACTTTCAAAACTAGAGAGGGGTCCTGTTCTCCTATTTGTTGCTGCCATTAGCGTTTTCGGAAAGCTGGCCGAAGACTGCCGTCCATCCTTGGTGATCTTCGGCTCGCAGTATCCAATAGGCTGCGACGGCAATCGGAACCGTGGTTAGCGCAGATGCCTTTGGAATTTCCAGCTCGAGAATCCCATCCCTCAACGAAGAACGTGCGGATCTGGAATCGAGCTCAGCGGGAACATCAAGAACACGAAACACTCGATTAGCGCAACGATCGCTAAAGAGGGTTTTTCGAAGTGTGGGCGACGCCGTGGTTTCACGCCGTCCTGCGATTGTGACCCGGAATAGTTCTACGCGCACTTCGAGTTCATCCGGGCGGAAACCGGGAACCTCGGCACGCACGATGATTGCGTCATCGCAATCCTCGACATCGAGATGCGCCGTGTGAAGGAGTTCAGATTCCGCCCGGAGCCAGTCGTCCCGGTCGCCACCGTGTTTTTGTTTGCGGCTCTGGAACAGTTCAAACGCGCGACGTGAGATGGATTCATAGACCTCGCGTGCCGTTTTCAACGCCCTGTCGATGGCCATGGGTCTTGCTTGCGGCGCGCCTGGCACTGACCTCATCGTGACGGCTGTTCCCGAACTCATGGGTAGGCTCTCTTCTTCGGATTCATCCGTGATTTGTCTTTGCGGGAGCGAAGACTTTGCGCTCGTTACGCGCCGGCTCCTTTGGCTTTTGTTTCTGTTTTGATTTCGATTCTTTTCGGCAGCGAGGACTCGCTGAGCGGTGCAGTGATTTCGAGAACGCCGTTCTTGTATTCAGCCGTGACTTTGCCGGCTTCAACACCTTCAGGTAGCACAATTGTGCGCGCGAACCGGTCATAGGAGAACTCTTGCTGCAGGTAGTCGGTGTCTTTCTTCTCCGTACTGCTCTGATGCTCTCCGCTGATCGTGAGGTCTTGGCCGTGAAGGTTGAGCTGAATGTCCTTCGGATCCACTCCAGGTACGGCAATACTCAGGCGGTACTCCTTTTTCTCGTTGTCTACCCAGGCCTCGATGGGGGGACGGCAAAGATCAGCCGTGCCGAAGGTTCCTCGCTGGAGGCCGAATGATTCAGGAAGCGGTTAAAGAGGCGATCAAAACTATGCCTAAGATCGGACAATTCGTTAAAAAGATGTTCCCTTTTCACAAGATTTGCCATCGATTTTCTCCTTCTTGCTAGATTTCTGATCCCCATCAACGACTCTGAAGTCTTCGGTGCGAAATAATGCGGCTCTCGGTCTGTCGTACGAGAATGAGTTCGTTCTCGGGGCTTTTTATACAGCCGCTGCCATTGAGCCAATGGTGATCCGGTTGTCGACACTGCGGACGCCCGGTGACCTCCACGCCGCGTGCTCAGCTTCCTCGCGTTCGGCCCATGATCGAACCGTCCCACGCAGAGTAACTTTGTCTCCGTCGGCCTCGACCTTGATGCGGCTGGCGTCCAGTTCCGCGCTGCGCTTCAGAGCAGCCTCGATCGCCGCCTTCACTTCGACCGTGCTCGCTCGCGGTTTGACGTCCACAAGATTGACTACCCCCTTAACTCCGATCAGGTCCCGCACTGTTTTCTCCGCGGCTACCTTCTGGTATTGCCATTCGACGGTTCCTTCCAACGTGATCCAACCTTTGGATACCTTGACCTTGATTCGGTCCGCCGGCACAGAAATAGACCAAGTAAGAGCATTTACGGCGGCCCGGGCAATATCTTCGTCCGTGCGTTCGCTGGAACTTGGCAGCCGAATTTCCAGTTCATTCACTATTCCTTTCGCGCCGGAAACACGGCTTGCCGCGCGCTCTGCCGCAATTTTCTGCCAGTAACTCTGCACGTGGCCTGTCAGGGTGACGATGCCGTCTTTGGCAGCCACACCGACTTCTGCTGCATTCACGCTCGGTTCCCAATTGAGTTCTGATTCGACGCTCTTTTTCAGTTCCAGATCAGTCATTTGCGTTGCTCCTCTCCTAGTTCGAATTTAGCCCCCCCGACCTAGTCCGGTTGAACTGACGAATCAGCTAGACGCGGCCGGGGGACAAACTTTTTTCTGGCTGTGACCAAGTTTGCCAAACGCCGTCGCGCACGTAGTAGCCGCGATTTAATGACGTTTACCTTCACTCTGGATATTGTTGCCGCTTCGCGAGTGGAAAGATCTTGAATGTCACGAAGCACGAGGGCTGAACGAAGCAAGGGCGTGAGTCGGCTGATACCCTTTTCAACGAAAGCCCAAGTTTGGTGTTGAGCCAAGCGTTGTTCCGGGTCAGGGCCATGATCGATGGCCGTGGCGGTCCAGTGAACGTCATCGGTGGCAATGAATTCTTCGAGCGGTAAGATAGAATGAGCATGAATCCGACGGCGTCTCATTAGCGCGGAGTTAATTACAATTCGTGTAAGCCAGGTTGAGAATCTCGCGCGACCCTCGAAGGAGCCAAGATGAAGATAAGCGCGCAGCAGTCCGTCCTGCAGCGCGTCTTCTGCGTCTTCCTTATTGCGAAGCAACGAAAAGGCCGTCCGGTAGAGTCTGGTCCTGTTTCGCGTAAAGAGGGTCGATAGCGCCTCGGTATCTCCTGCACATGCATACTGAATGAGCCGCCACTCTTCGCGCCCAGCCATTGCTTTTGCTGTGCCGACTACGTTCCGTAATCCCTGCGAGCCCGATTCTGAATTCTTCGGCCAAGGTCGAGGCCTTGACGGCGCCATTCGATTTGCAGTCCGGGAGTAAGGGGGCGACTTTGATCCTTGCCCTGTGCGCGGCATTTGGCTCATCGTGTTGTCCTAAACCAATCGGCTCATGGTTCAGACTGGCCGAGTAGAAAGCAGCTTTACTGTTGAATGGTCACGCCCTTCACGATAAGCCATAGCATCAGCGACGCTTCCGCAAGGATGCCGAGCGCCTCAATGTAGATGGATAGATAGTGTGCGGCAGCGGGAGACAAAAAGACCAGCCAGCCCACGCCGGCTAACCCCATCAACACGCCCAGCGCGCGAGGCAGGAAGCCGGACCTGAAGACCAGGTAGCCGATCAGCAGGCAGTAGGGTCCGAAAAACAGAAGGGGGCTGATGGGCAGGGTGACGCGAGGAAAAGTGCCCAGCGTCATCACCACGCATCCCGCCAGGCCGAAGAGCGCCGCGAGCAATGAAAGGCTCCTGTTCACCGGCTTGAACATGTCATAGAAGAGCAGCGTCAAAAGCCCATAGCATGCGGTCGCGAAGAGGTTTACGGCATCGCCTGTTGCAACAAAATTGCGGACAGTCAGTAACTGGGCGAGGATTGCGGTCAGAAAGTAGACAAGATAAACGACGCCGGTGATCCTGGCGCGTTGGCGCGGCGACAATTCGCTAAACCGTTGCATCATTTGCAGCCTCCAGAAGCGGCCAGCCTCATGAATGCGCCGATTCCGGCTACGCTGACCCCCGCACGTGCCGTGTTCCCGGCAAAGACACATGCATAGTCAGAACCGGCAGGCGCTACCTTTTACGAGTAAGCGCGTGACGTGCTCCTGACTGATCGAGAGTGCACACAATTGCGGATAAGTTCGGCAGCACGCCCGCGGCAGGATTCGCGACGATCCGTCTTGTTCTAACTGGAATCTCCTTTTTCAGTCCTGATTCGCTCGAATTATACCGCTCTTCAGCGGTCTGGGAAGACCAACGCCGCAATTTTGGTCGAAAAACAGAGCGATTCCGTGCCGCTGTGGACTCGACCGCGTA
>JBARJI010000063.1:0-19221 GCA_049800195.1 Candidatus Acidiferrum sp.
ACTTCAATCTGCCGCAGCAGCGTGACAATCTGCTCCGGTTTGTATTTCCTTGTCGGCATACCAGCGCTCCTTCAGAGTGAATTCTCTCTCACTTCCGCTGGTACAAAAAATCCCGGTCAGGTCAGGCAAACGAAGTTGTGGGACCGCCTCCGCGGTTGCACCCTCGCTCCCGACTGTGCCCAATTTTGTGCCCACCCTCAATCAGAAACCATCGCAAAGGGTAGCAAAGTGGCAAGAGTGAGAATCGCCTGTACTGGCGCGGAAAATCAACGCGAAAGCGAACCGTAGCACTCAGTCTCAATTGTCTTTGGACGGTCTCTTAATCAACGGGTTGCAGGTTCGAGTCCTACCCGGCTCACCACTCATTTTCAAAGACTTGGCACACTTTACTTCCTCCCAGGCAGAAGACCTCCGACGTGTTTTGTGCTGCATAAAGCCTAAATAACACGCTATCGTCGAGCTACCTAAGAGGTCGGGAGCGCTTTGCCCGTCATGACGATTTTTTTCAATCGGCCGACGGCGCGTGCCATTTCTTCGGCATCCGTGTTCCCAAATCCCAAAATGAATCCCTGGCGAGAGTTGTCACCTATATACGCGGGAGAAAGGGGCCATAGCCAAAGTTTTTGTTGCGCCGCGCGAGCGGCAATTTCCTGATCGCGGAATCCTTTAGGAAGAATTGTGACGAGATGCATGCCCGCTTCCGCTCCCAGTATCTCCAGCTCGGATCCAAATTCCTTCTGGAGACTATCGACCAGGGCGGTGCGACGTTCCGCATAAAGCTGCCTCATCCTGCGAATGTGACGCGCGAAATGTCCTTCGTTCATGAAGTCTGTGAGGACGGCCTGGTAGAAATAAGGCGGTCCGATATCCATGACTTGGCGCATAGCCGCAAACCGATCCACAAGGTCCGTGGGAATGACGGCATAACCCAGCCGCAAGGATGGGAAGAGCGTTTTGCTGAAGGTGCCGATGTATATAACGCGAGAGTGATGGTCGAGGCCTTGGAGTGAGGCGATGGGCATACTGGCGTAGCGGTATTCACTGTCGTAGTCATCTTCGATGATCCAGGATCCCGAGCTTTGCGCCCAATCGAGCAGTTGTAGGCGGCGCGAGGCGCTCATGGTGGCCCCAAGCGGATATTGGTGGGACGGCGCAACATAAGCAGCTCTCGCTTTGCGGCATTTTCTTATGCCGGCGGCCACATCGATGCCTTCGTTGTCGACGGGCACGGGTACCAGACAGCAGCCTGCCACGACTAAGACTCGTCGCGTCAGCCAGTAGCCAGGTTCTTCAACCCAGACCGGGCTTCGGGGATCGAGCAGAACGCGAGTGGTGATCTCCAAAGCCTGCTGGGAACCCGTGACGATCATGACCTGAGACGGATCGCAACGCACGGAGCGCGCGGTTCTCAGGTAAGTACAAATGGCATCGCGAAGTTGCTCGGAACCAAGCGGTCCGCCGTACTGAAGGGCGCTCACATGAGGGCTTCGGGAATGCCGCATGACCAGGCGAGACCATGTCTGGAACGGGAATTTGTCATACGCCGGCTGGCTCACGCTGAACGCGCCCACGCCGCGTAGCCAAGGAGGCCGCTCGTAGCGTGGCAGCAACATGGCACGGCGCCCGACGGGCCTGGCACCGGAATAATCGTCGGCGGATCCCGTCGCTCCGCGTCCGCTTGCCGCCATCTGCTCCGGCAGAGAACTGGATACGTAGGTTCCGGCGCCGGCCCGCGCTTCGAAATAGCCCTCGGCCAAGAGTTGAGCGTACGCAGTCAGGACGGGAATTCGAGAGATCTTCAGCTCGGCTGCAAGAGCTCGTGTGGACGGCAGTTGCTGTCCGCCACCCAAGTTGCCGCCAACAATCAAGGCACGAAAGGCGTCATAGATCTGCCGGTGTAACGGTTTCGCGAGCTTGCGGTCCACGGCAATAACAGGCGTTACCGCGCTCGGCACCTTCCTCATCCATCTCTCTCACTGGTCATAATGAAATTGCCCAAAGTGGATATTGCCTGTAACCACTCGCAGGCGCAACATCAAAAAAATCGATATTTTTCATCGCGTTTTGTTCTACACGGGAACGAGACAAACACAGGGCGTCGGTGCGGATGCTCTTAGCGGTTCGAAAATGCCTTCCACCTCGAGGGATGGGAAGCCTGACGAGCCAAACTCTAAGAGGGGGGTGTTGCCAGTGCTTGATCGAAAAGGTTCTGTCTCTCATGTTTTGGAATTTAGGATTCGACACTTCGTGGTTCTTGCGGCGCTGCTCGCGTGCCTGCCGTTTCTTGCTTCGGCTCAACAGGCCACGATCGTCGGCACCGTAACCGACCCTTCGGGCGCTGTCGTTCCGGCCGTGACCGTCACATTGACGAACACGGATACCGGCGTGGCTCGCGTCATCCCGACGAACAATGACGGCCAATACGTGGCCGTTGATCTGCCGATTGGTCATTACAATGTCAAGGCAGAAGCTAAGGGATTCAAGGTCGCCGAACAAAAAAACATCGTCCTAACGCAGGGCGACCGCCTCCGCGTGGATTTCCAGATGCAGATGGGCGCCTCTCAAGAGACCGTCACGGTCGAAGCCAACGTCGTTCACGTGCAGACGGATACTGGTGAAGTCAGCAACCTGATCACCGGGCAGGAAATTACTCAGCTTTCCACAAACGGGAGAACCATCTACTCGCTAATCGTGTTGATGCCCGGCGCTTCGGCGGGAGGAGGGATGTCTGATTTTCAGGCGCCCACTCCGGTCGGCGGCAGCGGCGCCGTGAGCTTTAATGGTCTCCGCTACGCTCACAATATTTACTTGCTGGATGGCGGTGAAGACGACGACCGCGGCGGTTCAGGCGGTTTCTCCGTCATGCCTTCGATCGACTCGATTGGGGAATTTCGTGCGCTCACTTCAAACTACAGCGCCGACTATGGTCTTGCCTCCGGAGGAACCATGGCCATGGTTCTGAAGTCCGGCACAAGCCAGTTTCATGCTTCGGCTTGGGAGTTCAACCGCAACGATGCTTTTGACGCGCGCAACTTCTTCAACCCGGCGCCAGATCCCGTCGCGGAGCTCCGATTCAATGTCTGGGGCTTCAATGTGGGTGGCCCGGTAACCTTCGGGCATCTCTACAATCCCGAGAAGAATAAAACTTTCTTCTTCTACAACATGGAGTGGCGCAGGTTGATCTCGGGCGGCAACATCCTCAACCAGCCCGTTCCTCCCGCCTCCGAATACGGCGGCGTGTTTCCTTCAACACTGGCCGCGACGGGTCTCCACACGCCATGCGCCAACCAAGTCTCGGCGACACTAGCTGCGCAATATGCGAACGCTGGCCAGACTTTAAGTACACCGTCGACCACTGGGAGCGTCGGAGCCTGTAACGACAACCCCGGAGCCAATGGCGCTCCCGCAAACAATGCCGTTCTTATGCCCTTCACCAACAACACGATTCCAACCTCTCTTCTGAGCCCCAATGCGCAAGCTTTGCTGACCGCGGGAATTTTCCCGAAGCCCACCGTCGGCGACAACTTTGTCGGAAGCAACAACTCTCCTACAAGCGTGAAGGAAGAAATTGTTCGCATCGACCACAATTTCAACAGCAAGTTCTCCATTTTTGGCCATTGGATTTCCGAGCAGATCGCTCAGGGATATGGCACTTCACAGTGGAGCAACGATAACCTGCCCACCGTGAGCGACACGTTCGGTAACCCCTCCTATAGCGCCGTGGTCCATGCGACTTACATCATCAATCCGACGCTAGTCAATGAGCTGGCCTTCAACTACAACGGCAACCGCATTAACATCACCCCCGAAGCTGGAGCGGGTCTGACCAGTTTGTCGCTTCCGTCCGGCTATACCCCCACCAGGCTTTTCTCCGGCCCGGACCCCGACAACCGCATTCCTTCGATCTTATTGGCTGGCAGTACCGGCGCTAACTTCGATGTCTCAAGTTGGCCCTGGACCAACGAGGCAAACAGCTATCAAATCCGCGATGACCTCTCCTGGACCAAGGGAGCACACCAGATCAAAATCGGCGGAAGCTGGGAGCTGTATAAGAAAGTGCAGGAACTATTTGGGGAATCCCAAGGTGTATTCAACTTCAACGGTAATTTCACCGGAAGCGACTTCGCCGATTTCCTGCTCGGCTATGCCGATAGCTACAGCGAACTGGCGGTGCAAGACAGCGGTCACTGGAACAACGTTTCAACGGCTCTCTACGTCCAGGACAACTGGCGCGCAACCCATCGCCTCACTCTGAATCTTGGGCTGCGCTGGGAGGGTCTGCCACATACTTACGAAGCCAACGGTCGCATGGGAAATTTCTACCCCCAACTGTACAACACAGCGAACGAGCCCGTTGTGAATCCCAATGGGACGCTCGTCTATAACGCGAACAATCCGGGCTTCGGTTCCAGCCCCAATCCTATTCTCGCTGGCGTTCCGCTCTACCTGAACGGCATCGGAATCCCTGGCGAGGACGGCATATCCGACGGCTTGGTGAACAATCACTGGCTCAACTTCGCTCCACGCCTCGGCTTTGCCTATGACCTGACTGGCAGCGGCAAGACCGTTATTCGCGGCGGTTTCGGCATCATGTACGAGCGCATTCAGGGCAACGACATGTACGATGCCGGTCCGAACATTCCGTTCAGTTTGACGGCCGGCCTCAACAACGTCAGTCTTGACAATCCGAACCTTAGCCTGCTCAACGGGCCGACTACTGGGTTCCCGATTGTTCCGGCCACGATCAACGGCCTTGATCAAGCTAACTACAAACAACCCACGAGCTACCAATACAGTTTGGGTGTCCAGCATTCGCTGGGTGCCAAGACCGTGCTGACCGTTCAGTACGTCGGGAATGAAAACCGGTATCAAAGCGAACAGTCCAATTACAATCTGGTGAATCCGGCTGATTTGCCGGCGCTCATCGGTGGCACTGTCAACTACGCGGCGGATCCCACGCTCACCTACCCCGGTTTTGGCGCAATCCTCCAAGCCAACAACGAGGCCAACAGCCACTACAACGGGTTACAGGTACAGCTATCCGGAAATCCAACAAAAGACTTGCAGGTGCAGGTTGACTACACGTGGTCGAGGGTTATTGACCCGTCCACTGGTGGAGACAACGGCGACCTGGCCACCGTCTCAAATCCCTATGCAGGTTGGGCCGCTGATATCGGGCCGTCGCAATTTAACCGCTCCGATATCCTGCTCACCGAGTTTGTGTACGATATTCCGCTCTTCAGGCACAGCGAGAACCATTTTGCGAAAACGCTGATTGGTGGCTGGCAAGTCTCGGGAATTATCACCGCAGAAACGGGCCTGCCCATCAACATCAACCTGGGTGGCCCCCAGGGAAGCAATGGCATCCCCGATGCCACCAACCGTCCAGACCTAACTTCTGCTGTGACTTACCCGCACACGGTAAACCAGTGGTTTAATCCCATGGTGTTCTCGACGCCAGCGGTGGGAGCTTGGGGCAATGTCGGATACGACTCGGTAACCGGGCCAGGCCGCGACGACTGGGACCTTTCACTCTTCAAGAATTTCCTACTGAACGAAGCCCGTGGCAGCCGTATCGAGTTCCGCGTGGAAACCTTCAACACCTGGAACCATACACAGTTTAATGGTACAGGCGACACTTTTAACGGCTTCAACGCCACCACCGGGCTGCCAAATGGCAACTTTGGCCAAGTCACCACAGCCTTCGACCCGCGCGTCTTCCAACTTGGGTTGAAGCTCTACTTCTAACCCTCCAGCGGAAGCTGCACCACGCCTCGCTCGCACTTGGGAAAGTGCGAGCGAGGTTTTGGCTTTATGCGGAGAAAACAGACAGTGCCACGCTATCGCGGTGGCGACATCATTTGTGGCCCTGGCAAATCGGAAAAATCACTAGCGCTCTAGGCTGTCAACTCAACTGCCCGGCCGGAACAACGATCGCTGGGAGCTCTATCCTACCCAGGAAGGTCTGCAAACATCCCCCACCGTTGACTTGCAACCGTCGATTGAGGGAATTCGGCGCACCGCCATCAAGTGCCGTGTGACTGGCTCTCCGCATTCGGATAGGGCGATTGCGCCATCCCGTGCAACCAATTACGTAGAGAGTTTCAGAAAGTTGAACGGCGGAGCCAAAACTTAAGCTCCGCCGTTTGGTGTAGAAGCATTGCCAGGAATGTGCCACAAAAAGTGGTCGTTAGAAATAACCAGATAGAGGAAATTCACTATAACCACTGGGATTATCCAATAAAAATAAAGGCGGGCGCTTTCTCGTTCAGCAAGCGATACCGGTGACTTCCTGCTCCTCAGCGGTGGGGGAGAATAGCTCTTGTGCGCCCCCAATCGAAATGCCTTGGAATAATGCCAAATGGCAAAAAATATCCATCTTTGCGCCGGAGGACGGCAGCTCCTTGGCGAGCGCAATGACTTAATTCTGGCGTGAGTCAGATCTGGCGGGCAGCCAGGCGTGTGAGGACGGGATCGTGCTCTTGCAATAGGGAATCCGCAAAGCCGCGCCGGGGAGCGCGTAACAGAAGGAAGAGTTCGCCGGCCCATAGCAGAATGTCCAGCAGGCGGCCACGCTGCAGATTGTCGATGTCGTCGCAATGCAGCGCTACCTCCAGAGCCCGCCGCGAGCATTCTTCGATGAACGCGCGCAGAGCGGGGAGATCGAGCGGCACTCGTCCGATTTTCTGGGCTCTCGGGTCGATGCGTTGCAAGTTTTCGTAGCAGAGGTCGATGAAATGATTCAGGCAAAAATCCTGCTGAGCCAGTGAAGCCACAGCGGCCCCTTCACAAAAATCCACCGCGCAGATCTTGTCCTCAATCATCGTTGATATGGCCCCCAACTCAAGTTTTGCCACTCCCATGCCCCCGCAACCATCCTTTCTTCTGTTTAACCCTAAGAAAAGTTGGATGTTGCAAGGCCGCTCAACTGTTGCCGCAGCTCTTACGAATTGCGCCAGAAAATTTTCTCGAGTGCTACGAACCATTCGAGCGCTCTCAACGATACACGAACGAGTCCGGGACTTCTCGAATCCCTTTTCAAGCCACGCACAGTGATTCCTGCTCGTTCAACTCCGCTTCCGGCGCTGTCTCCAGCGAGCACTGCCCGAACTCCTTCGAAGACTGTAGCGGTCCGGGAATATAAGCGGCCAGCGTTTGGACGCGCAAGCAGCGGTCGAGATACGGCGCTAACAAAGCCCGTACCCATCGCACACTTTCCTGGCAGCGTCGCATGCGATCTTCCCCACTCCACAGAATGACGATAGTGACGAGCCTCTCCTCGTGGTTCGCGATCAGAATGAAACTCCCGGCGAAGCCAGGCGCCTCTACAAACGCACTATTTATGGCCGCGGGCAAATCCGCTTGCACCTTGTGCGCTTCACCGGGCTTTGCGACAAACTCGACGTTCAATGCAGTAACTCGCGAACCGGCGTTGCTTATCCGGGGTGTTTGCGGGCACAGACTTAGCCCATTCGTATCGGCTTGCCGGGAGAACGCATTGGACAGTTTGGGGTTTTGCAACGCACGTGACACGGAGCCTCCAAGATTGCTGGTCCTCCCCGCTTCGGGGGAGGCGCATCCGCGCTGGTCCAGGTCCGGCTCGGATGCGCCTGGTGGGACACGCGTGGGACGGGGAATCAGTCCCTCGCAGAAGGACTCCCAAGCTTTCGCTGGGTTCCTACATCCGATTAGTGCGGGAGGCAGAGATTTCGTTTCACCATTTCGATTCAAAATGGGAATCATTGCTCCTTATGCGTGGCGCGGCTATACTCCACAACACAATTTCGGGTGCTACTTGGAACTCTTCGCATTCACCAGGGAATACGTTGAGCGCCTCCGCGAGGGAGACCCCTCGACGGAACAACACTTTGTCGCCTATTTTGATCAGTTGCTCCGGATCAAGCTGCGCGCGAAGATGCTTGCTTCGGAGACCGTCGAAGACCTTTGCCAGGAGACCTATATTCGGGTCCTGGTCACCCTGCGCAAGGATGGAGTCCGCCAGCCTGAGCGCTTTGGCGCTTTCGTTAACTCCATTTGCAACAATGTCTTGCTGGAGTTTTACCGCTCTTCGTCCCGTACCCGACCCCTGGATGATTCCTATCTCGAGAAGCCCGATCACACCGTTGATGTCGAAGGCCTGATGGTTACAAAACAATCCAAAGAGAGGGTCCGCCAAGTGCTACTGGATCTTCCTAAAAAGGACCGTGACCTTCTGCAGGCCTTTTTTCTTGAGGAAAAGGAGAAGGATGAGGTCTGCGAGCAATTTGGAGTGGACCGCGATTATTTCCGCGTTCTGCTCCATCGCGCCAAGGATAAGTTCCGTGTTTTGTATGAGAAAGACAGGGAGGGACTCTCCGGAAGGCTGCCATCAAGGGAGCAGGCATGAAACGAACGGGCCGCCTCCTGCACTACTCACCGGATGACTACAATGGACCATAGTGAAGCAGTGCGGCTGCAAGCTGCCGAAAAGTATCTGCTCGGAGAACTACCCAAAGAGCAGCGCGCGGAGTATGAAGAGCATTACTTTGACTGTGCCGCCTGCGCCGAAGAACTCAAGATGACTGTCGCATTCATGGAGAGCGCCCGACAGGTAGCCCAAGAAGAAGTGCACGAACTGGTTGGAGTGGGGCCAAAACGAGTCGCTGCCGGATCTGGTGGCTGGTTCGGCTGGCTACTAAAACCCGCCTTTGCGGTCCCGGTATTTGCAGCCCTTTTGCTCCTTATCGGCTACCAGAACGGCGTCACGATTCCTGGTTTAAAGCAGTCTACGTCCCATGTGGCCACAGCGGAGGTAGTCAAGTCCTTCTCTCTGATGTCCGTAGGCACCCGTGGTGAAGGGTCAGCTTCTCTGAATATCGTTGTAAGCCCCAAAGAGGATTTTGGCCTTGATGTCGACATGCCCGGCAATTCCGCGAGCGGCTACCTTTGTGAAATTGAGGATGATTCAGGCAAGGTGTTATTCACGCTGCCGATCTCCGAGGAAGCCGCAAAACGGTCGGTCCACATAAACATTCCGGGAGGCTCTCTCCAACCTGGCAAATACACGTTTGTGATTATCACCGGCCAAGCGTCCGTCCCTGAAACCGGCCACGCTAACGCCGCCGCACAACTGCCGTTTAGCATTGAATTTGTTCCTAAATGAATGAGTATTGGTGCCCAATCTAGCTTCAATTTCATGAGGTGTCCCCCATGAGCACGCGAGAACACATCCCCTTCCATTTTCACGCGGAGGGCCATGCCTTCAGTGCGCATTTCGTGCGGCCCGTGGACGTTCCGATCGGGGCGCAAGCGGCAACTTCATTGCCCACCGTTGGCGGGCATGGACACGCGCACGTCGAGAACTTTCACGTTCCACGCCTAGTGAGCTTCAGATCCGGCACGACGCACGTCTCTGGTAGCTGGCAAGACGACAAAACCGTCACCACCAGTGCCACCACGGTTCTTGAGGGCGTTAAACTCCTAGACTATTTGACGGCGGACCGCATCGTATGCCGTCTCACGGCGGAATACACTCGCCACACCACAAATCGAGAAGGCCATATCATTGCTTTGGGCAGCCATTTCGAGAATTTACGGCTTGGCGGCCACGAAATAAAAGTCACCCTGCGCCAGGAGTTGCTCCTCAATTCCAGGACTTTCGCCGATTTGCGTAATAATCTTGCAGGCGACGTAAAATCGGGGAAAATGACGGTGATCGATGGCGGAGTGGCGCTTTGCTCGCTCGTAGAGAAAATCGAAACCGACCTGATGGGATTACCGGGCGTCGAAATTCGCGGGCACATCCTGCGCATTCCCCATTTTGGAGAGATCGCACTGGCCGAAGTCTTCGCCGAGCCCGGGACCATCACACTGACCATGGTCCGCTTCAATCTTGGCTCCCCGGATTCCGGAGTCGGAACCATGGCGGAAGCGCGGACCAATGGCCAGCCCATGCCTCCAGTTCCGCCCACGAGCTAATTTTTCTTCTCTGCGTCTTTTTGCTCGGATCGCTGGCGCTTGGCTGCCATTCCGATCCCCGTCCAGACGAGCTCTACCAGCGAATAAACACAGAGATTCAGCAGGGCGATTTGAACTCCGCTCTTCGAGACTCCGGGAAGGCATACGACCGATATGCCAACAAGGACACCGAATGGGCATGGCGCTTTCGCGTCCAAAAAGCCGGGATCCTCGTCTCACGTTCGGCGAACGCAGAAGCCCTGAAGATTTTGAGCGAGGATTTGCCCTCTGCGTTGAAATCCACGGATATTGCCTTCCACAGAAAACTATTCCAAGGGATTGCCCACAGAGCCGAGCAACAATTCGGCGAGGCTAAAAAGGATTTCGATGAAGCAGAAAAGCTCTCGGAACCTTTGGGAGCGAAGGAGATTGCCGAGGTCTTGACCGCTAGAGCCGCACTGGAGATTGATGAGCTCGATTACCCTCATGCTCAATTGGATTACGACAAGGCACTATCGATTGCTAGGCAAACGAAATCAACTTCACTTGAGGTTGGAACACTCGCCGACCTGGCGCGGCTTGCTGCTAGCCAGGAACACTACGACGCAGCTGTCGAGCTAAACCAGGCAGCCCTCCGTCTCGCTGAATCCACGCAAATGAAAGGCTTCGTGCCAACCATCCTTGGGAACCTCGGCTGGAGCTACTCAGAGCTTGGTGATCTTGAAAATGCTCTTCAGTTTTACAAGGAAGGGGCGGAAGCCTCGGAGAAAAATGGCCTCACCGGTTATAGCGCCTACTGGTTCACCGGAGTCGCCAACAGTTACCTCGCCCTCCATGATTACGCCTCTGCTGAAGCACTCTCAAAAGCGACTCTTGATCGCGCGCGCAAGTTGAACAACGCCCAGACCATCGGGGAGTGTCTGAACACTCTTGCCGAAGTGACCCTACGGACTGGCCGCCTCGATGAGGCCGAGCTCTACAACCAGGAAGCGCTCAAGCTCGAACAGGGAGGGGCTGATCGTTTTGGCGTGCTCGATTCCATTGTTCTTTCCGGACGCATCGATGCGAAAAAAGGGCGCTTCGCCGACGCGGAGAAGCAGTACCTGCGCGTGCTCAACGATAGCCACGCCGAGACTGCTGTGCGTTGGGGCGTACAGGCGAGGCTCGCTGAGCTGCACGATGCGGAAGGTTTGCCGGCCCGAGCCGAGCAGGAATATCGCAAATCGATTCAGACCTTTGAAGCCGCTCGCACATCCGTTGAGGCTGATGACCTTCGCCTGAGTTTTCTTTCTGGCGCCATCGAGTTTTATGACGATTACGTGGATTTTCTCATTCGCCGCGGGCGTTCGGAAGACGCCCTCATGGCGGCGGAGTTAAGCCGAGCGCAAACTCTCCAAGAGGGCTTGGCCACCGGCACGAAGACCGCTGCCCTAGCAAGTCGGCGTGTTTTTCCCCAGAGGCTTGCTCAGCGGTTTCATTCCACGCTCCTTTTTTATTGGATGGGAGAGCTCCACTCGTATCTTTGGATCATCACGCCGGAAAAAACAGTCGTTGTATCCCTGCCGCCTGCGCCGGAAATCGAACCGCTCGTAAAATCCTATCGCAAAGCGCTGCTTGCTTCGCGAGATCCCCTCGAGACAGCGAACGCAGACGGACGAAAGCTTTACGAAGTGCTCGTCGAGCCCGCTGCAAGGTCAATTCCGCAAGATTCGCGCGTGATTCTGCTTCCCGACGGCACCCTTTACGGACTGAACTTCGAAAGTTTGATCGTGCCCGGCCCCCAGCCGCACTACTGGATTGATGATGTAACCCTAACCACGGCGAACTCCCTAACCCTGCTGGCCTCTGCTGCCGCGCAGCCTGCTCCCAAAGACAAGAACCTCTTTCTTGTCGGCAACACAGTTTCTCCAAGCGCTGATTTCCCCGCCTTGCCGCAAGCCTCCGCGGAGATGCGAGACGTCGAGAAGTATTTTCCCGCAGGACGCCGCGATGTTCTTTCGGGCAGTGAAGCGACTCCGGCCGCTTATTTGAGCAACAAACCGGAGCAGTTCGCCTATCTCCATTTTGTAGCGCACGGTACGGCCAGTCGCACGCGCCCCCTCGAGTCCGCCGTCATACTCAGCAAAGACAGAAACGAGGATTCCTACAAACTTTATGCGCGAGACATCGTCAAGCGCCACCTATCGGCCTACCTCGTAACCATCTCTGCCTGCAACGGCGCTGGGACACGCGCGTATTCGGGTGAAGGCCTCGTCGGTCTTTCCTGGGCGTTCTTGCGCGCGGGCGCTCACAACGTCATTGGCGCCCTCTGGGAAGTCAGCGACAATTCCACCCCACAACTCATGGACAAGCTCTACGACGGGTTGAGCCACGGTGACGATCCAGCCTCCGCCCTCCGCGCCGCCAAGCTTTCCCTTCTCCACTCTGACAGCGTCTTCCGCAAGCCCTACTACTGGGCGCCCTTCCAGCTTTACGCCGGCTCCTAGCTGCTTCTAGACCTCCGCTTTGTAGCGCAAGCGGCGTGAAACGTTTCCACTCTCCCGGACACTATCCAAAGTCCCGCAATTCTCGTACAAGGGGTGTTTCCGTGAATCTGGATCATTTAATTAGTCCAAACCGTCAGACAGGCGAATCGGCTTCTCCTAAAGCCTCGCAAACTCAAAGTGTCATTGTTCCTGCTCCACGAATCGAACGCTGCGAATTCGAGAGCTTGCTCGAACGCGCCATGGAAATCCTCAGAACGCGTGCAAGAAGCGTTTCCTCTTCCCAGATCTAATCCATCGGTCAGAAAGGACGCGAGCGGCGCAACAGGTAAGCGCCGCTCGCTTTGTTTTTTCAAGCCTGAAGCGCAGCGACTTTCTCGCCTCAAGACATCAAGGCGAGAAGCAAGTTTTGCCCGTTCGGGCTGCCAAGCCCCGTGCACGCGTCCCAGCCCTTGCCCGCCTTGTAGTCGCCGTTGTCTCCTTGGGTGATGTCTCGGAATGTGGCGTCCGCTGGTGCCGCATAGATCAGAGGATTGATGAAGCCGGCGGGCTTGCTCAAGCCTTGATTGATCCGTGCGATCAGCCCGGCCCAGAGAGGCGCGACCGCGCTGGTGCCGCCCACCGGAGGAATATCCTGCGAAGGATCCGGGAAGCTCGTCCCATCGCAAAGAATGCGATACCCCGATTCGGGAGCCGCATCGCCGGCCACATCCGGTATCCCTCGCATCACAGGCCCTGTGGGATCGGCCGCCGGAGGCACTCCAGCATTTTGCTGATAGCTCGGCAGCGCAAAGAATCGGCTCACCCCGCCGCCCGTTCCATCATTTTTTCCGTCGTCCCAAACGACCTCCTTCGAAATCGCCTTCCCTGAAGCGCTCAACTGCGTGCCGCCGCACGCGAGCGCGAAGGGATCTGAAGCGGGGAAGTCCACATGCGCCTTGCCATCCCAATTCGGATCATTGGCCGCAAAATCCGCTGAGCCATTGTCACCGGCGGCCACACAAACCGTCACGCCAAGGCTCGCGGCCGACTGTAGCATTTGGTCGAATTCATTCCGGAACTGCGCCGTGGCTTCTTCTTCCGGTCCACCCCAGCTAATCGAAAGAATGGTCGGCTTGTTGGTGGTATCGCCCAGAATGGCATTCATCACGCCCAGAAAACTCTGGTCCGTGGCATCCGGAGCAAAGTACACGACGATTTTTGCGCCCGGCGCAATCGAGCCGGACACCTCGATATCCAGCATCACCTCCACGTCCGGATTGTTGGGATCGAGTGCGTTCGTGCCCGGGCTGTTCGTTCCGCCATTCGCATAGGTTGCTGCGGTCACGCTGGGCGGTTTCGCGATGCCGAGATTCTGAAAGTAGGTGGTCAATTCCTGTGAATGGAATCCGCCGCCCAATTCCAAAATCGCGATGGTTTGCCCGGTACCGTCGAGATTTGTCGGGAAGTTGTAAAGCGAAGCCAATTGCAGCGGCGTGAAGCCCGCTGGGACCGAAGCCGCCGCCGCGGAGCGATCAGCGGTCGCGCCCGCGCGTGCCGCCCGCGCGGTGCCTCGCCGGACGCGGTAATGCGGCTTGGCGAAAGGGCGATTGTCCAGCCCCGTCACGCTGGTCACGATGCCTTGCAAATTCTCCGGGATCAGAATGTCGCCTTCGCGGCCGCGATAGGCCACATCGCCGGATTTGTACATCTTTAGCTGGACGCCGAATGCTTTGCTGTAAGCCGCAGCCGTCCCGGAAAGTGTGACGGTGCGCTGGCCGGCATTTGTATTCGCAACACCCAGTCCGTTTTCTCTGGCGAACGCTTCAACCTTCGCCATATCGGCCGGATCGGCTCCGTGTTTCGCTGCGTGTTCTTCGCGCGTCATGTACGTGCGTGCCCCTGGTTTGCGTTTGTTCTGCTCTTCCAGGGAAGGAAGTTCATTGCGTCGGCGCACCATGACCGTCACGCGGAATTCCACGGCTGGCACTTCTCCCACCACCTCCGCATTCGGCAGCCGGTCTTTCGTGCTGCCCTCGAGCCGGACCTGCTTTTGTCCTGTATTCATGATGGAAATCTCCTTCCTGTTTCTCGATTCCAACGCTCCTGCCAGTATTCCTTCTTCTACTCACAAAGGATCCAAATAACAGTGCTAGGTAATTGGTGCTTCTGGGCGCTGAAACGTTTCTTGGACCCAGAGTCGCGACCTAAAAAGAACATAGCCAAAGCTCAGAAATGCTCGAGAAAGTCCGCGCAGGAGGGTTGGGGAGCCAGAACTATATTATTGTGCTTTTATCCCGAAAATGGAATCCGCGCCGCATGAGTTTAGCGGGTTCCGTTTCGTTCTCGTTCTTGCAAAGCCCGGTCTCATCAAGGCTGCATTGACCGTCTAAAGTTCTCTCTGGTCCACATCGATCATAAGAATTTTGAGTTCTTTGCAGAAAAAATAAAATCCAAAAATCCCATCCAGTGTTTTCCACCGCATTCAGTCTGAAACTCTACTTTTGTCTTGACACTTCTCTCAACCGGACGCTAGCCTACGACCACTGGTGCAACTGGGGGTTGGTTCTGCAAGGTGTCAGTGTTTGTTCGCATTTACGCTGTGACGGAGGGATTGTTTGCGCGGTGTCTGCCTCGGCGCAGCGCTGGATTTCTCCCTCGTTCAAGCGAACTGATTCTGAGGACCATTTTGAATCAGTGGTCGGCGGGATTCTTTTACTACCCGGTTCCATACAACTTTTTCCGGACTGCTCAAGTCGAGAAGTAGCCTGTCGGAACGCTTTGGCGTTTTAAGACGCGCGTAGCGGCGTAATCGGAATCTTTTCCGCTGTCGCCACGCGTGGAAGTTGACTCTGGGTGGGGTTGCTCAGTTGCAGTTGTCGTAAAGAGGGCTTGCCGAAAGGGGTGTCGCTCATGAGGTTTAGAATATTGTCTCTGCTGTCGCTTTGTACCTTCGCGCTCTCGGTTTCTCCAGTCCTTTACGGACAAGCGAACGGCAGCTTTTCCGGCACGGTCGTGGATAAATCCGGCTCTCCCATTTCCGCCGCTACGGTGACCGTTATTTCCCAAACCACCGGAGTCTCCCGCGAAGCGAAGACTGACGACACCGGCCATTACCTCGTCCCTTTGCTTCCCGTGTCCACCTACACGGTGCGCGTCCAATTTCAGGGCTTTCAAACCGCCGAAAGTAAAGACCTTCGCCTCCAAGTCGACGAAGCTCGCGAGCTCGATTTCACTCTCGTTCCCAGTTCCGTCTCTACGCAAGTCGAAGTCTCCGCTGCCGCCGTCGCCGTCGAAACCACCAATCCTTCTCTCGGCCAGGTCATCACTTCCCAGGAAGTTTCCCAGCTTCCTTTGAACGGCCGCGATTTCGTCCAGCTCGCCACTCTTACCCCGGGTACCGTTCAGGAAACCAACACCAACAGCTTTTTCAACGGCGCTCCCAGCAGCGAAGTCTCCGCCCGTGGCACCTACTCGCTTTCCGTCGGTGGCTCCCGCGCCAACAGCACCGACTGGCTTCTCGACGGCAACGACAACAACGAATTGACCGCTGGCGGCATCGGTATTTTCTCTTCCATCGACGACATCCAGGAATTTAAGGTCCTCACCTACAACTATTCGGCCGAATATGGTGAGCGCGCCGGCCCAACCGTCCTCGTCACCACAAAATCCGGCACCAACGACTTCCACGGCTCCCTCTTCGAGTTCCTTCGCAACACTTCTCTCGACGCTAAAAGCTTCTTCGCCACCACGCCGGAAAAGTTCAATCTGAACCAATTTGGCGGTTCCATCGGTGGACCCATTCGCAAAAACAAAACGTTCTTCTTCCTCGATGGCGAACAGAAGGACCAGCTTCATGGCATCGTCTTCGACGGCTTGGTTCCCACCGACGCCATGAAGGCCGGCAATTTCACCGATAATGCCTTCGGTCAGCCCGACACAACCCAACTCGTCAATCCCAACGCCACCGGGGCGCCCCCCTTTCTGTGCAGTGCCCCTGGCGTTGCAGAGCCGCTCATCGGCGCGACGGTCGGCAACCCCGCTGGCAATGGCAGTCAGGCACCCGGTGGTACCCCCTGCAATGTAATTCCATCTGGTTTGATCAACCCACTTGCAGCCCAGTTGGTAAAGTTCTACCCGGAGCCGAACGCCAACGATCCCTCCATCAACACGAATTTCATCAACGAGCCGGTGCGCTCGCTATTTGAAACGAAGTTTGATGTGCGCTTGGACCACAACTTTGGCGGTGCCGATACCGGATTCGCGCGGTTCAGCTACGATCAGGCCACCTCTTACGTCCCAGGCGGCGGAGGCGTCGGCAATTTCACCGAATCGAATTACTTTGCCAGCAACCAGGGCATCATCAATCACGCGCGCAACGTCGTCCTTTCGGAAACGCACGTTTTCTCGCCCTCCACCGTCAACCAGGTCACTGGCGGCTACAACCGCATCTTCGACTACATCACTTCCCAAGGCACAGGAAGCTGCGAATCTGCCAAGCTCGGCATCCCCGGAGCCAACCTTGACTGCTCCTCCAGTAACACCTGCTTGCCATCGGGCGTCAGTTGTGGCTTGACCATTTCCGAGGTTCTCGGCGGCTATTTCTCCATCGGTGATCGCGGCTTCTCTCCCTTCCAGGGCGGTACCAACGTCTTTTCCATCGGCGACACGTTGGACATGATTCGCGGCAAGCACGACATCAAGGTGGGCATGAGCATCCGCGCCAATCAAATGAACGTAAAAACTGAGGGCTTTCAGGACGGATTCTACGAATTTACAGGCGGCTGGACTGGCAACCCCGAAGCTGACCTCCTTCTCGGTTTGTCCAGCCTGGCAATTCACGATCAGACCTTCGAAGGTCCCACCACCGGCCGTCGCTGGAAGGTCTTCCGTCCCTTTGTTCAGGACGATTGGCGGTTCACAAAGGACATCACTTTCAATCTCGGTCTGGCCTGGAATCTCACCACGCCCATCTCCGAGGTGGACAATCGCCAGGCGGACTTCGATCCCGCCACCGGTGCATTCCTTATCCCCGGCCAAAACGGTGTCGGCAAATGGGCGGGCATTCAGTTCGACAAGGATGCCCTCGAGCCCCGCATCGGCGTCGCCTGGAAGCCCCGCGGCAGCGGCAAAACTGCCGTCCGTGCCGGTTATGCCATCTTCCACGATTCTTCTTGGAATCAGGGAGCCCAGGGGTTGTGGCAGAATCCGCCTTACTACGACGAATCCGATGCCTTCGCCTTCACCCCCGGCTGCACCTTCGTGAATGCCGCTTGTGCTGCTGCTGGGGGCACGCCATCAGCTATCAGCATCTTCCCCACGGCTCTCTCCGGTGGCGCTGGCGGCTTCCCGATCATTACAACCGCCCCGAATCCGCCCACCTCCAGCAACTTCAGCGGCACGATCATTTCCCAGAACACCAACTTCAAGCTGGGCATGGTTCAGCAGTTCAATGTGAGCGTAGAACATGAGATTCCCGGCCAGATCGTGATTACCGCGGGTTATGTGGGATCGCGCAGCTCGCACATTCTGGTGGATGGCAACAACATTAATCTCACTTCTCCCAGCGCTTGCGGCACCCCTGGATATACGCTCGGTTGCCTGCCGGGCGGGGGCGTCTACACGAGCCCGTATTTGACGGACTTCCCGTATTCCGATATTGCTGCGACCACCGACGCAGGCAGGGCTCACTACAACGGCTTACAAGTCAGAGCCGAAACCAAGAGCGCCCGCCACGGCCTTTACGCGCTCATCTCCTACACTTATTCCCGCACTTACGATACCGGCTTCGCCGATGGTCTCGGCTCGGTCGTCAGCGCGGTCTACTACCCGCTACCCAATTGGAAACAGTCGGATTGGGCCCTTTCTGACATCAACCTCGACAACAACTTCACCGCCAGCGTTATCTACGACTTGCCTTTCGGCACAG
The DNA here is from genome assembly GCA_049800195.1 of Candidatus Acidiferrum sp. Lineage (GTDB taxonomy): Bacteria > Acidobacteriota > Terriglobia > Acidiferrales > UBA7541 > Acidiferrum. The sequence continues at coordinate 18,328 of JBARJI010000063.1, forward strand.
GGAAAAGCTTTGGCTCGTCCTGGAGCGGTCCCATGAACACCGTCTTCGGTGGATGGCAAGTGACGGTCATCGAGAAAATCACTTCGGGCTTCCCCGTTTTTATCGTGGACAGCGATAATACCAGCGGCGTGGGCGGCGCGGGCTTGTTGAACGGCGACGACAACAGCCTGATTCGTCCCAATATTGTTGCGGGTTGCAATCCGAATGCGGGCCCGCACACGCTCGCCGAGTGGTTCAACACCGCTTGCTTTGCTCAGCCTGCGCCCGGCGAACTAGGGAACGCCAATCGCGCGCCGGTCACGGGACCAGACTTCGTCAACACCGATTTCTCGGTCATCAAGCAGTTCAAGCTTCCTTGGGAAAATATGGGTCTCAGCTTCCGTGCGGAATTCTTCAACCTCTTCAACCATGCGCAGTTTGCGACGCCGGACAGCACCAGCAGTTTGGCCACTCCTGATTTCGCAACTCTCGGTTCCGGCTTTGGCTCCATCTCCGCCACCGTTAACAACCCGCGCCTCGTCCAGTTCGGTCTGAAGCTCACTTTCTAGTGCGCTTGTGCAGGGTCACCCTTCCGAGGGTGACCGTTCCTTGCCGGCCCGCGGCTAACCCCGCGGGCCGCTCTTTTTGGTGTGCCGAGCATGTTCGACAGCTAGGAGGTGCAAGTCCTCTTCACAACGTGATGGACGTGAAGTGATAGCGAAGCGCAAGGGTGAAATAACACTCGCCGCGAGGCGGGGCCTGAAAGTAGCGCGGAGCAAAGACGCGAGACGATGAACAAGAACTGGATACGAGGCAGGCAGTGTTGGGGCGAGCTGGCCAATGGCAGCGAAGCCCTAATCCATCAAGGGCACTGAATGTAAATCCAGCGGTTGCGCGTCGAAGGCGGTCGAACTT
>JBARJI010000064.1:0-56207 GCA_049800195.1 Candidatus Acidiferrum sp.
CCGCGCTTCTTTCAGGCCCCGCCTCGCGGCGAGTGTTATTTCACCCTTGCGCTTCGCTATCACTTCACGTCCATCACGTTGTGAAGAGGACTTGCACCTCCTAGCTGTCGAACATGCTCGGCACACCGAAGAGAAGCCCAGCGAATCAGAATTCGCTGGGCTTTTTGCTTTTCAGCCCGGAGAGACGGCGGAGCAAAAATCCTTCCCCGGAAGTCCTGCTACCATGGTCTTCGGCGAAGTGAGTGGGCACGATGTATCGTGCCGCTACAAGAACTGGCGATGGCACGCGAAAAGCAAATCGGGACGGAGACAGCGGCGGAGTTGGTGCAGCGCCTGACGGAGGGCTTGCAGCGCGAGCGGGTCGTTCCGCGATTCGTCGATTCCTACGTTGTGGAGCATGGACGGCACGCTTTACAGGTACATGCTTCGCTTTACCGCGACTTGCTTGAACTGCTGCGGCGAGAGGCATTGCTGGCAGTGACGGCGCGGGCACTGGAGGTCATGTATGCCGAGGCGCTGCCGTCCGCGGGAGGTAGGGCGCGCCCCATGTTGCAGAAGGACGGTGCAGCGTTTCGGCGGAAATTCCTCGCGGCACTCGCGCGGCAGCAAAAATGGAGCGCGGGAGAGGCGCTCGATTTTCAAACGGACTTGCAAATGTACGAAGACCTGCTTGCGAGAAACGCTTCGGCGCGACGAAGCCGGAAGCCATTCGAAGCCGCCAGTCACCCGTTTGTGGACCGCTGCGCGTTCCTACTGGATTCGTCATTTCTGGAAAAGGCGCGGGTCGCGGCGAGCCGTGCGTTGAACGATTTGGAAACGCTCGCCACGCAGGCGGCGGGTTCTGTTCTTTATGCGCAAGAAACGGGGCAGGCGCGCCGCAAACGCTGACGAACGCGTTCCGCGCTAATGCTACTGCTCGAAGGCCTTCATCGAAAACACCGGCTGGCCCGCGAGCGCTGTCCGGAACCCATAAATCGTCAACGCCGCAATCGCCGTCATTCCCACTAGCGAAGGCGCCGCATACCATCGCGACAAATGAATCGTCGCCGGGAAAATTAGCAGCACCTGCTGCACCACCAGGCCCACCAGCAGCGCCAAGAGCCCAAACCGTTTTAGCACCAGCAGAAACGAGAGATACAAAACCACCAGGAACGCGGCGCTGATCCATGGATATTCGCCGCTGTTGCTACCCAGCGAAAGCAGCATTCCCGCAAGAGCCACCACAATCGCAGCGATCCAGGCACTCCGCAAAATCCGCTGCAATACGAACAGCATAAAGAAAATTCCCAGCGAATCGATGGTCTGGCCCAATACGTACAGCAGCACTTGCGCCAGCGCGTGCCGCAACCCCAGCAGCGATTCCGTCGAAACTCCTCCCGGAATCGGCGGCAGCTTTCCAAACAGCGGCAGCAGGAAATTGTCGCTCGCCTCCACGAGAAATATCAGCACGCCGTATACGGCTCCGATCAGCAGGTCTCGCCCCACCAGTGGATCACGCAGGTTCCCAGCCAGCAGCCGCGTCCACGAAATCAGGGTCTGCGGTTCCCTCCGGCGCACAAATGGCTCGAGCGCCACGTACAGCACCATTGCAAAAAAGGTCCGAAGCGCCGCCGAAGCGACAGCCACCAGAAAGTTGATAGCTTCCAGAAAATTCTGCAAATGATGCGAGCTCAGAATCCACAGCACCAGGAAAGTCACAAACACGAACGATCCCAGCCGGGCCGCTCCTTTCATATCGGCGCGATTCGCTTTGATATTCCAGCGCGCCAGCGCCACGCCGACGACGAACACCGTCAGGATCATCAACACCAACAGCGCCGAAGCTATCTTTTGTTGCCGCGTCATGGCCGTCTCCGTATCCCGTCCCGGCCTCGTCCACGGAAAGATCATTCGGTAGTATACCGGCTCGCCGTGAAACGCCGCCGCTTCCACGCGAATCGGCACGTCCCCCCGCTCCGGCAAGGTTCCCGTCCATGCCAGCCGCGAATCCGTCGGCACCAGCGGGGCCCACTCGGGCACGACCTCGCGAAACTCCGCGATATGCAACCCGCTGGCCGCAAAAAATCCGGCCCAATCCGGCGTCTTTGCGTTCTGCGGCGGCGCGCTCTTCTCCGGCGGCACCACTTCGAAACGCACCAGCCGCCCCGTCGTATCCAGTACAACCAAAACCATCGCCGTCGTGTCCATCGCGGGATCGCCGGGGTATACCTGCCCTCCGCCGATCGCCCCCTGCCCAAAAAATTCCTGTGCAAAAAGTGGATTCGGGCTCTGCCGATACCAAAAGGTCATCGCCGGCAGCCCACTATTCGCCAGCGTCTCCCACCGGGTCCGGCTCTTGTCGTGCGTCTGCACGTAGTTCAAATATCCGTTGTTAATCTCGAATCCGTACGCAGCATCGGCCGCCGCATCCGCCGGCAGCCCCAGGCGCCCAACGATCTCGCGCGCCCGCGTAGCCAAAACTTCTGGAGGACTATCGAGCGTGACCCGGTTCACCAATTGGGTCGACTCCGCGATGAGGAGCGACGCCACCAGGCCCAGCGCCACAATCGCCAGCAGCACCAGCGCTAGTCGCGGCCGCATGCCTTCCTTCGCTCCGGCAGCCGCGACCATCTCAGGCGAGGGGGTTTCACCCGCGGCAAGAGCGGCGGCGAGGGGATCGCCTCCAGGCAGGGCCGCGGCGACTTGCAACGCGGATGCGGGGCGCTTCGCGGGATCGTTTTCAAGGCAGCGAAGAATGACGCGTTCGATCAGCGGATCGAGATCGCGCACGAGCGTGGACGGGTTGGTGATGGTGCCTTGCTCGCGGAGCTTGATGAGCTCGGGCAGAGTGGAAGCTTCGAAGGCGCGTTTGCCGGTGAGGATTTCGTAGAGGATCAGACCGAGCGAATAGATGTCGCTCTTGGCGGTGACCTCTTTTCCGGCGACCTGTTCCGGAGCCATGTAAGCGGGAGTGCCAGCGCGGATATCAGCTCCGTGGATACTCGCGGCGATTCCCGCAAGGCCGAAATCGGTGATGCGAATTTTTCCAGCGCCATCGAGCATGACATTGGCGGGCTTGAGGTCGCGATGAATGACGCCGCGTTCGTGGGCTGCGGCCAAGCCCGCACAAATCTGGCGGGCAACTTCCGAGGCTTTGTCTGGAGAAAGCCTGCCTATGCGGCGGACAACGGAGGCGAGATCCTCGCCGTCCACATATTCCATGGAAAGAAAAGGCGTGCCGTCGGAATCACCGATATCGAACACACGGCAAACGTTTGGGTGGGAAACTTGGCGCGCGATGCGAACCTCGGAATGAAAGCGGGACAAAGCGGCCGCGTCTTGCGAGAGGAGCTCGGGAAGAAATTTGATGGCGACGAGTTGGCCGAGCTTCAGATCCTCGGCGCGATAGACTTCTCCCATTCCGCCGCGGCCTGCAAGGGCCACGACCCGGTAACGCTCGGCAATGATCTCGCCGGGGGTGAAACGGCCACCGCCGATAGGATCTGAACTTGGCGGACGCGAGCTGGGGTTGGAAGGCGTGCGCGGAGGCCGAGCGGAAGGGGGCGGGGTAGGAGTCCTACGCGGGGGCGGCGCTGAAGGCGCGATAGTCTCTTGCGTGGAGCTGAGTTCGTCCGAGTCGATAGTGGCCGCTGCGTTAGGATCGAGCGACCCACCGCAGGAGGAACAGAACCGGTTCGTAGAAGAAACCTGTGCGCCGCAAGAAGAGCAGTACATGGGAAAACGCGATTCTATCATTGCGAGGTGGCTCGCGGCCACGTACCGCAAGAGCGTTCAGCGCAGCCTACGAGATACGCTCGACCAGAACGGCGGTGCCGTAGGCCAGCACCTCGGTGATGCCCTGCATGACTTCCGTGGCATCATATTGCATGGCGATGATGGCGTTAGCACCATGCTCACCGGCATGTTGCAAGAGCAATTCGTAAGCATCTTCCCGCGTTTTTTCGCAGAGGTTCGTGAGAATAGTGATATTCCCCCCAACGATGGATTGCAGTGCCGCTCCTAGATTTCCAATGACGCTGCGCGAGCGGACGACAATGCCGCGAACAATTCCGAAATTTCGAACGATGCGATAGCCCGGAAGCTCGAGAGCCGAAGTCACCATGGAGGAATCCACGCGAATTCCCATCTCATTTCTCCTTAAACAGGACGTTTACCTGTGCGATTCAACCTGCGCACGCGGCCAAGCGCGAGCCCGCGCTGTCTGTTATTCTCGGAAAACGTGGACATCTTATTCTATATTCTGGCGATTCCCCAGATCCTTCTAGGTCTATATCTGATCGGACAGGGACTGCAATGGCTGGGCTACGTTCGGCGGCGCCTCGTGACGGATCCCGGCTTCTATTCGCCGAAAGTTGCGGTGCTCTGCCCGTGTAAAGGGTTGGAGCCGGCGCTCGAGCGAAACCTGGTGGCGCTGACGGAATTCGACTACCAAAACTACGAGATTTTCTTTCTGATAGCGTCGGCCAGCGATCCGGCTTACAGCGTCGTTAAGCGCGTGGCCGCAACCTCCCGCGCGAAAGCGCATGTGGTGATCACGGAGAAGCCGGACGGATGCGGCGAAAAAGTGAACAATCTGCGGTTAGGGATCCTGCAGCTAGCCCCGGAGTTTGACGTGTTTGCTTTTGTCGACTCGGATGGACGACCCGGGAAAAATTGGCTGCACCGCATGGTTGCTCCGCTATCCGATTCCCGCATCGGCGCCACGACCACCATGCGCTGGCTGATTCCAAATCGGAATAATTTGGCGACAGCGCTGCTGGCCGCGTGGAATGCACCCATCGTGACCATGCTCAGCGAGAAGGGAAAGAATTTTTGCTGGGGTGGGGGCACTGCGATCCGGCGGAGCGTCTTCGATCAATCCGGCGTCGCCGAGGCATGGCGGCACTCGGTCAGCGACGATTATTCAATGACGCGCGCGCTGGAGCAAGCGGGGCGCTCGATCGTTTTCTTACCGGAATGCATTGTGCCGTCCTTTGTGGAAACGGATTTCACCGGCCTGATGGAATTTACAAATAGGCAAGTTCTAATCACGCGGGTCTATGCGGAAAAGATGTGGGGAATTGCCGCAGGCACGCACTTGCTTTACTGCCTGACGGTCATGCTCGGGACGGCTCTGACTGTTAGCTATTTCGTGGCATCGCTTCCGGCCTTTCCTTTTGCGGCGCTTACGTTTCTGCCGGCCTTGCTGGCGATGATTCGAGGGGCGTTGCGCGCAGCGGGTGTCTCGGAAGTTCTGCCGGCTTACCGCTCGCAAATCGCGAGCCAAGCTTGGATCTATGTACTGCTGACCGTCTTCGTTCCGTTCCTTTACGTGGGGAACTTCCTTACTTCACTCATCACGCGCAAAATCCGCTGGCGGGGTGTCTTGTACGAAGTGATATCGCCGGAACAGACGCGGATTCTCGCATATTGACAGGCGAGAGAGGACGAGGCAAGGAATCGAAAAATTTTCCGAGGTTTTCCACAGGGACTTTCGCACAGGCGGCACTAGATTCTGTTCCAAAACGAGACAAATTGTCCTTCCTCTAAGATTTGCCTTCCTCGGCGACCTGGTGAGCTTTGTTGCAGCCAGATGAATGCCGATTTTCCTGCGTCAAAAAATTCGTCGCCGGTTTAGGGAAAAATTTCGCGCACCGTGCAATTCCTACCCGGCAATAACCGCTCCGCCGGGGAGGGGTGCGCCTAACTACACCGTTTCTGAATGAGTTGAGCTGGGTGGCCTTCGGCGGGAAAAATGCAAAGAAGGGGCAGTTCAGTGTCTTGACGCAGGCGAACTGGCAGGGAGCTCCTTCTCGCGGCTCGGTGCAGCCATTCTGAGGATCCAGGCGCCGAGTACACAGCCCTCTGTTCTGGCTTCTCATTTTGCCGATTGCCTACGCGAAGCAGTTTGCCTCCTGACGGAGGTTCAATCTAAAGAAAAGGCTTCGTTAGTCGCACGAAGCTGCATACTGAGGGGTGCATGTGAAGCTTATCCGCAGAGGTGAACAGCATCATCCTTTGAACAGTCCTCGTCCAACCATTCCTCGCGATCATTATTACTTTTATGAAAAAAATACTGGAGTGACTCATTTCCACGTGGAGGCAGGCCCTGACGGATGCTTTCCTGTGGACCAAGCGGCGGGCCTGCTTGCGATGCATTGCATGGTGAGAGGGCAATCGCCAAACGACTACGTGGTGATGGTCAGGGCGGAAACTGATCTTCTCGAGGGTCTTACGGAGAAGGCGGAAAAATTGCTCCAGGCAGGGCATTCCGTTGGCAGCCCCGTCAAGCTCACGCGCCGTGAGGAGGAAGTGCTTTGCGGAGTAATGAAAAGTCTGGCAAACAAGGAAATTGCCGCAACTTTGAATCTTTCCGAACGCACAGTGAAATTCCACGTGTCTTCGCTGCTCGCGAAATTCCGCGTGCGTGGGCGCATGGAACTGGTGCGCGAAGCTTCACGAAGCACAATGGGGCCGATGCAAATGCCAGTGTCCATGCCCGTCGCGAGCCGGGAAACGCGCGCTTATGCGCCGATCGGACAAAACTTCAATGGAGGCTCGCATAGCGCCACGGTCGTTCCCCTGACGAAGCGGCCGATGATGGCTTAATTCAAACTCAGAGACAGGAAGTTAGGCAGAAAGCAAAAGGCCCGCTCCGGACAAATGGGAGCGGGCCCTTGTATTTTGATCGGACGAATTGTGGAGACGATCGCTATTTTGCAGCGGCGTAGAGCTGGGCGGGAGAGTCCCAATTGACGACGTTCCACCAAGCCTTGATGTAATCGCCACGCACGTTTTGATACTTCAAATAGTAGGCGTGTTCCCAGACGTCAAGACCGAGGATCGCTTTGCCGCCGAGCATGTAGGGAGTGTCCTGGTTCGGCGTGGAATCGATGGCCAGCTTGCCATCTTTAACGACGAGCCAAGCCCATCCGGAACCGAAACGGCCAAGTCCGGCCGCGGCAAATTTGGCTTGAAATTCGGCGAATGAGCCGAAGGCCGACTTGATGGCCGCGCCAAGATCGCCGGTTGGCTCACCCCCGCCGCCCTTCTTCAGCTGTGTCCAAAACAGTGTGTGGTTCCAGTGGCCGCCGGCATTGTTGCGGACCGCAGCGCGAATGTTCTCCGGGATGGAGTCGAGGCTCTTTAGAAGTTCTTCAAGCGACTTGGACTGGAGATCAGCGTGGCCATCGAGGGCTTTGTTCAGGTTGGTAACGTAGGCGCCATGGTGTTTGTCGTGGTGAATTTCCATCGTCTTGGCGTCAATGTAGGGTTCGAGTGCGTCAAATGAGTACGGTAGCGGGGGCACGGTAAATGCCACGGTTTTTCCTCCAGTTTAAGATTTGATTCAAAATCCAATTCGGTGCCGGAGCGCAAAGCCGCAGAAGCGCCGCTGCTCGCTCCAAGCAATCCCGCGCCGACAATCCCGGATTCAACCAGGAATTTCCGGCTGTACATGGGAATCTCCTGCGGCGAGGAGGCTGGCCAACCAGCCGACACTATCATACTGCTCTTCGCGGCGAGGCCTCAATGCTTGGCTCATAGCGGAGGGCCAATGCTTTGCTCCGCAAGTCGGAGTGGAATGCCAAAAAGTCCCCCACATTTATTGGATGCGGGAAAGAGCCCATTGGGCAGATTCCGCGATCAAAGGTTCGGAAGACGCCGAGAGCTTTTCAAGCATTGCAGAAACGCGAGTGTGGCTGCTCGATCCCGGTGGTAGCGAGGAATTGCCGAGGGCGATGCAAGCGTTGCGCACCAGCCCGCGCCACTTTGTGCGCTTGACGGGGCTGCCGCGAAAGAAAGTACGAAATTCTGCTTCGGTCATGGCCGCCAGCCACTCGAGGCGCGGCAAGAATAGCGATTCGTCGGCGTCCGCTTCCACGGCGCCCGAAGGTAACCCTCGCGACTCGCTTGGGGGGCGTGTGGAAGAGTCCTCGGCTGAAACTCCGCGGACTGCGTGACCGGAGCGCGCCGATTCCATGGGCAAACATCCTGGCAAATATCGCAGCCGAAGACGTGGTGGCTCATGGGTTCGCGCAGCTCTTCGGGGATGCTGCCGCGAAGTTCGATGGTCAGGTAAGAGATGCACAGGCGCGAGTCCATGACATACGGCTCGACGAGCGCGCCAGTAGGACAGGCATCGATGCATTTAGTGCAAGACCCGCACAAGTCCGCAGGAGGCGAATCGGCAGGACCAAGTGTGGGCGGAAGGTCGAGAGTCGTGAGAATCACACCGAGAAAAAAACAAGAGCCAAGTTTCTGGTTCAACAGCAGCGTATTTTTTCCGAGCCAGCCGAGGCCCGCGTGTTTGGCGAAAACCCGCTCATTCAGAGGGCCGGTGTCGGCGTACACGCGAGCTTCGAATGATTCCGTGAAACGTTCCGGCAGGCTGCTCGCAAGCTTTTGCAGTTTCTTCTGGAGCACTTCATGGTAGTCGTCTCCCCAAGCATAGCGGGAAATCCAGCCGTGAGACTCCGCGTTTTCCATCTGGAAAGCGTCCATGGATCGCGGCGCGGAAGAATTATAGTTGAGGGCGCAAACGATGACGCTGCGCAGCCCGGGCATGACGCTTGGTGGATCGCACCGGCGCTGGTCGGATAGATACTTCATCTCACCGGCGTATCCGAGTGCGAGCCATTCCTTGGTCAAGTCCAGCTCAGGAAATTTCTCTGCGCGAACGACTCCGCAAAGATCAAATCCCAGGGCGATTGCCTGTTCGATGATCCACGCGGTTTCGGAGCTATTCTTCATGGATACGGGGTATGAGGAGCCACGCAAGAATTGTGCCGCAGGACGAGGCTCGATGCGCGCGGCGCGTACAGGCAAGGAACTCAGGCTTCGCTGGAGAGAGGAATTGGCTATTGAAAACTCCGAAGAGCCGCGCTCTCGTCGGTGTAAACGTCGAAGACGGTGTACAGCTTCGTGAGCTGGAGCAAATCGTGAACCTTCTTCGTCAAATGCAACAGCTTGAGTTCGCCGCCGCGGCCCTTCGCCGTGGTGTAGGCGCTGACGAGCTCGCCGATGCCCGAGCTATCGATGTAGTCCACATCCGCAAGATTGAGCACGATGTGGGTGCGCTTATCGTCGAGCAAACCGCGGACCGTTTTGCGCAGCAGGGCGCTGCCCTCGCCAAGAGTAATCCGGCCGCTGAGATCTAAGACAGTGGCTTGACCTGCATCTCGGTGAGTGGCTCGCAGAGACATAATTTCTTCTAAGCTCCTTGATGCGGGGAAGCGCCTTGGTTTCCCTGGCCATTCGTTCCCGGGTTCTCTTGCAAAGGCAATTTCTTTGACATGACGATTTCGGCGCCGCCAGTACGCCCGTGCACCACGTCGAATTCATCCATAAAGGCGCGCATCAAAAAGATTCCCCGGCCGGAGGTGCTGAGAAGATTCTCTTCCGCGAGTGGATCCGGCACGTCGGTGAGAGTGAACCCGGTGCCTTCATCCAAAACATGGATGATCATCTTATCCTGAGTGAGGTCCACCGCCAGATGAATCTTTTTTTCGGGGCGCTCCTGATTCCCGTAGTGGAAGGCGTTGATGACGCCTTCACGGACACTCATCCCTATTTTATAGCAGTCGTCCTCACCGAAACCGGCAGCCTCAGCGACGCGGAGACACATCTCCTCCGCCAAATTTACGCTTTCGACTTGCGTCTCCAGCGTGATTTCGAGGTGCTTAGGGTCAGTGCCCATGCATGGTGCCCCCCTAAGAAGCAGATTATGCCCAGTGGGAGCGCACTTATCGGTAACACAGCCGCTAAAGCTAAGTCAATGGAGCGCTTGGGGATTTGTCCCGGGAAGATGCTTATCCAAAGCCGCTATGGAGCACTCTTTCCTGGGCGCCTGAATCATCTGTCTCGGAACTACGACCAATACGAGCGGTCCAGGGTGCGGTATTGAATGGCTTCGCTTAAGTGGCGCGGATCGATACTTTCGCAGGCGTCCAAATCCGCGATCGTCCTCGCGACCTTCAGGATGCGGTCGTGGGCGCGAGCGGAAAGGCCGAGCCGGGTTATGGCATTTTCAAGCAGCTTCTCGCCCTCCGCAGTGATGGCGCAATATTTGCGAATCATTTTGGGCATCATCTGAGCATTGGCGTAAGTCTTTTTGTCGACGGTATAGCGCTCGAGCTGCCTTTGACGCGCAGCGATAACGCGTTGACGGACGAGCGCTGAGTCTTCGGAAGAGGAGGGAGTGCGCAGCTCTTTGTACTTCACGGCGGGCACTTCGATGTGGATATCGATGCGATCGAGAAGCGGTCCGGAAATCTTCGAGACATATCGCTGGATCATCGGCGGAGTGCAGTGGCACTCCCGCGTCGGGTCGCCGAAATAGCCGCAAGGGCAAGGATTCATGGCTGCGGCCAGCATGAATCGCGAAGGAAAAGTGACGGAGACGGCTGCGCGGGAAATGGTCACGGCGCCGTCTTCGAGCGGCTGGCGCATCACCTCCAAGACATTGCGCTGAAATTCGGGAAGCTCGTCGAGGAAGAGCACTCCGTTGTGGCCGAGCGACACTTCGCCGGGGCGCGGCACCGCGCCGCCGCCGATTAAACCCGCGTCGCTGATGGTGTGGTGCGGCGAACGGAAGGGACGCGTGCCAACAAGGCCACGGCTGTCTTCAAGAACTCCCGCAACGCTGTGAATGCGAGTCGTTTCAATAGCCTCCTCGAGCGACATTGGCGGAAGAATCGTGGGGATGCGCTTGGCGAGCATGGTCTTACCTGCGCCGGGAGGGCCGATAAATAGAATGTTGTGCCCGCCGGCGCACGCGACCTCGAGAGCGCGCTTGGCCGCTTGCTGACCATGAACGTCGCGCAGGTCAACGGAATATTGCGCCGCCTCGGAAAGCATCTGCTTGGCATCGACCACGACAGGCTGAAAAGATTCGGGCGCGTTAACTAGATCGACGGCTTGCGGCAAAGATTTCAGTGCGAAGACGCTAACGCCATCGACGACCGCTGCCTCCCGCGCATTGGCTTCCGGGACGGCAAGAGATTTCAGTCCGCACTCGCGGGCTGCGAGCGCCGCGGAAAGCGCGCCGCGCACCGGGCGGACACTCCCATCCAGAGACAGTTCACCCAGGAACATGCACTCGCTGAGTTGCTTGCCGAAAAAGTGGCCCATGCAGCCGACAAGGCCCAAGGCCATGGGAAGATCGAATGCCGAGCCTTCTTTGCGGACGTCGGCGGGTGCCAAGTTAATGGTCACGCCCTGCCCGTGGGGAAACTCGAACCCGCAATTGCGGAGCGCGGACTTGATGCGTTCCCGGCTTTCCTTTACGGCGTTGTCCGGAAGCCCGACGACGTTGAAGTCCTGCATGCGGGCAGAGCCGACGTCGACCTCAACCTCGACGACGTAGGCGTCGATGCCATAGACCGAAGCGCTTTGTGTCTTGAATAGCATGGCGGAGGGAAGCTGCTATACGCCGAGGGCAGCATAAATCAATCAGGTAACATAGAACAGAGATAATCTTGGACTGTGGTAGCCGGACGGCTCATGGGTCCCTGAAACCAATGTCTGGGGCGGAATGCGGTTCTTTACTCCGGGCTTCAGGCTAAGGAGATTATCCACAGGCTCACGATTGACGTATGTCTTTGGCGCGCACTAGAATCCGGCCACTTTGTGCACTCACGAATCGGCGGGATTGTCTTCCGAAGCCAGTTTTGGCCCGAGAGCAAAGTTGCGCTGGCGCGATATTTACCGCGAGGCCGAACTCTACAAAGCGGCTGTGCGCATTTACACCAAGCCACTGTTTTCCTGGCGGAAGGCGCTCTTTGCTTCAACAGACAAACGCGATCTTTACGATTTTGCCCGCTACGGCTTGCACAATCTCTCGGGCATCCACCGCGCGTTGACGCGCGAATCGTTTTCGTTTCGGCCGGCTGCTGCCTTGCACCGCGACTTCCGGGGGAAGAAACGTACGCTTTACATCTATCCTTGGGAAGAACGGCTGGTGGATTTATTGCTCTACAGGCTCTTGAGCGCACGGCTGCATCCCTGGTTCTCGACAAATTGCTACGCCTATCGATTGCGGGGATTCGGTTTGGACCGCTGCCAGCGAAGAATTGCAAAGCTGCTCAGTGCCACGGAAACTCCTCTTTATGCGGTGAAGCGGGACATCGCAAATTACTTTCCTTCCGTCGATCACGATCTGCTGTCGGCGCAATTGGCGAAGCTCATCGAGCCTGCCGATTACTTGTTCCGGCTCCTCGAGGAGCGAGTGCGCTTTCTCTACGAAGAGGAGGGACAAACGGTTCGCGCCGAGCGAGGTATCGCGTTTGGGACACCGGTGGCTTGCTTTTTCGCCAATCTATATCTCACGCCACTGGACCGCAGGCTTGATGGACTGCACGGGCTGAACTACTTCCGTTATGCGGATGACTTGCTGTTGCTCGCCGACAGCCGCGAAACGATCGAAGCCGCGATTGTTCATTTCAGTGAAGCATTAAGCGAACGGAAACTACTAAGCAAGGAGAGCCACGAACAAAACCTGCTGCTTTCTCGGAATGGAGCTTCTGTAGCTGATTTCGCCGACGCTTCGCGCATACGGCATCTCGGGCTGGAATTTTGCGCGGATGGCACGGTTCGTCTTTCGCGCGACAAATGCCGCAAGATTTGCAACGTTTTCCGTTTTGCGTTCCGGCGAAAACGCGCCAAGCTTGCGCGTATCCACGATCCGCGCAAACGAGCGGAGTTTGCCATCCGGACGGCACAGCAGGCGCTGGAGCAGAGCGTGCGCAACGTGGCTATCGTCGATTACTATCTAAAACACGTCAGCGACGAAGAACAGCTGCGTCTGCTTGACCGCTGGCTCGCGGAAGAAGTTCTCTCGATTGCGTTCAAGAGCGGGCACCGCAAATCGCATTTCCTAAGGATGCCGTTCCGGAGCCTCCGTGCGATGGGATTGCCTTCGCTGGTTCACCGGCGGCGACAAATCCGGCACGGCCAGATTGCCACACCGTTTTTTGTCTGGAAGAGTTACCAGACGCAGAAAAGTTCCAGGGAGACGGCTGCCAGGCTGCGCCCGCAAACCGCGGGAGCGTCAGCTTTCTCTCCAAGCCCTGAAGCAGTGACGAACCATGCCTCGCAAGAGGAACTCGTGGGAGAGAGGCGTCACCTGTCGAGGGGCCGTATTGAAGTATGCAAATCTGAAGATTTGCATACGTTACTTTAGCCGTTTCCCTGGAAGTGCTTTCGAGGAGGCGGAGGATGGGTCAGTTTGACGATGCCGTCAAATGTCCAGAATGCGGGACATGGGGCGCGAGGAAATTTTTATGGAAGGTCAAATGCGTGAATCCTTCTTGCACGAAATATGATTCTGAATATGCAGAAGGGTTTCGGCAGAGCCGTATTACGGGAAAAAGCGCTAGCGAGGTTTTTCCGCATCTCAAAGGCAAAGCTGATCCGAACGATTATTTGCTGCGAATCCGTTATCAGAATTTCCGAGGAAACGAAATCATTTACTCCGCGGATGCCAGGACCGCTTATCAGAGAGGTGAGTATGTTGTCGTGCGACTGGCACCTACGGGCAAGAGGGTCTCGTTCAAACTCGCCAAAATCCAAAACCGCAACGACGTGGAATCAGTTTTGGGCGAGAACCCTCAGCCGGCCAGCGATGAGCGCCGCATCCTGCATTACCATTTAAAGCATGGGTCCTCGTCGCCCGCGTTTGAAAAACTGAGCCAGAAATATCCAAACTATCAGGACTGACGCGCACTTCGCGCGGGCCTCGAGGAAGGACTATATGATGGAACGGCCCAGGGAAACCAAATGATTATTCGGACTTGGAGCGACAAATTCACGTTCATAATCTCAACTGAAGCCCAGCACAGGATGCGGCGTATAGGGCTCTTCGAGAGACGCAATTTCTTCGGGCGTAAGGCGGAGGGAGAGAGCCGCGGCGGCGTCGGTAAGATGGTGTGGCTTGGTAGCGCCAACAATCGGCGCGGTAACGAAAGGCTTGCCGAGCATCCACGCCAACGCGAGCTGAGCCCGCGGCACGCCACGTTTTTCGGAGAGCTCACCCAAGCGGTCAACGACTTTGCGGTCGGCGTCTTCCGTCTTGGAATATAGAGCCTTCCCGAACTGATCCGTCTCGAGCCGTTTCGTGCTTTCGCCCTGCCACGGCCGGCCAAGACGTCCGCGTGCCAAGGGGCTCCAGGGAATGACGCCTACGCCCTCGGACTGACACAGCGGCATCATTTCGCGCTCCTCTTCGCGATAGAGCAGGTTGTAATAATTCTGCATGGAAACAAAACGGGTCCAGCCGTGAAGATCAGCGAGATAGAGAGTTTTGGTGAACTGCCAAGCGTACATGGAAGAAGCGCCGATATAGCGCACTTTGCCTGATTTCACGACGTCGTGTAGCGCATCGAGAGTCTCTTCAATGGGCGTGTCGTAGTCCCAACGGTGTGTTTGGTAAAGGTCCACGTAGTCGGTACCTAGACGGCGGAGACTTTGCTCGATCTCAAAAAAGATGGCCTTGCGAGAGAGTCCGCGGCCGTTTGGCTCGTCTCGCATGACACCGTGCGCTTTGGTAGCGACGACCACCGCTTCTCGGCGGACGTTCGCTTTCAGAAATCGCCCAAGGACCTCCTCGCTGGCCCCCGCCGAATAGACGTTAGCGGTGTCAAAAAAATTGATGCCAAGATCGAGCGCCTGTCGATAAAAGGGCTCACTCTCTTCTTGATTAAGAGCCCACGCGTGGCTGCCAGGCTTGATTTTGCCCGTTGCGGGCGCCCCGTAGCTCATACAGCCAAGGCAAATGCGGGAAACTTTAAGACCTGTCTTGCCGAGGTTGACGTAGTCCATTGTCTCTCCTGGAGGGTTTGCGCGATTTGGATCGCAATGATCTCTGAAAATGTAGAGTTATGGGTCCTCTACCGCAGAGCATTGTCAATCGTTCGCATGCAAAATTCAAAACCATAGCCGCGGCAGCCGTGATGCCCGTTCTATCCGCTCCAAGCTACATTTGTAAGATGCGGAGGGCGTGGCTTCGTTGCGTCATCTCACCGGCAAGGAAAGAGTCTACGTTTCGAACGGCCGAGTCACGCCTTCTCGGGAGACCCGACACCATAGATGGCCAAGACATCCTTCAAGGTCACGATACCTTCGAGCTTGTGTATATCCGCGCGGCTGACAACGGGAAGCGCATTCACCTGACAGGCGCCCATGCGTTCCAGAGCCATGCCGAGGGAATGGTCCACATGCAGATGCGGGAACTCTGGCCCGTCCATAAGCTCGCTGAGGAGTTTGGGATCGAGCCCGCCAGTCGCGGCCTGCTGAAGTTTTCCAAATGTAAGAACGCCGATCAAAACGCTGCCGTCGCTCACGGGCCAGGCGGTAGATTCGCTCGAGCGAATCTTTTCCATGGCTTCCTGGGCGGTTATGTCCGCTGGCAGAATCTCGGTCGCCGGACGCATGGCTAGAATCACTTGCCGGTGGCCCTCTTGCTGGCGCGTTTCAGGCCTCGGCAGGTGAATGCCATCCTGTCTCGCTAAAGCTTCAAAGATGGTTTCCTCCTGGAAGCGCGAAGAGATGAAAAAACTGATTAGGTTCGCGATCATCAGGGGGACGATGACCGCGTAATCGCGCGTGATTTCAAAGATCATCACAACGGAAGTCATCGGTGCGCGAACAATCCCAGCGAAAGCAGCGCCCATGCCGACGAGGGCATAGGCTCCCGGGGTCGCCACGTAACCCGGCAAGAAGTGGTGGCCCACGGTGCCAATGGCGCCTCCCAGCATGGCACCGAGAAAAAGACTCGGAGCGAAGATGCCGCCTGCGTTTCCCGACGCGTAGCTGAAGGCCACGGCGATGAGTTTCAGAACGAGAAGCAAGAGCATTAGTCGTAAGGCCATGCCGCCGTTCAGAACCGCGCCCACGTGGTTGTAGCCAACGCCCACCACCTGGGGAACAAACAATCCCATTACACCTACCACCACACCGCCAGCCACAGGCTGGTACCAGAGCGTCTTCCGCGGAAGCTTCAGGAACCACCGTTCGCGCAAGCCCAGCAAGAGCTTCGAAAATGCCACGGAGAGAAAACCGCCTGCCACGCCCAGAACCGCGTAGATCAAGAATTCCCAGTAATTGACGAGCTCATACTGCGGCACTTTAAAGAGCGGATTATTGCCCAACAGCAGACGCAACATGCCCCAGGAGGTGGCGGAGGCGAGCACGACCGATCCCAACACCGGCGCGTGAAGCTCTCCTACGACTTCCTCAAGCGCAAATAGCACGGCCGCCAAGGGCGTGTTAAAGGCAGCCGCAATAGCAGCGGCCGCTGCCACGGGAATGAGCGCTTTCACCTTTTCCGGGCGCAACCCCAGGTTCCTGCCTAGCACGGATGCTATGCCAGCGCCGACATACACCGTCGGCCCCTCAGGCCCCAAAGGAATGCCGCTGGCTAGCGTCGCAGAAGTGCAGAAGAATTTTCCAAGAGTGGTGCGCGCCGTGATGCGACCTTCGCGTGCGTAGAGAGCCGCTTTCGTTTGCACGACGCCGCTGCCGCGCGCTTCCGGAAAGTACCGGTAAAGCAAATAGCCCATGCTAAGCGAGCCGGCCACAGGAAAAAGCAAGCGGTGCCACGTGGCTCCTCCCGCCGGATAGAGGCGTGAGCCGAAACGCTCGGTCAGCAGGATGAAAGCGACCGCCATTAAACTCGTCAACGCGCCAATCAGCAGCGTTAAGACCAGAAATACTTGTTCCTCGCCGTCCGTAAGCAATGCCTTCCAGTGTCGCGAGGGATGCTTCCACCATCTTGTCTTGATGTGTTCTGAAGTTCGCTTCATCTTATTGGCACTTCTCCGGTCGTCGACAGAAGCTATTATCGCGCAGCTTAGTCTTGAGTTAGTTCGCTGGGCGCGTCATGTGCGCGGATGGATATGGACCAGCGAGCAGTTTCTCGTGGTGTCGTCTTAGGAATCTCGTCAAGCACGCCCGTTTCGCACTTCCCTCTTGGCTGGTTTCTTCGAGTTGTTGCCGTTGCGTTGTCCGCGTTCGAGCAGGGCTTCGATTGCGCCAACCAGCGTCTTTCCGCTAGAGCGCAGCTCGCTGATGCGATTGCGCGCGACTCGTTCCAGAAAGCGTTCCCCCCTCGGCAGCAAAGAGACGAACACCCGCCGCCGGTCGTCCCGGCTGCGCGTCCTGCGCACGTATCCGTGGGTCTCCAGGCGGTCGACAAGTTCCACCGCGCTATGGTGCTTTAGGGCGAGCCTCTCCGCGAGCGTCTGGATGGTCGCCTCACTGCCCGCTGGTAGCCCGCGAATTGCGAGTAGCATCAAGTACTGCTGGGGCTCAAGCCCCACGGCTCGCGCCTTAGCGTCCCCTTCCCGCACGAAATGCCGGATGAGGTAGCGCAATTCGGCCAAGGCCCGGTACTCGGCAGGTGTAATATCCCGTACCATACGCTAAGTATATCGTAGTGCGATATACCTTGCCATACGGCAGAATGGGACGGGTTGCCAGTTGTCGCGAGCGGCCTCGGCGGGGGAGTTCTAGAGCGTTTTTCGGAAGGCTTTCTGCGTCTTATAGTGCTCGTATCCTTGTCTTTCGTAAAATCTGTGAGCGCGTTCGCGGATTACGTTGGATCGCACCGACATGACCGGGCATCCGTGTTTGCGCGCCCAATCCTCGGCGGCATCCAGCAGCTTTGCTCCCGCTCCGAGACCACGCTGCCCTTCGGCGACGACGAGACCGTTTAGCTCCGCTTCCGTTCCAACCTCCAAAAGATGCCTGACGCTGACGTTCGTCCAGCCGACGACTCCCACTTCGGGAGCATCCGCCACAAACAACGCATTATGCAGGGTAATCTTTAGCCGAATCATTCTTCCTCTAATCTCCTCAACCGGCGCCGGATACCCAAGCTGGCCAGTAAGCTCCGCCAGCCGCGGGGCATCGCTGCGTCGCGCGCGGCGAATTAGCACACCTGGACTGTCTGCTTTCTTAGCCATCTTTCAGCCGGCCTTCCTTCGCAGCCGCGCCTGGACCGCTTCGCTCCTTAGTTCGCGGAGCGCGTCCGCCGCAATCCACCTTGCGGAACGGGAATTCTGGCGCTTGATTCGTTCCGCAGAGCGAATCGCCGCGCGGTTTAGCCGCAGATTTCTCTTTCCGATATTCCGCAGCGCCCAGTTGACGGCTTTTCTCACGAAATTCCGCTCGTCGCGCGCTTCACGCTCAATCACGGCAAGAAACCGCTCGAATCGCGCATTCTCGGCTGCCCTATCTTTATAGCTCAGATATGCGGCCAGCGAAAATGCCGCCCGCTTTTCGAATTCCGCGCGCCGCCGGCTCCAATGATGAATCTTTATCCATGCGGGCTTCGCGGCCGCGTAGAGATAGCAGCACACCGTGTCGACAACATCCCACGAATCGAAATCGCGCATCCAGTGCTCCATCTTCGCGGCGGTAACCTTCTCAGCTTCTCCGATCAGCGCCGCGAGGATTCTTGCCTCGTGGACGCCGGAAGACCACAACTGCTCCGCCAATCGCTGGTCTTTCCCAATCTGCCGCGCGAATTTATGCAGCGCCGGCGTAGGGATTCCATGGGCCTTCGGAACGCGAACGCCGAAATAGGCCATCTTCGCGCGCACTTTCGGATTGGCAAGAAATTTCAGCTCGCGAAGCACCGCTGCTTTTGTCCACTTGCCAGCGGGTTTCGAGCCGTGCTGCGAGTTAGAACGTCTTATCGGAATCGAGAAGGATCGTGACTGGCCCTTCATTCACCAACTCCACGGACATCATCGCTTGAAAAACCCCTGTGGCAACGCTTATTCCGATCCCCTGCATCGCACGCGTGAAATCTTCGTAACGCGTCTTGGCTTGTTCCGGGCGAGCGGCCGAAAGAAAACTTGGCCGGCGCTGCCCGCGCGCGTCGCCGTACAACGTAAACTGCGAAACGACCAAGGCGCTGCCCTTTATGTCCAAGAGAGAGAGAGTCATTTTCCCCTGGTCGTCTTCGAAAATGCGAAGATTTGCAACCTTTTCCGCCATGGATGCGGCGATGGCCGAGGTGTCCTCGCGGCCGACCCCGAGCAAAATCATCAACCCGGCGCCGATTTCTCCCGTCAAGCGTCCCTCGACCGTCACGCGCGCGCGGCTCACCCTCTGGACGACAACCCGCATTCTTTCTTCCTACTTGTAGGCCAACTTCGTCGGGAGAGGCAGCACGAGCGCCGCACATCCCCTCGGTACCGGCTGGCATTTGGGGCAGAAATAGCTGCTGCGCCCCGCGACAATCATTCGCCGGATCAGCTTGCCGCAGCGCTGGCAGCCCTTGCCCTCGCGCCCGTAAGCCTTATGGTGCCGCTGATATTCGCCCGGCCGGCCCTCGGCGTCCAGAAAATCCGAAATGGACGAGCCGTGCAACGCGATGGCCTTCTGCAGGATTTCCCTCAGGACACGATGCAGAACCGTTGCTTGATCCTTTCTTAGCGTTGCCCCGAGGCGCGCCGGATGAATCTTCGCGCGCCAAAGACTCTCATCGGCATAGATATTCCCGACGCCGCGCAGAAAGCTCTGGTCCAGCAGAAGCGCCTTAATCCGCGCGCGGCGTAAGAGCGTTCGTTTCACAAATTCGTCCACTCTTATTTCCAGGGGATCGGCGCCAAAAGCACGCAGCTCTTCCGCGAGGGACGCCGCCTGCAAATAGGCAAGCCGGCCAAAACGCCGCGCGTCCGTATAACGCAGCTCGCGATCATCGTCGAGCAAAAAGCAAGCATGGGTATGTTTCTGGCAAGGCTGCGCCGCGGGATTAGGTGCAATCTGCCCGGTCATGCCGAGGTGCACGAGCAGCGCGGCAGGGGCTGCATCTCCGTTTGCAACGGGAGCGGCGCCGCCCTTCACGGCGGAGAGTTGCAGCAACATGAATTTGCCATAACGTTCGACAGCTTCGATTTGCCTCCCCGGCAGATGCTGTTCGATAGCCGCAGGATCGTCGATGAAATCCGTCTTCCCCAACCGGACAGACAGAATCCTCCGGCCGACGATGGTTCGCCGCAGGCCGCGCGCTACTGTTTCGACTTCAGGAAGTTCCGGCATCAGGGGATCTCCAACAAAATACCACATCCCCTCGTCGCGCAGCAGGCACGTGAAGACAAGTCTCCTCTGAGTTCAGAGAACGCCGTCAGAATGTGCGAATCAATTCTGGTGATAGTTCGGATAAGGCGGATGCTTCGGAATCACGACCGGGTGTTCCTTCAGCGCCTCAAGCGTCACTTCGACGGCTTTCTCAAGCTGTGGGTCGTGGCCAGCCGCGACGGAAGCGGGATCGTTTTCCACTTCGATGTCAGGGGCAATCCCGTGATTTTCCACCTCCCACTCGCCGTGCAAGCCAAAAATCGCCACGCGCGGAGCGGTAACGGAACCGCCATCCATCAACGGCGGGTAGTTGTATATGCCGACCAGTCCGCCCCACGTTCGCATCCCCACGAGCGGCCCAACCTTATCCTGCTTGAACATCCACGGCAGGGCGTCGCCGCCCGAGCCGGACATTTCGTTGATTATCATCGTTTTAGGGCCGTAGATCTGGGCGAGAGGCGAGCAGAATTCACTCCCTTCCCGCGTGATACTGCAGTTGCGCAGCGGCCGTTTGAGCAAGTCAATGATGTAATCGGCGAGATCGCCGCCGTGGTTGTAGCGCTCATCGATGATGGCGGCCTCCTTCCCCACCTGCGCGAAATAATACCGGTTGAAATTCGTGAAGCCGCCTGTCGCCGTGTCGGGCACGTGTACGTAAGCAATCTTGCCGCCGCTCAAGCGATCGACCTCGCGCCGATTGTCTTCTTCCCAAGCGAGGTTCCGAAGCTCAAATTCACTGGCAAGAGGGATGACAGTGACCTCGCGAGAGTCCTTGCCGTCCGCGTTCGGCCCTACCTTGATTTTTATTTGGGTGCCCGCCGTGTTTTCGAAGTAGCTATAAACGTCCGTCGGTGGACGCACCTCGCGGCCGTTCACCTCCAATAAATAGTCTCCGACCTTGACGTCGACACCCGGCTGCGTCAGAGGCGCGCGCAAATCAGGATTCCAATTTTCGCCGTTGAAAATCCGCGCAAAACGATAGCGCCCGTTTTCCACTTTGTAGTCCGCGCCGAGAAGCCCGCCTTTGACGCGCTCAGGCTGTGGCACATCGCCGCCGCCAATGAACATGTGGCCAACGGTGAGCTCGCCAAGCATTTCCTCGAAGAGATGATTGACGTCAGCGCGGCCGCCCGCGCCCTTTAAATAGGGAGCATACTTTTTCTCCGCCAGAGCGAGATTTAGGCCGTGGTGGTTCGGGTCGTAGAAGAAGTCGCGCTCAATCCGCCAAACTTCGTGGTACATCTGGTTCCACTCGGCCCGAGGATCGACATAAACCTCCATTCCGTCCAGCTTCAGCGCGCCTTCTCCGGGTTTGGGCGCAGCGGCAGTCGCCGCAATGAACCACGGCGCGCGCCGTCCGGGACCTTGGCGGTACAGTGCCTTCTCGCCGTTGGCCGAAACCACAAAGGCGCTCACGCCGCCCACGAACGGTTCCGTCTTGCGCGTGCTCAGGTCAAACTTTGAGACCGAAACCAGAGTCGGTTCCTCGAGCCGCGGCACGTCTGGAATTTCGCTGAGAAACAGCACACCGGACTTCCCCGCATCCAGGCCAACGTAATTCGCTGCCTTGATCGGCAGAGCCACGATTCTCTGGCCGATTCCATCCAAATCGATCGTAACTTTTGCCTCCTCCTTCTTTTCGCTTTCTTTCCCCTTGTCGGCGCTCTTGTCAGCCTCTTTAGCCTTCTCGTCGCTCGCTGCTTTCTCCTCGTCGCTTTGCGGCTCGACGGGGGAAGGATCTCCCTTCTTCAATACGGCCGCATAGATGTTTCTCAACACGGGGTGCTGAAAGCTGGAAAGATCGAGCCACGCTATCGAGAGCCCCATGTCCGTGCTATCCGCGAAGTAAAGCGATTTCCCGTTCTTGTCGAAAACCGGATAGCGCGCGTCACTCGTCCCGTCCGTGATCTGCGATTCCTTGCCGGTATCGAGCGAATACACGAACACGGTACGCATATGATTTTCGAGGAGCTTCGCATAGGTCAGCCACTTGCTGTCCGGCGACCAGCTCTCATTGAGAGCGGAAGACGGATCTTCATAGCGGTCCGTGGTTACTTTAACCGGTATCCCTTTTTCAACGTCCACGTACCAAAGATTCAGCCGCTTATCGGTGTAAGCAATCTTCTTGCTGTCTGGCGACCATATCGGACCATAAAAGAACGAGGGAGGATTCCCCAGATTGATTTTCTTCACCGCTCCCAGTCCACTTTGATCGACAATATGCAGCGCATATTCGCCCGATTCATCGGAGAAAAACGCGATGGACTTGCCATCGGGCGACCACGCGGGATTGCGTTCAGCAACTGCCGTCGTCCGCGTTAGATTGCGCACGTCGCCCTTTTCGGCAGGAACGGTCAGAATTTCGCCGCGTGCTTCGAAGACCGCGCGAACCCCCGTCGGCGAGATGGCGGCGTTCTGAATTTTATCCGCTACCTTTTCGAAGTGCGCCCGCGTCGCCGGTAAGTCGCCGGAAATACGGATGTCCACCTTGCTGGCTTTCTCCGTTTTCAGATCGAGAGTGTATATGCCGCCAAATTGCTCGTAGACGAGGCCGCCGGGCCCGGCCGAAAGTGACTTCAGATCTAGGCCCGTGTTTTCCAGGACTTGCCTAACTTTTTTCGTTTTTGTGTCGTAAGCAAAGATCGTGACCGGCCCTTTGCGGTCCGAAAGAAAATAGACCGTGTCGCCGACCCACACGGGATCGTCGTCGTTGGAATTCTCGCGAGGGATTTTCTCAAGCTGCAGGTCGCTCAACCGTAACAGATAGACGGGCGTCGTCTGCCCGCCGTGATACCGCTTCCAAGCCACTTCCCACTTCATATTGGGCACATAAGCGATGCGCAGCGCATCCGGAGAATAAGACGCCGCTTCCCCGCGCCACATTGGCAGAACTTCCGGAACTCCTCCTTCTGCCGGCACGGTGTACAGCCGGTCGAAGTCCGCATACGCTTCGCGAGCCGATCGGATAATGATCTTCTTGCCGTCCGGTGTCCACCCGTCCACGATGTCAGGATCAGGGTGCCAGGTCAGGCGCTTCGGCTCACCGCCCTCGGCCGGCATCACGTACGCATCGATGTTGCCATCATACTGGCCGGTGAAAGCGATCCACTTTCCATCCGGAGAAAACTTCGGGCCGCTCTCATGGCCTCCTGTCGTTAGCTGCCGCGCCTCCCCGCCTTCTCGCGGCACGCTCCATAAGTAGCCCCCGTACACGAATACGATTTGCGTCTTGTTCATTGTCGGCGCCTGCACGAGCAGCGGCGTCTCTTCCGCCGCGGCAGCTCCGCCAGCCATGCACAGCAACGCCAACAACAATGTACCTATGATTGCCGTCAGTCGAAAACGCATCATCCCTCCTGGATAACTTCCTACAAAATCCTTGAACCCCGCAAATCGCCACAAATTCCCTTAATTCTGAGACCCTGCCGGCGGCGGCCAAAAACCGGGATCGCTGATCGCGCGCTCGTCTATCTTTTCGGCATACTTTTTCACACCGGGTTCGATCACGGAAGCTTTGCCGATCAGCACAAATACCAGATTATCCAGCGGGAAGTGCTCTTCAATGATCTGCTTCGCAATCTCAGGCGTCACCGCGTTGACGCGCGCTTCCAATTCGTTCACTTCGTCGTCCCCAAGCCCGTAGAATTCGTCCAGGACGATCCGCCGTACAAGCTGCCTCGACGTTTCCATAGTCGGCGGATATTGTCCCTTAACATAGCTCTTCGCCGAAGCCAGTTGTTCCGGTGTCACGCCGTTCTTGTGAAGCTTTTCCAAGACTTGCAGCGCCAGATCGATGGCCGGGATGGTGGTTGCGTTCTTTGTGAAGCTGTAAATCTCGAACGGTCCGGCAGTTTTGCGAGAATCAAAATAGGATCCCGCTCCATAGGAGTAACCGGATTCGACTCGCAGCGCTTCATTCAGTTCCGAGGTAAATCTCCCGCCAAAAATCGTGTTGACCACGCGAATCGCGACGCGGTCCGGATCGTTTGCCGGGGTGCCGATGTTTCCGATCGCGAAATACGTTTGCGTCGCGTCGGGCTTATCGATCAGCAGAAGCTTTTTCCCCTTTGCAGGCGTGGCGGCGGGAATCGCTGTGCTTGCAACGGCGTGCTCCGGCCACGCGCCCAGTGTCTCTTCGAGCTGTTTCCGCATTTCCGTGGGATCAAACTCGCCGGCGATTCCTAGAATAGTGTTCCCCGGCGCGTAGTTCGCTTCATAAAATTTCAGGATGGCGTCTCGCTGGATGCGCTTGAGCGAAAGTTCATCGCCATCCGGCGGGTGCCCATAGGGAAGCGAGCCAAAGAGATAGCCTTGGTAATACAAACCCAGCACGGATTGCGGGTCGTCCTTCGCGGCCTTCACGCCGTCAACGCTCTGCGCCAGGACTTTCTTGGTCTCTTCCCGGGGAAACGTAGGATGCAGAATCGCATCGGAAAAAAGCTCCATTCCCTGGGCGAGGTCTTTGGTCATGAATTCCCCGCTGACGTAAGTGAAGTCCGCATCTGCGCCGGCGTCAATTGAGCCGCCGATGAAATCAAAGTCAGCGGCAAATTGCTGTGCCGTGCGAGACTTCGTTCCCTTTCGCAGAAGCGCAGCCGTGACGGACGCCAACCCTGCTTCTTCCGGGGGATGCGCCGCCGCTCCCGTCTTTACCACTGCGAACAAATCGATCAGCGGTACACCGCGCTTTTGCATCAGTAGCACCGTCAAGCCATTTTTGAGCACCAATTTCTCATGCGGCGGCAAACGCAAAGTTTGTGCCGGTGCCACGGGACAAACCAGAAGCAAGAATCCCGCGAGCGCAAGGAAACACAACGTCTTTCGTTCGCGCCTCATGGCTTAGCCTGCTCTTCATTTTCAGGCAGCAGCGTCGCCACTGTGCGGTTGTTCGCCCCAAAGTATTCTTTCGCCACGCGCTGCACATCCTCTTTCGTCACCGCCGAATAGCTTTTTGCCGCGTCAAACAGCTTGTGATAGTCGCCCATGAACACTTCATAGGTTCCGATCGTGTTCGCGCGGCCGTTGATCGTTCTCATCTCCCGGTAAAATTCAATAAGCCGGTAATTCTTCGCTTTCTCGAGTTCTTGGTCGCTGATCTGGGTGGCCTTTACTTTCTCTAGCTCTTCGTAAATGGCCTTTTCGCAGACTGTCGGATCGATTCCCTGCCGCGGTTGCGCCGTGATGACGGCCAGCGTGGGATCGAACGCCGGCTCGACATAGGAGGAGACGTCAAGCGCCGTCTGATCCTTGTCCACCAGCCGCTGGTACATCCTCGAGCTTTCGCCCTGAAAGAGCACGCTGCGCAGAATATTTAGCGCGTAGAACTCTGGATTGTTGGTTTGCGGAACGTGATAAGCAATCATGAGCAGGGGCAGTTGCGCGGGCTTGTGAACCACCAGACGCCGTTCTCCAAGCTGTTCGGGCTCAGCGGTGGTCACGGGCGGAGGTGGCTCGTGCGAAGGAATCGGCTCAATGTACTCTTCGCAAAGTTTAAAAATTTCCTCGGCCGAAACATCGCCGACCACCACCATGGTTGCGTTGCTGGGTGAGTAGCCCATTTCAAAGTGGTGTTTCAGATCAGCCATCGTCCAATGCGCAATGTCGCTCGTCCAGCCGAGCACGGGCCATTGATAGGGATGCGCGATGAACGCGGTGGCCCAAAGTTGCTCGTCGAGCAAACCAAAATTGTCATTGTCAACGCTCAGCCGCCGCTCCGAGGCCACGACTTCTCGCTCCGAAGCAATCTTCTTCGGATCGAACGTCAAATCGCGGATCCGGTCGGACTCGATGTCGTAAATAAGAGCTAGCGCGGAGCGCGGGAACCAATCCTGATAGACGGTCACATCCCGGGTGGTGTAAGCATTGTTCGACCCGCCATTCGCTTCCATCACTTTGTCGAGTTCACCTGGCCCGTATTTTTTTGCTCCGTTGAACATCATGTGTTCGAAGAAGTGTGAGAGGCCGGTCGTTCCGGGTCGTTCATTTCGCGAACCAATTCGATAGAAAATGTAGAGAGCGACATTCGGGATGCTGTGGTCCGGCTGCACAAGCACTTTCATGCCGTTTTTGAGTGTGCGAGTGGCGACGGGAAATTCCTGCGACTGTGCCCACGCTGGCTTGGCAACCCCACCCAAGGCGCAGAACGCCAAGAGCACGATGCAGCCACGCCAGGTTGTTTTCATGAACCCACCCTCGGACGAATCCCCCACTCTAAAGACGTAAGTACCCCCACAAATGTTTACGCTTATCTCGGCCCTGGCGTTGCGCCCGCCGAAAGACGCCGCCCATCACGGGCCCAACGTACCCTTCTTCTGCCGATGGCGGAAGAGAGACCCGGAACTCGCCTCTTCCCGGGCGTGATCTTCGACCAATGACTTCAGGGCAGCGGAATCCCAGGTGAGGCCACAATTCCAGCCATGCGGAGGATTTCTTGGTACTCGGCTTCGGTAATCTGCGACACCAGTACCCGCACGTTTTTCAGTAATTTCATCTTTCTTAACGCAGGATTGGCGCGCAACTCTGCTAGCGAAACTTGCCTTGGCAGACGGTCAAAGGCCCTCAGGTCCGCGACCAGGTTTTTTTCCTTATGGTCATGAGGATCGGGGTAAGGGTCCCGCGTGATCTCCGCGATCGAATAGAGCGTTCTCTCAGGCGCAGAGTGGTAGCACAGCACGCGGTCGCCTTTGCGCACCTGTTTGAGCGCGCGAACGGCGTCTGGTTTGGACTCCGCGCCGTGCCACATTTCCTTACCCTTCACGAAGAGCGTGTCCCAGTGGTAGTGGTGTGGGTCCGCGCTGAAGATCCAGTAGTGTCGTTGCGAAGTCGGAGTTGCCATCGAGGCGTCGGGTCGGCAGCAATATACACGGGGACAGCCAAAAAGCGAACAAAAATATGGGGGTTAGCTGCCTTTTTGCGGTTGCCACCGGAAGGGCTCATTAGCCCTGAATCAAGGACAATTCCTTGCTATCTCATTAATTTAAAACAAGTTAGCGGAACTCTCAGGGGACATCTACAAAAATCTCGTCGCCCCGCACTTCCGTGGCATAGCAAGCTACTCCCATTGTAGGATTCTGGGTCACTTTTCCGGTCGTCACATCGTACTGCCACCCGTGCCACGGGCAAGTCACAACGTTCGCTTCGAGCTCGCCCTCCCCTAACGGCCCCCCTCGGTGCACGCATACGTCGTTGATCGCATAGAACTTACCCGCCACGTTCGCCAATGCCACGGCCGTTCCCTGGACTTGAAACTGATGGATCGTGCCCGACGGCACCTCGGCAATCTTGGCGGCTCGCGCAAATGGCATGCTTGCTCCTTGACGATAGATCTGCTCGACAAACGAAACGTGCAAAGCCTGCGTTCAGTCGCGGAGTATAACTTCCTCAGCGCGCAGGGTCAAAACGCGCGCTTGAGCGAGCCGGTCAGTGGAGCTCGCTCACGAGGCTCGCTTCGCCATCATTTTCCAGTATGTAGCGGGACGGAGCCTTTGCATGATGTCAATCTGTCGCGCATCGCGCCCGATGAGGATGCGCGGCTCGCGACGCTCGACGCCTCTTAAGATGCGGCCCGCGGCGGCTTCCGGCGTAGTGGGCGTAAGTTGCTCAAAACGTGCCGCCGCTTCTCGCTGCTTACTTTCGGGAGCGTGGGCGCCCAGCCGCGCGCGTTTCGCAATCGGCGTATGAATCCCGCCCGGATGAACGCACGACACAAAAACCGAACTCCCTTCGAGTTCGTGCCTCACAGCTTCCGTGAATCCGCGCACGGCAAATTTACTCGCCGAATAGGCGCTCTGCCCCACAGGCGCAATGATCCCAAACACGCTGGACAAATTCACAATATGCGCGCGCGGCTGCTGCTTTAAAATCGGTAGGAAATATTTCACTCCGTAAACGACGCCCCAAAAATTGATCCCCATCACCCATCGCAAATCGTCGAGAGATATTTCTTCAAATGTCCCGACCAATGCCACGCCCGCATTGTTGATGAGCAGCGTCACGCGCCCATGCCGCGCCGCCACGTCCTCCGCAAAGCTTCGCACGCCTTCCTCGTTGGAGACATCGAGCACGTGCGTCGAAACCGCAGCTTTTTTGTTCGTTAGCAAGGCCGCGGTTTCGGCAAGCCCTTTCTCGTCAATGTCCGCAATCGCCAGCGCGGAACCAGCCGCGGAAAGCTGTTGCGCAAGCGCCCGCCCTATTCCGCTCCCCGCGCCCGTGACGACGGCTACCCCATCACTCAAAAATGACATTAGGTTATTCCGTAGAAGGCTCGCTCGATCACTCCGGACTGCTTTTTATGCGCCCTGCACCTTGGCCAAGAGTTCGACGAATTTTTGTTTCCGCTCCGTCTGGTCGTGCCCGCCCTCGGCATCTGCCAGCTGCGTGATGTTCATCGAGCAAAACTTCGGCCCGCACATCGAACAGAACTTCGCCTCTTTGTAGAAATCATCAGGCAAGTTTTCGTCGTGCATTGCCTTCGCCGTTGGCGGGTCGAGCGACAGCTCGAACTGCTTGTTCCAGTCAAACAAAAACCGCGCATAGCTCAACGCATCGTCGCGGTCGCGCGCTCCCGGCCTGTGACGCGCCACGTCCGCAGCGTGCGCCGCGATCTTATAGGCGATCACGCCTTGCTTCACGTCCTCCGGATTCGGCAGCCCGAGGTGCTCCTTCGGCGTCACGTAGCAGAGCATCGACGCACCGTGCCATCCAATCATCGCCGCGCCGATCGCGCTGGTAATGTGGTCGTACCCCGGCGCAATGTCGATCACCAGCGGTCCCAGCGTATAAAACGGCGCCTCGTGGCACCATTCCATCTCTTTGTCCACCTGCTCTTTGATCTTGTCCAGCGGCACGTGCCCCGGCCCTTCGATCATCACCTGCACATCGTGCTCCCAGGCCTTCTTCGTCAGCTCACCGAGCACTTTCAATTCCGCGAACTGCGCCTCGTCGCTAGCGTCCGCGATGCACCCCGGCCGCAATCCATCTCCAAACGAAAAGCTCACATCGTGCTTCTTGAAAATCTTGCAAATCTGTTCGATATTCTCGTATAAGAAATTCTGCTTCTTGTGGTGCTCCATCCAATGCGCCATCAACGATCCGCCGCGGCTCACAATTCCCGTTATCCGCTTTCGCACCAGCGGCACGTGCTCCCGCAGCACGCCCGCGTGAATCGTCATGTAATCCACGCCTTGCTCGGCCTGCTCTTCAATCACCTCCAGCATCAGGTCAATCGTCAAATCCTCGGGACGCCGCACGCGAGAAATCGCCTCGTACACCGGCACGGTGCCAACCGGCACAGGCGACGCCTCGATAATCGCTTTCCTGATCACAGGGATATCCCCGCCCGTCGAAAGGTCCATCACCGTATCGGCGCCGTAATGTACCGCGTGGTGCAGTTTCTTCAGCTCTTCATCAATGTTCGACGATGTCGCCGAATTCCCGATGTTCGCGTTGATCTTGCACTTGCTTGCGATCCCAATCCCCATCGGTTCGAGGTTTCGGTGATTCACGTTCGCAGGAATAATCATTCGGCCGCGCGCAATCTCGCCGCGCACCAACTCCGCCTCGATTTTTTCCCGCCCCGCCACAAACCTCATCTCTTCCGTAATCACGCCCTGCCGGGCAAAATACATCTGCGACATGTTCCGGTTGCCATTGGCACCTGCCGCCTCTTTCTCTCTCTTCTCCAACCAACTATCGCGTATCGCCATCGAACCCCCTCAGAAACCGCACCAACCGCTTCCAGACAAAGGACCCCGCCTTTGCCCTATTGCTTCTACAAAGTAAGCCTGGATTATGGCACTGCCCCAAGGGTGTAGCAACTTGCGCGTCTACGCGGCCTTCAACGCTTCAGCCGATTTTTTTGCCTCGAATTGGCCGCATCTCCCGAGACCCCGGTGCTGTCCTCATTTGGAGTACGGGAGCCCTGCTCTCGCTTTCCTATTGACAATCGGGTACCTGCCGCGTACGGTAGCTGGTGGGTAATACTGGGTCTTGCCCTTGGATCGCCAATCTCCGGATTGGCGTTTTTGCTTTGTGTGGACCACATGGCGGCTGGAGCCTTCGGTTCAGCACTTGCAGACTGGATCGCACTCTCAATTCCGTTGCTAATGCAAACCATTTAGAATCAACGTTTGCAGGTCCTCTGTAAACCTATAATTCTAAATGAGTTACAAAATAGCTAAACCCTTTAGATGCAACGTTTACGGGAAATAGGGGGGGGGCCTCCAGCCACGGCGGACGAATCCAATCCCCAAGCGTCGTATCGACCCGCAAAGACCCGCATACCGGACACTCGGGCAAAAAATCAGTGTACCTTAGGTCGCTGAAGTCCCTGCCGAGCCGGTAGCGAGTTTGGGAAGGCACCATTTCCCAATAATCGGGTAAGCGGCCCACTCGCCGCGATTTGCTTTGATACCGTACATAATGCCCAAAATGACGTTTGCAACCCAACCGACCATCCAGAAAAGCCAGAAGAAAGGAAAGACAAAGAAGAAGGCGGGCGGCGGCTGACTAGGAGTGTGTCCCCCATGTGCGCTGCTGAATACAGTCGCGAAGATGGAAAGGAAGAAAACCATCATCCCGCCAATAAAGAGCGCCATATAGCAGAGCTGCCAGATCAAACACTGTAAAGCATGAAATTTCACGAAGCGGGAATCCTGCTTGACGCAATAAATCACTAGAGGCGCGATAAAGCCCGTGAACACCTGAAGCAGGTGCGCAAGAAACGCCATCGTGCGCTCGTCCTGCGTTGGCACAGGCAACGAAGTAAGCATCTGTTGATCGTCCAAGGCCAAGCCTCCGGTATCTAGATATACGGTAGCCCGAAACCGCCGTCAGCACCGGGGGGACGAACTGCTTGTGTGCGCAATCAGGGAGCAACGCAAATCTCCGCTGCGGTAGAAATTCTGAAAAGCTGCGGAGGGAGGGATGTTCCCGCGCTGCTCAAGAATCACACCCACATTTCAGATCAGTTGCTTGGACATCAAGATGTAGTGGCCAGGCACTTTTGCTGGCAACGACTGAGCAAAGGGCGCGGTGCCGGTTTCTATGTAGCCGAGGTGGCGATAATAGGCTGGAAGAGGAGTCCGCTGACTGATCACTCGCAGATCGGCCGCGACGCATCCGGCGCCGCGAAAATAATCTTCCGTGGCGGCCATCAGTTGGCGGCTCAATCCAGTGCCCTGCCGCGCAGGATCGACTGCCAGCAATCCTAAATAGCCGCGATCTCCGCGCAGTTCGCAATAAACGCAACCGATTATTCCAGAGGAATCCTCGGCGATCAGAAATTTTCCTTTTCCAAGGTACTCGCGAGTACCCTGCTCGTCGATTCGGTCGCCTTCCAGAAACGGCCGCTCTACTGCGAAAGCCGCGTTAATCAACTTTGTCAACTCGGCTACGTCTGTCGAAACCGCAATCCGAACTCGCAGGTTTCCCTCACTTCGGCTGCGTTCCAGTCGCGCCCGCATCAACTTCCAATTGGTCCGGATTATCTGGAAAGCCGCCGTCCAATGCGGTTATCATGGCACGCTTTCGCAAAAATACAGCTGCCGCCATCGAGGAGCCCACCGCCATGAATAGACGAAAATTTCTAACGGCAAGCGCCGTGGGTCTGGGCGCTTCAAAGCTGAATCTTTCCGCGAT
Organism: Candidatus Acidiferrum sp.; assembly: GCA_049800195.1. Lineage (GTDB taxonomy): Bacteria > Acidobacteriota > Terriglobia > Acidiferrales > UBA7541 > Acidiferrum. The sequence continues at coordinate 31,702 of JBARJI010000064.1, forward strand.
GCGGAATGACGCCGCGGACGGAAAGTCTCGCCAGTACTACGAGCTCCGACAATACCGTGTCCAATCCGGTCGCCAGCAAAAAATCACCGATGCATTCTTGCGCGATGCTCTGGTTCCGGCGCTGAATCGCCTCGGCGTCAGTCCTGTCGGCGTGTTCAACGTCGAGATCGGAGAAGGCAGTCCACGGTTCCACGTCCTTCTGCCAGCCGCTTCGGTGGACGTTCTGGCTACCGCAGAGACGCGGTTGGGTCTGGATGCCGAGTATCTGCGGGCCGGAGCTCCGTTCCTCGCCGCTCCCGCGGAGCAGCCGGCCATGGTCCGCATGGAAAGCTCGTTGATGATCGCGTTCGCGGGATGGCCGGTGCTCAAACTGCCTGCCGCGACGGCTGAACACAAGGACCGATTGTTCGAGCTGCGGACGTATGAGAGTCCCAGCGATCAAGACCATCGCCGCAAAGTCGAGATGTTCAATTCGGGCGAGTTCGAGGTTTTCGAGAAAGCCGGTTTCTGGCAGGTATTCTTCGGCGACGTGCTCGTCGGTGCGAAGCTTCCCTGCTTAACTTATATGGTCGGGTTCGCGAGTCTCGCCGAGCGCGTCGAGGAGTGGAAGACCTTTGGCTCGCTGCCCGAATGGAAAAAACTCACAAGCTCGCCGCGGTATTCCTTCGAAAGCATCGTCTCCAACATCGCGAATACAATTCTCCGGCCAACGGAGTATTCGCAAATCTGAGCGGGCATGATAACGGCGAAAACGCCCATTTACTCGTTTCGGTCTAGTTCCAAGATCAGCTGATGGCGGCTTTCCCGTTGAATCGCGCCGCCGAGCCCAGTTCATCTTCGATGCGCAAAAGCTGGTTGTACTTGGCGATGCGGTCCGTACGTGAAGCAGAGCCCGTCTTAATTTGGCCAGCGCCTGTGGCCACGGCGAGGTCGGTGATGAATGTATCTTCCGTCTCGCCCGAACGGTGCGAAATCACGGATTTATATCCGGCTTTTCGCGCCATCTCGATGCAATCGATCGTTTCCGTGACCGTGCCGATCTGATTCAGCTTGATGAGAATCGCATTGGCAATTCCTTCTTTAATCCCGCGCGCGAATATCTCGGTGTTGGTAACGAAGATGTCATCTCCAACGAGTTGAAACCGCTTCCCTGCGGAATTCGTGCCGACTCGCTGCGTGAGCTTCCTCCAGCCAGGCCAGTCCTCCTCTCCCATCCCGTCTTCGAGCGAGACGATCGGATATTTCTCAATCCACTTCGCCCAATATTCCACCATTTCCCCTGGCGAGTGCGTCGATTTATCCGATTTCTTAAACACATATTTTCCGCTGGCTTTGTCGTAGAATTCGCTGGCCGCGGGATCGAGCGCGATGCTGATTTGCTCGCCGGGCTTGTATCCCGCCGCGGAAATTGCTTCGAGCACGATTTGAATGGCTTCCTCGTTTGATTTGCAGCTTGGCGCAAAGCCGCCCTCGTCGCCCACTGCCGTCGAATACCCGTGTTTTTTCAAGGCAGATTTCAGCGAATGAAACACTTCCACGCCCCATCGCAACGCTTCCGAAAAGCTGCTTGCGCCAATGGGCATCACCATGAATTCCTGAAAGTCCACGGAGCTGTCGGCATGCGCGCCACCATTCAGGATGTTCATCATCGGGATAGGAAGGAGATTCGCGCTCGAATCCGTCGAGTAGCGCGCGAGGTATTTGTACAGCGGATGATTTTGCGCGGCGGCAGCGGCGCGGGCGGCCGCCATGGAAACAGCGAGGATGGCATTCGCGCCCAGCCGCGACTTGGTGGGCGTGCCGTCAAGCTCGATCATGCGCTTATCGAGCGCGCGCTGGTCACCGGCGTCAAACCCCGCAACAGCTTTGGCGATTTCGCCGTTTACGTTGGCCACAGCCTTCAGCACGCCCTTGCCGAGATATCGTGACTTGTCCCCATCGCGCAGCTCGAGCGCCTCGTGTTCGCCGGTGGATGCTCCTGAAGGCACCGCGGCGCGGCCTCGTGTGCCAGTTCCCACATAGACGTCGGCTTCAACAGTTGGATTCCCGCGCGAATCGAGAATCTGGCGGGCGCTGACTCGTGTGATATTCGTGGGCATGTCCGAGCGATCTCCTGAGTTGAAATGAAGAAAAGATTGTACCAGACGGCGAGATTGCGCGGCCGCTTCACGCGATCGAGGCCGCGGCGTGGACGAAGTTCAGCCCCGCCCGCCTCCGCGAAGAATATCCCGGAGTTCGCGGATGTGCCCGATTTCGTAATCCGGATGAAGCGCGTGGCACGCGGCGGCATTGCCGTAACCGTAGCGCGCCCAGCAACTGGCTAAACCGGCGGCTTTCGCGAACCTGATATCAATTTCCGCATCTCCGATCACCAGGGTTTCGGATGAGGAGATCTTCGCGAAATACGGCGCAATGTGCCGCGAGTAAACTTCCGGTTTCGGTTTGTTATGCTCCACATCTTCGGCGCTGAGTGTTAGATCAAAAAAGGGCCAGATCTTCAGCCTCTCAAGAAGCTGCTCCAGGCCCGTGCGCCCCTTGTTGCTGACGAGAACACTCTTTATCCCGTGGGAAGGCAACTCTTCAAGCAAAGGCACCACGCCGTCGAAGAGCTGAACCGTCGCGCCGGCTTTCGCGTCGTGCAACTCACGATAAAGCTTCACGACTTCCGGAAGCTGCGCATCGCTAATCTGCCGTTTCGTGAGAATTCGTATGGAATCTTCGAGAGTGAGGCCGACGGTAGACTTCACCTCTTCCAGCGACGGCGTGCGATAGCCAAACACTCCGAGTGCGTCTTTCATGCACGCACTGATCCCCTCGAGGGACGAAGCGAGCGTGCCGTCAAAATCGAAAATGGCTAGGCGATACTTCATCTTCGAGGTTGGGCAGGAGTTTCTGTGAGAACTGTCTACTCTACGCGGTCTCAGGCTCTTCGATGAGAGATTCCTGCCGGACGACGACCACGATTCCCGAATCGGTGACATGGAAACGGCGCCGGTCGGCTTCCGTGTCGTAACCGATCTCCGTACGCTCGGGAAGACTGACATGACGGTCAATGATTGCGCGCCGGATGCGCGAGTGGCGGCCCACGTTCACATGATTGTACATAATGGAGTCCGTTACTTCGGAATAGCTGTTCACGCGGACATCATTGCCGATGACGCACCGCTGCACTCGTCCGCCGGAAATCACGGAACCGCCCGCGACGATGGAATCGAGCGCCACGCCCATGCGCTCCGGGTCGGCGAATACAAATTTCGCCGGCGGATACTGATGCTGCCATGTCCGCAGCGGCCAATGGCTGTCGTACAAATTGAAAACGGGCGAGACGCTGACCAGGTCCATGTTGGCTTCGTAATAGGCGTCGAGCGTGCCGACGTCCCGCCAGTAGAGCGCATCCTTCTGGTTCTCATCCACGAAGTTGTAAGCAAAGACGCGGTGCTTCGAAACGATGCGCGGAATGATGTCCTTGCCAAAATCATGCCGCGATTTTGGATCCTCGGAGTCGGCCAGCAGAATGGGTATCATGAGCTGCGTATTGAAAATGTAAATTCCCATCGAGGCGTTGCAGTTTCCCGGGTTATGGGGAGACTGTTTGGGTTCGGCGGGCTTTTCCTCGAAGCCCATGATGCGCCAGTCCTTGTCGACCTCCAACACGCCGAATTGCAACGCGGCCTGCGCAGCGGGGATTTGGAGCGTGGCAACCGTCACGTCCGCGGCCGAATCCAGGTGCTGCTGCAGCATCTTCGCGTAATTCATTTTGTAAATGTGGTCGCCGGAAAGGATGAACACGTACTTCGAGCGCTCACTGCCGATCGAGTAGATGTTCTGATAGACCGCATCGGCCGTGCCTTGATACCACTCCTTCGAAACTCGCATCTGTGGAGTAAGCACTTCGATGTAATCCCCGAGCCCCGCCAGAGGCGACCATCCAGCGCGAATATGGCGGTTGAGACTCAGTGCCTTGTATTGGGTGAGAACAAAAACGCGGCGCAAATCGGAGTTGATGCAGTTCGAAAGCGTGATGTCGATGATGCGGTACAGAGCGCCGAACGGCACGGCGGGTTTGGCGCGGTCGCGCGTCAGAGGCCACAGCCGTTCGCCTTGGCCTCCGGCGAGAAGTACGCCGATGGCATCGCTCATCGCAGACATAGCCGGCCTCCGGGCACGCTTTCAATAAGCGGCTCATTCTACCAGTAGATGCGAGGCGAAGCGCAAGGGGAGCGCGTTAGAGCTTCGAGGGCCAACTCGCGTAACAAACGACGGGGTCCGATGTATACCACAAAAATATCTCCGTAACTACAGGGATACTAATCCGCTCCCGCCAGCCCCTCCTTGCAAAGATTCCTTGACTTCCATGCCTGCAATTGATTAGAAGATGCCATCTACCTCATCAGGGTGACTCCAGAACGGCAAAATGGTGCGCAAGGCAAATATCCATAGAGCAAGTATTTGCTAGGCGCTCCGTGGGAACTCGAAGTGGGACGCCGCGGGCGGCATGAGTGGCCGCACAGCGGCTGGCATGCGATAATGATTCGGGGCGGTGTTCGTACAAAGCAATGACGCCGCATGTAACCAATCCGAACCGGATTGGGGGTGAATGTAAAAGTGGCCGAAGTCATTATCCAGGAAAGTGAGTCTCTGGAAAATGCCCTGCGCCGTTTCAAGCGCAAGGTGCAACAGGAAGATATCATTAAGGAAATCAAGAAGCACAGCTTCTACATGAAGCCCGGCGAGAAGCGCCGGGCCAAGGAAGCGCTTTCGCGGAAGCGACTGCGCAAGAAGCAGCGGCGAGAAGCGGACTAACGTCTTCTCGCGGCAGCTCAGCGCCGCACTTCCGTGATTCAGGCCCCGGTTAGTTAGAGACGTTGGGTTTCTGTTGCAGCTTCGTATACTTGGGCCCAAGGGACCCCAGCCCGGTACCCCCGGTCGACAGGTTTCGCCAAATTCATTGGCCCACGTTGCGAAATGTGCCCATCTCCCTTTCTAGCCCGGGGCAACGGGAGAACGGCTCATGGAATACCACGACAGGGTCCTGAAGTGTGCGGAATGCGGCGCTGAATTTGTTTTTACTGCCGGCGAACAGATGTTTTTCGCCGACAAAGGTTTCAAGAACGAACCGAAAAGATGCAAGGGTTGTAAAGCCAAGCGCGCAGAAGGCGGAGGCGGCGGTGGTGGCGCCGCGCAGATGCGCTCGGAAACGAAGACGACGTGTTCTCAGTGCGGGAAGGAAACGACCGTTCCGTTCCGCCCCACGCAAGGGCGTCCGGTTTTTTGCCGCGAGTGTTTTCAACAGCGGCGCGCGCTCGGCGCAGCATGATGCAACTGCTCGATCTAGCGGATTAGAAGACGAAACAGAAACGCCATTTGAACGGCGCTCCCGGTGGGACAGACACTAGTGTCTGTCCCACTTTTTATTGGTGATCGCTCGCGAAAAACGGGGTCATTACGTCTGCCCAGCTCCAAGGAGCGGACGTCGCTAGAGAATCAGCCGAGATTTGCGATTCTGCACTTTGAACCCGCTGCTGCTTCACGAACATTCCCGGACATGTACCAAAACTGTACCTCGGAGCAGGTGACTTTCTCCAAGCAGCGCCGTAACTTCTCGCGCACAGCATCCCAGCCTTACGCTTGGGTTCCGCAACTCACCAGCCCGCCCAGGACCAGGTTCCCTCGAGCGTTTTGCTAATTCGCATGAACGGGCGTCTTAGTGTCTCTTCGCCGCCGGCCTACGGGCTTTCCACGGAGAAGACCACGCTACAGGACTGCCCCAAGGAGAAACCATGTCCTCAGGTGCAAGCGATCGTCCAGCCGAGAAATCGAAAGTTACTGAACTCCGCAGATCCTTCGTCTGTTTGGCACTCTTGTTGGCAGCTTCCTTCGCCACCATCACGCTCGCTCAGTCCACTGCGCACGACCCCGGTGTTCGCGGGGAAACGGTTAACGCTGGTCAGCCGTTGTCGTCCCTTTCGCAGACAACCGGTGCAACCGATTTTTTTGCCGACGGTCTTCTTCGTTTCCAGGAGATCGAATCTGTCCAGGAAGGCGCAAACAATGGGCTCGGCCCGCGCTTTAATAGCAACCAATGTGCGAGCTGCCATTCGCAACCCGCGATTGGCGGCTCCAGCCCCAGCACCACCGTCTTCCCCAATATCGGTCCAAACCCGGAAACTCTCGTTTACGCTTTGGATGGGGCACAAAATACTCTTCCCTCCTTCATTGCTCCGAACGGCCCTGTTCGCGAGGCGCGTTTTAAGTTCTTTCTAAACCCGAACGGCACTCTCAGCAGCACTCCCGATGGCGGGGTCCACGACCTCTTCGTAATCTCCGGCCGCGCGGACGCAGGCTCTTGCGCCATCAAACAGCCGAATTTCGCCGAGAATCTGGCGTTAAACAACGTCATCTTCCGTATTCCCACCCCAATCTTTGGCGACGGTTTGGTCGAGAACATTTCCGAGGAAACTATCTATGCCAACATGCAGGCAAACGCTCAGCAAAAACAATCACTCGGGATTTCCGGCGTTCCTAACCGAGATGGAAACGACAACATGATTTCGCGATTCGGCTGGAAGGCGCAGAACAAATCGCTCGAGATGTTCGCTGGCGAAGCTTACAACGTCGAGATGGGCGTCACGAACGAGATGTTCCAGAACGAGCGTGCCAGCCCGGATGAAGCTCTGGCCGGGGGCCTTCCCGCCAATTGCAAAATAAATCCCACGCCGGAAGATGCAACCAACATGAATGCTACGCAGTATGCAGGCGTTCCCAGCGACATCGTGCAGTTTGCCATGTTCATGCGGCTCCTCGCGCCGCCAACGCCTTCCACCACAAATCCAGGTGGCGCTTCCTCCATCGCTAACGGCAGCCGCCTCTTCAGTTCGGTGGGTTGCGCCTTCTGTCACACGCCGACTCTCCAGACTGCGTCTTCCGGATTTACCCCAAGCCTAAGCAAGGCGAATGCGAATCTGTTTTCCGACTTGCTCGTTCATCATATGGGTACAAATCTCGCCGATGGCGTTACGCAAGGCAGCGCTGGCCCGGACCAATTTCGTTCCGCGCCGTTATGGGGCCTCGGCCAGCGGATTTTCTTTCTGCACGATGGCCGCACCACGAATCTTCTCGATGCCATCGAGGAACACGCAAGCTCTGGCTCCGAGGCCAACGCCGTCATCAACAATTTCAAGCAACTGACTCCGCAGCAGCAACAGGATCTGTTGAATTTCCTGCGTTCACTGTAGCGGCTGAGGACATCGCAACCTGCGTGAGATCGTGGGCGGGGCCGGCGCGCGCCGAAGCAGTCAGCGATGAAATGACGGCGATGGTAATGGAATTACACCCAGAAAGATGAGAGTCATGCAGATACCGATGCCCAAAATAATCAGTGTTGGAGTCCAAAAATTGAACGGGTCTTCGACGCGATCAAAACCTCCAGGCGGACAACCTTTGTAGTAGCCCTTTCCGGTGATCAAACAATAGCTCGCCCAGCCGATGGCGATAAGTCCCAACAATAAAAATGGCACGGTTTTGCTCCCGAAGAGCATCACAATTTATAGCATTCTGTTCATGGCTGCGCCCAAAAGGTTCCCTGAATGAGTTCCTAGCCGGCATTCCCAATCTCTCGACACGATGTGGACGAGAATCCCCGTCGTCCTCTCGTCCCTGCTCTTTTTTCACACGCTGGTCGTTGCGCAGATTGATGGTCGAGAGTGAATTTTGGGCTAAGATGGGCGAGTCCGCTGAAGTGTGTTCGAGGATGAGGAGAGGATTCCCGGTGACGGCTCGTTGGCTGGTGTATGTTCCTCTTGCACTCTCTCTCATGGCCTTGGCGCAATCCCCTAGCGTGCAACTTTGGTCTAGCTCAACATCGGGAATCGATTACAAAATTACGAAGACCACTCACAGCCTGGAGGCCGAGAAAATGTTCGCGCCAGTCTTCCATGCCCAAGTCGACGCTGGCGCGTTCGTTCGATGCAAGTATTCCCTCCGGGACGACGTGTGGGTGGGACATTGCAGGTCTTTTCTGCCGTTCGCCGTGCCCAAAAACAAGGTGAAATGGTGCAAATTCAAATTCTCATCGAGAATAACCTCTCTCACGCCAAGCAGAATCGAAGGCGAGAGCGAAGTGTGGGACAACGAGGACATCGACGTGGGCAAATGTGAGATCAAGAAAAGTCACATGCAACATTTTGTGTGGGTTCCAAAAAACTGAGGAATCGAATCTCGTGCAACATTTTCGCGCAAAGTATCGGGATGAGCGACGGCAAGTGGTGTTTATCGCGGATCGTTACTCGGCGCTTGATGAGTGTGCAAACAGGGAACGGCTCACATGCACCGGTCGAGTAAGCGTGTATTTTTTCGGCGTGCGGGGTATGATACCGGCTTAGAAGTCCTCGTCGAGATCAAGCCCTTCCGGAGGGCCACCTCATGGCTCACCGCTTCACCATCGGTGTCGAAGAAGAATTTCAGATTATTGACCCTGCGACCTGCGCATTGCGCTCTCACGTGATGCAGCTTGTTTCAGCGGCATCTCTCGACATCGTTGACCAAGTAAAGAACGAGATGCACCAGTCCATCGTCGAAACAGGGACCAAAATCTGCGAAAACGTCGGCGAACTGCGTATCGAAATGCACCGCACCCGAGGCGAACTAGTGGCAGCCGCCGAACGAGCGGGACTGCAGGTTGCCGCCGCAGGGACGCATCCATTTTCCAGTTGGATTGATCAAGTCATTTCGCCCGGCGAACGCTACGAGCACATCGTCGAGGAACTTCAACAGCTCGCCCGCTCTCTCTTAATTTTCGGTATGCACGTTCACGTCGCCATGCCGGACAAGCAAACCACCATAGACATGATGAACATGGTCCGCTATTTCCTGCCACACTTGCTCGCGCTCTCGACGAGTTCGCCCTTCTGGATGGGGCGCAACACGGGGTTGAAATCATTCCGTACCACCGTCTTCCGCCGCTTCCCACGCACTGGCATACCCGAGCAGTTCGAGTCCTGGAGCGCCTACGAAGATTTTGTGAATCTGCTGATGAAGCTGAATTGCATCGACAACGGAAAAAAGATCTGGTGGGACGTACGCCCCCACCCCGTCTTTGGCACCCTCGAATTTCGCATGTTCGACGTAACCACGAAGGTCGAAGAAGCCGTTTCCATTGCCGCTCTTACGCAAGCCATTGTGGTAAAGCTCCACCGCCTTTACGAGCGCAATCAGAGCTATCGCCTTTATCGCCGCGCCTTGATCGAAGAGAACAAGTGGCGCGCCGCTCGTTACGGGATCGAAGGCAAGCTGATCGATTTCGGCAAACAGGCCGAGGTGCCCATGCGCGAGCTTGCGCTCGAATTGCTCGATTTTGTGGATGACGTGTTGGACGACCTCGGCAGCCGGAGCGCCGTCGAATACATTCACACGATTCTCAAGGACGGTACCAGCGCGGAGCGCCAGCTGCGCGTCTATCAGCAAACGGGCGACTTGAAGGCCGTCGTGAGACATTTGGTCTCGGAAACGCGCGGGATCGCCGAAGCCCGGGCTTCCTCGGCGCACGCAATCAATTAGAACTTCGGCAAGTTTGGCGGTCTCCGTCTCGGTGGTCAGGAGCGGCTTTATGAAAAAAGTTGGCCTTCTCTGCGGGCGTGAATATAGCTTTCCTCCGGCGTTCATTGTGCGCGTCAATGAACTCGGCAAGCAGGACGGAGTTGCGGCGGAATTCGTGAAGCTCGGCGGAACGCGGATGGGCGGATCCTCCGGATATAGCGTTATCGTGGACCGCATCTCTCATGAGGTGGAGTATTACCGCGGCTACCTGAAGCACGCCGTTCTCCAGGGAGCTTACGTCATCAACAATCCGTTTTGGTGGACGGCCGACGACAAGTTTTTCAATTATGCGGTGGCCGCGAAGCTGGGAATCGCCATACCCAAAACCGTGCTTCTGCCACAAAAGGGATATCCCAGCGATGTGGACATCACCTCCGAGTCTCTGCACAACCTCATGTATCCTGTCGACTGGGACGGGCTCCTCGACTATGTCGGCCGACCGGCAATTCTAAAACCCTTTTCTGGCGGCGGCTGGAAACATGTCTACAAAGTTCACAATAAACAAGAACTGCTCGCGGCCTACGACAAAACTTCGCCATATTGCATGACCCTTCAGGAATTCATTGATTTCACGCAGTACGTCCGCTGCTTCACTTTCGGGAAATCCGACATTCTGCCCGTTCACTACGATCCTAAAGAGCGGAAGTACCTCGTCGAACACGACTATTTGTCTTCGGAACTTGGCAGCCGCGTCGTGAAAGATGCACAGACCATCAATCAGGCCCTCGGCTACGAGATGAATACGATTGAATTCGCGGTCAAAGACGGTATTCCTTACGCCATCGATTTCCTCAATCCCGCTCCGGATTTCGAGCGCGACCGCATCACCGAGTTTTATTTTGAACAGGTCGTCGACAAAATGGCCCGGCTGGTGATCGACCGTGCGCTGCATGGCGATTCTTCGAGTCCTTGGCCCCGCTGGGAAGAAATGCTCGGCACTGGTGCGGCGGCCGGATTCACTGGCGCGCCCAAGAGTATCGCCGCGGGACAGTCATTGGCGGCTGGCCCTTCCACGGGCCCGGCAGGACTCAAAACAAAATGACCAGCGCGCCGACTCCATCTTTGATTCCTCGCAATCCCGCCGAAGATTGGAACGACATTCTGAAGCCCACGCTGCTGCGGCTTCCCGCTCTTCCGGAAGATTTGTTCAAGAGGATGCGTCAGGCCAAACTGACCTTCGGCGATCGCGTTCACTGCCCTTTCCTGCGGCCGTTTTTCCTCTCGACCGAAGACGAAGAGCGCGTGCGCTCCGTTGCGGAAGCCATCGCGGAATTTGGCGAGCGGATTGTGACGGCGGCGCTCGAAGACAGGCATCTTTTTGCGCAACTTCATTTGCGCCCCGAGGAAGAACGTTTGGCGCGTTTGCCCGCCGCCTATGGCCGGGCCAGCACCGCTTCCCGCCTCGATGCTTTCCTTCTGCCGGACTCGCTCCGATTCGCGGAGTACAACGGAGAATCTCCCGCAGGCGCAGGCTACGCGGAAACTCTCGCGGAGATTTTTCGCGAGCTGCCTGTGATGGCGAAATTCGCGCAGAACTACGAGGTTCATAGCTATCCGTTGAGCGCCAAGCTCCTCGACGCTCTGGTGATGAGCTACGTGGACTGGGGAGGCTCGGCCAGTCCTCCGCAAATCGCCATTGTGGATTGGGACGGAGTTCCCACGTGGAGCGAGTTCGAGATTCTCCAGGCACGCTTTGAAAAAATGGGCGTTCCGACGATCATCGCCGATCCGCGGGAACTCCGGTTCGAGGGCCAGCGGCTTTATGCCCATGGTAAAAAGATCGATCTCGTCTATCGCCGCGTCCTGATCAACGATATCGTTGCCAAGCCCGCCGAGTGCGCGGCTCTCGTAAAAGCCTATACAGCCAACGCCGTCTGCGTGGCCAACACGTTTCGCTGCAAAATCCCACACGTTAAGGCTTTTTTCGCTGTCCTGACGGACGAACAGAATGGCGCGCTCTTTTCACACGACGAGCGCGAACTAATTCGCCGGCACATTCCCTGGACGCGCGCGGTGGCCGACGTGAAGACCGCACACTTCGGACAAACCATAGAACTACTCGCCTTCGTGAGCAAAGAGCGGGAAAACCTGGTTCTTAAACCCAGCGACGAATACGGCGGCTCCGGCGTGACTCTCGGCTGGGAAACCAGCGAATCCGAATGGGATGCCGCGATTGGCCGGGCCCTCTCCGCAAAAAACGGCGCATGGATCGTCCAGGAACGCATTCCGGTCCGCCGCGAAGTCTTTCCTTACATCGCCCAGATAGGCAAGGTCGATTATCGCGATATGCTCGTCGATTTCGCCCCGTACCTCTTCCGCGGAAAGGTCGCCGGTTTTCTCACACGCCTAAGTGCCACCGGCTTGGCCAACGTCACCAGCGGCGGCGGCCAGGTACCCGCATTTCGCGTCTCGCTCCGAACGGCTTGATCTTTAACCGGGAACCCGTGGCCAGCGGTTGCTTGTTTTCCAGAACCGTGACCAGGTTCATGAACCCCTCTTCAAATTTCCGCGCATTCTTGTAAAATTAAGCGATGTACTTTGGCCCGCCAGAACCACTATTGATGCCCGGCGCGAGAAACGCCGTGGAAACATGTCTCAGCGTTCGCCCCGGTGAGCACGTCGCGCTCATCGCGGATGAAGCGAGCCGCTCTGTTGCAGCAAGTATTGCCGCTGCCATCGAAGATCGTCACGCGCAATACACCGGTTTGCTACTCGAAGATTTTGGACCGCGCCCCATGACCATGGCGCCGCCCGCCGTCCTTGAAGCGCTCGAAACCGCCGACGCGGGTGTGATGTGCATGACGCCGCAGCCCGGCGAACTCGGCGCGCGCATGGCCATCGTTCGCGTAGTCGAACGCCGGCAAATCCGTTACGCGCACATGGTCGGCGTCACGCCGGAAATTATGCAGCAGGGCATGCGCACCGATTACCGCATGGTGGACCGGCTCAGCGACAAGCTCCGCGAACGAATGCTACGTGCGCAAACGCTGACGGTAAAGACTGAGGCAGGCACATCTTTTGCCGCGCATTTCGATCGCGGCCTGGATTGGGTAAAGACCAGCGGCCTCATCAGTCCGCGTTACTGGTCCAACTTGCCTGCCGGTGAGGTGTTCACGACTCCCGCGACGGTCGACGGGACATTCGTTTGTGACGCTACGGCGGGCGATCACTTCAATGGCAAGTACGGCGACCTGCAGACTACGCCGCTGGTCCTGAAAATCGAGGGTGCGCGCCTCACCGGTGTCGATTGCGCGCGCAAGGATCTCGAAAAAGAATTCTGGCAATACTGCCACACCGATGAAAACAGCGACCGAGTCGGCGAGCTGGCCTTCGGAACCAATCTCGGCCTATCTTCGATGATCGGCATTCTTCTGCAAGACGAAAAATTTCCCGGCGTCCACATCGCGTTCGGCGACCCTTACGGAAGCCAGACGCACGCCGACTGGAAATCGAAAACGCATGTCGATGTCCTCACTCGCAACTGCGACGTCTGGATCGATGACGATCAAGTTATTTCCAAGGGGCGCTATCAACTCGCGCATCTTGGCCTAGCTTGAACACCTCATATTGCAAGCCTGTTCGCACTTCCGCCAAACGCGACTTCGAAGTATTCAAACTTTCCGCCATGCACACACGCCGTTCCTATTTTGTTCCCGGGTACGCGCTCTCGAAGACATACTTCCCCGATCCTACCTCCAAAGTCACGGCATCATCGGTTTGTCGCGCCCCCGAAATATCCGTGCGGCCTATTAGCGGCTTTCCGCGTTCGCTAGCTTCCTCCAACTTCGCCTTTGGCAATCGGACTGTCGCCGTCGTATTCGGCGGTACATCAATCGTCACCGTCAACTTTCCGTCCGCAATCTGCCATCCGGATGCCACGCGACCGTACATGCTCAGGATCGAAGCGCTCGCGTGTGTCAATCCGCCGCCCGGCTGTGGCTCAATCAGAGCATGTTTGTAACCGGGTTCTGCCGGATCGATCTGAATTCCCGCGACCACGCGGTACATCCAATCTCCAATCGCTCCGTATGCGTAATGATTAAACGAGTTCATCGACGGACTCTGAAAGCTTCCGTCCGGCTTGATTCCGTCCCATCTCTCCCAGATAGTCGTCGCGCCCTTCGTCACGGGATAGAGCCACGAGGGATATTCCGTGCGATTCAGCAGCATGTAGGCCTCGTCCAAATATCCGTAATCGCTCAACTCCTGACAAAGGACCGGCGTGCCCAGGAATCCCGTCGTCAAATGGGCGAACTTTCTAACGTCCGCCGCCAGCCGCGCGGCCGCCTCAGCTCGCTGCGATTCCGGCAGCAAGCCGAAGGCGAGGGCCAGCGCGTACGCGGTTTGCGTGTTGGAAGCGAGCCTGCCGTTCGGGGTCACGAATTCTTTCTGGAAAGCGCTGGTGATTTTATCTTCTAGCGCGGCGTACTCCGCGGCATCTTCCGTTTTGCCCAGCACCTGTGCGGTCTTCGCCAATAGCTCCGTCGAGCGTGCAAAGTACGCGGTCTGAATCAAATCTTTGTCCGTCGTCGCTCCTGGATAATCTGAGTCCGTCGTCGCGAACGCCAGCCAGTCGCCAAAACCGAATCCGCTCCTCCAGAGATGGCTCTCCCCAGCCTGTCGCCGCATGTAATCGACCCAGGCCTTCATACTCGGGTACTGCTCCTCCAGAATGCGTTTGTCGCCGAACGCTTGATAGACCGTCCACGGCACAACCACCGACACGTCTGCCCATCCGGCCGCGGCGGCTTCGCCTTTTCGGGTTTTGTGAGACAGGACATTCGGAATTACGAAGGGCACCGCGCCGTCGTCCTCCTGGTCCAGCGCCACATCTCTGAGCCACTTTGTATAAAACCCTGCGGTATCGAAATTAAAGGACGCTGTGGGCGCGAAGACCTCGGCGTCTCCCGTCCAACCCAGTCGTTCGTCGCGCTGCGGGCAATCGGTCGGCACATCTAGAAAATTCCCTTTTTGTCCCCAAATAATGTTGTGCTCGAGTTGGTTCAGCAGAGGATTCGAGGTTTCAAACGTTCCGGTCCTTTCCATAGCCGAATGCACGACCACTCCCGTAAAATCCTCGGGATTTACTTCTCCGGGCCATCCGCTCACGGCGACGTACCGGAATCCCTGAAATGTGAAGTGCGGCTGGAAGGTTTCGGTTCCCGCGCCTTTGCTGGTGTATTGAATCGTTTCCCTCGCGGCTCGTAAATTTGCGGTATAGAAATTTCCATCTTTGTCCAGCACCTCCGCGTGCCGCAGCGTAACTGTCGTTCCTGCCGGCGCCGTCAGGCGGAATCTCACCCAGCCCACCATGTTCTGTCCCATGTCGAGGACGGTATCGCCAGCGGGGGTGCGAAACACTTTTACGGGCTTGATTTCTTCAATTTCTTTCACCGGCGGACCGGCCGGCGCAACTAGCTTCACCTTCGGAGCCCCGATAACCGTCACACCCTTCCATTCACCGTCGTTATAGCCAATTTCGTTCCAGCCGGTTCGCTCGAGTCTTGCGTCATACGTTTCGCCGTTATAAATATCGGACAAAAGGATAGCGCCCGTCGCCGCTTTCCACTGATCGTCGCTGCCGACAATCTCCTGCGTTCCGTTTGTGTACGTAATCACGAGCTGCGCCAACAGCGCCAATTTCGTCCCGTAGCTGTTCCTGTTGTTATTCCAGGCCATGCGGCCGCGGAACCAGCCGTCCCCAAGTGTCGCGCCAATGCAGTTCTCTCCGCTTTTCAGCAGGCTCGTGACGTCGTAGGTCTGGTATTGGTAGCGGAAATCGTAAGAGGTCCATCCCGGCGTGAAATACTGATCTCCCACTCGCTTCCCATTTAGCGACATTTCGTAAAGCCCCATCGCCGTCGCGTAGAGACGCGCGCGTTCGATCTTTTTCTTGACCGAAAACTCCCTGCGCAACATCGGCGCGGGGTTCGATTTCGTCTCGTCCTCGACGAGGTTCGGCGTGATCCATGTGGCTTTCCAGTCTGCGGCTTCCAGCAGTCCCATTTCCCAATGTGCAGTTTTGCTCCACTCTGACAAGTGCCCATGGTTATCCGCCGCGCGCACCTGCCAGTAATAGATACGCGCGCTAGCAAGCGCTGGACCGTCGTATTCCACCTGAATCGAGGCGTCTGATGCCTGCTTTCCGCTGTCCCAGATGAGTCTTCCTTTTGCCAACTCCACCTCTGACCCAGCGACGCGGATTTCGTAACTCGTCTGCATCACTCCTTTTTCTGCGCTCGCCAGCTCCCAGCTCAGCCGCGGCTTCATCACATCGATCCCCAACGGATCGATCTTGTATTCACAGCGCAAGTCCTCGACCGCGAGAGGTGATTCTTTCTGCGCGCTGAGCATTAGCGGTGAGCCGCCTATCATCCCGCACGCAACCATCGCCGCGATCGCTCCGCTCCTCGCCATCGTTTTCCAGTTCATCCGCCGCCTCCTCGACATTATTGAGTCACCACCGCGCCCAGCCCATTCTCCAGCCATTCTTAGGCAAGCGTCCACTTGCTTCTTACTGCAAGATTTCCTTTAACGATTCGCACACCGTCATGATCTGAGAGTCCGTAATCTCATTGAAAAATGGCAAGGCCAGTGTGCGCGTGGCCATGGATTCCGTCACGCATAGCGGCGCGCTAGGGGGAACGCGTCCGCGGTAAGCGGGTTGCAAATGGATCGGCCCAAAATAGCGGCCGGTTTCGATACTTTCCCCCGCCAGTCTCTCAGCTACAACATCGCGATGAATACACGTTAGTGCCGGCCGCAAACGCACGACAAAGACAAACCAACTGACTCGGCAATTTGTCAGGCTGAACGGAGGCAGTTCAATAGCCTCTAAGTTCTTCAGTCCATCGCCGTATGCGCGCGCGATGTCGTCCCGCCGCTTCAGAATGGGCTCTATACGTTTCATCTGCTCGACTCCCAGCGCGCTGTGCAGCTCGGATAACCGGTAGTTGTATCCTACTTCCGTGTGCTGTAACCAGTCATTCGATGCGGAACGGCCTTGGTTCCTCAATGTTCGTAGGCGCGCGGCAAGCTCTTCGTTATTCGAAACGACCGCTCCGCCTTCCGCCGTCGTGATTTGTTTGTTTGGGTAGAACGCGAAGACTCCCGCGTCGCCCATGGCGCCAACCTTTTTGCCATAAATCTCCGCGCCGATGGCTTCGCAAGCGTCTTCGATTACGCTCAGCCGGTGGCGCCGTGCGACTGCTAGAATTTCTTTCATTGGGGCGGGAATTCCAAATGTGTGCGGCACGAGAATCGCCCGCGTTCGTGGCGAAATGGCTGCTTCCATTTTCGCGGGATCCATATTCAGCGTGACCGGATCAATGTCCACGAAGACAGGCACGGCTCGTTCGTAGCATACCGCGTTCGCCGCGGCGATAAACGTGAACGAAGGCAAGATGACTTCGTCGCCTTCGCGAATACCTAGCGCCTTAAAGCATAAATGCAGCCCCGCCGTGCCGGAACTCACCCCGACCGCGTGCCTCGCACCCACATACCCAGCAACGGCATTCTCGAATTCCTCGAGTTTTGGCCCCAGGCTCAAACGGCCGCTGCGCAGCACACCCACAACTGCGTCGATATCCGACTGAGTGATGTCTGGAGCCGATAAGGGGATTCTCATTTTGTGTTTGTGAAAAGGCAGCTCAACCGCGGGCCGCTGTCTTCTCGTTTGGAAACTGGGCGGCTCGTTTCAGTATGAGCCGCTGATTCAGGGCCACACCGCACAGCACGCGGCAGATCGCTTCGGAGGCTGTACCGTCGCCGTAGGGATTCGTCATTCCACGCAGCGATTCTCTGAATTCACTACTTCTGGCCCTTTTCACAGCTTCGAAGATCGAGTTTGCGTCCGCTGCCACGTCGATAATGTTTCGCGCTCGTTCGCGCCCCTGTTGCCGCAATCCGATGTTGACGGTCGGCAGAGCGAACGACGCGGTCTCCATGATGCCGCTGCTGGAATTGCCAAGAAACACATCGGCGTGACGAAGTAGGCTCCAATACGTCACCGCGTCCAGGTTCACAAACACGCGCCCGTCTCCGCGTTCATCAACAAATGCTCGCGTCCGTTCGATCAACTCGCGGCTTCCCGCATCGGCATTGGGATAGCAAAAAAGCAGCTGCCCTTGCACCCGTGTCAGAGCGGTGAAGAGCGCGCCTGTCTCTTCCAGCGTGTCCTGCGCCAGAGTCACCGGATGATAAGAGAAAAGGACGGGGGGTTGCCGCAAGTCAATCTGCAACTTCTCTTCCAGATCTTCGCGAGAGAGCAACTTGGAACGCCGGAGATGATCGAGAGAAGGCGCTCCAGCCCGGTGTACGCGCCATGGCTCCTCGTCCATCGCGATGATTCTGTCTCGCGCGGCGAAGGTCGAAGTAAAATGAATGTGCGCCATTTTGGTGATCGCATTGCGCACCGCGTCGTCGATGGCCCCCTCGCTGATTTCTCCGCCTTCGATATGCGCAATGGGAATTCGCAGCGCCAGCGCGACGCTTGCTGGCGCGAGCATTTCATGACGGTCGGCTATTAGCAGCAGAATGTCCGGACGCAACGCCCCCAAGTGATCCGCCAATCCAAGTGTGGCCACTCCGATCGCTTTGGCCATGCCGACGTCCGAATCGGAACTCAGCAAACACTCGATCCGCGCGTCTATTGCAAACCCGTCCTTCTCGATTTCACGAATCGTGTTGCCAAACTCGGGGGAGAGATGTGCCCCCATCACGATTAGCCGCAAATCTACTTCGGAGCTTACCGCGAGAGCTCGAAGCGGCCAGTAGAGATGGCTGTAGTCCGCACGGGACGTTGTGACCACGGCGATTTTTCGGCGTGCTTCACTCATGGGTGCTTGCCGCAGGTGTTCGGTCGCCCGCCAATCGCAGGAGCATCTCACTCGGCGCGTACTCCGGCGCGAGTTCACGCACAGCTTCGAGCGTCCTCGCAAGATCGCGCGCTTCTACGGCCTCCTTCAGCCTCGCAAACGTTTTCTCCACCGCGGCCGCAGGCGGGATAGAGCCGCTGACGCGTTGAAGTTGCGGGTCGGACGTCGGATGCAGAGTCTCTCCAATCGAGATGAGATCCTCGGAGAGCTTGTCGCCAGGACGGAGGCCCGTGAACTGAATCTCAATCTTGGGTGCATGTCTTTTGGCGCTATCCGATGCGCCATTTTGCTGAATCAGGTAACTTGCGAGCTCGGCGATTTTTATCGGCTCTCCAAGCTCTGGCAACAACAGTCCACTTGTTCCTTCAAAAGCGGCAGCGGCTAAGATGAGTTGTACGGTGTCGCCGAGGGTCAAAAAGAAACGTGTTACTTCGGAATCAGTCACCGTCACCGGACCGCCGCGTGCAATTTGTTCCAGAAACAGGGGGACAACACTGCCTTGTGACCCAATCACATTTCCCAAACGAATCGCGCGATAATCCCGTTGCCCTTCGCTCCAGTGCGATACAGCAAGTTCCGCTAGACGCTTTGACGCCCCCATAATTCCGCGCGGATTCGCAGCTTTGTCCGTCGAGATTAGGAGAAACCGCGGCACCCTGAAATCGGCCGCCACGCGAAGCAGTTGCCACGCCGCCAGGGCATTGTTGCCGACCGCAGCGAAAGGATTCTCTTCCATCAAAGGAACATGTTTGAATGCGGCGGCGTGCAGAATCAGGTCCGGACGAGACTCTTGCATCAGAGATTGCAGCAGCAACTCGTCCCGAACGTCTCCAAGAACAGCTCTGTAGGTAGCTGTCTGCGGCAAGGAAGCAAGCTCGCTCACGAGCTCGTAAAGTGCGCGCTCGGAATGATCAAGCAGCACCACATGCCGAGGCCGTCCGCGCAGTAACGTCTTAGCCAGTGCCGAGCCGATGCAGCCTCCTGCGCCGGTAAGGAGAACAACCTTGCCCACATGCGATTCGACGAGTGACTCGAGGCTCGTGGTGAACCGCCGGGAAGGCAATAATCGAGTCCAATTAATATCCGATGCCGATGTTTGCATGAACTTTCTTCAACGCCAATTATACCGTCCGACGGGTCGACAGGTCTTGCGCGCTAGCAATTCCCGCTTTAAGTTGGAGTTTTCTCATCGAGCAGGCTTTTACGCCCGGAATGGCATAAATCTGCAAGTCAGTCTTTCAAGATGTTTTTCAGAAGAGGCGCGCGACATATTCGCGCATCTGATGCTTCCAGAACGGCCAATCGTGCCCGCCTTCGGGTCCCCAATTGTCCAGCGAATGACGAATTCCCTTGCTGGAGAGAACTTCGGACAGCCGATATGTGGGGCCGCTGTTCTCCCACGGCCCGGTGCCGGTGGTGAGGTGAATGTCGCAGGAGGCGAGTTGACCCAGAACCCAGGGATCGCTCAGGTTTGCGAGATAATCGACCGGATTGTTGAAATAGAAATTGTCGTCGTACATGCCATCCATGAAATTGCGGACGTCGTAGACGCCGGACATCGCGAAGCAGCGCTTGATTACGTCGGGATGCTTGAAGAGAGAGTTGGCCGCGTGGTACGCGCCGAACGAGGCGCCCATGGTGGAGATGGCGATGCCGGGAGTTTGACAACTGTCCCAGATGAACGGGACGACCTCTTCTCGAAGGTAGGCATCGAAAACGGCCTGCACGTAGCTGCGGTGAAAAGGATGCGCACCTTTATTATAGAAGCTGAGACCGTTGATGGAGTTGACGCTGAAGACTTTTATTTTCCCGCCATCAATGAAATCGGCCAGCGCACCGATCATGCTCTGGTCTTCGAGTTCCCGCTCGTCGCCCGCGCTGGTGGGAAAGCCGAGAATCGGCTGTCCCCAGTGACCGTGGACGATGACGCCAAGCTCGATGCCAAGACGTGGAGAATGCCAGCGATGAACTTCGCGTTTCATGATGTGCCCCTTGCATGCCCTGCGGGGAGTGAGAGTATGCCAGCCCAGGCCGGATGGGGGCAATGCAATTGAACTGGCAACGGTACGCTAGGCTGGGTGTATATTTGTACTAACGCGACGTTGCAAACGGAGATAAATTTCATGGCTGCGGCCTCCACTGCGAACCGCCCGACGCCGGAACGCATTTTCACGATAATGAACGCGTTCCAGCAAACCGAAGCCTTGAAAACGGGGATTGAGCTGGACGTCTTTTCGGCGATCGGAGCGGGCGCGGATACTCCGCCACTCCTCGCCGCGAAAACCGGGGCCTCTGAGCGTGGCTTGCGAATACTCTGTGATTTCCTGACAATCATGGGCGTGCTTGCGAAGGAAAATGGGCGCGAGACGCTGATGCGACGCGTCCACGCGTCTCTCAAGCATGGCGGAAAAGCCGTCACGCTCGAGTTCGTGCCAAACGAAGACCGAGTGACTCCGCCGGGGGCCGCAGCGTTTAGCTTGAACATGCTGGTGGGAACGGACGCGGGCGACGCCTACACGTTTTCGGAATATGAAAAGATGTTTAGAAATATGGGGTTTGCAATGACTAGGCTGCATTCCGTGCCGGGAACGCCACAGCGAGTGATGATCTCCGAGAAAACAGCATGAAAATGAAGAAGCCGTCCAAAAAGAAGGCCAAGAAAACAGCCCCTAAGAGTCCACGAAGCTCAGAGCATGACTTGCGCGAGCAGGTGGCGTATCTGCTAAAAGGAGGGGGCGCGCACATCCACTTCATGGATGCTCTGGACGAATTTCCCCCGGCAAATTATGGAACCTTCGCGGATGCCCTGCCGCATACAGGTTGGCAATTGCTCGAACACGTGCGTCTCGCCCAGTGGGACATTTTGGAGTTTAGCAGAAATCCGAAGCATGTCTCCCCGAACTTCCCCGAGGGATATTGGCCAAAAACTCCGATACCTCCGAATGACAAAGCATGGGCCGAGAGCGTGGCGGCATTCGAGCGCGATTTGCAGGCAATGGTCCGCCTGGTGCAAAACCCGCGTACCGATCTTTTCGCCAAAATCCCTCATGGCCGGGGACAAACAATTCTGCGGGAAGCGTTGTTACTCGCGGATCACAATGCTTATCATCTCGGCCAGCTCGTGGATTTGCGCCGTGCCCTCGGTGCCTGGGCGGAATCATAGCAGAAGGCTGAAGTCTGAAACGGTGGCGCGTGTCTGGAAGTATCGGCATCGCCGATAGGGTGTCGTTCTGGAGTTGTCAGCGAAGGATTGGAGCGAAAAGCGGGGGATGGTATGGTTCGAGTTGAAAATATATCGAAAACCGTATGGGAATTTGCCAGCGGCCGGCGCGATTTCTTGAAAGGGATGCTGGGGGCGGGCGCGTTTGTGCTCGGCGTTTCCCTGATGCCCAAGCAGCTTTCAGCGGCGGCGAACAGCACCAGCGGGGGCGACCCATTTCCACCGACGGAAGAAGCACCACTTCGTCCAAGCGTCTATTTGGCGATCGATACGGACGGCACGGCCTATGTTGTTGCGCATCGCTCCGAGATGGGGAACGGAGTGCGCACGTCTTTGCCGCGCATCGTGGCTGATGAATTGGATGCGGATTGGGCACGCGTGAAAGTCGTGCAGGCGATCGGCAGCGAGGAATACGGGGATCAGGATACGGATGGCTCGCACTCAGTAGTCAGCTTCTTCGTTCCCCTGCGCGAAGCGGGCGCCACGGCTCGGCTGATGCTTGTGCGAGCGGCTGCACAACAGTGGGGTGTGCCGGCCACAGAATGCTCGACGGAACTGCATTATGTATTTCACAAAGCCTCGGGGAAAAAACTTGGATACGGCGAGCTGGCAATGGCGGCCTCGAAGCTGGAAGTGCCCAAAAAGGAAGAATTGACGCTGAAGCCGCGCAGCGAATGGCGCTACATCGGAAAATCCGCGCCTGGCTACGACTTGCGAGCCATGTGTACGGGCAAAGCCAAGTACGGACAGGACACACACATGCCCGGCATGTTGTACGCAAGCATTGCGCACCCGCCGGTGATGGGCAGCACAGTGAAGTCGCTCGATGATTCGGCGGCGCTAAAAGTGGCCGGCGTGAAGCAGACGGCGACCATTGACACGTTCAAGCCTCCTGTGCTTTTCCAAGCGCTCGGCGGCGTCGCCGTGATTGCCGACAGCACTTGGGCGGCTTTTCAGGGCAAGAAACAATTGAAGATCGAGTGGGAGAATAGCTCTCACGATGTTTTCAACTCGGAACCTTACAAAAAAGAATTGCAGGAAACGGCGCGGAAGCAAGGAAAAGTTGTGCGCGAACTTGGCGACGTGGACGCGGCGTTTGCCAAAGGTGGCAAGATCGTCGTGGCGGAGTATTATGCGCCGCTGCTGGCGCATGCGCCGATGGAGCCTCCCGCCGCACTCGCGGTTTATCGTGATGGCAAAGTAGAAGCCTGGGCGCCGTCGCAGAGTCCAGTGGGTGCGCGAGACGCCATCGCCGCAGCCGTGGGAGCGAAAAAAGAAGACGTGACGGTTCACGTAACGCTTTTGGGCGGGGCGTTTGGCCGCAAATCGTTTCCCGATTTTGCCGTAGAGGCGGCCGTGCTCTCGAAAAAGACGGGCAAGCCGGTAAAGGTGGTCTGGAGCCGCGAAGACGACATCCGGTTCGACACCTATCACTCCGTTTCGGCGATGTACATGAAAGCGGCGCTGGGGGAAGATGGAAAACCAACTGCCTGGCTGCAGCGAACTGTATTTCCCCCCATCGGTTCGACCTTCGCGGACGGCACGGTGTATTCGGCCCCCGACGAGCTTGGACTCGGCTTCAGCGATCTTCCCTTTGCGATACCAAATCAACGCTCTGAAAACGGACCGGCCACCGCGCATGTTCGTATTGGCTGGCTGCGTTCGGTAGCAAATATCTATCATGCGTTTGGCATTCAGTCTTTTTCGGATGAACTTGCGTACGCGGCCGGAAAGGATCCGGTCGAGTACGCTCTCGCGCTGCTGGGGCCGGACCGCATCATTCCGAAGAGCGAGCTGCCGAAAGACTATACGAATTACGGCCAGGACTACGCGGCGTATCCCATTGACACGGCGAGATTCAAGCGCGTCGTAGAAATTGCCGCGGAGAAAGCGGACTGGGGAAAGAAAAAACAGGGTAACGGAACTGGCATGGGAATCGCTTTCCATCGCAGCTTCCTGACGTACGTCGCTTCCGTCGTGCAAATTCATCTGGATGACGCGGGGCGCGTGCATGTCGACCGCGTGGACTCGGCGCTGGATGCCGGGACGGTCGTGAATCCGGACATGGTCAGGAATCAGTTTGAAGGGGCGGCCGTGATGGGAACGAGCGTCGCGTTTTATGGAGCGATTACCGCAACGAACGGCGCGGTCGACCAATCCAACTTTGACACGTATCCGATGGCGCGCATGAACACCGCGCCGCGCGAAGTTCGCGTACACATCGTGGCGAGCGACGCTCCTCCTGGAGGCGTCGGCGAACCGGGCTTGCCCGCGTTTGCGCCGGCGCTCTGCAACGCTATTTTTGCCGCGACGGGCAAGCGCATCCGTGAGCTGCCGCTCTCGAAAGCGGGCCTCGCCTAGCCCATTGCGCGGCGTTGAAGTTAGATCGAACGGCATTTACGGAAAGCTGAGCGCTAGTCTCCTCCGAACCTCCGTCGACGAAATGTGTAGTCTTTCTAAAACTAGCGGCTGCGCTGCGATGCTGCTCTTCGCTGCCTGGGCTGCTGGATTCTGCTCTCAACCGAACTCCAAAAATGAAAGGTTGCAGGGCGCGACCGATCTCGCAATGGAACGGCAGGCGGGGGCGGCTGTCGTCGTGGAAGTGAACACTGGAGAAATTCTGGCTGCGCACGGTCTGGATCTGGCTGCGCAACGATTGGAGAGGCCGGGCTCGACACTGAAACCGTTTGCTGTCGTTAGCACATGATATGTCCGCTTTATTAGCATGTGAAATGTCCGCTTTTCAGAGGCGGCCTGGGGTAGACCGGATTCCGGGAGGTTGCCGGGATGAGGTACACCAGGGCCGGGATGGAGCG
>JBARJI010000065.1:0-46285 GCA_049800195.1 Candidatus Acidiferrum sp.
CGCTCCATCCCGGCCCTGGTGTACCTCATCCCGGCAACCTCCCGGAATCCGGTCTACCCCAGGCCGCCTCTGAAAAGCGGACATTTCACATGCTAATAAAGCGGACATATCATGTGCTAACGACACACTTTCTCCCGAAGCGTTGACGCTTCGGGACGCATCCTGTACGATGAATTGGGTAGGGGCGCTTAGCTCAGCGGTTAGAGCGTTCGGTTTACACCCGAAAGGTCGTCCGTTCAAATCGGACAGTGCCCACCATAAAAGCAGAGCCAGCGGCAAACGAAGCAGCGTTGTAAAATGCGGCTCTACTTTTGTGAAGCATCACACGTGGCGCATCGAACCACCTGTGCTGCATGGCGGCATCCGCAGCGCAGTTAGAAGTACCAGTGACGTTTCACCCTTCAGCGGGGACGTAGTTCAGTTGGTTAGAACGCTGCCCTGTCACGGCAGAGGTCGCGAGTTCGAGTCTCGTCGTCCCCGCCATTTCTTTCAATCACTTAGAGAGGGCCCAGAAAAAAAACCGGGTCCGTTTGGGTCCCATAAGCCTTACGAAGCACTCCCTTCGCCACGCATTCTCTCGAACAAGCTTTGGAACGCGCCCTCCAGGGCCAGCTACTGCACCAGAGTTGATTTCACCGCCGACAGCAAACCGCCCGGCAAGATCGCATTCACCAGTTTTCCTTGGGCGAGACGTTTGCTTTCCGGTATAGCTTGAAGATATTTGTTCGTCACATGGAGATTGCTGTGACGCTCAGCTGCGAACCGTCAGAACCGGGCATGCCGCTTGCGAAATGATTTTGTGAGCCGTGGCAATCGGCAGATGGGTCGCTGCTCCTGGCACGCCTTTTCCCGGCTTGACTCCGAGTACGATGAGATCCGATTCGCGAAGATGCGCCAGCTCCAGAATTTTTTCGGCCGGGCTTCCGTCCTCGACGTAATACTCCGGACTGCACCAATTGAAGGCCTCCGCTGGAACGAGCTTTTGAAGCAGCGCTTTGGATGACTCGACAATGTCAGACGCCATCACCAGATCGTTCGCTTCCTGCCGCGCAATCACATGCAGAAGCACTAGCCGAGCCTGAAACTCCTCGGCCAGCGAGACCGCATAAGCGGCCGCAGTTTGGGTTTGCGAAGCGAAATCCGTGGCATAAAGAATTTCGCGGATTTGGCCATTCGGTTCCCGCGAGGGATCGGCATGCGGCCCGATGGTGAGCACCGGGCACGTCACCGTTCGCAGAATCTCTTCGGCCGTCGAGCCGAGGAGCAGCTTGCTGACGCCGGTGCGCCCTCGCGTGCCAATTACAACGAGATCGATGTGGTACCTTTCAATGGCACATTGCAGTCCGGTCTGGATCCCTCCCTCTTCAATCAGCACTGTCGTGGGAATTCCTACAAATGTGCTCAGCAGATGCTCGCGGTGCGTCCGATCGCGGGTTTCTGCTGCCGCTGCGTCGGCTGCCCAGGTTTGGGGCGGGGTCATGGGGTTTACAACTGGTGGATGCACCTGCAAGGCGACCAAGTTCGCGTCGTAGCGTTTCGCAATTTCTTTGACGTAAGGAATCGCTTTGTCGGCCGCGCCAGAAAAGTCCGTCGCGAACAAAATATTCTGAAATCCTGCAGCTGTTCTTGCGGTTGCGGCTTTCACGGGGCCCTCCTTTTGACCCATACTCTCCTCCACGGATGGCTCCCGCTGTGATTGCCATCACCTCGCGCAGTGACGCGTTTCGCTTTCTCGAAACCTCTCGGTCGCCATACTCTTGCTGACGCCTGGGAATGTGCACAGCCTCACCGCGCAAGCCCAAAGGAACGCGAGCATTGCGTTTCCACTCGCGATGCCGGCCGGCTTTTTGGCCAATCTCATTTTTTCTCATAACTCTGGATATGCTTCCGCCGAAAAGCGATACTGCTCAAGTAGACTCGCGCACAATTCCCGTGACCACTCTTTCTCAAATCTCCAGCCACTCCCCGATGATGAGCTTTTTCTCGCCCGCCTCCGTCGCCTTAATCGGCGCAACCGACAGCGAAAGCAGCGTGGGCTGCACCGCGCTGCGAAATCTTGTGCAAGCTGGCTACAAGGGGCACGTACACGCCGTGAACCCGAAGCGCACAGAAATATTCGGCGCGCCGTGTTACCCCGTGATTGGCGCGATTCCAGAAACTGTTGAGCTAGCGGTGATCGTGACGCCTGCAACGACGGTCCCTAGAATTGTGGGGGAATGCGTCAAGGCAGGAGTCAAAGCAGTGGTCGTGATTTCCGCCGGCTTCAAGGAAATGGGCGCTGACGGCGCTGCCTTGGAGCGCGCCATTCAAGCCAAACTTCGCAAAGGCGCGACCCGCCTCATCGGTCCCAATTGCCTTGGAATCATGAATCCCTGGCTGGGCCTCAACGCCACGTTCGCCCACGACATCGCCCGCCCTGGCAGCGTCGCTTTTCTGAGCCAGAGCGGCGCATTGTTGACCGCTATTCTCGACTGGAGCCTGTCTGAGCATGTAGGCTTCAGCGCCTTCGTTTCCACCGGCTCGATGCTCGACGTCGGCTGGGGCGATCTTCTTTCTTTCTTCGGGGAGGACGAAAAGACAGAGAGCATCCTTCTCTACATGGAATCGATCGGCGACGCTCGCGCTTTTCTCTCCGCCGCGCGAGAAGTTTCCTTCAGTAAGCCAATTATCGTCATCAAAGCGGGGCGATCCGAAGCTGCCTCGAAAGCCGCCGCGTCCCATACCGGCGCTATGACCGGCAGCGATGAAGTCTATGAGGCCGCTTTCCGCCGCTGCGGCGTCCTGCGTGTCGACCGGATCGCAGAACTCTTTCACATGGCCGACGTTCTCGGCAAACAGCCGCGTCCTCGGGGGCCCAGGCTCGCCATTTTGACCAATGCGGGAGGCCCTGGAGTTCTCGCCACTGATACTCTTATGGCGCTCGGCGGAGAACTCGCCCCGCTTTCCGAAGCCACGCACCAAGCGCTCGATTCCTTTCTCCCGCCCCACTGGAGCCACGCGAACCCCATAGACATCCTCGGCGACGCTGACCCCCAGCGCTACGTCCGTGCCACTGAAATCGCCATAAAGGATCCAAATTCCGATGGTCTACTCGCGATTCTTGCCCCACAAGGAATGACCGACCCAGCACAAGTCGCCGAAGAACTGAAAATCCATGCCAAGGTTCACGGCAAGCCAGTGCTGGCCAGTTGGATGGGCGGCGGGGCCGTCGAACCCGGAATAAATATTCTTAACGCCGCGGGAATTCCGACGTTTGCTTATCCCGATTCTGCCGTGCGCGCCTTCCGGTCGATGTGGAATTACACCTATAACCTCCGCGGATTGTATGAGACGCCTCTTCCTGCGGACGATCCCGCAGTTTTGAGGGGTAGAAAGGAAAAAGCGAGCCAGTTAATAAACGCCGCTGCGTCGTCCAAGAGATCGCTTCTCACCGAATTGGAATCCAAAGAAATTCTCAAACTCTACGGGATCCCCACCGTACCCACGTTCCTCGCAAAGACTGAAGACGAAGCCGCCGCGAAAGCAAGAGACATCGGCTTCCCCATTGTTCTAAAGCTCCATTCCGAAATCGTCACCCATAAAACAGAGGTCGGCGGCGTGCAACTGCATCTCGCAAGCGAAAATGAAATCCGCGCCGCCTACCGCGCCATCGAGTCCTCTGTCGTTGCCAAATCTGGCGGGGCAGCTTTCCTGGGCGTCACCGTCCAGCCCATGATTCGCGCGCAAGGCTACGAACTCATTCTGGGGAGCACGATCGACGCCCAGTTCGGACCCGTGGTTCTGTTCGGTTCCGGCGGGCAACTGGTCGAAGTCTACCGCGACCGTGCTCTGGCCCTTCCTCCGCTCAACAGCACGCTCGCCGCTCGCCTCATGGAGCAAACTAAAATCCTGAAGGCGCTTCGCGGCGTTCGGGGTCGCAATCCGGTCGATCTCCTCGGCCTCGAAACCCTACTCGTCCGCTTCAGTGAACTGGTTGTCGAGCAGCCGCGCCTCCGAGAAATCGATATCAACCCGATCCTCGCGTCACCCGAACAGTTGCTGGCCCTTGACGCCCGCATGGTTCTCTTCCCCAACGATGTCCTGGACTCCCAACTCCCTCGCCCCGCCATCCGCCCTTACCCCTCGCAATACATTTCCCGGTGGCAAATGCCCGGCACCAGCGCAGTGAAAGACTCGAGCGAAGTCACCATCCGCCCCATCCGCCCCGAAGATGAACCTCTCTTGGTCGCCTTTCACCACGCCCTCTCCGACAGCTCCGTCTATTTCCGCTATTTCCAAGTCCAAAAGTTGGATTCGCGTGTAACCCATGAACGCCTCATCCGCAAATGCTGCGTCGACTACGACCGCGAAATCGCGCTTGTCGCCGAACACAGCAATCCCAGTTCCGGGGCGCGCGAAATCCTCGCCGTCGCCCGCCTCACTCGTCAGTTGGGCCGCAAAGAAGCCGAACTCGGCGTCCTCGTCACCGACCGTTACCAAAACGCGGGCCTCGGCCGCGAACTCGTCGCCCGCCTCATCGATATCGCTCGCGCCGAAAAAGTCCCCGCCATCATCGCTCACATCCTCGCCGAAAATGCCGCCATGCTAGCCCTAGCGCGCCGCTTCCACTTCACTTCCGTGCTTGGCGATGATCCGGCCTCCCAGACCGCCATCCTCCAACTCGATTGAGGAGCAGTGAAACCGTACAGTGAATTTTCTAGTCGGAGAAATTGCAGAACTTTGTCCAAATATGCATGGTTGGTTGAAGTATGGCCTGCGTTATTTGAGTTGTGTGGATCGCGAATAAGCGGAGCAGACCTACGCTCTACTTGAGTGCATGGGCTTGCTGAAAGGCGAGCTCGAGCCGGCCCCAGAAGATTCGTAAACCCACATTTCAAAGGGCGCTGTCGCGACAACGAGACAGCACTTGAAACATTTCAACCTTTCGAAGAAAAAATGCTATCCGCGGTGGTTAGGCTGCGCCTGCGCGATATCCCGCCGGGATGGCACTCACTCAAGAATCGTTCTCAAGGCGATGCAACAAACGGGTGAACACGTGGTCGAGCTAACGGTCTCATAGTTCGGGGGGCGGCTCGAGTGCATACGGAACATGCGTCGTCTTCACGGAGAACCTTTGTTTACGCGTTTCCCTGCGGTTTGTTCTGACCGGTCCCTTGCTCCTATGCCCTTTTCTTTGCACGGTCTGCTGTACCCCGCTCGAGAGAGCGATTCGGCCGAGCAATTCTCGCTCGTATACAATGTGGGCGCGCAGGCGGTTGACGACGTCCATTCCCGGCAGAATCATCGCCATGGTCCGTTCTGAGGTCGCACATTTCAATTCTTCGCGAAAGCTCTCAACGCCCTCGAGTATACGCTCATGCTCTGCAGCGATTCGCTCGCGCTCTTCGCGTTGTAGAGTATTCTGGTAAATGGTATCGATCTTCGAGACCCCTATATGGCCATGCTTTTCGATGCTCGAAAGACCTCGGTCGAGCGATTGACGGCCCTCGAGGGCCTTCAAATGTTGAGCAAAGATGTTCTTTCCAGCCAGTTCGAGCATCTTCTCGATGGTATGTGCGAGACGAAGAAAGTTCTCAAATTCCTTTCGGAGATGTTGGATTCGATAGTTCTGCGTCATAGCGATCTCCCTCTCCGCGCGGACTCCAACCGCCAAATCCGCTAACCAACTTGCCGTGCTTGAGATGATTTCAAGCGGCGGCGCGTCTTGTGGCCACAGCTTGGGGCAACTGTCTCGTGTTGATCGCGCGATGAGTCTTCACGATTTCTTCGCTGGAAAGCTCCGGCGTTATTCCCAGACTTGGAGCCTCCGCTCGCAGCAGTACGTCATCCATCGAAATCACTCCGACGAGCGCATTTTGCTTGTTAATAACGGGCAGGCGGCGCACATGTCCTTCTCGCATAGCACGAAGCGCCACATGGATGTCGTCCTCTGGCAAGCAGGAATACACTTTTGAAGTCATCACCTCGGCTATTGTCACTTCACCGGAGGGCCGGCCCCGCGTTCCAAGGGCCACACAAATATCCCGGTCAGTAATAATGCCCACTACCCTCCCGCCTTCCCCTACCACAGGCAAAAAACCGCAATCCCCCGTCCACATCAATTCCGTATTTCCCGAGACTCGCATTCAAGGCCTGAATTTTCACTCAGGGTACGTCGCTCACCGGCTCGCGACGATCCAACAGATGATGGACGTCAAGGCAGACGTACTGACGACTAGGGGCGGCGCATTCAATGTGCGGAGCCCGCCTCGAAGGAGACTAACGGCGAGTTGTCGGTTGCGGGATGCCAAACAAGTGGCGCTCACTCGCGATACCAGACTTAAGCAATCGTCTGCTCGGTACCAACTCCAGTTCTGGGCATCTTTGTAGCGTCCTTGAATCTTATTTTTCAACCTACAACCCAGCCCACAAAGTGCGATGCCTTGTGTGACTTCCGCGTAGTTTTGCAGTCCCTGCGGCTTGCAAGTTGTTGTAAAACCTAACTACCCTACGCCTTCACGGCAGAAGTCGCGAGTTCGAGTCTCGTCGTCCCCGCCATTCTTTTCAGGCACTTGCGGAAAGTTTGGCTTCCCGGCGTGGGAACAAAAAGGAACGCCAAGAAGAGTCAATTCCCTTCTCCCGCCTCAGCAGTGTGACTCCGTTTCTATCTCTCCATCATGCGGTCAGTTCAGACTTGGATTTGAGCAGCGCGCAGAACCCGATCGACGGATTTCAAGGACATTTGTTGGTCGGATCTCCCTCCGCCAACATGACCTGCATGACGCGCTTTTCTGCAAGGCCCGGGAGGATACCAGTCAAATGCGCTTCCACGACAATCTCGTCCATCTGGTTCGTGAACACGGCCTCGGCTTTTGCTCTGTTACGCTCATCAACGTCAGTGATGGTGAAACAGCATTCTATGGTGTCACCAAAATACACCGGCTTCCTGAAGCGAAAATTCATTGCCGATGCCAGCCAGCAAATCTGTCCACCGATCTCGGTAAGCAGGCTGGCAACCAAAAGTCCATGACAAATGCGGCCGCGAAAATTCTTTGCGTTCGCAAAGCGATCATCAAAATGCACGGCGTTGTAGTCTTGGCTGATATCCGCAAAAGCCGCCGTATCCTGTTCCGTGAACGTGCGAGCAACCATAAATGAGTCTCCCGCCTTTAGTCCGGCAATCGCTTTTTCCCGTATGGATGACATGCAAATCTTTCCTCAGGCCAGACGCAACAGAAGGCCACTCAGGACCTATCTGGTACTTACGCCATCGAGCCCGCGCTCTGTTCACGCCAACTTAGTGCATTTTAGATGAACGGAAAGCTGCCAGGGGTATACGCTGAACCAATCTACCGCAGAATGCGCAGATCGAGAGGCGTTGGTTTGTGCCTCGCCACGGCTGACCAAAGCAACGCATAGAACCAGTAGCGCGATCCGGAACAATTTCATCTCTGATTCTCCTCTTTTGCCGCGCGCGGCTCCGGGCGATTCGCTACTCGCGAAATGGGTGTGAGACACGATGCAAGAACCGGCTGTGAGGCCACGGATTACTTCCAATTGTCCTCGCCTTCGACGATGGTGATGTAGCGACCGACGGGAAGGTCCTTGAAGCGTTGCGTTTCGCCGCCCGGCGCAGGCCACTTCACCTCGAGCCAATCCACTGCTTCGCGCCTTCCCAGTCCCAAGACGATGCGCGGGTCGTGAGAAGAGAGATAGCTGCCGCCTCCGACTTTGACGCGTCTGCGCTTCAAATCGCCGGACTGATAGGTGACGGCAGCGCCGACGGCGTCGGGATTTGACTTCTTCCCTATCAAATGAACTCCCAGCCAGTGATTTCGCTTGCCCGCATTATTGCGAAGAAGAAGCGGCGCGCCATTGTTGATGGAGATCAAGACATCGACAGCGCCATCGTTATCGAAATCGCCCAGCGCCAATCCGCGGGCGGACATTGGCGTCGCGAAAAGCGGGCCGCTTTGCGGGCTGACATCTTCAAACGATTTGCCGTTGTTGTGAAACAGACGGAGAGGTTCCTGGTAGGAGCTCTGACCGTGCAAGGAAGTGATGAGGTCGTCGGGATTGCCATTCGCGAGAAAAAGGTCGAGGTCTCCATCGTTGTCGTAGTCAAAAAACTTCAATCCCCAACCACTCATGAAATGCGTGGCCTTGGCAATCCCATCGGGAAGGGCCAGGTCATCGAAGGTTCCGTCGTGATTGTTGCGGTAAATCGCGAAATCCTCGAGGTCGATATTGGCAACGAAGAGATCTTCCCAGCCGTCGTTATTGAAATCGGCGGCGTCCACGCCCATGCCGGAGCGTGGCCTCCCGCTGGTGCTGTAGGCCACGCCGGATTCCGTGCCGACTTCGTCGAATCTTCCTTTTCCGTTGTTTACAAAGAGAAAATTGGCAACGGTGTCGTTGCTGACGAAAAGGTCCATCCAACCGTCGTTGTTGATATCGGCGGCGACAACGCCCCAGGCTTTTCCGAGGTGAGCAGAAATTCCGGAGGCTTTCGAGACGTCGGTGAAGGTGCCGTCTCCGTTGTTGCGGAACAGCCAGCTGGGCATGGGCTGATAAATTCGCGGAATGCAATAATGGCGCTTGCCATCCACGGGAACCCCACAGTATTGGTTTTTCTCCTTGCTGAAATCAACGAAACGGCAGACGAACAAATCCAGAAGACCATCGTTGTCATAATCGAACCACACGGCGCTTGAAGACCAGCCAGGAGCGGCTACTCCGGCTTTTTCCGTCACATCGGTAAAGGTGCCATCGCCGTTGTTGTGGTAGAGGATGTTGCGGCCATACTGAGTGACGTAGAGGTCGGGGAATCCGTCGCGGTCATAATCGGCGACGGCCACTCCTTGTCCAAATCCGCCGGCGGCCACACCGGCTTTTAGTGTGACGTCGGTGAAAGTGCCGTCGCGATTGTTGCGATACAGAGCATTCCTCAAGGGAGGGCTGGGCGCGTAGAAGTCGCACTTGCCGCTGTTAACGAGATAGACGTCCATCCAACCGTCGTTATCGTAGTCCAGGAATGCGCAGCCGGCACCAGTCGTTTCGGGCAAATACTTCTCCGCCGACTTTCCGTTGACGTGCGTCCAGAAGATGCCGCTGGCGGCAGCGGGGACTTGCTCAAAAGGGAACTCGGCCGCTGGAAATGCGCCGATTATTCGCGGGTACGCACCCGCCAATCCGGATGCCGCGAACCCCTTAAGCAACTCCCGCCGAGTCCGGGAAAATCCGCCGGCTATCTTTGGAATCTTTGGCAAGAAAACCGGCTCCCGCGCACTATTGTTTTGCCCCTTGATCCGGCGTCGAGCTCTGCGTCAACTGGCGTTGAATGGCAAACTCCTTCTCCGCTTCTTCCTTTTTGCCGGTTCGGCTCAAAGCCACGGCCAGATTGTAATGCGCTGCGGGATTGTTCCGCTCCAGGCGCACGGCCACTCGCAAGGGAGGAATGGCGTCTTCGTAGCGCTTCAGCGTGACCAAACAAA
The DNA here is from genome assembly GCA_049800195.1 of Candidatus Acidiferrum sp. Lineage (GTDB taxonomy): Bacteria > Acidobacteriota > Terriglobia > Acidiferrales > UBA7541 > Acidiferrum. Next base: position 9,474 of record JBARJI010000065.1, read on the forward strand.
AACCCAAGCCCATGTAGGCATCCCCGAAATTTGCATTCAACTTGGTGGCTCGCGAAAAATGAAGGATGGCGTCGTCCCACTGAGATTCCTGCCGCGCGATCTCTCCCAAAACGTATTCGGCCCCGGCGTTCGTCGGGTCGATTTGTAGTTCCTTTTGAAACTCCTGCTTCGCGCGGTCGGCGGCTTTGCTGTCGGCGTCAGGCCGAGATAGCAAAAGCCTTCCAAGCAAGTAATGAATGCCCGGCGCATTGGGGTCCTTCTGAATCATGCCTTCGTACTCGCGTTCCGCTTCGTCCCACTTTCCCTGCACTTCAAGAGCTTCGGCATTCAGTTTGTGCGCGGGGATAGAGTCCGGCGCGGTGCGGCCCAGGTCCTGCGCGGAGCGGGTGGAAAGATCGGAGTAGGCGTGGACAAGAACGAAAAGAACTTCCGGGTCCTGGGGGAACTGATGACTGAGCAGACGGATAAAATCAAGGGCGGAGTCGGGTGTTTCCAACGTCAAGGAGCAGCGCAAGCCGAGAACGCCCGCTTTCTTTCTTGTCTCTGCCGTACCTTGCGAATTCATGGCACGCTTGAGGGCTGGAATGGCTTCTTTACAGCGTCCCTGTTCCGCAAGAGACAGAGCCTTCTCTTCAGTCAGAGCGGAACCGCTCGCGGGCGCAGATTTGGCCTGCGGCGTCTGTGCGAACAGGGGCGGAGCGGAGAAGCAAGAACCAATTGCGAGAGAAAGAATTGAGGCTATCAAGGCGTTTCTGAACATTTGCTTTACGCGTCGCGACCCCTGCGATCAGGACCCGCGGGAAAGAGTCTCCATAAAAGAGAAATGAGGCAGGCGGGGGGATCGCCTGCCTCATTATTATACGTGCGTTGCGGTTAGAAAAAGAGCTTCAAAGCAAACTGAATCTGTCTCGCAGGTTGCGAAGCCTGAATCACTCCGGTGGTAGTCTCAGCCACGGTGGTATTGGGCGAAGCGAGATTAACACGGTTAAACGCATTCAAGAAGTCAGACCTGAACTGCATCTTGAATCGTTCGGTTAGCTGGAAGTTCTTCTGCAAGCTGATATCCCAGTTGTAGAACCCGGGTCCGCGCAATCCTCCGAGCTGCGGAGCGCAGGTCCCGAAAGTGGTTGTTGGGTTGGAATAGTTGCTAGGGTCAAACCACTGGAACCCGCCTCCCTGGGCTGCAGTAGCGTTTTGCCGACCGTAGACTGTATTGGTCCCGTCGCAGTCGGGACGCAAACCGCGAGAACCAGTGTCTGTCGGATCAACAGCGTTCGTGTAAAGTGCCAGGGGGAATCCTGTGTGGAGAGTGACGATGGGGCTGACCGCCCAACCGCCAACCACCGCGTTCGCCACCTTATTCATACCGTTGCCGAATTGCTTGCCTTGCCCAATCGGCAAATCGTAGACGGCATAGGCGGTGAGGTTATGGGTTTCATCGTAATAGCAAGGCGACCACTCAGCAGCTGGATCGTAGATGTTTTGCCAATAAGGCGAAGCAGTCGTGGACCCTTTTGCAGCCGTCCAAGTGCCATAGTAACCAGTGTTGTTGGACATGCACTTCGCGTAAGTGTAAGCCACTTGGTATTCCAAACCGTGACCAGCGGCTTTCTTGAATACAGCTTGCAGAGCGTTATACATCATTCTACCGTTCGACTGTGTCCCGGACACCGTGCCGCCCGTCGAATCAATCGCGGCGAGCAGGGCTGGGCCATCCCCATTCGCGAAGAATGGGCTCGGCGATGTGCAAGGAGGCGTGCCGCACGACGAACTAGGCTCCGCCACGGCTTGACCGTAGTAGAAGGGCACCATCAGGTGATAGGCTACCTGCCCGACATACCCGACCTGAAATGTTGTATTCGCTCCAAATTGATGCTGCACGGTCAGGTTCCACTGGTCGTCGATGGCAGGCTGCACATTAGAATCCCAAAGACGAAGTATGGCCCCGTCGAAGCAAGAGAAGTTGGGACAGGAAAGCCCTGCGGGCGGCGGTGCGATGATGCCGTCCGATGCGGTTGTAGTCGGCAGCGGCTCCAATAGATATTGTGTTTGGAATTCGCCTCCTGCGGTGGCTCCGCCATCATACGGTGGATTGAGCGGCAGGCGCAGATTGGTGCCTGTTCCTTCCAGATAATCCGAGACGGTGAAAGCGCCACGAAAAACGGTGCGGCCATCAAACCGCCCGCCCGGGGACCAAGCAAAACCCAGGCGCGGCTGGAAGTCTTTGCCTCCATACACACCGTTATAAAGGGCTCTACTGGCGCCATCCTGGCCCGCATATTCAAGCTGCCCCGTCTGGATGTTGTAGTTTGTTTGCTGATTGTTTGCCTCAACCCAGGGCGTGTGCGCCTCATAACGCAAGCCAAGAGTGAGGGTCAGGTGGTCCGTTACCCGCCAAGTATCCTGACCGAACCCAGAAATGATGTTGGTCGTCTGTTCCCAGTTGCCGCCGTCTAGTCCCCGCCCGAATGCCGTAGGCAAGCCGAGGAAGAAGTCCGCCATTCCTTCTCCAGTGTTCGGCAGAGGGGCAACGTCAGAGCTTGCAGTGAAGTTGGGCCCGAAGGTCATTCCACCCAACTCTCCGCTGTTCCCGGAGTAGAACACGGTGATCGAGTCAAACATGTACTCTCCGCCGAACTTAAACGTGTGGCGGCCACGAGTCCAAGTGATTGAGTCGTCGCCCTGCCACACTTTGCTGTTAAAGCTCTGTGTGACCATGCTGTTCCCGATGTTGGTGAGGGTGCCTGTGCCCGGACTGGTGGGCGTTCCTCCGCCAAAATCAAGGCCCAAAAGGCCGATGAGTCCAGCGGGGTTCGAGTTCGGGATTCCAATGGTTTGACCAAAATTCCCTACCGAGGGATCCCAGGAAGTCCCTGTGTTGAGAACGATATGGTTCCAGCCAAAACGAGCATCGTTGAGGAGGTTATTGGAAATGGTATGCGTCCAATCGCCGACGGCGCTCCAAATCGGAGCCGTGACTTCGAGATTTCCGAGTAGGGCTTGCGAATTGGTCTGAGGATCGATCTGGAAGGCCCGCGTAAAGCGGCCCGAGATCTGATCCTTGTCGGAAATTCTGTAGTCGACCTTCGCATCGCCTTGGTCGCTGTTGTAGGCGGTGGCTGTTTCCTCAAGCGCATTGTTTGTCAGATTGTTGTTTATCGTCTTCGGATACAGCGAGGAGGCGAATAAGGCGGCCGCTACAGGGCTGATCATGCTGGACGGGATCATGTTGCCAGGGAAAGTCGCGCGGGTTGTGGCGGCCACGCAGGCAGTGCCATTCTGCCCGGTCGTTCCTTGACATGGGTTATAGAGCTGAATCGGAGTCGCCGCGGTTAAAAGCGCCCCAAAATTGCCCGTCTGCTCCGCGGGAGTGAATATGGATATGAAGCTTCCTGCCGGCGGATGGTCAAACCGCTGTCCTTGATAGTCAACGAAGAAGAATAATTTATTCTTGATGACCGGGCCACCGAGCGTGCCTCCAAACATGTTCCAGCGAAGAGGAGCGCGCGGAATGGGCGCCGCGTTCGGATTGATCTTGTTTTCCCACTGGTTGGCGTTCAACACGTCATTGCGAAAGAATTCCCATACATCGCCGTGAAAACCGTTGGTGCCGGACTTGAGGGTCACGCTGACGATTCCGCCCATGAAGTTTCCGAATTCGGCGGGAGCGTTATTCGTGATGAGGTTGAATTCCTCAATCGCATCCGGCGCAGGAGTGTAGCCAAGCAGGTTGTCCGATACCTCGTTGTTGTCCATACCATCGAGGAGGAAGTTGTTGGCCTGTTCGCGATTGCCGTTGATGAAGGGCCGCGCTCCGCTGTTCACGTTATCCCCATTGTTGAAACTGCTGGGGTCGGGATGTACGGCGCCAGGCGAGAGCAGCGTCAATTCGACGTAATTGCGTGTCGCGAGCGGCAGCGCCTCGTTGGTCTCCGAATCGATAATCGTATCAACCTGCGTGTTCTCCGTCTTGAGGATCGGAGCGGCTCCGCTTACTTCGACTGTCTGGTTGACTTGGCCAACTTTTAAGGAAACGTCGATACGCGCGCTCTGGTTCAGCGCGAGGGTAAACGCAGGATAAGCAGTCGTTTGAAATCCCTGCTTTTCAACACGCAACTCGTAGTTGCCGACCGGTAACTGCGAGATACGATAGAGACCGCCGCTGTCCGTCACGGCCGTATAGCTGATTCCCCGTTCCACGGACTTGGCAGTAACCGTGGCGTCGGCAATTGCCGCGCCGCTCGGATCGGTCACCGTTCCATAAATCGAAGCCGTGACATCCTGAGCCAGGACACTACGCGCGCCCAAGGAAATCAAAATGAGTGCCGCGCTGAGAAATCCCCAACAAACTAGACGCAGTCTGTTCATAATTCTTACTCCCCCCAAGAGGTTGCTGCGTGCGGCCTAGCAACCACTTCTTCCCTATTTGAAATAGAACAGCAATCCCCGACAACCATAAACGGCCCGATGCCGAGTAGCTATATAGCACGCTTTTAGGCTTGTCAAGCAAAAAATAATGAATTATAAGGATTAATAGTGTTTCGAGGTATAGCAGTGAGTGGGGGTGATGTATAGCAGAGTCGATGGCTGCTCTATATCACCGGTGCGCACCCCCGGCCGGGAAGCGGCGGCAGGGCGCGGCAATGGAATGAGGAAATCCAAAAAAGTACTAGGGTTTCTGCTTTTTCATGCTCCAGAGGCATCGGGAGAGCGCCACTTCGTCGTAGGTTCTATATAAATTCCGGGAGCTAGAATGCCTCCTAAAAGCCGAAGTAATGGGTTGCCCGCGTATCAGAGAATTCAGGGCAGTATCCGCAAACGGATCGATTCCGGAGATTTGCACACCGGGGACGCCGTGCCCTCGGAACGTGACTTAGCGAAGATCCATCAAGTCAGTTTGATGACCGCGCGCCACGCGCTGGCTTCGCTCGAGCGCGAAGGAGTTGTGGAACGCCGCCGGGGAATCGGCACATTCGTTTCCGCGCCCAAGATTCACTTCAACAAACTGATGAGTTACACGGAGCAAATGTCCAGCCGGAGCTTGACGGCCGTTTCCAAAGTGCTCTTCGCAAAGATTATTGACGATGAGCAAGAAGCCAACGCGCGCCTTTCGCTCTCTCCAAAAAGTGGGGTCATCAAGCTCGAGCGTCTGAGACACGCGGCGGGAGAACCTTTTGCCCTGGAAACCTGTTATCTCTCAGCGGCGCAATTTTCCGGATTGCTTTCGGCTCCTCTGCAGAGAGACTCGCTCTTCGGCATCCTCGAGCGCGATTACAAAGTGGAAATCGGATACTCTGACGAAGAGGTCGATGCCACCGCAGCCGACGTTCGTACCGCGGATCTCTTGGATGTGCCACGACGCGAGCCACTGCTGCGAATCCGGCAAGTGATTTTTTCCACCAGCGGAAAAGCCGTCTTATATGTCTTAGGCTTCTATCGCTCTGACCGCCACAATCTAGTGATTCGGCGGTTTCGCTAGAGCAAGATTTCGAGAGGCACGGAACGCGAGCAGCATGTTAGTCTGGTCTTGCCAGAACAAAATTAAAGCGAAGCTTTCCGCAACGGCCAGACACGAGCCTCGACCTTGACTTGGCGGCGGCCGAAAGGGCCAAATGATTCTCGCTGGAGACATTGGCGGCACCAAATGCAATCTGGCCTTGTTCGGCAGGCAAGGCCCGTCACTCCAACTTGCTTTTAAGCGCCGATATGCCACGTCCGAATTCGCCAGCCTCGAGGAACTGATTGAAAAGTTCTTCGGCGAATGCGCGGAAGAGACCGGCATGTCGCCCCAGGGCAAGATCGCCGCAGCAGGTTTCGGCGTTGCCGGAGCGGTCGTGGATGGGCGGCTGGTGGCGAACAACATTCCGTGGGAGCTGACGGCTGCCGCGCTGGCGTCCAAGCTTAAACTTGAGCTTGGACAGCTAACGTTGATCAACGATCTAGTGGCCACGGCGTATGGCTTGGTACACCTGGCGCCGCAAGATTTTCTGGTTCTGAATCCAGGCACTCCGCAAGATAACGGTAATCAGGCGTTAATTGCCGCCGGCACGGGGCTCGGCGAAGCCATGATTTTCTGGGACGGGCATCAGTATCGCGCGTCTCCTTCAGAAGGCGGCTCCGCCGATTTTGCGCCCCGGACGGATCGCGAGATTCAACTTCTGCAGTTTTTGAAAAAGGGCATGCAGAGAGTTTCGTGCGAGGAGATTTTTTCGGGACGTGGATTCCGAAAGCTTCACGAATTCCTTGATCCGGCTGTCATTCATCCGACGTTTAATGAGCCCGAGGCCGCTTCCGCCAGTGAGATCACACAGAATGCTCTTTCCGGCACATGTCCGGTATGCGTCGAAGTGCTCGACTGGTGGATCGATGCTTTTGGGGCCGAGGCGGGCAACCTGGCGCTGCGAGTTCTAGCGTATGGCGGAGTTTATTTCGCGGGCGGAATCGTTTTGAAGATTCTTTCCAAGTTGCCGAACAGCAGCTTTTGCCGATCGTTTGCCGACAAAGGCCGGTTAAGTTCGGTGCTGTCCAACATCCCAATCTCCGTGGTCTTGAATGAAGATGCGCCGCTCTTGGGGGCGGCGCACCAAGCGCTCCACATCGTGGGCGAGTCGCGCCCTGATCGTCGCGAGTTGTTGTTCGAACTGCACCCGGAACACGAGGGCCGGTCCCGGTAGCAAGATTCACGACAAACGGCGAACGGGCAAGTACTGGCCATCTGCAGCTATCGCTGCTCCGCTTGAGGCAACCAAACCCGGTTCACCCCCGGAGCCAGTTAACATCCATTTGCAGTTCACGAATGCGCGGGATCCAAGAGCTTAGGAGCAGAACGGCCTCCCACGGATGCGCCTTCTTCTCAGTTCTTCCATTTTGTTTCACGCTGGACAGAATCCACCGATGTCCGGGCCGGGACACCAGGCACATGCACGATGCCGCGCTGCACCGCCAGCATGGAAGCAGCCACCCGCCCATCCACTCCCAGTTTGGCGAAAATGTGATTTACGTGGACCTTAACGGTTCCTTCCGTGACGCTTAGAAACTGTCCGATTTCCTTGTTGCTCTTCCCTGCCGCAATGAGCTGCAAAACTTCCATTTCCCTTGAGGTGATGTCGGGGGCTTGCATTCGGAGAGCTAGCTTTGACGCCGCGCTCGCATGCATCCAGGTTTCACCCTTTCGCACGGCGCGAATACAATCGCGCAAGGCCTCTCTGCCCGCTTCCTTGGGCAAGTAGCCTTGCGCGCCCGCTCGGAGCGCTCTGTAAACATCTTCGTCGCCTTCAAACGAGGTGAGGACAATAATCTGTGTGCCGGGAGATTTTTCCCGGATCGCCGCAATGGCCTCGGGAGCTTCCATCCCAGGCATCCGAAGATCCAGGATAGCCAGCTCCGGGCAACGAGCGACTATCCCGTCAATCGCCTCGGGCCATGTCCCGGCTTCTGCCACAACCTGCAGGCCGGGTTCGTGGTTGATGATGGAGACCAAACCCTCGCGCACGATGGGATGATCGTCAGCGATTAGCACGGCAGTCAAACGGGGCTTCTTCATTTCCGCCGCCTTTATACCGTCCCAGCGCTGACCGGGACGACAGTTTGCACCTTCGTCCCTTGACCTGGCTGGCTGTAAATTTGGCACGTACCTCCGAGTGCCTTCGCGCGTTCGTGCATGCTCGTCAGTCCAAATCGCGCGTCAACGCTCCGGATTTCGGTTGCGAAGCCAAGGCCGTCGTCTTCCACCTCGAGCTGGAGCTGCTCCTCAGTCAAGGTCAAGTTCACGTTTACCTTGCTTGCTTGCGCATGTTTCACAACGTTATTTAGAGCCTCTTGACCGATCCGCAGCACATCCTTCTCGATGTTGCCCGGCACCTCTCTGGCGGATCCGCCGAAAGCGAACGCTACCCGAATCGGCGTACCCTCTGTAAGGTTCTTCGCTAATCTGGCGATGGCTCCGGGAAGATTGTTCCCACGCAGGGCCTTCGGCCTCAGATTCCACACCGCCTCGCGGGCTTCCGCAAGGCCCTCACGCGCGAGGGCAGCAGCCTGTAGCAGGCACTTTTGCGCCGCAGGGTGGACGCCACTCAGGAAGTCCTCGCTGGCCTCCAACTGCAGGACGATGCCAGCAAGCCTTTGCGCCACGGTATCGTGGAACTCGCGAGCCATCCGGTTCCGCTCCTCGAGCACTGCCTCTTGCTTAATTCCTTGTCGCGTCTGCTCTCGCAAGTGCCTCTCGGCTTGCAGCGTGACCCAAGCATACGCGAGCAGCGCAGCAATGATTCCGAGCAAAAAATCATTCAGGAAGATGTCATCCGCGGAAATGCCTATGCGACCGAAGTAGATATCCACTGCCCAACCAACTAGAGATATGGATGCTCCGAACAGCAAACCGATAAAAAGCCTTTTCCGGTGTTCCATGACGGTCCGCCTTCCGCGAGAAGTGTCGTCTCCGGCCTCCGGCTAGGAGAGTTGGTGAAAGAATTGCGGCGGGTTCTGCTGCTTTGGGAAAAACCTATTAGGGTTCGGCTGGCGCGTGTGACTAGGTCTCTGCCACTCCCAAGTGTGGCGAAAAGCTCTGAGCCGTCAAACAAGGGCAGAGTAACGGAGGTGTCGTTGCCCGGCAGGGGCGCTTCCTGAATCATGATTTTCAAGATCCTGACGGCCAATGCTCTTGACCATTGTCTTTCCGCGTGAAGTCTGGACGAGCGATTCCATCGGCAAAGCATTTTTGACACCCATTCGCCGGCTCATCCTTTCCTTACGTTTCATCAGCTATTCCCGCGAGTACCCTCGTCCGTATTTATTTAAGCGGCTGGGGCACTCAGGGAGAATCAGGTCTCTATGAGAGGTGATTCTTTTTCCAGCGAGGATTCATTGCCATGCGGCGATCCCGCTGAACTGTTTTGTTCTCCATCGGCCCGAAGAGCCGAGCGGAGAGTGGACCAACTAACTAGTGCGGCGAAAGCTGCGCCGTATTCTACCTACGCGCGCGCTTCAGTCAGACAGGTCATTGCCCTTGAAGGCGGGAGCAAACTACGCGAAGCAGTCACGGCAGACCTGCCCGAGACAATTTTAATTTTATTGCGGCGTATGGCTGCGTCAAGCAAATCCGTGGCGAATCTTGATGGAGCGCAGCGCGGAAAGCTCTTGGCATCCGCTGTTATTCGCAAGTCCGAAAAATGCTTTCGCTTGCGATTGCGCAGCACTTCCTTGACAGCTCTCTCTTCGCATCTTTAATCTCAGCGAGACGCCGATGACTTATATGCACCAATTTGACGGAGCTTGGAGCGCGCCAGCTTTGCTTCGTCGCTCCCTGCGTAATCTCGAATGACTTCTCGAAGCTCGCGAATTCCATCCGCCCTTTGGCCAAGCGCGAGAAGCGCCAGACCTTTCTTGACGTGTGCCGAGGGCAGCTTGAAACTATTGGGGTAGTTCTGGATCACGGCGTCGTAGTCAGTCACGGCGTCCTGATAATTCTTCTTCAAATAAGCGATTTCGCCTAGATAGAACTCCGCGTTGGAAGCAAGCTCGGTGCCCGAATAATATTTCACATAGTCTTGGAATTCTTGCTTGGCCAAATCGTAGTTTCCGCCGGTGATGTCCCTATACCCGCTGGAGTACAGCACATCCGCGGCGGGGAGCGACACAGGGGCAGAGGGACGTCCACTCGGCGTGCCCGGCGCGACGACCGGCGTGGCGGGCGCGCCTGCAGCGAGCTTGGCTTCGACATTTTGCACGGAATTTTGCAAGTCCACGAGTTGCTGATTGAGTTTGCCGACGTGCGCGTTTACGTCGTCGAGATTGTCCGAGAGGCCTTGGATCGAACTCGAAAGAGAATTCAATTGGTTGCTGGTATTCGCTTGAACATCCTGCACTGATTTTTGTAGAGAGCCCAGAGAGGTGCTCAAATTGCCCGCGGAATTGATCGATTGCTGAAGCATCGTTTTCACGACGCCTTGGTTTTGATCGATCGAGTTTTGCATGCTGCGCTGCCCCTGCAAAAGCAGACCGACGTCATTCTGAATATCGATGATTTCCCTCGCAACCGCTTGCACTGGCGCTGGACCGGCCAGCGAAATTACTGTGGCAACCGCCAGCAGAGCCGCGCCCGCCCAAATCAAATGCCGATAACGCATGAAATACCTCCCGCTCAGAAATGTATTACCTCTTTCGAAGTCGAAACCGATGCGCGCCAATACGTCATAAAATCCCGGGATTGCATCGCGTTACCAAAAGCGACTGTCCAAGTGACACTCCTTACCGAGTTTTTTCCAAAAGTTCCGTTTTGGCCGAAAGAAATTACTTACAGGTCCAGCTAACGAGCGGCGACCGGGTGGCTGATCAAATCTTTGAACGCCTGCGCGTCCAAAGTCTCCCGCTGCAAGAGTTCTGCCGCCACTAAATCCATTTCAGCGCGATGCTCCTGCAATATCTGCTTTGAATCACGATATGCGGAATCCATGACGTTTTTCACCTCCCTATCGATTTCATGCGCGGTCTCTTCGCTGCGATCACGTTGCACCGAGCCATCTCCCTGGCAGACAGAAAAGAGTTGGAGTGTTGCGCGCAGGAGCTAAGTATGGAACCAATAATTTGTTTCGAAGATTGGATGGGGATGGCTGCATGTTTCTCTTCCCCTGTGAATTTCAACGCCGACGATGCCGGTTCGCCCGCACTGCCAGCAAAATCCATCTGAATTCCCTGGCAATTATTATCTTACACCAGACAGTTCGCATTTCAGCGCTCGCGTCAGAGCGCTCCGACATTAAAAGTCGTGCATCAAACTGAGCTGAGCGGATGCTCGTCAAAGGCCTGTTCATCCGGGAGCACGGAACAAGACTCCACTTGAGGCGCTGCGAGGCACGCCATGCTTAAGAGAAGGTGGTCACTCTGCTAAGAAAGTCCGTGCAGACACCAGTATCGATGCTCGCCGATGAAACTTGCTTTGAAAGCCAAGAAAAGTGAAAATCGCGGCGACTCGGCGCGGCTATGGACACTGCACTCATACAATTCGTCCCCAAGGAAGGCGCCGAGATCGTCTTGGTGCTGTTCCTCTCTTTCCTGATCGGCCTTGAGCGTGAAGAACAAAAAGTAAAATCGGAGCAGTATCGATTCGGGGGCGTTCGCACTTTTCCATTGCTCGGGCTTCTGGGCTATGCGCTCTGCCTTTTTTCTGGGGGAAATCTTCTGCTGCCCGCTGCAGGCTTTGCCGTCGTGGGAGCGTTTTTGTGGCAATCCTACCTGCACAAGCTCGAGGGTGTCTCCCTCGCTGGAATGACAACCGAGCTCTCTGGCTTGCTGACTTATGCAATTGGAGCTCTCGTTTCGCACGGGCAGTATTGGATCGCGACCACTCTTACTGTGGTCGCCGTGGCTTTGCTTGAGCTAAAGTCGGCGCTCGAAAATCTTGCAAAGCGATTGCCAAGCGATGAAATATTGACGTTCGCGAAGTTCCTCTTGCTGACTGCGGTCATACTGCCGATCGTCCCGAACCAGATTTTTGGAACCTTTGGCTTCAATCCCTTCAAAACATGGCTGGTCGTGGCCGCGGTAAGCGCCATTTCTTACGGCAGCTACCTCCTACAAGTGCGAACGCAGGGCCGCGGTGGCGTTCTTTTGGCCGCATTACTCGGCGGAGCGTATTCCTCCACGCTCACGACCGTCGTGCTAGCCAAAAGATCCCACGAAGAACCTCGGCCACATCTGTATTCTGGCTCGATGCTTGTTGCCTCTGGTGTCATGTACTTGCGGCTGCTCGCGCTTCTGGCGATTTTCAATCGACAGCTGCTTCACCGTCTCGGCGTATCGTTCCTGCTGCTCGCTGTCTCCGCACTTTTTGGCGGCTGGCTTTGGACTCGTTTGCAGGATGGCGCCGGCTCAAAAGCCGCGCAAGCCTTTCAGCCTAAAAATCCGCTCGAGCTCGGCGCCGCGTTCCTGTTCGCGGCGCTCTTCGTCGGAATGTTATTCATCACGCATCTCGCGGTGCTCTACCTCGGTCGCACGGGGCTTTACACCCTGGCTGGAGTCATGGGCGTTACGGATGTCGATCCCTTCATTTTGAGCTTGGCGGCGCCGGAGTCGCTTCTGACGCCGATTGCGCTCGCAGGAGGCGCAATTGTCATCGCCACGGCAAGCAACAACTTGATTAAGGGCCTCTACGCCTATGGCTTCGGAAACCGCCGCGCGGGTACGCAGGGATTGGCGCTCCTCACTGCGTTAGCGTTACTAGGATTGTTACCTCTATTTCTTTGAACCGGAAGACTAACCTTACCCTGGCCCCAGAATTACGATTGCATCGTATGGCACCTTTTCGATCATAAGCTTTCAACCTGGCGCAGCCTTAAACTTGGGCGCTTTTCCCACCAGCAACGGAAAGATTATAGAGCCATCCGAAAAAAAGACCGGCGATGGCGCCATCCACTAACCCATCGATTGATCCAATCGCAACCACGGCAAATGAGCGCGACGCGTGAACGAACGGGTACACGGACCCGATCACTTCGAGAAAGCTAACTCCGTAGGTTGGCCATACCAGATTGACGAGTCCCACAAACAGTATTGCGCCGCCCCAAAGAAGTCCTCCAGCAGCCGCCATGCCTTTGAGAGAAAGCCGCATTGTGTATCCTCCTGTTAGATCGAGTCAGAACCCAGGATGGGTGTTGCGTAGCGGAGCTTAACAAACTTCGGGCCCTTGATTGAATCGCAAAAGCGCTAGTTGCACTGAACCTGAGAATTCGGGTCACGTTTCGACGTACGCACGCAAATTCCCAAGACTAGCTCTGCCGAGCGCTAGCCTCTTGATCATTCCCTTTCGGGGCCTCGCATCAGACCCGGGGACCAACATTGGGTGGAACAAACGAAAAGGCGAGCACAATTTTTGAGGATACCGGCCTTCCATCAAGTTTTGCGGCTTGAAACGACCACTGCCTTGCGGACTGCTCGGCGGGCTGCGTCAGCGAACCGATCCCCTTCACCACATGAATATCGGTGATCTTCCCTGTGTCGTCCAGAGAGAGTTCGAGCACGACTGTGCCTGACACCACGCTGTTCAGCGGATAAATAGCTTGCACGGCGTTGACCACCTCCGGAGGATCGAAGCGATGGCTGACCGCTCGCTTCTGTCCCGCTCGCGCAACCTCAAGACCACAAATCAAGCCCAAGAGACAAGCCAAAGTCATGAATCTGCGTATCATGATTCCTCCAAACTGGCTGGGCACCTTCCAATCGCGTGATGTCGCCAGTTAACGGCAGCTCACTGCGGTTGAACAACAACATAATGAGTCGTCCCGCCGTGGTTCACTAGCACGAGCAGGGACTGATTCCCGCCTCCGGCAAGCGCTTGCCGATATTCCTCTACGTTCCGCACAGGTTTGTGGTTGATCTCTTGAATCACGTCGCCGCGCTGGATGCCGGCTTCTGCCGCTGCGCTGGAGGGATCTATGTCTGTTACTACGACGCCAGTCGTGGAGGCAGGCAAGCCCAATTGGTTAGCCAGATCAGCCGTCAGGTTCTGCACCTGAACGCCCTTCAATGCTTCTGCCGCTTCCCCACCGCCAGTTTGGGCTACTTCGCCTTTTTCTGGATATTCGGCGAGCGTAACGTCTTTATCCAGCGTTGCGCCTTTGCGAAACACTTTGAGGTGTACAACCGTGCCAGGAGCCAGTTCGGCAACGTGCACGCTCAAATCGTCCTGGCTATTAACCGCCTGCCCGTCCATCTCCAGAATGATGTCGCCTCTCTCGATGCCCGCCTTCGCCGCGGGGCCACCGGGGGTCACATCGCCCACGAGCGCGCCGCCTCCGTGCGTAAGACCAAAAGCCTTAGCCATATCCGGGTCGACGCCTTGGATCGTGACGCCCAAATAACCCCGAATGACTTTCCCGTGATCCAGAATCTGTTGCATCACGTTGCGCGCCATGTCGATGGGTATGGCAAAGCCAATGCCCTCATTACCCCCGCCCCCAGAGAGGATCGCCGTATTGATTCCGATCAAATCTCCTCGAAGATCGATGAGTGCTCCGCCGGAATTGCCGGGGTTAATGGCTGCATCCGTCTGGATGAAGTTTTCATAGTGCTCGATGGCGCCGCCAAGGCCGCGGCCCGTCGCGCTCACTAAACCCATCGTTGCGGTTTCTCCAATTCCAAACGGATCGCCGATGGCAAAAACAACGTCGCCGACTTTCAGTTTCGAAGAGTCTCCCAAAGTGAACGACGGGAGCCCCGAGGCATCTATCTTGAGAACGGCAATGTCCGTTCGCGAATCGGTGCCAATCACCTTAGCCTTGAATTTCTTTTTGTCCTGCGTGACTACTTCAACGTCCGAGGCGCCCGACACTACGTGGTTATTAGTCAGAATGTAACCGTCAGGATTCAAGACCACGCCGGAGCCCAGGCTGTATTCACGCTCCGTTTGCGGGCCTGCTTGCGGCGGCGCCTGATCCCCAAAAAACTGGCGAAAGAACGGGTCATTGAAGAACCCAGGGAAATTGTTCTGCTGCTTTACCATTTTCGTCGAAGATATATTCACCACCGACGGCAGCACTGGATCGATCACCGCGGAAAAGCCGTTTTTGAAGTCAGCCAAACTCACAGGTGGGGCCTCACCGGCGATTTTCAGAGGAACTCTTTCCGCCCCCATGACATTTGAGCCGGGCCACCGAACCATTCGTTCGCGGAAAAGCCCCCCCAGTACGAGAAGGATGCCTAGGAAGAAAATGATTACCCATTCAAATCTCTCGCTTGTGCGCGTGCTCATCGCGTTCTCCTTCGTTTTTGAAGTCTCTTCTAGATTTTGTATACGCCGCTCGAATTTTTCAAGACTCAAGTGGCGCATCTTCTACTTCAGGCTCGCAGTGCCCGCAGCGCGTGCAGGTAATGAACCACGTCCTCGCGCGACAGCATGCCAACAATGCCGTTGCCCTCTATCACCGGTAATTGGTTCACTCCGTCTCGCCCCATTTTTTCCAAAGCCGACCATATACCGGCTTGCGGAGGGATCGTGTCCAGCTTCGCCATCGGAATCATTATTTGAGACGCGGTTGTGGTTGGCCAAGTCGCGCGTGGCGCATGCCGGATAGCAGAGAGCGTAACCATTCCCGTCGAGCCGTTGCTGCCTCCCACGACGAAGCATCGCAGCCCGCGTGTCAGAACGTATTTGTCCACCAGATCCTGCAACGTGATATCGCCCGGGATGTGCGGCACCTCGCGCGCCATGGCCTCCCCGACAACATGCTTCGCAACCAAACGCCTCATGACCTCCTGCTGCAATTGGCTTGCTGCCGCGCTCTCTAAAAACCAGCCAATAAACGCAATCCATATCCCATCAAGTAGATTTCCGGTCAGCGCCTGCCAAATGCCAAGAAAAATAAGCGCAAACCCAAAAAATCTTCCGGTGACCGCGGAAATGACCGTCGCTTCCTCAAATTTGCCCGTCACACGCCATACGAGGGCCCGAAGTACGCGCCCGCCGTCCAGCGGAAAACCGGGAATAAAATTGAAGACGCCAAGAACCAAATTGATCAAAGCTAGATACGTAACGATAGCGAGAAGCGGCTGCGAAAATGTAGTGAGCGGCTCGAACTCCCAAAAAAGCGCTGCAAGCGCCAGGCTGATGATCGGCCCAACAACGGCTATCCAAAACTCAGCGCCCGCGCTCTTCGGCTCCTCCGCCATCTGGGAAACTCCGCCGAAGATGAACAGCGTGATGCGGGGAACCGCAATTCCGAAACGCCTCGCTACGAGGGAATGCCCCAGTTCGTGGACTAATACGCTGACGAACAACAGAATCGCGGTGAGTCCTCCAATAAGCCAGTATTCGGATGTGCTCCAATTTCGAAACTCAACAGGATAATAGCTCGTCGCCAGTATCCAGGTCATTAAAGCCAAAATCAAAAACCACGAATAATCGAGATCGACGCCGATCCCAAAAATCTTGCCGATCGGAATGTTGCGTTTGAACATTATGCGCCTTCCTTCCTGCCCGGCAACGAGTCTCGTTTCGTTTTATTTCCATACTCGTTGGCAGCTCCCAAGTCGCGTCCTACCAAATTCAAGCCCCCTTTGCATTTGATTCGTTATCCTGGAAAAAAGTTCCTCATTTTATAAATGTTCTTGACACTTTTTGTCCTTCCGCCTTGCTTTCCCACGCCATAGCCCGAATGTCTTTGATCGATGCGCCCTCTCATCCTGCTGGAATCTCATCGGCCCGAACGATGAAACGTTTCGGCGCCGACCCGATAAAGTAGAACGGATAGCAGGTAACGAGAGTCAATGTGGGCCGCGCCGTGCTCTTCAGCACTCCAATGTCCTGCGGCTGAACCACCTCAAAATATTCCACTCGGTAAGTGCGCGAGCCATGCAAAGTCTGCAGCGTGATCAGGTCATTCTTTCGAATGTTCCGAAGAGCGCGGAAGAAAGTGTCGCGATGCGCCGCGAGCCCCACGTTTCCAACCTGATCGAGCATTGCCGTTCCGGGAATGTGCCCCACTCCCTTTCGCAACGTATCCGCGTTCGCGCCTTCGAGCACCATCGCGGATACGCCGATCCGGGGAATTTCAAGTTTTCCAATGACCGAGCCAACGCCCACCGGTCGCCCACTTTTGGCCACCGATATGTTCACGAATGCAAGGGTCTCTGGCGCTGAATGTGCCGCGGCAAATTCAAAGCGCCGGTTCGCTTTACGTTGGAAAACTTGCGCCTGCGTCCACACAAATCCAACTATGCCCAGCGCCAGAAATCCCGCCAATATCAACAGGTTTGAAGACCAGCGAATGAATGAACTTGGAACCATGCTTTGCTACCTTAATCACAATCAACGAACGGCGGCCCAGGCTTGATTAGCGCGAACCTGACGTCGCAACAGGCGCTGAAGGCGAATTCCGTGCGGCCGTCGCGTAGTAGCCCGTTCGCGTCCGAACCGTCAGGCCACTTAGATTGGGCGCATCTACCGTCACACGCACCGTACGAAAGCTCCCGTTTTGTGCTCTGTTCGTTGGTGTATATCCCAGCGTGTATTGTTGCCGCAGCTCCTGTGCGATCTCGTCGCAAATCTTGGGCACTTCCTTGGCTGTACGTGGGAAAAAAGCCTGCCCGCCGGTCGCTTTGGTCAGTCTTGTTAGCAGTTTGGGGTTTACGTCCGAAGAGGACTCGCCAAGAATGCCGATCGCATAGATGATTGCGTTCCCGTGCCGGGCCAGGCCCAAAATCTGTGCAAACGTCGCGCGGCTCGCATTATCGCCACCGTCGCTTATGATAACCAAAGCTTTCTTGTCAGTGGTCCCGCCCGCGAGGTGCTCAAGTCCAAGCTTAACGCCATCGTATAATGCCGTTCTTCCCGGCTCCATCCCTCGGAACAGCGACTCTCTGAGAGTTCCGATGTTACTGGTAAACGGCACACCGGCTGGCATTCCGAGGGTGGCATCATCGCTGAAGTTCACGACAAAGACTTGATCATCAGCATTGCTGGAATTCAGAAAGTCCGTCGCCGCCTCGGTGACTTCCGGTCGATCGGTCCACATGCTTCTGCTGTTGTCCAGCACCAAGCCCACAGTCACCGGGACATCACTTCGGCCGAAAAGAGATATCTCCTGCGGACGGCCATCTTCGTAAACGCGAAAATCTTCTTTGGGCAGCCCACTCACCGAATGACCGTGGCGATTGGTTACGCTAACCGGCAGCACGACCAACTCGACTTCCGAGGAAATAACCTGGCCGCTCTCTAGTGCCGGACTCCAGGCGCGGGGCTTCGACATCCGCCCCGCGCCTCCCTGTACGGGAGCAAGAAGCAAGAATACGAGTAACATCCGCGCTTGGCTATTGGCCAAGCCTCTTCTGCTCGCGCGCGCTCTGCTTCCCTGCCCCTTAAACCTCATAACCCGAGAGAATACTCTCGCCTAAACCGCTCCATCAAGGGCCCGCTTTGTGATCAACCGCAATCCAAATCCGCCGGCAAGCAGCAGCATTCCGAGCAGACCCAGTAGAGGCAGCTCACTCGCTGTCTTCGGCAGCTTTTCCGAGTTTTCATTCTTCGCTTCCATCGTCGAAGACTTCCCTGCCGGTGTAGACGACACTACGGCGGCGGAGGCTTCTTCATTTCCCTCCGGAGTCTCTGCGTTGACCGGCGACTTTTCCATCGCTACAACCGCAGGTTCCTTCGCGGACTTGATGGGCTCTTTCATATTCGCCGCTTCCGACTCCGGCATCGCCAGCACGGGGGTATTCGTCTGTTTCGCCAGTTCCATGGCTCGCGACTTTGGATACACGAATTCCTGCCCGAAGTTATCGCCCGGGTAGAACCAGGCCTTTATGGCCTCGGGATTTCCAGCCGGCGTTTCGGCAAACTTGATGACTGTCTTGCCCCTCGGAGTCAGCCGGTAATCCGGAATTGCCATGATCGTGGCGTAAAGATGCGTTTGATTCTTGTTGAATACTTGGACGATGTGGCGATCCGCTTGGGAGTCCAGAAGTTTGAACGTATACGTCCCCGCGGGCAGAACAATTCCCGGCAGTTCCACCGGCTGTGAAAACGTTATGATCGTCTTCTCGTTCCATTCATCGGCAGTGGCGCTCGATGGAATCAAAAAAGCGAGAAGACTCGCACACAAAATGGAAATCACGAACACTGATCGATTCATTTCAACTTTCCTCCTTTACATGGGCTATGCCCCTATCCAAAGGCCGCGCAGCCGCCAACTCTGCTTGGCGATAATCTCGGGAGACTCGACGCCCCCGAACCAGAATCTCTGTAGAGGCGCGCATCCGAACGACCGTTTCTTCCGCTGCTTCAAGCGATTTTCTCCCAGGTTTACTCCCTTCCTCGAGCGAACCGGCCAAGCAGACCCGCCAGCCCCAGTCCGCTCAACGCGATTACCTGATGAACCAGCGGGCTTCTGCCTGTCCGTGTCTCTATCTCCTCTGATCTCAGGCTGATTTCGGTTCGATCCGTATCGCCTTCGCGTGCGGCGCCTTGGGCAGCTCAATCGTCAGAATCCCATCCCTGACGTTTGCGCTGACCTTGGCCGTATCCACGTCTGTCGGCAAATTTACGACGCGCAGAATTTGGTCGGCGCTCCATTCGGAATGCACCTTCCTGCCGTTCTTTTCCGGCTTGATTTCACGCTTGCCGGCGATTCTCACATTTCTCGGCTCCACCCTGATTTCAAGATCCTTCGCGCTGAAACCGGGCACTTCTGCTCGGACTGTAAATTCGCCGTCCGACTCGCTTAACTCCATGTGTGCAGGGTGCAAGAGCTCCGCTTCTGCACGAAGCCAGTTGTCCAGGTCGTTTCCCGACCATCCCCCATTGCGTTGAAAGAGCTCGAACGCTCTTTGAGCGATCGAGTCGTAAAGGCTGTCGAACTGCTCGAGCAGATCTCCCGGCCGGACTGCCACCGGTGTAGTCCCCTTAATCGGTTGCATTGCTGTCGCTGCTTGCGCGGTCATTTCTCATGCCCTCCTTGGTTGTCTTTCCGTCTGAATTCCTGCGGGGCGCCCGGAGAAGAAGAGATTCAGACAAAACTTTGGCCGATCGGCGGATGTGAGAGGCGATACGCCTTCGGATGCCCCTTAGCCAAGAAAAATTTACTGCCCGGTTCTCACGGGAACAATTCTCCAGAGTGCGTACAGGCGCATATAACCTTGGATATAGGCGGGTAATCCGCAATCTTCCCGTTTCGTCGCGCGCGAAACCAAACCTACATGGATTCTGTTAGGCGCTCGTGGACAGCGCCCCAACGGCGGCCGGCAGCAGTCGGCCAGCGGTGCAGGGTCAGTTCGAAAAACGGAGGAATGCACGCGTGAGAGTCTCGCGCTGCGTGGGCGGTTCGCGAACTACTCACTGCCCAAAAATGCGTAGCGCAAAAGGAACAGTGCACTGAGCACCCAAATGAGCGGACTAATTTCGCGGTGCTTGCCTGTCCCCACCTTTATAAACGTGAACGAAAGCAGCCCCAGGCTCAGACCCGTCGCAATGCTGAACGTCAGTGGCGTAGCGACAAGTGTTAGAAACGCCGGGAATGCTTCGCTAAAATCATTCCATTGCACCCTCGCCACGGAACCGCACATCAGAGCGCCCACCAACACCAGCGCTGGCGCCGTCGCATAAGCCGGAATCGCCGCAATCAGTGGAGCGCAAAACATCGCCAATAGAAAAAGTCCCGCGATCACCAGATTCCCCAGCCCCGTTCGCGCCCCCGCAGCTACCCCCGCGGCGCTTTCGATGTAGCTCGTGACCGTGGACGTGCCCGTTAGTGCTCCGAACATCGTCCCGAACGCATCGGCCAGCAACGCGCGGCTCGCGCGCGGCAGCTTGCCATCGCGCATGAAGCCGCCCTCTTCGCAAACGCCGACCAGTGTCCCCACGTTGTCGAACAGGTCCACAAAAAAGAAAACAAAGACGAGTTCTCCTAATCCAAGCTTGGCCGCCGAACGCAAATCGAGTTTCAGAAACGTCCCGGAGGGATGTGGCCAAGAAAATAAATGCCCCGGCCAGTGCGCCAAGCCCAGCGGAATTCCCGCCACTGCAATCGCCACAATTCCAAGCAGAATCGCGCTGCCAATACGCCGCGCCATCAAAACGGCAATAAGAATCAAACCGCCGCACGCCAGAAGCACTTGTGGATCGGAAATTCTCCCGAAACCCACAAACGTCGCCGGATTCGCCACAATGATCTTCGAGTTGCGCAATCCAATAAATGCAATAAACAGTCCGATTCCGCCTGCGGTCCCATATTTCAGGCAATCCGGAATTCCGTTGACGATCTGCTCGCGCACCTTCGTCAGCGTCAGCAACAAGAAAAGCAGTCCCGAAAGAAATACTACTCCGAGCGCCGTCTGCCATGGCACGCCTCGCCCCATTACGATCGAATACGCGAAGTACGCGTTGAGCGACATCCCCGGCGCTAACGCAATCGGGTAATTCGCCCAAATCCCCATGATCAAGGTCGCCACCGCCGCCGAAATGCACGTTGCAAAAAGCACGCCATCGATCGGCATCCCAGCTTCCGAGAGAATTTGCGGATTCACCACCACCACGTACGCCATGGTCATGAACGTCGTAAGCCCCGCCAGCAACTCACGCCGCACGGTCGTGTGGTTTTCTTCCAGATGAAATATAGATAGCAGCAAACGCGCTTCTCCGCTGCGAAAGGAGCGCCACTATAGGCCGCGACTGGCGCAAGGTCAACGCCCGAAAGCAACTACTCACGATTCAAAACGCAATTGCATGCGGCGGTGCCGCTGCTCGCGCCGCCGTCGACGCCTCGCTGACGTCCTTCGCCGTTAGCCAGTGATTCTCGCCTTGTAAGCGTGGAATCGCGACAACGCCGCGTGCCGCGGGCTTCAAGCCCCGGGGCGCACAGGTGCCTTAGGGACACCTTGTCCTTCAGGTGAGTTAGTCCGTGTATTGGAAATAATCGTAGACAGCGCGCGCGATAGTGCCTTCGCGCTGCTTCAACTCGAGCTCGGGGACATCTTCGCTTCCGCGCAGCCCGAAGATCGTGATCGCGATATGCTGGCCGCCCTCATAGATGATCCCAGCGTCGTTGCGCGTGTATCCGATCTCGCCGGTCTTGTGAGCGACCACCGTGCCCGCCGGCAGGTAACGCGGCACGCTATCATTAAGTTGCTGCAGCTTTAGAATCCCCAGCATGTCTTGGCACGATTTCTCGCTGGCGGCTTCATTCTTGAAAATCTTGATCAGCAACTCCGCGATTCCTCGAGGTGAGGCGTGGTCGCGCGGGTCTTGCACAAAAAGCTTGTCGCTCGTCTCGATCTGTTCTCGCGTGATCGAACCAAAAAAGTTGGGATTCGAGACCATCTGCGCCAGGCTGAGCTTCTGCACGTCGGGATCACCGTAGGCGATCCAATCTTCAATGATTTCAGAGGTGGGCCGATCCACGCGCACATCTTTGATGCCCAGCGTCTTCAGCATGGCATTCACGTTTTGCGCGCCCACGATTCCCAGAAGTTTGTCCGTTGCTTCGTTGTCGCTCACCGTGATCATCATCGTTAGCAAATCGTGAAGCGTCGGTTTCAAGCCCGGCGTCATGTACATCAGCAAGCCGCTGCCCAGCCGCCTGTCGGCTTCCGTCAATTCGATTCGATTTGTCAACGACAAGCGCCCCGCATCCACTTCGCGAAAAACTTGCACCATGATGGGAATTTTGTAAACGCTCGCCATCGGAAACCGTTCGTCCGCTTTATAGGCCACTTCCGCGCCCGTTTCGATGTTTCGCACGTACACGCCGATGGTTCCAGGAAAGCTAAGCGCGAGTTCCGCAACGTGGGCTCGCAGGTGGTCAATGCCTTTGTTATCGCCGTTTTGCGCCAAACACGGAGAATTGGCAATCAGCAATCCCGCCAAAACCGAAAACACTGCCGGCACTAATGTAGGCCTGCGCACGCTGGGCATCCTTCTGGAAGCACGAAACCGCCTCGGAAAATTCTGAAACATTTGTTTCAGTTGCTGAAATGTATCGGAGGTTGGATGAACTGTCAACCTGTGGCTCCGCCGGGTTGTGGGCCACTTTCCGATTAGGCGGGCAGTCTCAATGAGTCGACGCGACACCAGGCCGAAATGCGCTTACAGGGACCTCAGTAACCATGGGTCGTTCGCGGGCACTGATTCAACCGGAAAACCATCCTGGCCAGGGTCTGATCGTTTACAGCCGGCCAGAGCGTGTCTCCTTGGGCAAGTGTGGTCGGATCAGCTGACTAGGTGGTGTTGCGTCGATCGGTTGAGCTGGCACCGTTAATCAGTACTTTGCGCAATTTACGAGAAGTCAGTGGTCGCTGACGGGCTTGCAGCCGTGGCTGGTGAAAACAGGCGGCCGACTGGTCAAGCCTACCCGCTATTATTGGCTCCGGCTGGCCGAAGGACATCTACACCGGCGACTGTTTTGGGGTATGCTGCGGCGGATCGGGGCGCTGCCGATGCCACCGGGTTGGCACTTCTCTTGCGGTTACAATATCTGGAGCCGCAGGAGATAGGTCGGCGCAGCGTCTGGGAAATCGATTACACGGCAACAATTGGGGCGCGACAGACGGGAATAACGAGCCGTCGGCCCGGCAATCTCGATGGGAACTGCTCTGGTCACAAATTTCTTGCGTCGATTTTCGAAGGAGTACTAGGATACGCGAGTTAGGATTCCAAATCGGAAATCCCGACTTAGTGTAAGACGCGATGTTAAACGCGCGTGCTCCTCAACGGCGTGCGATCGGTTCTCCGAGTTGCGGACCGCTGGTTTGTACGGTCCGAAGATCGACCTGCTTTGAGATTGGTAGCCGAGTTGCTCCTTCCATTTAAGTTTGACGAAAGACTATTTTCGGCGTCGGGAGACGCCAGCCTGCAAGTTCATTGGTTCGCGCCATAGAATCGCAAGGAATGTATTTGAACTCTCTCGAATTCACGACGCTCATTTTTGCTGGCTCGGTGCTTGCTGGATTTCTCGGCGCCCTGACAGGACTGGGTGGTGGAGCGGTCGTGATACCGCTGCTTACAGTCATCTTCCATGTCGATATCCACTATGCGATGGGGGCCGCGCTGGTTTCGGTAATCGCGACCTCCAGCGGCGCCTCAGCGGCCTATGTCCGCGAAGGATATTCCAATATCCGGGTGGGCATGTTTCTGGAAATGGCGACGACCGCAGGCGCATTGGCCGGGGCTGCTCTCGTACTCTACCTGCATGCATCAGTTATCGCGATCATTTTCGGCCTCGTGCTCATCTCTTCAGCCCTGGTTTCGTTTCACCAGGGCACTCCTTCCAAACCGGACCGGGGCCCCGGCCCGATCGCTACTTGGCTTCACATGGACAGCACATATCCAACCAGCAGTGGTTTGGTCAGCTACCACGTTCGCGGCGTGCCCATGGGCTTCCTGCTGATGGTCGTGGCGGGCGTTCTGTCGGGCCTGCTCGGGATCGGTTCGGGCGCACTGAAAGTAATCGCCATGGACAAAGCTATGAAGCTCCCGTTCAAAGTATCCACCACAACTTCCAATTTCATGATCGGAGTAACCGCCGCGGCAGGAGCCGGGATTTATTTGAGCCGGGGTTACATCGATCCGGGACTGGCGATGCCTGTGATGCTCGGGGTTCTCGCCGGGTCGCTCATCGGGGCGCGGGCGCTGACCGGCGCAAAGGTGGGTGTGCTTCGGATTGTTTTCGCCGTCATGATCGGTGCTATCGCGGTCGAGATGATCTACAGCGGTCTCACAGGCAAAATCTGATGGCTCGAGGAAAATCAATGAGCAGCGAATCGCCACGAACCGACCAACATATGGACGAATTAATGGGGTTGCTTTTGCGGAGCGGAGTGATTCTCGCGGCTTTCATTGTGCTTGCTGGGGGGATGATTTATCTCGCCCGATTTCCCCGCCTAAGCGATTATCGCGCTTTCCAGGGCGAACCCGAGAATCTGCGCACGATTCCGGGGATTTTTGGCGAAGCGGTTGCCTTTCACGGACGTGGACTAATTCAGCTCGGACTTTTAGTTCTGATCGCCACACCGATTAGCCGGGTCGCGTTTTCGGTTTTCGCGTTCTGTTCTCAGCGCGATTGGAAGTATGTGTTCTTCACGCTTCTTGTGCTGGGCATCCTGCTTTACAGCCTTCTCGGACAACGCTGAGGAGAAAACTTTCGGAAGGCATTTGGACTTCGAACGAGCACCGCAGTCATAGGCCACCCCGCAGAATTCTTTTTGCCTACGGCCGGAGTCGGTACCAGTTTGCGATCAGAGCGTATAAGAACGTCAATGCGCCGACGGAGATTTCAGAATAAACCCTTCATTCTGAAGTCCGCCCATCGGTTGCGCGTCGTCCGACAGTACTCACAGGTCCGAAATCGACCCATCAGTTGGCCAATCGTCGCCAAGCCGCAAGTAATGGCATAGCCGCTAGCCGATTCTATTGTCTTCCGGACCTGGAAGCGAATTCGTTCGTCTGGTCCGGGTAAGCGCGCTCGCGGGAAACCGCCCCACTACTCTCCGCCGTGAACTTTGCCTGGCCGCCCGCCGGTGCTGCTTGTGCACTTCCTCGCACCGAGAACGCCGGCCTATTTATTCTGCTCGTTCTTTCCGAAATCCTGCTCGAATCTTGCGGGCTCGAAGAAATCGGGCTCCAGCTTCACATTTTCCTTGATGTCCCAATACTGCTCCGTGAACGCCATCTTCCCGCCCTTGTAGAAATCCACGTGCGCCGCGATCCAGCCCCCGGGAAGCCGCCGGTAATCGCTGAACCGGTTGTCCTGCATCTTCGTCGCATCCTGTTCGTCCGGCTCCAGCACTCGCAGGAACAATAGCCGCTTCTTCTCGATCCAAAATTGTTTCGATTTCAAATCCCCCTTTGCCGCGCCCACCACATATACGTCCTGCCCTTCCCATTTCTCTTCGTGGATTTGTTTCAAATCGAATCCCTGAGCTTTTACTTCGTCGATCGTCGTCTTCGCGTCCTGCCGGTAAATATCAAACCCCAGCACTAGCAAGATATGGACGAACGGACGTGTCTGCACAATCTTGCCCTGCTTAAACCTGGTCAACGTGTTATCCAGAAACAGCATCCCGTTCCCTTCGCTGGCTGGACCAATATTGATCCGCAGCTTTCCCGGTAGTTCCAGCGCCTCATACCAGATTTCGTTCTTACTGGCGCCGTCAGGATTCAGCGTCGTCGCTCTCTCCGTGAAAGTCACGTTGCTGTACCACGAGTTCTCGTAGCGCGCGTGCATCGCGGTCAACAATGCTTCCCCGTCGCGAATGTCCTGTGCGCTCGCTGGCATTGCAGTGAACAAACTTGCCGCCACCATAAGCAAACCTGCCGCTAGTCTCAAGATGCCTCCGAAAATCGCCTGCATTCCCGCACGGTTTCTGAAACTGGAATCGTCCCGTTCCTTGCTCTTTATGCGGAACGCATTATGCATGAATCCGACACGAAGTCCATTTGAAGACCACGCCCGCCCATCGCCATTTACAATCAGATACGTGTCGCGCGCCGCGAACTACGCGGCCTTTTTCGCGCCATCCTTCAGCAGCCCAAGGCGCACCAAACTCTCCGCCGTCGCCACAATAGCCTCTTCATTCGAGCGCGGCGTCCAGCCCAGCAGGCGCCGCGCCTTTTCGTTAGTCGCGTTCTTCCTCTTGCCGAGTTCGGGCAAGATCAGCTTTAGCGCCGGATCGCGCAGCGCCGCGAGCCGTACCATCCAGTTCGGCAGCTCCCGCGTCGGCACCTTCGCCGCCGCCGCTCCCATTCGCGCTTTCAGGACTTTGGCGATGTCCAACATCGACATGGCATCGCCCGCGATGGCCAGAAACCGTTCGCCCTTGGCCGCCGGACTCGTCATGGCGCGAATGTGCAAGTCCGCCACGTCTCGCACATCCACCACTCCAAAATAGAGCCGTGGCGCGCCCGGCATCGCGCCCTCCATCATCTTCTGCACGATCAGGATCGACGCTGAATAATCCGGCCCCAGCACCGGTCCGAAAACCCCCACCGGATTCACCACGGAAAGCTCCAGTTTGCAGGCTTCTGTACGGATGAACTCCCACGCCGCGCGTTCCGCCAAAGTCTTCGATTTCTGGTACGGCGCCACGAATTCGCCTTCGAGGTCCGTCCAGGTCTTCTCGTCGAACGTCTCTTTCCGCTCCTTGTATCCATAACCAATCGCCGCGAACGAGGACGTTAGCACCACTCGCTTCACGCCCGCGTCTCGCGAAGCACGCAGCACTCTCAGCGTCCCTTCTCGCGCCGGCACGATCAACTCGTCCTCGTTCTTGGGAACGCTCGGCGGCAGCGGCGACGCCACGTGAAGCACGTAGTCGCATCCCGCCGCGGCCTCTTGCCACCCCGCATCTTGTTCCAAGTCCGCGACCACGAACGACAATCTCTCTCCCGCCTCCGCACCGCCTTCCTTGAGCAAAGTGCGCACGTCGCCCTCGCGCCTCAGGCTCCGTACCGTCGTGCGCACCTGGTAGCCCGCCTCCAGCAGTTGCAGAATGCAATAGCTCCCAATGAACCCCGATCCGCCCGTAACCAGAACCGTCTGCGCCATGGAAACCTCTCTCAGAACATCCGACCGAAATGCATACTTCACTTTAGAGGAGTCGATCCCTCATTCGGTTAGATGGGATGCACCTGCCAACGGCCGACCCGTCCCCATTCGGATCATTTCGTCTATAACGACGAACGAAGCAAGCCGACGCCCCATCCCTTCACGATTGCTTCTGCAAACGTGTCGACTTTCTCGGTGAGAAATCTCTCTGCTTCCCCCTCATAGGAACGGTCCGCTGCCCCCACTTCTTGTCTGTCCCGCTTTCAAATCTTTCCCCCGACAATCGCTGCAAGGATTTATTTGTCTGATTGTTCGGCATTTTGCCTCTGGAATGCTGACTCATCGGACCAACAAGTCGGATCCGCGATTGCCAGGGCGGTAAAAACATAGACTCGGCATCCAAATCGACGCATTACAAGCGGCTTTTCGCCCAGAACTTTCGACTTTTCCACACATTTCCACAGTCTCACCAAATCACAAAAGTCCCGCCAACCTATTCAATCCACTCGACTTCTGCCCGTCTCATTCGAATCACAAACGAAATTCCCGCCGCATTCTCCCCTTCCCGACGTTCTCCGGCGCGCCCCTCCGCAGAGCGCCTTCAGCCCGCAAGTCCTTTCTTTTCAGCACGCAACAAACCCTCTTGCTTCCCGAAACCCACTCCAAGTTGTCGACTTGAACCTGCAATTTCCAGCCTCATTCGAATAAACAGTCAGTGAAGTAATAAAATAGTTGACAAGGCGCTGATTCCCTGCTACCATGCCTCATGGTTCGCCTGATCACCACTTTATCGCTCTTCGCTTCGCCCGTTCAGGACAGCCAGTTCACACGCCTCCATCTGTCCTCAGCGAACTCTGCGCCCTCCAAACTAAAATCTCCTTTTGCCTCGACCACTCACCTGCTTCCCCAGTGCGAACCCGCGGAGTCACTTGCCCCTGCTCTCCGCAAGAGGCCCCATCGGTCTCATTCCCTAGCACCTACCCTCTCTTTGTTTTCATACTCTTGCGCGCTTTTTTGCAGTGACCCAAACCTTATCCCCAATCGTTTCTGTGCTTTCCGCACTCTTTGGGCAAAACACCCCGGGTGGGGGGTGCCTCTTGCCTCTCATCACCGGTTTTCGCTAAATAAAGTCGAAAGCCCACTTGCCACTATCTTCTCTGCAATCAACACTTACAAAACTGCTTCAAAACAAACAACTTTAAGGACCTTTGGAATGAGTATTTACGCAAAAACAGGGGGTGGCTCCCCATTATGGTTAACCAGAAATCCAGCCCAGGTTGCCCGCCAATCCTTCCCGCTACCCAGCCGCATGTCCGCTTCCTCCGACCTCGTGTCACCAGTTACCGTGTCCCACACAACGGCTCCGGACCCTGACCCGCAAACTCCGTCTCGCCTTGCCAGAGCCTCCCACATGGGCCTAGACTGGACCAACCCATGAGCGAGCGCATGTTTCCACAAGCTCTCAAAATTCGCGACCTAACGATCAGCCCCGCTGCGGTCCTCGCTCCCATGGCTGGCGTGACCGACACGCTTTTCCGTCGCGTCATTCGCGGCCTCGGCGGTTGCGGCCTGCTAATGACGGAGTTCACCAGCTCCGAAGGCATCACCCGTAGCGCCGCCAAAACGCTCCGCTACCTCTACTTCCAGGAAGATGAGCATCCCATCACGGCACAACTCTTTGGCGCCAATCCCGCGGTGATGGCCGAAGCCGCGCGCATGGTCGAAGACCTCGGCTACGACGCCGTGGACATCAATCTCGGCTGTCCGGCCAAGAAAGTCGTTAAGTGCGGCGGCTCCGGGCTGCTGCGCGATCTCCCTCTCCTGGGCGAAATCTTCAAAACTGTACGCGCTGCCGTCAAAATCCCGCTCACAATCAAACTGCGTGCCGGATGGGACGACCAATCCATCGTCGCCGTCGAAGTCGCCAAAATGGCGGAAAGTCTCGGGGTCGAAGGCGTCGCAGTTCATCCACGTACGCGCACCCAGGGCTACGCCGGGGCGGCCGACTGGAATATCATCACCGCCGTGAAGCAAGCCGTGAAAATTCCCGTCATCGGCAATGGCGATATCAATGCGCCCGAGGACGCCGAGCGTATGTTTCGCGAAACTGGCTGCGACGCCGTGATGATCGGGCGCGCTGCCGCCACCAACCCCTGGATTTTCTCCCAAATGCAGCAATACGCTTCGAGCGGCCGGTACGACACCCCCACCGAGGTCAAGCGCCATCAGTTACTCTCTGGCTACTATCGGCAAATTAATGCTGCCAACCTCCCCGATGGTATAGGCAAAATGAAGCAGTTCGCTTGCTGGTTTACTCATGGCGTGGGGAACGGCAGCGAACTTCGGCGCATTGTTCATGCGGCGCGAACGCCCGGTGAGGTTGTCGAGAAGGTGGAATCCTTCTTCGAGAGCCGAGCCGTTGCGGGAGCCATTCGCTCGCCGGCTGCGCAATTGGTCGATCGCTCGGTGATCGCGCAGGATAGTAACCACTCTGTGGCCGCCCAGAATTTCAGCCACGGAGGGGACGCCAGAAAAGAGGACCCAGCCCATGGTCCACTTGACGCAGACCGCTACGAGGCAACGCTCGGAGCGTAGAATTGCCGTCCGCCTCCCTCTCAAGGTCAGAGGACGAGACAGCCGCGGCGTAGTCTTCGAGGAAGAAACTTCCAGCGAAAATCTGTGCCGCAGCGGCGCCGCGTTTCTGACGCGTTTCGATGTCGCCATCGGCTCCGATCTCGAAATCCGTATCCCTTTTTCGCACTATGCTTCGCGGCGCTCCGAATCGGACTTCTCCACGCAAGGACGCGTGGTCCACGTGGTGGACGCTCCCAAGCAAGGCGAACATCTTGTCGGCGTGCAATTCACAGGCCCGCGCTTCCAGCGAGTTTTCCGCCCCGAATCCGCCGCCTAAATGGAAGCTGCCGTTCGAGCGCGCTTGTGTTCGCGCGCAGACGTATTCTTCGTCAGCGTATTCTTGCTTTTTGTTTTTTTCTTTTTGATTTTCAAGGCGGTCTGTTTGCGTTTTTCTGTCTTTACTTTTCTTTTTCGCAGACAAAATTCGCAGCATCGTTCGTGTCGCCGGTTCCCTTGTATTTCGCGGTTTCGGGATACGCGCAGAGCGGCCGCGTCTCCTTCACCCCGGCGGCAGAACCTTCTCCAGCAACCTTCGAGGTGATCACTGACGACGGCGCGACGCCTTTTTCCACCCATTGTTCGAGCGCCATGTAAATATTGTGGTGCGCGTCGTTCACCGGGCTTATGCCATCTTCGCCGAAAATATCCGGACCCGGCCCGCTGCCGCAATGCTGCATGCCCGGCACCATGAACAAGCGCATAAAAGAATCCGTTTCTTGCTTGCCCAATTTGTTTTCCACTTGATGGTAGTAGTTGATGGTGTTGAGCGAGGAGATTGCGGCGTCGCTCCAGCCGTGGTAGAGGATGAGTTTTCCGCCGCGCGACTCGAACGGTTTCAAGTCCGCGTTCGTGGCATTCAGGATGTTTGCAAATTTCTTATCCGAAGCCGCGACGGCATCGTCCAAATTCGCTTGCTTATAATCCCAATCCGGCTGGTCATAGACCATGTCCGCAAAATATCCGTAGCCGAAAGCGAAAAGGAGACTCTTGCCTGGGCTGCTGCCGGTGATCCAGAGGCTCCATCCGCCGCCACCGTCCTCGCCGCCGGGCATGAATCCGGGAAAGATCGCGCGGTCTTTGGAATCGCGCGCGCCTTCGTACAATTTTTTGAGCGCGGTGACTTGCGGCTGCGTCAGGCAGGAATCTGAATCGTTCGCTTTGCATAACAAGCGCGCCGGGTCGAAGCGGCATTTGCGCGGATCGTTCAACACCCCGTCCTTCACCCCATCGATAGCGTCACACGCCGCAATCACCGAATGGGCGATGGTAGGCACTTTGCTTGCCGGAATGTAACTGGCCGGATTTTCCGTTGTTGCTTGCGCGTCCCATAGTGCGCTTGAAAGCAGGTGCGTCCAGTAGTTCGCGGGCGCTCCGGCGAGGATGCCGTTGTAATCGCCGGGGTAACGCTGCGCCTCCATCAACGCTTCGCGACCACCATTGGAACAACTGGCAAAATACGCATGCCGTGGCCCGTCTCCGTAAAACGCTTTCACGGAAGCTTTGGCAACCGTGGTCATTTCGTGGATGGCGCGATACGCGAAGTCGATGATTTTCTCGGGGTGTCCCAACGCCCATTTTGCGTCGGTACCTTCCGCGGCATGGCCCGTGTCCGTGCCCGCCGATGCATACCCTTGGGAGACGGCAAGCCCCAGGGCACCATAGTCAATTTCGCCGGCAAATCCGCCATTGCCCTGGCCGCGAAATTTTCCATTCCATCCGGTCGCGGGCATCCATACCTCGATCTTGATATCTGAATCGGCATTGGGCTCGGATTCCGCCATAACTCTGCAAAATGCCGGCAAGGCCTTGTAGAGGGACGGGGTTCCGGCCAGCCAGGGTGTAATGTCTGCCGGCGGCGAAAACGCTCCCGCGGCGATTACTTCCGCTGAAGTGATTTTTGTATGCGGGAAAGAGAGTTGAGCCAGTTGCTCACAACTCGTACCAGCAACTTTTCCCGCGCCATACGCGCAGGGCGCAATCGCCCAGCTCGCCACCAGTAGGACCACCGCAGCAAAACGTTTCATGAAAGACCCCCGCCTCAATGAAACCGCTCCGTCACCCGCTATTGATTCTGAACCAGTTCGCGATGCGGTCAGCGGGGATGCAGCACATCCTAGCCGAAATGCATCTCAGAGCCAAACCAAGGATTAAGCGCAACTTGACATTAATTATGTTTCACAAATGCCTAGCTCGCCGGGCCAGAAATCTCAGGGAGCCTCTTTCCCGGTCAAACAGGGGCGCGACGAAGAACTTTCTTGCTCGATCCAGACGAGTTAGGGAACTTATTGGCGGCTCGAGCGTCTTGTAAATAAGAGATCTCGATCGACTTCCGGGAGGCTCAAGCATGTTGTCACTCTGGCAGGATTTCCGCTATGCCGGTCGAACCATTCGGAGGAGTCCGGGCTTTGCCATCGTGGCAGCGATTACGCTCGCTTTAGGCATCGGCGCTTCGACGGCCATTTTCAGCGTGATCGAAAATGTGCTCATGGAGCCGTTTCCCTATCCGGACGCGAAACACTTTGTTTCCGTGCAGATCCATGACACGGAACGGAATGCGCCGGGCGGACGAGGCGGCTATGGCGGACCCGAGTATTTGGATTACGTCGCACAAAATCATGTATTTGACCGGGTCATTGCCAATGACCAAAACGATGTGCTGTATACGTACGGGGAGGGAACAGACCGCTTCAGCGGATCGGTGGTTACACCCGGAACCTTCGAATTTTTAGGGATGCCGGCATTGCTTGGCCGCGTGATGCAGCCTGCGGATTACGATCCGGGCGCTCCCCCTGTATTCGTGTTGCGCTACAAGACCTGGGTTAACCGCTTCAGCGCGGATCCATCCATCCTCAACAAGACCTTCGTTTTGAACGGTGTGGCGCGAACGCTAATTGGCATTATGCCGCCACGATTTGGCTGGGGGGACGCCGACGTCTGGATACCGGAGAAACCCAGCCACGCGGATACTACGCCGACCCTGGGATTCAATCGCTACTGGTTTCTGATGGGCCATCTCAAGCCCGGAGTTTCAGAACGCGAAGCTCAGGCCGATCTGACGGTGATCGCCAAGCAGCTCTCCACCGTTTATCCGAAAGACTATCCAAAGCATTTCACGGTGGAAGTGCAATCACTTACGGATCTGGTAGTTGGGAGATTTCGCACGACGCTCTACATCGTTCTGGTTGCTGTCGGATTACTCCTGCTGATCGGCTGCGGTAATGTTGCCAACTTGCTGCTGGCACGCGCGACCACACGAGAGAAGGAGTTTGCCATCCGCGCGGCGCTGGGAGCGGGGCGTTGGAGGCTGGTGCGGCAATTGCTCGTGGAGAGCTCGATTCTGGCCCTGGGCGGTGCTGGACTTGGCGCCCTCTTCGCCTGGGGCGGGCTGAAGTCCCTCATCGCCATCACACCACAAGATATCATTCCCGCTGAAGCGGCCATTCGGCTGAATGGCGCGGTATTGCTCTTCACGCTTGCTGTCTCGGTAGCGACGGCGCTGGTTTTTGGTCTTGTCCCGGCTCTGCAAGCGGCGCGGCGCGATTTGAACGATCCGCTGCGCGACAGCGGGAAAGGCGTCAGCGGCGGCTTTCGCCACGGGCGTTTGCGCGACGCGGTGGTCGTTCTTGAGGTTGCTCTGTCGCTCACTCTTTTGGTTGGCGCGGGGCTTTTGATGCGCAGCTTTGTGGCGTTGCATGAAGTGCATCTCGGCCTGCAACCCGACCACATTTTTGTGGTGAGGCTACCTCTTCCCGCGGACCGCTACAAAACCGCCGAACAAGTGGCTGGTTTTTTTCGCCCGTTGTTGCTTCGCCTGAAAGCTCTGCCCGGAATCGTCGACGCCACGGAAACAAGCACGTTGCCTCCTTACGGAGGGATCCGATCCGACATTGATGTTCCCGGAAAGACCCACTCGGAAAAATGGACGGCGCTTTTTCAGCTTTGCAGCGAGGGCTATTTCCCTGTTTTAAAGATTCAGCTTTTAACGGGGCGAACGTTCACGGAAGCCGAAGTTAATGATGGGAGAAAACTCGCGGTCGTCAACCAAACCTTCGCGCGCAAATATCTCGGCACGGAGAATCCGATCGGACAGCGCGTTCACATCGTGGAACTCGAAACCGCTCCTGATCCCGTGCCCGATGCCTGGTTTGAGATTGTCGGCGTTGTCGCCGACGTGAAAAACCACGGCTTACAAGATCCGCCCGATCCGGAAATGTGGGTGCCTTATACAGTAACCGGCTCTTTCAACCGCGGCATCCTGGCTCGGACGGCGAATGAGCCGCTTTCGATGGAGAACACCATCCGCCAGCAGATTTGGGCGACGGACCGCGGCGTCGCTCTCACACTGACAGGGACACTCGAGGGGTACATCAGCCAGTTTTCTTACGCGGGGCCGCGATTTGGATTTTTCTTGCTGGGAATTTTCGCCGGGATCGGACTGATTCTCGTGACCATAGGAGTTTACAGCGTACTGGCCTACACGGCGGCGCGGCGGACGCATGAGATTGGTATTCGAATGGCGCTGGGAGCGGAGAGCGGGGACGTTCTGAAGCTGGTGATCAACATGGGGCTGCGACTCGTTCTGCTGGGCGTCGGTATAGGTCTGGCCATCAGTTTGAGCGTTGCAAAAATGGTTGCGAACGCCACGCAGCTTTGGGGCGTGTCCCCGTACGACGCCACGACTCTCATGGCTGTTCCGCTGCTGCTTCTGGTCACAGGTTTACTGGCGTGTTGGATACCGGCGCGGCGAGCGGCGCGAGTCGACCCGCTAGTGGCGCTTCGTTACGAGTGAGCGCGGAACGTACCCAGTGAGCGGCAGCGCCCTCGAGCGTTGTTGCTAGGACCCGGAAATCCTATTTCTTGCAAGCCGGGACTTGCCCTGGTATAGTCGATAATCGATATACCGACTATCGACCTACTATGCCAAAACGAAAACTCGATCCATTGCCTTCGGCTGCGTTTCAAATACTGCTTTCCCTTGCGGGGGAAGACCTGCACGGTTACGCGATTATGCGGCAAGTTGAAGAGCAGACGGATGGGCGCATGCGGCTCGGCCCTGGGACGTTATACAGCTCGATCCAGACTTTACTCGAGGCGAAACTGATCGAAGAGATCGATCAACGCGAGGACGTCGAACCCCGCTACGAGCGACGTCGTTACTACCGATTAACTTCCGCCGGGCGCAAACTGGCAAGAGCCGAAGCTGATAGACTCGCCGATCTCCTGCGCGTGGCGCGGGCCAAAAAAATCCTAAGGGGGGAGTATGTCTGAGAAGATCTACGCTTGGCTGCTGCGACTGTTTCCCTCTCGTTTTCGCGAAGCGTACCGTGAGGAAGCTCTGCAACTGTTTCGCGACCGCGCGCGAGATGAAAAAGGATTCTTCCGGCGTCCGCGGCTCTGGCTTGACCTGCTGACCGATTTGGCAATCTCGGTGCCACGCGAGTATCTCCATGCTCAACCGGAACTCGCCGGGGCGGCCGCGGATTTGTACGCGAAGGGGACGCCTTCCTTTTATGTGCTAGGAGATGAAACGCCGCGGGCTGGAGCGTTGTTTTTGGGAGGCGTGCTGTCGTTGAGCGCTCTGGTGGGTGTTTCGATTTTGCTGACACATGGCGGGAACTTCCGACCACTGCATGCCTCGGCACGCCAAAGCCGGCGGGAAATTGCCGCACGCAGGTCAGCATTCAAAGGTGCAGTGCAGCAGTCCGCCGATGGGGCGGGAGAAGAAGCTGTGGAATCGGGACAGCCGGGAATGAGCGAATCCGCGCGGCCAATAGGGACTGCAACCGGCCTCGGAACAGGCGAGACTCGACCGGGAAATTCGCAGTCCGACACGTCACTTTCGGTGGATAGCTATGGTTCTTCCAGGCCGCAGGCACTCCAACCGCGGGACGCTGCCACAGCCATGACGACTACGGAGGCCGGAAGTAGGACGCCAAACGCGGGCGAACGGCAGCGCGTGGTTGCAGGAGCTATCGCAAACCTGAAGGAGTATTACGTGGATCGGAATGTCGCAGAGAAAATGGCGAACGCGTTGGAGGAACACGCAAAGAGCGGCGACGACGACGCTGCGGCAGATGGAGAAGCTTTTGCAGAGTTGTTGACGAAGCAAATGAGAGATGTGAGCGACGACATGCACCTGGAGTTGGTTTACAGTCAAGCCGCATTGCCCGAGCAGCCGGCGGGACCGACACCGGAAGGCCTTGCTCGCTATCGGAAGGCCATGGAGCAGGAAAATTGCATGTTCGAAAAGGTGGAGATGCTGGCGCACAATGTCGGATATGTGAAGCTGACTTTTTTTCCGGATACTTCGGTATGCCGGCCAACGGCGACGGCTGCAATGGCTTCTTTGAACGACGCGGATGCAGTGATCTTTGATTTGCGTGATAACGCGGGCGGTTTTCAGAACATGGTCGCGCTGATTTCCAGCTACCTATTTGACCACCCCGAGTACCTGTACAGTCCCAGAGAAGCTCCGACACAGCAATCCTGGACGGCGTCGCCAGTTCCAGGAAATAGGCTGGCGGATAAGCCGGTGTACGTGCTGACGTCGGCCCGAACCATCTCGGGGGCAGAGCAATTCTGCTATGACTTGAAGATGCTGAAACGTGTCACGCTCGTTGGTGAGACAACAGCGGGTAGTGCACACGCAGGAGTTTGGCATCGGATTGATGATCACTTCGGAATGGGGATTCCTGAAACGAGGACGATCAACCCTTTCTCCAGCCGTGACTGGGAAGGAATAGGTGTGGCGCCGGATGTGAGGGTAAAGGCCGCCGACGCGTTGGAAGTGGCAGAGAAGCTAGCTGTGAGCAAGTTGGAGAAGAAGTAGGCCAGCAAAAGCGTTCCCAAACAGAGGCCGCGGGCAGAACAAAAACTTTTTGAGACAGGGGCTGCTCGTTGGTATTAGAGGTCTCTAGAAGCAGTCTCATAAATGTCTCACGAGGATAACGAAGCAGCCAAGCTGGAGCATGCCGAGGAAGTTGGCTTCCTGATGTTCCCAGCGGCTGACGAGTCGGCGGAAATTATGGCGCCAAGCGAAGAGGCGCTCGATTTTCCAGCGGCGGCAATAGCGCCGCAGTTCCCGGCCGTCTTGGGTGCTCTTGCGGCGGCGATTGTACTTGTGAGGCGCGATCAGCCGGATATGGTGTTTTTGCC